>NZ_JBAGKG010000002.1:0-1021007 GCF_037034145.1 Glycomyces sp. MUSA5-2
CTCGAACCCGGCGACGAGTCCCTTCCTGCCGCGGCCCGGCGCGAGGCGGTCGAGGAGACCGGGCTAGGCGCGCTCGAACTCCTCGACCCGGCGCCGATCCACATCGACGTCCACCCGATCCCGGCGAACCCGCGCAAAGGCGAAGCGGCCCATGACCACTACGACGTGCGCTACCTGTTCCGCGCCGCCGGCACGGACCTGACCCCGGCCGCCGCGGAGGTCCACGCCGCCGAGTGGCGCCCGCTGGGCGACCTCGACAGCGAGGACCTCATCGAACGCGTGCGGGTTCACGTCGCAGTCTGACATTGGGGAAGGGGCGGTAGAACCCGACGGGGCCGCCGAACGCATCGCGTTCGACGGCCCCGCCCCTTCGGATCGGTTACACGGCCGTCGCCACCACGGTCTGCTGCGAGTTGCTGGGAATCGAGACCCACGTCATGCAGCTCAGCGGTGTGGCACTGGCGGACGCGAGGTAGATCGCGCTGGTACTCCCTCCGAGCGCCGCACCGAACATCCCGCCGGCGGTAGGCGTCGGATCGGTGATCATCGTGTCGATGTCGTCGGTCGGCACCGCCGCTCCGGTGACATGGACGATGCCCTGGTCCGTTTGGGAGGATCGGTCCTCGCCGGCCGAGGCGATCGCCAGTCTGAGCGTCGAGTTCGTCGCCTGCACCGACTGGTCGAGGTTGTACAGCGCGACGGCGTTGCCCAGGAGGTCGCTCGCCTCGGCGGTGTCGCCGAGCGCGTCGCCCTGGAGGTAGCCGCGCATCGAGGTACCGACGTTGTCAGTGCCGAAGTACATCAGGTTGACCAGGCCCGCGTCGGTGACGCCGCCGGTGTCCTCCCCCGGACTGCTGATCGCGACTGCGGTCCTGACGGCGTCGACGCCCAGCGTGGCCGGCCAGTAGTCGACCGCCGACACGGAGAATCCCGTCCGGTCGCCCGCTTCCGCCGCGTTGCCGCCGAAGACCGAGTTGGACTGGTCGTACCAGCCGACCAGGCTCGGCCAGCCTTCCGGCGACCGCGAGTGGGTGAACATCGAGATGCCGCCGGCGTCGGTGAGCGAGCCGGTGCCGTCCTCGAACGGCGAGCCGACCACGAACTTCATCGGCGTCGCCGAGATCGAGTAACCGAAGTTGTCGCCCGCCTCGACCGCGGTGGAGCTCCCATAGGTGTTCGTGTCGACCCATGCGTTCGAATCCCCCTGGAAGTAGACCAGCGCCCCGGCGTCGACCACTTCGGCGATCTGGGTGTCGCCGTCGCGGTATGCGCCGGTGGTGTCGTTCTGGACGTCCTCCCCGGGCATGCCGACGATCAGGACGGGGGTACCGTCCGGGCGGTTGGCGGCCGCGAGCGAGAACCCGAAGCGGTCACCGGCCTCGCTCGCTCCCGGCACGCCCGGCGACGCCTGGCTGAACCAGTACGCGGCCGCGTCGTCGATGCCGCCGGGCCTGCCCGGCAGGACGATCACCGATCCGGCCGAACTGCCCTCACCGGGCACTCCGACCACGATCTCCGAGCAGCCGTCGCCGTCGGCGTCGTAGAGCGCGACCGAGCGGCCGAACAGGTCGCCGGCCTCAGTGGTCCCGACGGCGCCGTGCGTCTCCTCCGTGACGATGCTGACGGAGCCGGTGGCGCCGTCGAAGAACCAGAACGCGCCGGAGTCGGCGAGGCCCTCGGCGTCGTACGACGAGTAGGGCATGACCCCGTCGGCGTACCCGTCCCCGTTGACGTCGTCCTCGACTCCGAAGCAGGTGTCCGCATCGGCCCAGGTGGGCTCTGCTTCGTAGAAACCGCTGCCCGCCGAGTGCCTGGTCCACAGTGCTCCCAGATCCCCGTCGGTGCCGCCGCGAAGCGTCAGCAGGTCCTCCCTGCCGTCGCCGTCGAGGTCGCCGCCCGCGAGGTCGGTGAGCGCCCACGGGGTCAGGTCCGTTGCGCATCCCGTGCATCGGTCGGAGTACTCCCACGCCGCCGGCGTGGCAAACCCTCGCTGCGTCGAGAGTGCGAGCGACACGTTGACGCGGACGCGGTTGTTGAATCGGTAGGTCGCCAGCAGGTCCGGTCGGCCGTCGCCGTTGACGTCCGCCACCGTGACGCGGTCGCGCTCGGTGTCCCAGTTGTTCGGCGTGTCCAGTTTGTACTCAGCGGTCCCGAGTCCGGTCGCGGAGCCGTACCTGACGTAGACGTCGGCGCTGCCGTCCGCTCCAGTGCGGATCTCGGCCACGTCGCCCCACCAGTCGTTGTCGAAGTCGCCGACCGCCAGCTCGACCAGGCGGGAGTTGCCGGTCCCCGACCCGGCGAGGATCGGCGTGTCGAAGGACTGCTCGCTCATGTCGTACTTCGCCCTCCAGATCGAATAGGAGGAGTTCCCGTCGCCGCGCAGGAGCACGAGGTCGTCCGCCTGGTCACCGGAGAGGTCTTCCAATTGGATCTGCGTGTCCGCGAGTGCCCAGTCGGCCGCGGGGAGTTCGAGCTTCTCAACGTCGTACACGAACGGGGCGCCGCTCTTGATGCAGGTGCGGTCGCGCTTGCCGCAGGCGGGCATCGCCCAGACCTCGAAGTGGTCGTCGCTGGGGACGGCGACCACGAGGTCGTCGCGGCCGTCACCCGTCACGTCGCCCGTGCGCCAGACGACGTCGGCGGCCCGCCACGGGAGCGTCTCGTCGAGGTTGAGCGCGTCGGACTCGAACACCGGCTCTTCGGATCTGATGAGGTTCCCGGTGCCGTCGTTGCGCATCAGGTAGATCTGGGAGTACACGCCTCCTTCGCCGTCCGGTGACTCGACGACGACGAGCGCGTCGTCGAACGTGTCGCCGTTGAAGTCGCCGGTGACCAGTTGGCTGTGGACTTCGCGGACGGTGCCGTCGGCGAGGGCCTTGATCTGCTGGTCGTCGAACACGCCGGAGTTGACGTTCACGCTGTCGATAGCCCCGGGCCAGTGGTCGGCGACGGTGCCGCGGTGCAGCACCGAACCGACGCGGAGCGGGCCGTCGGAGGCCCACAGCGCGAAACCGGTCCCGCTCGAATCGGGTTCGCCGTTGACATAGAGGCTCGCGGTGCCGGTCGACGCCTCGTAGGTGACCGCGAGGTGCGTCCACTGTCCGACCTGCGCCGGAGTATCCGAATAGAGTTCCTTCCAGGTGCCTCCGGTCACCGCGTCCGCTGAGAGGGCGCGGAAGCCCCACTCGCCGGAGCTCATGTGGCCGAGGTAGAAGGCGCCCGTGTTGACGCCGTCCTGGCTGAGCACGTTGACGGTCCCGCCGTCGCGGTCGAGGCGGACCCAGACCCCGATGGTGAAGTCCTGGGACGTGTCGAGCACGGCAGCGTCCGTGACCGCGGTCGCGTCCACGCCGTTGAACTTGAGGCCCATGCCCTCGAATCCTTCGACCAGTTCGACCGGACCCTCAGCCGACAGTTCGTTGCCCGCCCCCGAGAGGTCGGGGATGGACGCGGGGTCGACGGTCTCGAAGTCCCAGATGCCCTCGGCGTGCTGGCCGAGCCGCTGGATCTCACCGGCCGGCACGGCGCGGTTCCAGACCTTCACGTCGTCGACGTCGCCCGCGTAGTAGGTCGAGCGCTTGCCCTGCCAGAGATCGCGCCCGACGGCGAACGCGCCGGTCGCGTTCCATTCGTCGGAGAACGGCGCGGTGTTCTGGAGCTGGCCGTCGACGTAGAGCTGGAGCTCCTGGCTGCCGTAGGAGAAGACGCCGGTGACGTGGTACCAGACGCCGGCCTCCGCGGTGATGTTCGAACCCGCGGAGACGGCGAGCAGGCCACTAGAGTTCGCGTCCTGGTTGGAGGCCACGATGAGGAACGTGTGGCTCTCCCCGTCGTACTTCAGCATGAACGCCGAGTTCACGATGCCGTCCTGGGACGCGATCGTGTAGTCGACGTCGGTCTGGTGGATCCGGACCCACGCCGAGACCGTGTACGAGGCGTTGGTCGCCACCACCGGCGCGGAGCTGACCGCCTGGTCGTCGCCGTCGAGCGTCAGGTACCGCAGGTGGTCGTCGGCCGCGTCGGCCGACGTCCCGCCGGTCCATTCCCCGCCCGTCAGGGTGAGCGGTCGGGTCACGTCAGACGGGAAATCCGGGTAGTTCGTGTCGGCCGCGGTGGTGCCCGTGGTCTCGTCGAGCTTCCAGTGCCCGACCGGGGAGCCGTTCGGGTTGACGCTGAACGTGTACGTCGTCTTGGTAGAGACGTTGCCGTGCCCGTCGTAGGCCCACACGCTGAGGTTCTGCGGGCCGCTGGAGGTCGGATCGAGCGCGATCGTCGCCGCGGCCCCCGGAGTCGACACCGGTGCGGTGTTGTCCCCGTAGGCGTCCTGCAGGCTCCATGAGTAACCGGCCGTGTCGGTCGACGTCGAGTCCACTGTGAATCGTCCCGTCATGCCGACGGCGCCGTGGATGTCGCCGTCCGACGGATAGTCGGTCGAAACCACCGTCGGGGCGGCGGGCGGCGTCGTGTCGATGAGGACCGTGCATCCTCCGGCACTCGCTCCCGTGGCACGGCTGTCTTCGGCGGCAACTGAGAACGAGTACCGCTGACCCGGTACGTCCGTCGCCTTCAGCGTCCAGGTCGCCCGCGCGTTATCGGCTCCGGACGAGTTCCGCGACTCCACGGCGCTCGTATCCAGGTTCTTCCAGGTCAGGACGCCGTCCATGTTGTCGCCGTCGTCGTCTGTGAGCTTCGCGGTCACGGTCCACGACGTGCCGGCCCCGAGCTTCACGGTCTTGCCGGAGGTGCATGACTGGCCGTCGATCGTGAACGAGCCGGGCTTGTTCGGGGGAGTGTTATATTTCACACTCAGGTAGAAGCCCGTGTTCCCGTCGCCCACCTTCTCGGGCCCGAAGCGGCGGAACCCGGGGCAGTTGTTGAACGACGGGCAGGACTCGGACGAGGCTTGGAGCCCGAACTGGATCTTCCTGTCACTGGTGTCCGCGACGTCCTGGACGTAGTCGGTGACGTCCGTCCAGAGCTGGCGCGGTGCGCCGCAACCGGACGCCACCCCTTCATCGCGCGAGGCGATCTTGGTGCCCCAGTTCCCCTGGTCGTTCCACGTCCAGTTCTTCAGGTTCCCCGCGTCCAGCTCGTACAGGTCGGCGGTGACGTCGAGGCCGTCGCAGGACCGGACCCAGGAGTACGTCATCGTCATGCGCAGGTTGGCGTCGATGATGTCCTTGCCGCGGAACTTCGAGGTGCTGAACTCGAACGCCAGCCGCCAGGTCTGCTCCATCGAACCGTCGGCCTTGTGCGCGCGGCCGAGCCGCGCGGTGCCGTTGGGATCCTTCTCAAAAGACCCGCCGTTGTAGTAGCTGCGGTTCCGGTAGCTCGAGTAGTTCGAGACCATCGCCCAAGCGCTGGAGTCGATCTTGACGACCTCGGGGTCAATCCTGATCGGGTACACCGCGTTCGGGTCCGCCAGCATCGCCGCGTCAGGCGTCAGGGTGAGCTCGCCGCCGCTGTACGCCGCGCCGACTTGGGCCGACATCGAGTACGTGGACGGCGACCAGTCGGTGGAGGGGGCATCGCCCGCCTCCTCGTCGGGGGCCGCCGAATCCCACATGGTCGGCGTGGGGCCACCGTAGACGACGTTCCCTTCGTAATCGCTGACCTCGAGCGCGCCGGTCGCGCCGATCGCCGCGGTGAAGCCGTCCAGCTCCAGGCCGAGTTCGATGCTCGCCACCTCGGCGGAGGCCGCCGCGGTGGCGTCCTTCACCTCGAAGACCTTCGCGAATCCCGTGTTGGTCGCCCTGATCCGCAGGTCCACACCGGGAATGACCTCGGCGTAGGTGGCGGTGTCGCCGTCGACCGTCGGCGCGGGCAGTGCCGATCCCCAGGTGTAGGAGACGCTGCGGCCGTGCACGTCCGTGATGGTGATGAGCTCGGTGTCGCCGCCTGGTGAGAGTTCGAGGCCGAGGTCCGAGTTCAGGGGTTCGAGGCGGCCGTCGTCGCCGGCGACCAGGGTGTTGTCGATGGGCGCCCAGAGCCCGTCGTCGGTCTGCGCCTGGTACGACTCGAGCGCGATCTCCTCGACGAACGTCCCGTCGGGAGCGGCGAAGACCTCGGACTCGGGCGTGGCAAGCGATTGGATCTCGACGTTCTCACCGGTCTCCGCCGCTTCGTCCACGGCCTCTTCGATCTCGGTGTCGACCTCGGTGGGGGAGGTGTCCTCGCCGGCGGGGACGCCCTCGTTCGGGGGATCGGTCTCCTGCGCGTACACGGGGGGCGGGGTGAGGAGGGCCGAGAGTGCGACGGTGCCGACGGCCAGCGCCGCCATGCGTATCGCCCTCGGCCTGGGGGGTATGGGTCCCAAGGGTGCTCCCTATTCGGTTGATGTGGGGTCGCGTGCAGCGAGGTGATCGCTACACGACAGCCGAGAGTATGCCAGAGGACTGTTGCCGAAGGACAGACGATGTCCCGGCAAATGGGCAGATCTGAGGATGCGCCCCAAGAGTCGTTGATGTTCCGTAGTCGCTCTGATACAGTCTCGGCCGAGACAACTTCATGTACCCCTTGGAGACCCCCTGTGGACGACGCCTCGCGCACGCCCTCCCCCTCCCTGCCCCACGACGAGCCCCGCAAGTCGCGCCTTCCGGCGGCGATCCTCACGGACATGCCGTGGCGTCCTTCGACGAAGACACTGGTCAAGCGCGGCATCGTGTTCGGCACGATCGCCGCGCTCGTCACCGGGTTCCTCATGTGGGTGGGCATCTGGGAACCGGACTACCGTCCTGAGGCGATCGACCAGGAGTCCTCAGTCCCCGGAACCGACTTCGTGCCGGACGACGTCGAACTGCCCGAAGACGACACTCAGGGCCTCGCACTCGAAGGCGATCAGGCCGTCGCATTCCCCGATCTCGATTCGACCGAAGTAGAGCTTCGAAGCGGCGAATCGGTTGCAATCGAGTCATTGGGCGTCTCGCTCTCACCGACCGGCGAGCACGCCCCGGCAAGCGTCGAGATCGCGCTCCGCGAGGCATCGGCAGCCGATGGCCTCCATTGGGACATCGAGCGGACCGACGGTTCCGATGAAGCCGGCGCCGTCGCCGTCACCTTCGACTACGCCGCCTACCGCAACGCGGGCGGCGCCGACTGGGACGACCGGCTCAAGCTCTATGCCGCCGACGGCACCGAGATCCCGTCGGTCCACAACGCGATCGAGGGCACCCTCACCGCGGAGATTCCCCTGACTCCCGGCCGCTCCGGCGGCGGATATGCACCCGTCGCCACGACCGCGGACGACGCCGGTCACGCCCAGACCGGCACCGCATCCGCATCGGTCACCTTGGCCGCCTCCGCCTCCGGCGACAACGGGACCTTCGCCGCGACCAGCCTCGCCCCGTCCTCGACCTGGTCCGCGGGCAACCCGACCGGCGACTTCGCCTGGTCCTACCCCATCGACACCCCGTCCTCCGCGGGCGGCCTCGACCCCTCCATCGCCTTCGCGTACTCGTCCTCCGCAGTGGACGGACGCAACGAGTCCACCAACAACCAGCCGTCCACGATCGGCGAGGGCTTCTCGTTCGACCCCGGCTACATCGAGCGGAACTACACCGCCTGCCAGATGGACGACGAGGACGGCGCCAACAACCCGCCCGAGGCCGAGACCGGCGGCGACCAGTGCTGGCGCACCGACAACGCCGTGCTCTCGCTCAACGGCTCGGGCGGCGAACTCATACGCGACGACGCCACCGGCACCTGGAAGATCAAGAACGACGACGCCTCGAAGGTCGAGAAGCTCTCCGGCGCGAACAACGGCGACGACGACGGCGAGTACTGGAAGGTCACCACCGGTGCCGGCGTCCAGTACTTCTTCGGCCTCAACCGCCTGCCCGGCTACGGCACCGGCGACGCCGAGACCGAGTCAACCTCCACCGTCCCCGTCTTCGGCAACCACGACGACGAGCCGTGCCACGCCACCGCCTTCGAGGACTCATCGTGCCAGCAGGCATGGCGCTGGCGCCTCGACTGGGTCGTGGACACCCATGGCAACGCCATGGCGTACTTCTACGACGGCGAAGCGAACCACTACCTGCGCAACCTCGACGAGGACGACCCGGTCGAGTACGATCGCGGCGCGAACCTGAGCCGCATCGACTACGGCCTCCGCAGCGCGGACGCCTATGCCCAGGCGACCAACCGCGTCGTGTTCGATCTCGCCGACCGGTGCCTCGTGGGGGCGACCTGCGACTACGACCACCCCGAGAACTGGCCCGACGTCCCCCTCGACCAGTACTGCGACGGCACCGCCGCCGACTGCGAGGGCATCTACTCGCCCACGTTCTTCACCGACCAGCGCCTGGCCTCGGTCACTACGCAGGTCTTCACGGGCGGGACATGGAAGGGCGTCGACAAGTGGGCGCTCGCCCAATCCTGGCCCGACCCAGGCGACTCGACCCGGGCGGGCCTGTGGCTCGACGGGATCACCCGCACCGGTCTCGCCGGCGACGACCCCATCGCGCTGCCGGCCGTCACGTTCGACGGGATCCAGCTCTACAACCGTGTCCAGAAGACCCTGGACACCAAGGCGCCCATGAACTGGTTCCGGATCTCAGCGATCCGCAATGGGACCGGGGGCGTCACCACGATCAACTACACCGACATCGACTGCGACGCCAAGACCGGCGACATGCCCTCCAGCCCTGAGGACAACGACATGCTGTGCATGCCGGTGGTCACCACGCTGGCCGAGGACAACGACGGCGTCACCGAGTACGACTGGTACCACAAGTACGTCGTCACCGAGATTGCGGACATCGACACCACCGGCGGCTCGCCGCCGGTCACCACCTCGTACGAATACGTCGGCACCCCCGCGTGGCGCTTCGCCGACGACGACGGCCTTACCGACCCCGACTACAAGACCTGGTCCGACTACCGCGGATACAGCGCCGTCAAGACCATCACCGGTGACGGCTCGGACGACCTGACCGTCACCGAGACCAGCTACTTCCGCGGCCTCGACGGCCAGAAGCTCCCCGGCGGCGGCACCACCGACGTCAAGGTCGACGGCATCGACGACCATGACGAGTTCGCCGGCCGTCCCCGCACCGAGACGACCTATCTCGACGGCGAGGCGATCTCCAAGACCGTGACCACGCCGTGGCGGTCGGGCCCGACCGCCACCCGCGTCCGCGACTGGGGCACCGTCTACGCTCGGCATACGGGCACCGGCCTCGTCCAGTCCTCTTCGATTCTCGCCGACGGCACCTGGCGGACCGTCGAGGCGAAGACCACCTACGACTCGTACGGCATGGCAGTCTCGACGGAGTCCTCCGGCGTGGTGGGGGTGTCCGGGGACGAGACTTGCGTCAAGATCACTTACGCGCGCAACACGACCAAGTGGATCGTGAACATGCCCGTGCGGACCGAGACGCTCTCGACCACCTGCGCGGCGACCCCTGTCTACCCCGACGACCTCATCTCCGACGAGCGCGTCTACTACGACTACGCCACGACGCACACGACCGCCCCCACAAAGGGCGATATCACCAAGACCGAGAGTGCGAAGTCGTATGCGAACGGCGCGGTGCAGTACCTGACCTCCGGATCCGTCACCGTCGACGACTACGGCCGCGGTGTCACCTCGACCGATGTCGACGGCAACGTCACCACGACGGCCTACACGCCGACGACCGGCGGTCCGGTCACCGAGGTGCTGACGACCAACGCGCTCGGCCACACGAGCAGGCAGGTCCTGGATCCGCTGCGCGGCAACGTCCTCCAGGCGTTCGACGCCAATGCCAACATGACCGAGATGGAGTACGACGCCCTCGGCCGCGTCGTCGCCGGCTGGACCCCCGACCGGACCCGGGCCGACGGGTACGACGCCGCCGCGGAGTTCGAGTACCTGCTCCGCGACGACGAGGCCTCGGCCACGATCACGCGCGGCGTCAACGCAAACAACACGTACACCACCACGATCGAGCTCTTCGACGGCCTGATGCGCTCGCGCCAGACCCAGATTCCCGCCCCCGACGGCGGGCGCATCATCACCGACACCGTCTACGACACCCACGGGCTCGTCCACAAGCAGTACGGCGCCTACTACAACGAGGACCCGCCCTCGACCGACCAGTTCGAAGCCTCGGACAACGACATCCCGGGGATGACCGCGTACGAGTACGACACGGCCGGGCGCGTGACGGCCGAGGTGTTCCTCTCGCACGGCATCGAGCAGTACCGCACTACGACGATCTACGACGGCGAGGAAGTCAGCGTCATCGACCCGGACGGTCGCGGCGCGACCTCGGTGGTCGACGAGGGCGGCAACACCGTCGAGGTGCGCAACCTGGAGACGGCCGACCCCGACGGAGCCTACGACTCGATCTTCTACGAGTACGACCACGCCGACCGGCTGGTGTCGATGACCGACCCCGGCGGCAGCGAGTGGACGTACGAGTACGACCTCCTCGGCCGCCAGACCGCAGTCGAGGACCCGGACACCGGGCGCACCGAGACCACCTATTACGACAACGGCCTGGTCGAGTCGGTGACCGATCAGCGCGAGCAGAGCATCTGGTACGAGTACGACGAACTCGGCCGCGTCATCTACGTGATCAAGGACGACTTCGTCGACGGCGACCTCCTCGAGGCGTACGAGTACGACCTCTTCGGAGACGGGCTGCCCGCCACGACCTCTTCCTGGGACGAGGACGGCAACCTCTACAAGACCCGCGTGCTCGGCTACGACGCCGCGAGCCGGCCGGTTGGCGTCCGCTACACGCTCGACGGCGACTTCGGCGGGCTCGACCGCTCCTTCGACTTCCGGTACACCTACAACCGGGACGGCTCCGTCGCCCAGGTGACGTACCCGCCAGCCGGTGGGCTCGCCGCCGAGGAGGTCGTCACCACCTACTCCGACCTCGGTCTGCCGCAGACCACCTATTCGCCGCGGCAGTGGTACGTCTCCGACTCGACCTACACGAAGTTCGCTGAGATCGCCCAGCTGACGATGGACCCCGACGGCCCGAACGTCGCCGAGGCGCCGGTGGCCTGGCAGGCGTTCTCGTACGAGGACGGCACCCGCCGACTGACCGGCTCGTCATTCGAGATCTCGACCGGTCCGGACCACATGGTCTCGGACATCGCGTACGAGTACACCGACGGCGGCCTGATCACCTCGATCGACAACCAGTCCGACCTGGGCGCCGACACTCAGTGCTTCGCCTACGACTACCTGAAGCGCATCACCGACGCCTGGACCGGCGCCACCCCGGCCGCCTGTGACGCCGAGCCCGCGAGCGCGACCGATGTCGGCGGCGCTGCCGAATACTGGCAGTCCTGGACCTTCGACGATGACGGCAACCGCGCCAGCCAGGTCGACCACCTCGCGGGCGAGACGATCGGGTACACGTACGACCCGGACCAGCCGCACACGGTCACCACCGCGACCATCACCGATCCCACCGGCACGAAGACGCTCTCGTACGCCTATGACGAGACCGGCAACACGACCTCTCGTCCCGACGAGAACGGCGTCGCGCAGACGCTCGCCTGGTCGCCCGAGGGCGAGCTGGAGTCGACCACCACCGGCGGCGACGTCACCGACTACGACTACACCGCCGACGGCGGACGCATCTCCCGGACCGACCCCGACGGCACCATGACGGTGTTCCTGCCGGGCATGGAGGTCGTCCAGGCCGCCGACGGATCGATCTCCGCCTCGCGGTACTACTCGCATGGCGGGCAGCAGGTCGCGATCCGGACCAACGACGACGCCCTTTCCTGGCTGTCGGCCGACCATCAGGGCACCTCGACGGCCACCGTCGACTCCGAGTCCCACACCGTGCAGGTGCGCTACTTCGACATCTACGGCAACGAGCGGGGCACCCCGGCCACGACCTGGGTCGACGAGCACGGCTACCTCGGGGGCACGAAGGACCCGTCCGGGCTGACTCATCTGGGCGCCAGGGAGTACGACCCGCTCCTAGGCAGGTTCATATCCGCCGACCCGGTCTTGAACCCGACCGACTCGCAGCAGATGGGCGGCTACTCGTACGCCAACCACTCGCCGGTGTCGTTCTCCGACCCGACGGGCCTGACGCCCGGGTACACCAACGGCGGCTCCTGCATCGACGGCGACTGCTCGTACCACAATGGGGACGGCACCGTCCGCAACCGAGAGGACTGCAAGACTTACGCGGGCACTTCCGCCGCCTGCGGCGCCGGCAAGGGCACCGGGTCGGTCAACGACAACACCCGGGCCAAGGCCGACGCCGAGCGCGACATCGACGAGGACCTCCTCGAGGACACACGGGCCGCCCAGGACATCATGAACACGTCGATCGTCGACGTCGTCATCGACGTGGGCGCCGAGATCCTCTTGGACCTCATCGGCGTTAACGACATCATGTCGTGCGTCGGCGCGGGGGACATGATGTCCTGCGCGTCCCTGCTCATGGACCTGATCCCGTGGGCGAAGGTCGCGAAACTCGCGGGCAAGCTCTTCAAGGCCGCCAAGAAGATCTACAAGGCGGTCACGAACTTCCAGGAGAAGCTCTCCTGGGCGCGCGACACCATGAAGCGCTACGACGACGCGATGGCCGAGGCGACCGAACGCGCCAAGAAGCGCCTGGAGGCCGGAGGCACGAGCGATGCGCCCTCGTGCAGCATCGGCAACTCCTTCACCGCGTCGACAAGAGTCGTGATGGCGGACGGCTCGACCAAGCCCATCAGCGAGGTCGAACCCGGCGACGAGGTCCTCGCCACCAACGAGGAGACCGGAGAGACCGTCGCCCGCGAGGTCGCCACCGGCATCGAGGGCACGGGCGCCCGCATCCTGGTGGACATCAGCGTCGACACTGACGGCGACGGCACCGCGGACGACACGGTCACCGCCACCGACGGCCACCCGATCTGGACGGCCGACCAGGCCGACCTCACCACCACCGGCCCTGAAGGGCTGCCAGGCACTTGGACCGACGCGGTCGACCTCAAGTCCGGCCAATTCCTCCGCACCAGCGCAGGAACCTGGACCCAGATCACCGCCCTCGAAGTCCACGCCGCCTTCACCACCGTCTACAACCTCACGGTCGCCGAAGACCACACCTTCTCGGTAGCGACCGCCGACACCGACTTCCTCACCCACAATTCGGGTGGTAGCTGCGACCTCCAGGACTTCGCTGATAGTCAGCGCGAGGTTGGGGGAACGAAGTTCGCCTCGGAGTACACTTCACCCTCTGGGGAGACCTACTACAGCACTAATCGCCACGGCACAAGCTCTGAAATCCAGGGAATGCCCGAGCTGCAGGCGGCGATTGAAGCGGCCGGTCACCATGGAGGCTGCGCTGAGGTCGGCTGTCTGATTCAGGCGTACAAGCGGGAGGGGCCAGGAGCCATCGTAGGCGGAGTAATGGAGACGGTCAATGTTCGGAATCCAATGTCTTCCAGAAGTGGAGAGCACGGAACATCCGCAAACCCGTGTGCAAGATGCGGTCGCCTATTGACGGCGTTGAAGATCGGCTGGAAATAACGTGGGAGAGGGCATGTGGGCTGATCCGTTCAGTCTCCCAACCTTGCGCGCCCTACATGACGTTGGTTGGAGCGAAGATCGACAGGTTGATATCACGCCTTGGATGAATGAACTTGAGCCACAGGGTTTCATATCATCCTCGGTCTCTAAAGCTGCCCTTTCATCGTTCGGCGGAATTGAGATTCCTCCGCTGAACACGACGGGGCCGAATTTCAGCAATGATGAGGCGCTTGTGGTAGATCCAATCCTAGCGGGATCCGGTCATCATGTACTAGCGGATGAGCTTAGTGAGGCTCTTGGTGGAGATTGGTTTCCATTTGCTGAATGGATGAGCGGATCCAGTGTTTTCATCGATAGAACCGGCCGAGTCGTTGCGACAGGAATGGACTGGGTTTGGCATATGGGGGTCTCGGTCAATGAAGCAATCGAGTTCGTTGTGAGGGCACATCAACCCCTATCATGCATTTCTGTCCTTCGGCAGGGTGTTGCGCCCTGGCCACCTTTGGAATGAGAGTGCAATTCCTGATTGATGTCGCGGCGCAGCATCCAGTCCAGGTCCGAGTTGTGCAGCAGCGCGACGAGCGCGGGCGCCGACAGGCCGAGCGCTTCGGCGGTCTCGTCGAGGCGCCACTCGTTGTTCGAGAGGGCTTCAAGCAGCCGCGCCCGGCGGACGTGGGTCTCGGAGAGCCGGAACGACTGGAGGAACGCGGGGCGGCCCTGCGCGTCCAGGATCGCCTCGCCCACATGGGCTTCGCCTACTGAGGCGAACTCGGGACGGTACCTGACGAGGCGGAAGTCCGCCATCGCGTAGGTCTCGGTGAAGTGGTACTCGGGGTCGAGGAGACCCGCCGCGAGGGTCCCGTCGTGGAACGCGGCCCATTCGCGCTGGACGGCGCGGGCTTGGGCCCGCAGGTCCGCGAGCGAGTCCACACGGGACTCGTCGATGCGGGCCTCGAACTCGGGCACCGCGACGTACAGCATCGAGTACCGCCAGATCAGCTCGCCGTAGGAGTCCTCGACGAGTGTCGGGTGCAGCCACCGGTAGTCGTCGGGGTGCGGGGTGACGAGGACCCCGGAGAGCGCGTCGGCGACGTACACGAGCACGCCGCACTGGCCGGGATGGATCTCGAAGACCCGCAACGCATCCGCGAGGCCGTCGACCAAAGCGCCCGAGTACGTGCGGTCCGGCTGCGGCAGCAGGCTGTGCCGGAACGCCCGCGAGGACCACTCCGGCCAGGCGATGACCGGGGCCCTGAACGCCAGCGGCAGGTACGTCTCCAGCGCGCCGCGGCGCGGCACGAACCGCACGCGGGTGCGCCGGTCCCCGAACCGCGGCTTCGCCTTCGGCCGCCGTGAACCGCGCACTGTGGACGCCGCCATCCGCATCGCGGTCCCGAACTCGGGCACGCCCGAGCCGTCGCCGGTCCACTCGGCGGTGAGCCCGTGCGGCGTGTACCAGCAGCCGTCCGCGGGCAGGCCCAGGTCCTCCAGCCCGCCGGGGTGCATGCGCAGGCCCTGCACGGGCGCCTCGCGCACGAGCGGCACCAGCCGGACCTGGCCCCAGACCTGGCCCGGGCGGGTCTCCAGACCCGCGAACGTCAAGCGGCTCATCTGTCCTCCTCGGCGAGCCAGCGCTCGACGCGCGCGTCGACGGCGGCGCGCAATTCGGCGATCCCGGAGCGGCCGTCGTCAAAGCGGGCGAACGCCACGAGCTCGGGCAGGTCCTCGGCGTCGCGGATGCCCGCGGTGGGCACGCCGGGGGCGAGGCGGCGCACGCCGATGCCGTCGGCGTCGAACACCGGGTTCAGGTGCACGATCGCGGTGCGCCGCTGCGGATCGAGGCGCACGGCCCAGACGCGCAGGACCTCCGCGGCGAGCCCGGCGGGCGCGTTGTCCCAGCCGTCGGAGACGACGACGAGCGTCTCCGGCCCGGTCTCCAGAGCGTCGAGGATCCGCTCGCCGAGCGCGGTGACGCCGCGCGGCTTCGCCAGCAGCGCATCGTCGTTCCCAGAGAGCCACAGCGGCCGGTACTCGCCCGCGAGCGCTTCGAGCAGGAAGTGCGCGGCGAGCGCGACGACCAGGGGCCGCCGCCGCTTCTCGGTGGAGCCGCTCGCCGAGTACGAGTCGTCGAGGACGGCCGCAACGGCGCCCCACGTCCCGGCCCGGTCCCCGGCGGTCCGGCGCGCCGCGGCCCGCAGCGCGCCCGTGAGTTCTGCGCGCCGCTCCTCGCGCTCGTCCGCGGGGATCGCGAGGACGTACGCGGCGAGCCTGGTCAGCGGCATCCGCCCGAGCGCGGCGGCGTCGAGCGCGACGGCCTCGCCGCCGCTGCGCTGGAGCCGCAGCCGCTCCTTCCCGGTGAGCTGCGGCGCGATCCCTTCCAGGAACGCCCCGCGGGGGATGCGGTGCGCGGCCGCGAAGCCTTCGGCGACGGTGTACGGCAGCTCGAAGACCGCGGCCCGCTCGTAGTGGGCGCGCCGCCACGTCTCGAACAGCGGCGTGCGGAACTTCCCGGTCGCCTTGGGCGCGAACAGGAACGCGGCGAGCTCGTCGCCCGCCTCACCGGGGAGCCCGTCGAGGTCGAGGTGCGCGTGGACGGCGGCGCGCTTGAACGCGCCGCGGTACTTGACGGCCTCGAAGCCGAGATCCGGCCGCGCCGCGAGCCATTCGCGCATGACGGCGCGGGTGCGCCGGTTGTTGACCTTCGCCTTCTGGAGGGCCGTGAACAGGCGGTACACGCGCGAGGCCGGGAGGTCGCGCAGGGCCCGCCGGATGAGGCGGCCCTCGACGGCGCGCTGCGCGGGCGCCGCGTCGGCGCCGCTGCTCAGGAGCCGCTGCACGATCCGGGACTTATTGCGGTCGTTGATCCCGAGGGCGAGTGCGGCGGCATACAGGTCGCGGTAGTTCACGAGCATGTACTCGTGGAGGAAGTCCACCGACCAGGTCTGGCGTTCCCTCCCGGTGTGGAACTCGTCCTGCCCGGTGGCGGCGACGGCCGCGTTCACGAACAGCAGCACGTCCTCGGCGGCGGTGAGGTCGGCGACGGACTCCATTGGGGGCCTTCAGCATTCGGAGGGGAACGGGGGTGCCGGCCGGGGAGCGGGCGGCGCGATGGCGAAAGGTCGCTCACAAAACGAGTCCGGAAATCGCACCTGAGTCCCGCGGCCGGCCGGTCCACTGTATCGGCCCCGCGCCCGCGCGGGCGACCGGAAAACGGGGCCGCCCGCGCGGGCGGCCCCGTTACCGGGAGCACAGTGCCGAACTACAGACCCGGGTCGCGGTTCCAGGTCCAGGCGTAGTTCGTGTCCTCGACGTCGAGGGCCGGTTCGCACAGCTCCAGTGGCCGGAACGTGTCGACCATGACGGCGAGTTCGTCGAAGAACTCGGCGCCGATCGAGCGCTCGGGCGCGCCGGGCTGGGGGCCGTGGGTGAAGCCGGACGGGTGCAGCGAGATGGAGCCCTGCTCGATGCCGGAGCCGCGGCGGGCCTCGTAGTTGCCGCCGCAGTAGAACATGACCTCGTCGGAGTCGACGTTGTGGTGGTTGTAGGGCACCGGGATCGCGTCCGGGTGGTAGTCCACTTTGCGCGGCACGAAGTTGCAGACCACGAAGTTCGGGCCCTGGAACACCTGGTGCGCGGGCGGCGGCTGGTGGATGCGGCCGGTGATCGGCTCGTAGTCGTGGATGGAGAACACCCACGGGTACAGGCAGCCGTCCCAGCCGACGACGTCGAACGGGTGGTGCGCGTACGTGAACTTCGTCCACAGCGTGGCCGTCCCGCGGCCGCGGTGCTGCACGTACACGTCGACGTCCTCGCCGTCGACGAGCAGCGGCTCCGCGGGGCTGCGCAGGTCCCGCTCGCAGTACGGCGAGTGCTCCAGGAACTGGCCGCGCACCGACAGGTACCGCTTGGGCGGCGTGATGTGCCCGGTCGACTCGATGACGAGGGTCCGCAGCGGCTCGTCGCCTTCGGGGAGCACGCGGTAGATCGTGGACATCGGCATGATGAGGTAGTCGCCCTGGCCGATGTCGATGGCGCCGAAGGAGGTCTCGACGCGCGCGGCGCCGGACTCGACGTAGATGCACTCGTCACCGATGGCGTTGCGGTACAGGGGCGAGGGCTTGTCGGCGACGGAGTACGAGATCCTGACGTCCGCATTGGACAGCAGGTGCTCGCGGCCGAAGACCGCGTCCCCGGCGGCGTCGAGCTTGTGGGTGCGGAAGTGGCGGGGCTTGAGCGGGTGGTTCGGGGACGGCTCGGCCTTCTCCGGCCGGTGCTCGGTGCTGGAGCTGATGGCAGTGGGCCGGTAGCGGTGGTACAGGAGCGACGAGTCCGAGGAGAAGCCCTCCTGGCCCATGAGCTCCTCGGAGTACAGGCTCCCGTCGTCCTGGCGGAACTGCGTGTGTCGCTTGTCGGGGATCTGCCCGACCGAACGGTAGAACGGCACGACGACTCCTTTGTCGGATCGGACGGCGGCCGTGGGTGTCGCCCCCGTCACGGTATGCCCCGAGGATAACGCTCCGGGGAGTCGATTTCGACCGCTCCGCGCACCAGTGCGCACGCCTTGCGCGGACCGCTGGACCGGTGCGCGCAACGGCTCTAGGCTCTGGGTATGGCCGGAATGATCCCCGCGGCGCTGCGGGACCTGATCGACGACGCCGCGCTCTTCCCGCCCGGGAACGCGCCGCTCGAAGCCGCCGTCCCCGCCCACCGCGGCTACCGGCAGTCCTGGTACGAGCCGCTCGTCGGCCCGCTCCTGATCCCGCAGACGCGCCTCGCCGCCCTCGACCCCGGCCGCACCGGCCTGCGCATCGCCGTGATCGTCGACGGCGACCCCGCGACGGTCCTCGACGCCGTCGAAGCACTCGGACCGCAGGTCACCGTCGCGCACTACGAGTCGCGCCGCCCCCTCGACGACCTCGCGAAGCACCTCGCGGGCAAGCCCGTCTACGCCGAGATCCCCCTCGAAGAGGACGCGATCGACGCGGTCCGGCCCACCGGGTTCACCCCGAAGTTCCGCACCGGCGGCCTCACCGCCGACCTGTTCCCGGCCCCCGAGGCCCTCGCCGCCGCCATGCACGCGTGCCGCCGCCGCGGCATGCGCTTCAAGCTCACCGCGGGCCTGCACCGCGCGATCCGCCACCGCGACCCCGTCACCGGCGTCAAGCACCACGGCTTCGTGAACGTCCTGGTCGCCGCCGACACGGTCGCCGAGAACGACCCGGACGCGACCGCCGCGGTCCTCGCCTCCGAAGACGCCGCCGACCTCGCCGCCCGCGCGAAGCGCCTCCTCGCCCGCCCGCGCGCGCTGTGGACCGGCTTCGGCTCGTGCTCGATCAACGAGCCGCTGCAAGACCTCCTGGACCTGGGACTCCTACACCGAGGGGACGCCGCATGACCGCCGCCACCAGCTGGGTCGAGGGCGCCGACCCCGGCCCCTACGGCCTCGCCCACCTGCCCTACGGCGTCTTCTCGACCCGCAAGGACCCGGCCCCGCGCATCGGGGTCCGCATCGGCGACCAGGCCCTGGACCTGCGCGCGCTCGCCACCGGCCAGTTCTTCCTGCCGTGGATCCGCCCCGCGTTCCACGAGCACGACCTCAACGCCTTCCTCGCGATGGGCCCGCCCGCGTGGCGCCTCGTGCGCCACCAGCTCACCGAGCTCCTCGCCGACCGCCGCCACCAGGACCAGTCCGCGACGCTCCTGACCCCGGTCCACAAGGCCCGCATGCACCTTCCGTTCAGCGTCGCCGACTACGTGGACTTCTACGCCTCCGAGCAGCACGCCACGAACCTCGGCCGCCTCTTCCGGCCCGACTCGGAGCCCTTGCTGCCCAACTGGAAGCACCTCCCGGTCGGCTACCACGGCCGCTCCGGCACCGTCGTCCCCTCCGGCACGCCCGTGGTCCGCCCCCGCGGCCAGCGCAAGACCCCCGACGGGCCGGTCGAGTTCGGCCCCAGCGCGCGCCTCGACATCGAGGCCGAAGTGGGCTTCGTCGTCGGCGTCGGCTCCGACCTCGGCACGCCCGTGAGCCCGGACGACTTCACCGAGCACGTCTTCGGCGCGGTCCTCGTCAACGACTGGTCCGCCCGCGACATCCAGGCCTGGGAGTACGTGCCGCTCGGCCCGTTCCTCGGGAAGTCCTTCGCGACCTCGATCGGCCACTGGGTCACCCCGCTCGACGCGCTCGCGGCCGCGAAAGCCGAAGCGCCCGTGCAGGACCCGGCGCCGTTCGCGTACCTCCGGGAGGCCGAGCGCTTCGGCTACGACCTGTCGATGTCGCTGCGCTGGAACGGCACAGAGGTGTCCCGGCCGCCGTTCAAGGGCATGTACTGGACCCCCGCCCAGATGCTCGCCCACATGACCGTCAACGGGGCGTCGCTGCGCACCGGGGACCTGTACGCGTCCGGGACGGTCTCCGGCGACGGGGCCGACGAGCGCGGCTCGTTCCTGGAGCTGACCTGGGGCGGCAAGGAGCCCGTGACGGTCGGCGACGGCGAGACCCGCGCCTTCCTCGAAGACGGTGACACCGTGACGATCGAGGCCACCGCGCCCGGCCCGGACGGGTCGGTCATCGGCCTCGGCGAGGTCACCGGGACGATCCTGCCCGCCGTCAGTTGAGCCCCGCGGCCTCCTTGACCAGCGGGAGCGTGCGGTGGGGGATCTGCTCCGCGAGCGCGATCACCGTGGTCGCGCGCAGCACGCCCTCGCTGGCGAGCACCCGGTCGATGACGTCCTGGAGCTCCGCGTTCGTGCGGGCGACGATGCGGCACAGCATGTCCCCGGCGCCGGTCACGGTGTGCGCCTCCAGGACCTCGGGGATGCGCGCGAGCCGCTGCGCCATCGGCTGGTGACCCACGGCCTGCCGCAGCTCCAGGGTCACGAACGCCGTCACCGGGTAGCCGAGCGCCGCTGGGTCGACGCGCGGCCCGAAGTCCCGCACGACGCCGCGCGCGACGAGCTTGTCGAGCCGCGCCTGCACGGTCCCCCGCGCGACCCCGAGCCGCCGGGCGCATTCGAGGACCCCGATGCGCGGCTCGGCCTCAAGGAGTTCGATGAGCTTGGCATCGAGCGCGTCGATACCCGTTCCACTGGTCATATCGATCAGTGTATGCGCCTGCTCTCTGGTACATCTGCGCAAGTTGACCAGCTTTCGGGGAACTGCTTGCCCAGTGCCGCGACGTGAACAATGATCAAGGCCACAGGGGCCACCGCCCCGCTCAACAGCCCCACGAGGACTACGGGAGGCCGCCATGGTCGACACCGCCAACCGCTCCGCCGACACCGACCCGGGCCTGGTCGGAGCCGTCGAGCACGACATCCGCGAGGACGCCTTCCCGATCAAGGGCTGGGACCACGTCAAGTACTACGTCGGGAACGCCCGCCAGGCCGCCCACTACTACTCCACCGCGTTCGGCATGACGCTCTTCGCCTACCGCGGCCCCGAGCAGGGCTACCGCGAGCACGCCGAGTACGCGCTCAAGTCCGGCGGCGTCGTCTTCGTCCTCGCGGGCGGCACCACCGCCGATTCCGCGGCCTCCGAGCACTACGCCCGCCACGGCGACGGCGTCATCGAAGTCGCGCTCGAAGTGCCCGATGTGGACAAGAACTACGCGCACGCGATCAAGCAGGGCGCCATCGCCGTCGAGGAGCCCCACGACCTCACCGACGAGCACGGCACGATCCGCCGCGCCGTCATCGGCACCTACGGCGAGACCCGGAACGTCCTCATCGACCGCTCGAAGTACACCGGCCCGTTCCTGCCCGGCTTCGTCGCCGCCGACCCGATGGTCGCCCCGCCCGAAAAGCGGTTCTTCCAGGCCATCGACCACATCGTCGGCAACGTCGAGCTCGGGAAGATGCGCGAGTGGGTCGAGTACTACGAGCGGGTCATGGGCTTCACGAACATCGTCGAGTTCGTCGAGGACGCCATCGCCACCGAGTACTCCGCGCTCATGAGCAAGGTCGTCGCCAACGGCACCCGCAAGATCAAGTTCCCGATCAACGAGCCCGCCGTGGGCAAGAAGAAGTCGCAGATCGACGAGTACCTGGAGTTCTACGGCGGCCCCGGCGTGCAGCACATCGCACTCGCCACGAGCGACATCCTCGCGGCCGTCGACGCCATGCGCGCACGGGGCGTCGAGTTCCTCGAAGCCCCCGACGCCTACTACGAGGACCCCGAGATGCGCGAGCGGATCGGCACCGTGCGCGTCCCCATCGAGGAGCTCCAGAAGCGGCGTGTGCTGGTCGACCGGGACGAGGACGGCTATATGCTCCAGATCTTCACCAAGCCGCAGCAGGACCGGCCCACGATGTTCTACGAGATCATCGAGCGGCACGGCTCGCTGAGCTTCGGCAAGGGCAACTTCAAGGCCCTCTTCGAGGCCCTTGAGAAGGAGCAGGCCAAGCGCGGCAACCTCTGAGCGGGGAGCGACATGCACGCACCACACGGGACCGACCTGCACTGCCGGACCTGGCAGACCGAGGCGGCCTACCGGATGCTCCAGAACAACCTCGACCCGGCGGTCGCCGAGCGCCCCGGGGACCTGGTCGTCTACGGCGGCACGGGGAAGGCCGCGCGCAGCCGCGACGACCTCGCCGCGATCCTGCGGACCCTGCTGACCCTCGCCCCCGACGAGACCCTCCTGGTCCAGTCGGGGCGCGCGGTCGGCGTCATGCGCACCCACGAGTGGGCTCCGCGCGTGCTCATCGCGAACTCGAACCTGGTGCCCGACTGGGCGACCTGGCCCGAGTTCCGGCGCCTGGAGTCCCTCGGGCTCACGATGTACGGGCAGATGACCGCCGGGTCCTGGATCTACATCGGGACCCAGGGAATCCTTCAGGGGACGTACGAGACGTTCGCCGCCGTCGCCGCGAAACGCTTCGGCGGCAGCCTGAAAGGCACCTTGACGCTGACGGCGGGCTGCGGCGGCATGGGCGGCGCGCAGCCGCTCGCCGTCACCATGAACGACGGCGTGTGCCTCATCGTCGAGGTCGACCCGCACCGCCTCCAGCGGCGCGTGGAGACCCGCTACCTCGACACCGTCGCCGCCGACCTGGACGACGCCGTCGCCCAGGCCCTCGCCGCCAAGCAGGCGGGCGAAGCGAAGTCGATCGGCCTGGTCGGCAACGCCGCCGAAGTGCTCCCCGAGCTGCTCGCCCGGGGCATCGAGGTCGACATCGTCACCGACCAGACCTCCGCGCACGACCCGCTCTCGTACATCCCGGCGGGTCTGTCCCTTGAGGATGCGGCGGACCTCGCGAAGGCCGATCCGGACGGGTACACCGACCGCGCCCGCGAGTCCATGGCCCGCCACGTGGAGGCCATGGTCGGCTTCCTCGACGCGGGCGCCGAGGTCTTCGACTACGGCAACTCGATCCGCGGCGAAGCCCTCGCGGGCGGCTTCGGCCGGGCCTTCGACTTCCCCGGGTTCGTCCCCGCCTACATCCGGCCCCTGTTCTGCGAAGGCAAGGGCCCCTTCAGGTGGGCCGCGCTCTCGGGCGACCCGGCCGACATCGCCGCCACCGACAAGGCCGTGCTCGACCTGTTCCCCGAGCACCGGTCGCTGCACCGCTGGATCACGCTCGCCCGCGACCGCGTCGCCTTCCAGGGCCTCCCGGCCCGGATCTGCTGGCTCGGCCACGGCGAACGCGACCTCGCGGGCGTGCGCTTCAACGAGATGGTCGCCGACGGGACCCTGAAGGCCCCGATCGTCATCGGGCGCGACCACCTCGACTGCGGCTCGGTCGCCAGCCCCTACCGCGAGACCGAGTCCATGAAGGACGGCTCCGACGCGATCGCGGACTGGCCCCTGCTCAACGCCCTCGTCAACACCGCGTCGGGCGCGAGCTGGGTCTCGATCCACCACGGCGGCGGCGTCGGCATCGGCCGCTCGATCCACGCCGGGCAGGTCAGCGTCGCCGACGGGACCGCGCTGGCCGCGCAGAAGCTCGAACGGGTCCTCTCCAACGACCCGGCGATGGGCGTCATCCGCCACGTCGACGCCGGATACGAGGAGGCCGACCGCACCGCCGAGGCCAACGGCGTGCGCATCCCCGCGCGGGAGTCCTGATGGACGCCACCGGGTTCCGCCGCCTCTGGGACGAGATCACCGGCATCGGCCTTGCTGACACCGGAGGGTATCTGCGGTTCTCCTGGAGCGCGGCCGATCTCGCGCTCCGCGACTGGTTCGACGCGCAGGCGGCCGAGCGCGGCCTGCTCGTCGAGACCGACCGCAACGGCAATCGCTACGCCTGGTGGGACCTCGCCCCTGAAGCGGTCGTCCCGCCCGGCGCGGCCCCCGACCGGCGCGCCGTCCTCACCGGCAGCCACTTCGACTCCGTCCCGCACGGCGGCGCCTACGACGGCCCGCTCGGGATTGTCTCCGCTTTCCTCGCCATCGACGAACTCCGCGCGGCGGGCGCCGAACCCAAGCGGCCCATCGTCATCGGCGCGTTCACCGAAGAAGAGGGCGGCCGGTTCGGTGTCCCCTGCCTCGGCACGCGTCTCATGACCGGAGTCGTCGACCCCGACCGGGCCCGCGCGCTCACCGACCCGTCCGGGACCACGCTCGCCGACGCCATGCGCGAAGCCGGGGCCGACCCCGACGCGCTCGGCCCCGACCCCGAGCGGCTCGCGAACCTCTCGGCCTTCGTGGAACTCCACGTGGAGCAGGGCCGCTCGCTCGAAGCGCCCGTGGGCGTCGCCAGCGCCATCTGGCCGCACGGTCGGTGGCGCATGACGTTCACCGGCGCGGGCGACCACGCCGGGACCACGCGCCTGCCGGACCGGCGCGACCCGATGCTCACGTTCGCGTTCGCGGTCCTCGCCGCCCGCAAGGAGGCTCGCCTCGCCGGGGGCCTCGCCACCGTCGGGCGCGTGGAAGCCGTCCCGAACGCCACGAACGCGATCGCGTCGCAGGTCACCGCCTGGCTCGACTCGCGCGCGCCCGACGAGGCCGTGCTCTCGGAGATCCTCACCGGCTTCGAGTCCAAAGTGGCCGAACGGGCGAAGAGGGACGGTACCGGCTTCACGATCGAGCCTGAGTCGGAGACCCCGATCGTGGAGTTCGACGCGTCGCTGCGCGACCGCCTCGCCGACCTCCTCGGCGGCGTCCCGGTCCTCCCCACGGGCGCGGGCCACGACGCAGGAGTGCTCGCCGCGCACGTGCCGACCGCGATGCTGTTCGTGCGCAACCCCACCGGCGTCTCGCACGCACTGGGGGAGGGCGCGAGCGACGAGGACTGCGCCGCCGGCGTCGAGGCCCTCGCGGCGGTGCTGCGGGACCTCGCGTGCTGACCTACTGGGCCCGGTACGCCCGCCTGCCCGGCGGCGTCGCCGAATCCGTGGCGATCGACGTCGACCAGGGCCGCATCACCGCCGTCGTCCCGGGCGCCGCGCCGCGAGGCGAGATCCTCGGCGGGCTCGTGCTGCCCGGCTTCGCGAACGCGCACTCGCACGCGTTCCACCGGGCCCTGCGCGGGCGCACCCACGATGGCAAGGGCACCTTCTGGACCTGGCGCAAGGGCATGTACACCCTCGCCGGTCGCCTCGACCCCGACTCCTACCACCGGCTCGCCCGTGCGGTCTACGCCGAGATGGCGCTCGCCGGGATCACGTGCGTCGGCGAGTTCCACTATCTCCACCACCGGCCCGGCGGGCGCCCCTACGACGACCCGAACGCCATGGGGGAGGCCCTGATCCAGGCCGCCGCCGACGCCGGGATCCGCATCGCGCTCCTCGACACGCTGTACCTCTCCGGCGGCTTCGGCAAGCCCCTCGAACCCGCGCAGGAGCGCTTCGGCGACGGCAGCCTCGAAGGCTGGCTCGACCGCGTCGAGCGCCTCGACCTGCCGCCGCACGCGGTCCTCGGCGGCGCCGTCCACTCGGTACGCGCCGTCCCCGAAGAGGCCATCGCCGCGTTCGCGTGCTCCACCGAGGGCCGCCCGGTCCACGTGCACCTCTCCGAGCAGCGCGCCGAGAACGAGGCCTGCCGCGCCGAGCACGGCTGCACGCCCACCGAACTCCTGGAGCGCTGCGGGCTCCTCGGCCCCGACCTCACCGCCGTCCACGCCACGCACCTCGCCGACCACGACATCGAACTCCTCGCCCGCTCCGGCACCGGCGTCGCGTTCTGCCCCACCACGGAACGCGACCTCGCGGACGGCATCGGCCCCGCCCGCGCGCTCGCCGACGCCGGGGTGCGCCTGACCCTAGGGACCGACTCCAACGCGGTGATCGACATGTTCGAGGAGGCCCGCGCCGTCGAGATGCACGAGCGCCTCGTCAGCGAGGAGCGCGGCCGGTTCACCGCGGACGCCCTGCTGGACATGGCGACCGGCCACGCAGGTCTCGGCTTCCCCGACGCGGGCCGCATCGAGCCCGGCGCCCGCGCCGACCTCGTGGCGGTCGCCCTCGACACGCCGCGCACCGCGGGCGCCCGCCCCGACGGGATCGCCTACGCCGCCACCGCGGCCGACATCGCGGACGTGATCGCCGACGGCCGCCACATCGTCCACGAAGGACGCCACCGGTACATCGACGCCGGTGCGGAACTGCGCGACACGATCGGGGAACTGTGGCAATGAGCCCGCACAAGAGCCTCCTCATCGACGGCATCGGCGAACTCTTCTCCGCCGACGACGACGGCACCATCTACTACGACGCCGCGATCGTCGTCGAGGACGGGAAGATCGCCTGGGTCGGCCACCGCCTGAACCGGCCCGCCGCCGACGAGTACCTCGACCTCGACAACCGCGCCGTGATCCCCGGGTTCGTCGACAGCCACGCCCATCTCGTGTTCGCGGGCGACCGCTCCGGCGAGTTCGACGCGCGCATGAACGGCGAGCCCTACGACGGCGGCGGCATCCGCACCACCGTGACCGCGACCCGCCGTGCGAAGGACGACCGCCTGCGCGAGAACTGCGCCCGCCTCACCGCCGAGATGCTCCGCCAGGGGACGACCACTGTGGAGATCAAGTCCGGGTACGGGCTCTCCGTCGAGGACGAGCTGCGCTCCCTGCGCATCGCGGGCGAGTTCACCGACGAGACCACGTTCCTCGGCGCGCACACCGTCCCCGCGGGCGCCGATGCCGACGAGTACACCGCGCTCGTCACCGGGCCCATGCTCGATGCCTGTGCGCCCCATGCGAAGTGGATCGACGTGTTCTGCGAGCGCGGCGCCTTCGACGGCGACCAGGCCCGCGCGGTCCTCACTGCGGGCGCCGCCGCCGGGCTCGGGACCCGCATCCACGCCAACCAGCTCACCGAAGGCCCCGGGGTGCGGCTCGCCGTGGAGCTCGGCGCCGCCTCCGCCGACCACTGCACGCACCTCTCCGACGCCGACGTCGACGCCCTCGCGAACTCGGACACCGTCGCCACCCTGCTCCCGGGCGCGGAGTTCTCGACGCGCTCGCCCTATCCGGACGCGCGGCGCCTCCTCGACGCGGGCGCGCGCGTCGCGCTCGCCACCGACTGCAACCCCGGCTCCTCCTACACCTCCAGCATGGCGTTCTGCATCGCGCTCGCGGTCCGGGAGATGCGCATGTCGCCCGCCGAGGCCCTCGACGCGGCGACCTCGGGCGGCGCGGATGCGCTGCGCCGCAGCGACATCGGCCGGATCGTCCCGGGCGCGCGCGCCGACCTGGTCGTGCTCGACGCACCTTCCTACGTCCACCTGGCCTACCGGCCGGGGACGCCCCTGGTCCAGTCCGTCATACACGGCGGCAGCGTCGTCAACTAGAGGAGCAGCGATGTCCACGGTCCACATCCGACCGGTCCCCGTGTCGCCCGAGGAGGTCGTCGCGGTCGCGCGCGACCGCGCCCGGGTCGTCATCGACGACGAGGCCCGGGAGGCCATGGCGCGCAGCCGCGCCGTGGTCGACGCGATCGAGCGCGACGGGCGCCCCGTCTACGGCGTCTCGACCGGGTTCGGGGCGCTCGCGAACACGTTCGTCGCGCCCGAGCGGCGCGCCGAGCTCCAGCACGCGCTGATCCGCTCGCATGCCGCCGGGGTCGGCGACCCGATGCCCGTCGAAGTGGTGCGCGCGATGATGCTGCTGCGGCTGCGCTCGCTCGCCATGGGCCGCTCCGGGGTCCGCCCCGAAGTCGCCGACGCCCTCGCCGCGCTGCTGAACGCCGACGTCACGCCGTGGGTGCCTAGGCACGGCTCCCTCGGCGCGTCCGGGGACCTCGCGCCGCTGGCGCACTGCGCGATCGTGCTCCTCGGCGAGGGCTGGGTGCTGGCGGCGGACGGGACCCGTGCGGAGGCGGGTCCGGTCCTCGAAGCGGCGGGGCTCGCGCCGATCACGCTCTCCTCCAAGGAGGGCCTGGCGCTCATCAACGGCACCGACGGGATGCTGGGGATGCTCCTGCTCGCGGTCGCCGACCTGCGGCACCTGCTGACGATGGCCGACGTGTGCGCCGCGCTCTCCAACGAGGCGATGCTCGGCTCCGACCGGCCGTTCCAGCCCGAGCTCCACGAGATCCGCCCGCAGCCGGGGCAGGCGCGCAGCGCCGCGAACATCCACCTGCTGCTCCAGGACTCCGAAGTGATGGACTCGCACCGCAACGACACCGCGCACGCCGTGCAGGACGCGTACTCGATGCGCTGCGCCCCGCAGGTCGCGGGCGCGGCGCGCGACGTCCTCGACTACGCCGAGACCGTTGCGGCCCGCGAACTCCTCTCGGTGGTGGACAACCCCGTGGTCCTGCCGGACGGCCGCGTCGAGTCCACCGGGAACTTCCACGGCGCGCCCCTCGGCTACGCCGCGGACTTCCTCGGCATTGCCGCCGCCGACGTCGGCTCGATCTCCGAACGCCGCGTGGACCGCCTCCTCGACGTCACCCGCTCGCGCGGCCTCCCGGCATTCCTCAGCCCCGACCCGGGCGTCAACTCCGGCCTCATGATCGCCCAGTACACCGCCGCAGGGATCGTCGCCGAGAACCGCCGCCTCGCCTCGCCCGCCTCGGTCGACTCCGTGCCGACCTCCGGCATGCAGGAGGACCACGTCTCGATGGGCTGGGCCGCGGGCTGCAAGCTCCGCACGATCATCGACAACCTCGGCACCCTCCTCGCGGTCGAGCTCCTCGCCGCCGTCCAAGGGCTCCAGCTGCGCCAACCCCTCATCCCGAGCCCCGCCGCCCGCGCCGCCATCGCCGCCGTCGCCCCCATCGCGGGCAAGCCCGGCCCCGACCAGTTCCTCGCCCCCGTCATCGAACAGGTCAAACACCAGCTCCAGAGCCCGGCCCTCCGAGCCGAGATCGAAGCCGCCGTCGGCGCCCTCCAGTAGGACGCACGCGAAGGGCCCGGCGGATCTCCGCCGGGCCCTTCGCATCGCTCATCCGAACGGGTTGAGGACGCGGACGCCGGTCCGCTCGAAGTCCTTGACGTTGCGGGTCACCAGGACCATGTCGTGGACGATGGCCGTGGCGGCGATGAAGGCGTCGATGACCGGGACCGGCTCCGGGTCGTTGAGCTCGCCCCAGACGTTGGCGATCTCCGGGGTGATCGGGAGGACCCGCGATTCGTAGGGCGCGAGGAGCCGGTCGAGCCACTGCGCCAGGGCCGCGGCGCGTTCACGGTCCTTCCGGCGCAGGCGCGCCAGCCCCTTGCGGAACTCGCCGACGGTCATGACGCTCAAGTGCAAGTCGGTATCGGCGGTGGCGTCGTACCAGCGCATGACGCCCCGGTTCGGTTCGGGGCGCCGCAGTTCGCTCAGCACGTTGGTGTCGAGCAGGTACTTCACAGGTCGAGCCCCAGGTCCCGCTCCGGCGGCAGTTCCCTGCGGAGGTCCGAGGTGTCGGGGAAGTCGTCGATGTAGGGCGGTTCCCGAAGCCACTCTTTGAACGACGGCGCTCCGGTCAGCCGCCGGTAGTCCTCCACGCTCAGGATCACGGCCTCTTCGTGGCCGTGCCGCGTGATGAACTGCGCGCCTTCGGTCCTGGTGGCCCGGACCAGCTCGCTGAAGCGCTTCTTCGCGTCCTGCACCTGCCAGTGCATCGTCCCACCCCCGCTCTTCCGGAAAGTCTGACCAGTCTGACTATAATTTAGCACGTTCACGGTCTTGAGAACGACTGTCGCGATCCGCGGTTCCGGGCATGTGCGGCAGGGCACACGGCCGTGACGGGCTTCGAGCTTGGAGGGCTTCATGACCGAGACCAGTGCCGGCGACGGCGTCCACGCGTACCTCGCCGTGCAGGCGGCGGCGCTGCGGGAGTGGCGGGAGCCGGTGATCGCGCGCGAGCCCGATGCGGTGCACCGGATGCGGGTGGCCACGCGCAGGCTCAGGTCGGTGCTGTCGACGTACTCGGCGCTGTACGCGGAGGTGCCGCTGAAGCGCAGGCGCCTGCGGTGGCTCGCCGACGAGCTGGGGAAGGTGCGGGACCTCGAAGTGCTGCGGACGCGGTTCGCGAAGCGCTTGGGGGAGGAGCGGCCCGCGTGGTTCGCGGCGCTCGAAGCGCAGGAGCGGGACGCGTACGGGCCGCTGGAGCAGGTGATGCGCCGGGAGCGGACCGCGAAGCTGCTCGACGCCGCAGCGGCGCTGGCCGAGGCGCCCGTGTTCGCTTCCGCAGCCGAGCGGCCCGCCGCGGACGTGCTCGGGCCGATCGTGGAGGCCTCGCGGCAGGACATGCTGCGGGCGCTGGCGGCCACCGGCGGGGCCGCGGACGCGGACGCGGCGCGGCACCGGGCCCGCAACGCCGCCAAGAAGACCCGGTACACCGCGGACGCCGCCGCGGTCCTCGGTGAGGACGCCGAAGCCGTCGCCGCGGAGGCCAGGAAGGTCCAGAACCGGTTCGGGCGCTGCCAGGACGACGCGGTCGCGATCGCGTACCTCGAAGCCCACGCCCCCGATTCGCCGCTGCTGGAGGACGAGCGCCGCCGCCACGCCAAGCATGTGGCGAAGGCGGAGGAGATGCTCGTCGCCGCCGAGGCGTAAGACGAGGAAACGGCCCGGCGGTGATCCGCCGGGCCGTTTCGCCGTCTCAGGGGTCGAAGGGGTTCGCAGGGCTACAGGCCGGAGAGCTTCTGGCCGGCGCGGATGACCGCCATGCCGAGGCGGTCGCCGGGGCGGCGTCCCAGACGCTCTATGGGGCCGGACACGGAGATGGCGGCGACGACGCGGCCGGTCTTGTCGCGGACGGGGGCGGAGACGCTGACGACGCCGGGCTCGCGCTCGGCGACCGACTGCGCGAAGCCGCGGCGGCGGACCTCGGCGAGGGTCTTGGAGGAGAAGCGGCACTTCGGCAGCAGGGGCAGGATTCCTTCAGGGGGTTCCCAGGCGAGGAGCACCTGGGCGCCGGACCCGGCGGTCATCGGCAGGGCGGCGCCGACGGGGACGGTGTCGCGCAGCCCGGAGGCGCGCTCGGCCGCGGCGACGCACACGCGCTCGTCGGCCCTCCTGCGGTACAGCTGGGTCGACTCGCCGGTCTGGTCCCGCAGCAGGTTGAGGACCGGTTCGGCGGCGCTGAGGAGGACGTCGGCCGTCGACCCGGCGAGCTCGCCGAGCTTCGGGCCGGGACGCCAGCGCCCCTCGTGGTCGCGTTGCAGCATCTCGTGGGCCTCCAGGGCCTGCGCGAGGCGGTGGGCCGTGGCCCTGGGCAATCCCGTCTCGTGCACGAGCTCAGCCAGGCTGGCGCCGTTGGTGCAAGCAGTGAGGATGAGCACCGCCTTGTCGAGGACGCCCACTCCGCTGATAGTATTCGTTCTCACGAGCTGAACATTACCTCCCATATTTCGAGAAGTCCAACGACTGGGAACAGAGATGTCACGTACACCACACGAAGCTGAGGGCGCGCGACCGCAGACCCTCGCCGAGAAGGTCTGGAACGCCCACGTGGTCCGCACCGGCGGCCAGCAGCCGGACCTGCTCTACATCGACCTGCACCTCCTCCACGAGGTGACCAGCCCCCAGGCCTTCGACGGCCTGCGGCAGGCCGGGCGCAAGGTCCGCCGCACCGATCTCACGATCGCCACGGAGGACCACAACACGCCCACCGACAACCTCTTCACCATCGCGGACCCCACCAGCCGCAAGCAGATCGAGACGCTCCGCGCCAACTGCGAGGAGTTCGGCGTCCGCATCCACTCCCTCGGCGACGAGAACCAGGGCGTCGTCCACGTCGTGGGACCCCAGCTGGGACTCACCCAGCCGGGCATGACCGTCGTCTGCGGCGACTCGCACACCTCCACGCACGGCGCCTTCGGCTCCATCGCGTTCGGCATCGGCACCAGCGAGGTCGAGCACGTCCTCGCCACGCAGACCCTGCCGCAGGCGAAGCCGAAGTACATGGCCGTCACCGTGAACGGCTCCCTCCCCGAGGGCGTCTCCGCGAAGGACCTCATCCTCAAGATCATCTCGATCACCGGCACCGGCGGCGGCAAGGGCCACATCGTCGAGTACCGCGGCCAGGCCATCGAGGAGCTCTCGATGGAGGGCCGGATGACGGTCTGCAACATGTCGATCGAGTGGGGCGCCAAGGCCGGCCTGATCGCCCCCGACGAGAAGACCTTCGCCTACGTCCAGGGCCGCCCCCACGCGCCCCAGGGCGAGGACTGGGACGCCGCCGTCGAGTACTGGCAGGGCCTCAAGACCGACGAGGGCGCCGTCTTCGACAAGGAGATCGTCATCGACGCGGCCACCCTGAGCCCGTTCGTCACCTGGGGCACCAACCCCGGCCAGGGCGTCGAGCTCTCCGGGAACGTCCCCGACCCCGCCGACCTGGACGACGCCGTCGCGCGCACCACGGCCGCGAGCGCCCTGGAGTACATGGGCCTCGAAGCGGGCACGCCCATGCGCGAGATCGGCGTGGACGTGGTCTTCCTCGGCTCCTGTACCAACGGGCGCATCGAGGACCTCCGCACCGCCGCCGACGTCATCAAGGGCCGCAAGGTCGCCGAGGGCGTCAACATGATGGTCGTCCCCGGCTCCGCGAAGGTCCGCGAGCAGGCCATCGAAGAGGGCCTCGACAAGGTCTTCATCGAGGCGGGCGCCGACTGGCGCTTCGCGGGCTGCTCGATGTGCCTGGGCATGAACCCGGACCAGCTCACGCCGGGCCAGCGGGCCGCCTCCACCTCGAACCGCAACTTCGAGGGCCGCCAAGGCAAGGGCGGGCGCACCCACCTGGTCAGCCCGGCCGTCGCCGCCGCCACCGCCGTCGCGGGCCGCCTCGCCGGCCCCGCGGACCTGTAGGAAGGGCAAGGGACATGGACAAGTTCACGACCCACACCGGCCGCGTGGCCCCGCTGCGCCGCTCGAACGTCGACACCGACCAGATCATCCCGGCCGTCTACCTGAAGCGGGTCACCAAGACCGGCTTCGAGGACGCCCTGTTCGCCGAGTGGCGCGAGGACGAGAAGTTCCTCCTGAACCAGGACGAGTACAAGAGCGCGACGATCCTCGTCGCGGGCACCGAGTTCGGCACCGGCTCCTCCCGCGAGCACGCCGTCTGGGCCCTGAAGGACTACGGTTTCAAGGCGGTCATCGCCCCGCGCTTCGGCGACATCTTCCGCGGCAACTCCCTCAAGAACGGTCTGTTGACTGTGGAGCTGCCCGAGGCGGCCGTCGAGGAGCTGTGGCACCTCGCCGAGGTCAACCCGGACGCGGAGGTCACCGTGGACCTGGAGGCCTGCGAAGTCCGTGCGGGGGACCGCACCTGGGCCTTCGAGTTCGACGAGTTCCTGCGCTGGCGGATGATGGAGGGCCTCGACGACGTGGCGCTGACGCTCCGCGACGAGGACAAGATCGCCGCGTTCGAATCGAACCGGGACGCTTGGCGGCCTAGGACTCTCCCCGCGGCGGCCTAGCCGCTCAGGGCCGATCCTTTTAGCGCTCACGTACGGAGCCGGTGGCTGTGCCACCGGCTCCAGGCGTGTTCCGGGCCCCGCCAACGGGGTTGCGAGCGTCGATTTCGGGCACCGGATTAAAAATTCCTTGCGACACAACGGGTCGATTTTCGCGGAAACAGTTGCCTTCGCTCTCGAAACGTCATAACGTGCGCTTAACAAGCTGGTATGACTCCAGAACCTTATCGGGAGGGTAGGACTCGTGAACAAGGCAGAGTTCGTCGATCGGATCGCCGCTCGCACTGGCGACCGGGCCGCCGCGAAAGAAGTCGTGGATGTCGCGATCGACGAGATACAGCGCGCGGTGGTGAAAGGGGAGAAAGTCTCCTTCGCCGGTTTCGGCGTCTTCGAGAAGCGCCAGCGCGCTGCTCGCATGGCCCGCAACCCGCGCACGGGTGAGGCGGTCAAGGTCAAGAAGACCGTCGTTCCGGCCTTCCGGCCCGGTACCGGGTTCAAGGAACTCGTGACCGGCAAGCGCAAGGCGGCGAAGTCCGCCCCGGCCGCGAAGAAGTCGGCTCCGGCCAAGAAGGCCGCCACCAAGAAGACGACGGCCAAGAAGGCCGCCAAGAAGACCACGCGCGCGGCGTCCACCGCGGCGCGCTCGACGGCCACGAGCCGCGTGGCCGCCAAGAAGACCGCCACCAAGAAGGCGACGCCGGCCAAGAAGGCCAGCACCGCGAAGAAGGCCGTGCGCAAGGCCGCCACCAAGGCCACGGCCAAGAAGACCGCGGCGAAGAAGACCGCGAAGCGCGGGCGCAGCTTATGCCGTGCCCCGAACCGGTTCGGGGCACGGTGGGGCACCCGTCCGACTCGCACGGGGAAGAGGGCATTCAGGAGCCGCCTGAATGCCCTCGCTGCTTTCAGTCGAACAGTCCCGCGGAGAAGCCATTCGTGAACTTCCCCTCTGGATCGACGCGGGCGCGCAGTTTCGCGAAGTCGCCCATTCGCCGATAACGCGAACCGATTTCATTCATTGGTATCGTGAACAATTTCCCCCAATGGGGCCGCGCAGAGAACGGTTCCAATGCCGCCTCAAGCGCCCCGACCACAGGCCGCACCGCCGCCTCGTCGCTCGTCCACGTGAAGTGCAGGCCCACGGTGTCGCGCTCGAACGCGGGGGACAGCCACAGGTCGTCCGCGGCCATCGTGCGCACCTCGCAGATCTGGAGCACGGACCCGAGCCGCTCCCCGATGCCCGCCAGGGCCTTCAGGGCCGCCACCGCGTCGGTGCGGGCGATCAGGTACTCCGACTGGAGCTCGTCGCCCGACGACGGCGTGAACTCGGGCTTGAAGTGCGGCAGGCGCTCGTGCCACGGGCCCGTCTGGCCCTGCTGCACCGTGCACGCCTCGGGGTCCACGCCCGGCACCGGGTGGCGCGGCCCGTCCGCCAGGGGCGCACCGAAGCGGCTGGACGGCGGGAACGGGTGCGTCTGGTCCGCGGTGCGCTGCTTGACCCAGAACTGGAACTCGGGCTCGGCGCCCCACGGCGTGAACAGGCTCGTGGAGTACGCGGCGCCCGTGAGTTCGTCGAAGTTCGCCAGGACCGCCTCCAGCGGCAGCCCGTCGTAGACGTACTGGCGCATCTCGAACGCGGGCAGCAGGTCCAGGGTCACCGAGTGGACGACCCCCAAGGCCCCCAGGTGGACCACCGAGCCCGCGAAGTCCTCCTCGCCGCGCCTGACGGTGCGCAGCTCCCCGTCGGGGCCGATGAACTCGATCGCGGCCACCGCGGTCGCGAGGTTCCCGTTGCGGTCGCCGGAGCCGTGCGTGCCCGTGGCGATCGACCCGGCGACCGAGATGTGCGGCAGGGACGCCATGTTGTGCAGCGCGAACCCGGCCCGGTGCACGGCCGCGCTCAGCGCCGCGTAGGTGAGCCAGCCCGCGGCCCGCACGGTGCCCTTCAGGATGTCCAGCTCCGCGAACGGCTCCATGCCTGCGAGCGACAGCATCACGTCGTCGGAGGCGGCGATCTCGTTGAACGAGTGGCCCGATCCGAGCACGCGGACCCGCTCGGCTCCGGCGACGACCGCGCGCGCCTCGTCGAGGGTCGCGGGCGCTTCGAACCGGGCGGGGGAGAACGCGATGTTCCCGGCCCAGTTGTGCAGTGGGGCGCGCTCAGGCACGGGCCTACCTCCTGTGAAGGCGCACTCCGGCGCCGGAATCCGATGGCGGAGGCAACCCTAGCGCGCCGCTACAGCCGCTCGATCCCCACGAGCTTCTGCCCCGACAGCGACAGCACCCACGCCTCGCCCGGACGCGTCGACACGTCAGGGGCGTCGACGCCGTCCTCGTCGGCGAGGATCGCGACCGTGTCGCACACGACCTCCGCTTCGGCGCAGACGATCACGGCCCCGCCGCCGCCCGCGAGCTCGCGCAGGCGCGCGCTGGAGCGCTCGGGGTTGCGTTCGTGCGCTTCGGTGTCGAACACCGAGTCGCCGGTCAGCGTGCAGCGCACGGCCTGCGCGATCGGCTCCACGGTCTGCACGCTCGCCCGCCCGGTCGCCGTGAACGCCCGGTCCGGCTGGTACAGCGACGCGAGCGCGGCCAGCCGCACCGCCTGATCCTGCCCGCGCGCGCTCAGCGGCCGCGTCACGACCGGCCCGTCCCAGTCCTGCTCGACCTCCGCGGGGGCCACCAGGAGGACCGTGGAGGTGACCGCGGGCAGCGCCGCGAACGCCGACAGCACCTGCTGGTCCCGCGGCCGCGTCAGCGCTTCACGGGCCTCGGCGAGGGTGAGCCAGCGGCGCTCGCCGATCTCGTCGTCGGCGGTGAACACCGCGTCGGGCTTCTCGGTGCGCATGGACCAGTAGTCGACGTGCTTGTGCACGTCCCCGGCGGGGTTGGGGAGCACGTACTCGGCGCGGCACAGCCACAGCTGCGGGATGACCGGGATCCCGGTCTCCTCTTCGACTTCGCGGCACGCGGCCGCGAGCGCCGGCTCACCGGGGTCGAGCTTGCCCTTGGGCAGCGACCAGTTCCCCACCACGGGCCGCCACACCGCGACCACCTCGACCAGACCGCGCTCGCCGTTGCGCCACAACAGGCCGCCGGCGGCGGCCACCCGCCTCTGCGTACCGCTCACGCTCATACCGTACTGGGAGGCACCCACCTGGGGGAAGCTCGCCACTCGCGCGGAGGACCCCGCAGGGGGCTACTCGTGCATCGTGAAGATGCGCACCGCGACCACTTCCCCCGCTTCGTCCGTTTCGAGCGAAACGCGCTGTCCGGGGCGGAGGAAGCGCAGCCCGGAGACGGCGAAGGCCGCCGCGTCGAAGGCGACGCGGCGGCCGTTGTCCAGAACTGCCTCGCCGGAGGCGTCCTCGTTGAAGATCGAGACGGTGCCCTGCATGGCTTCAGCATGGACCACGAGGGCTTCGGGCGCTAGGGCTACTTCCGGATCTGGCGGCGCTCCGACCCGCCGATCGCCTTGTAGCCCTTGTACGCGAACCAGCCGATGACACCGATGATGCCGACGACGAGCGCGAACTTGATGAGACCGCCGAGGAACGCGAAGGCCGCACCGATGACGGTCGCCACGAGCCAGATCGCGATGATGGCACCGCCGAACAGGGCCGCGAGCCAGCCGAAGAGACGCCAGTTCATGTCACTCACTCCGAGTCGAGTCGTATTCCGGATCGACTGGGTTCGGCCGACCGGCTAGATGTCACTTTGACTCTATGATGACATCATAACGGATTCGGCGCAACCCGCGGGTCCCCGCCGACGCGCCGTCCACCGCGGCGCGTACCTGCGGGTTCACGCCGCGTGAGCCGTACCCCCGGTCCGGGGAGTCAAACCCCACGCTCCGCTTCCCGTCGCCCGAGCGCCCCGCTCGGGACGTTAGAGTGCATTGCACTGACGATCCCGTACACAACGGCACAGGCCGAGCCCATGCGGCCCGCGCCCCCCGAGAAAGCGAGCCAGCAGGTGAGCGAGCCTAGCCCTGAGGCGCAGTACACCTTCCGCCGCCGCGGCGGCGACCGCATCACCCCCGACGTCCGGGTCTACGCCAACATCGTCAAGGGCGGGATGCTCGGGCTCACCCGCCGCACCTGGTCCGGCATGGAGCACGTCCCGCTCACCGGCCCCGCGATCCTCGTCTGGAACCACTACTCCGACATCGACCCGCTCCTGGTCGTCCACTACGTGTACAACGCCGGACGCCACCCGCGGTTCCTCCTCAAGGAGTCGATCACCAACGTGCCCGTGATCGGCCCGATCCTCAAGCGCGCCGGGCAGATCCCCGTCAAGCGCGGCAGCGCCGAGGCCGCCGACTCGCTCCGGGTCCTCCAGGACCAGCTGGCCCAGGGCCACGTCGTCATCATGGCCCCCGAAGGGACCGTGACGAAGGAGCCCGACCGCTGGCCCATGCGCGGCAAGACCGGCGTCGCCCGCCTCGCCCTCGAATCCGGGGCGCCCGTGATCCCGGTCGTCCAGTGGGGCGCCCTCGGCATCCACGACCGCAAGCGCGACCCGAAGTTCAAGCTCGGCCGCAAGGACGTCACCGTCCGGGCCCTCCCGGCCGTCGACCTCTCCCCCTGGCTGGGCAAGGAGCCGACCCGCGAGGACCTCGCCGCGGTCGCCGACCGCATCATGGAGGCCCTCCGCGCCGGCCTCGCCGAGGTCCGCGGCCAGGAAGCACCCCCCTTGTTCGACCCCCGGCAGCACCGACCCGAGGAAAGCGAGTCTTCTGAGTGAAAGCAGCCGTGATGGGAGCCGGTTCGTGGGGGACCGTCTTCGCCAAGATCCTCGCCGACGCCGGGACGCCGGTCACCATCTGGGCGCGGCGCGAGTCCGTGGCGGCGGCGGTGAACGCCGACCACCGCAACCCGGACTACTTCCCCGACATCGAACTGCCCGCGCTCGTCTCCGCGACCAGCGACCCGGCCGAGGCGCTCGCGGGCGCCGACCTCGTGGTCCTGTCCGTGCCGAGCCAGACCCTGCGCGGCAACCTCGCCGAATGGTCCGGGCTCCTCGAACCGCACTCGACGCTCCTGAGCCTCATGAAGGGCATCGAGCTCGGCACGACCGAGCGGATGACCGAGGTGATCGCCGAAGTCACCGGCGCGGCCGAGTCGCGGATCGCGGTCCTGTCGGGCCCGAACCTCGCGCGCGAGATCGCCGAGCAGCAGCCGACCGCCTCGGTGGTCGCCTGCATCGACCACGGCCGCGCCGTGGACATCCAGAAGGCCGTCACCACCGGCTACTTCCGGCCCTACACGAACACCGACGTCGTCGGCTGCGAACTCGGCGGCGCCGTCAAGAACGTCATCGCGCTCGCCTACGGCATGGCCGCCGGGATGGGCTTGGGCGACAACACGAAGGCCACGATCATCACGCGCGGCCTCGCCGAGACCACCCGCCTCGGCATGCGCCTGGGCGCCGACCCGACCACGTTCGCAGGGCTGGCGGGCCTCGGCGACCTCGTCGCCACCTGCTCCTCGCCGCTGTCCCGCAACCACACCTTCGGAGAGCAGCTCGGCCTCGGGGCAACCCTGGAGGAGGCCGCGCGCGTCACCAAGCAGACCGCCGAGGGCGTGAAGAGCTGCCGCTCGATCACCGACCTCGCCCGGAAGGTCGGCGTCGAGATGCCCATCTGCGACGCCGTCGAACGGGTCTGCCACGAAGGGCTCGACCCCAGGGCCGCGGTCGCCGAACTCATGGGGCGCGAGACCAAACCAGAAACCGACAGTTTGAGGTCCGACAATGACTAAACCGACCGTCGCCGTCTTCTTCGGCGGGCGCAGCGTGGAGCAACCCGTCTCCTGCGCCTCCGGCTCCGGGGTCGCCAAGGCGCTGCGCGAACGCGGCTTCGACGTGACCTCCATCGGCATCACCCGCACCGGCGAATGGGTCGAACTGCCCGCCGACTCCCTCTTCGCGATCGACGCCGCCGACGCCCTCCCCGAGGTCACCGCCGAAGCCGGCAAGTCCGTCGCCGTCGACCTCGGCCCCGGCGCCCAGCCGATCGCCGACATCGCCTTCCCGGTCCTCCACGGCCCCTACGGCGAGGACGGCACCATCCAGGGCCTCTTCGAGATGGCCGACCTGCCGTACGTCGGCTCGGGCGTGCTGTCGAGCTCCCTGTCCATGGACAAGGAGTTCTCGAAGCGACTCCTGGCGGCCGAAGGCGTCCCCCAGGGCGCGTTCGCGGTCCTGAAGCCGGGGGAGGAGCTCGACGCCCACGCCGTCATCGACGAGCTCGGCCTCCCGATCTTCGTCAAGCCCGCGCGGGCCGGATCGAGCCTCGGCATCAGCAAGGTCAAGTCCGCGGCGGAGCTCGCCGAAGCGGTCGTCAAGGCCCGCGAGGTCGACGAGAAGGTCGTCTTCGAGGCCTCCTTCGAAGACGTGCGCGAGATCGAGATGGGGGTCCTGGAGACCCTCGACGGGGACCTGGAGATCACCTTCCCGCTCGAAGTCCTCGCGATGGGGGAGGAGGGCTGGTTCGACTTCGACGCCAAGTACCTCGACAACCCCGAGCCGTTCAACCTCCACCCGGACTATCCGGAAGGCGTGGCCGAGCGCGCGCAGGACCTGGCCCGCAAGGTCTTCCGCCTCCTCGACTGCCGCGACCTCGCGCGGGTCGACTGCTTCCTGGCGCCCGACGGGACCGTTTACCTCAACGAGGTCAACACCATGCCGGGCCTCACTCCGATGAGCGGCGTCCCGCAGGCGTTCGCCGCCGCGGGCGTCTCCTACGGCGACCTCGTGGAGCGCCTGGTCACTCTCGCGGCGGCCCGGGTGGGCGACAAGAAGGACGCCAAGTAACCTGGTCATGAGCTTCGCGCCGCCTTCGGTGGCGTCGGAGTCACCGCATCACCGTGTGCGCGCCAGGCCCCGGGAACCCCCAGGTGCACTCCTGAGCGCGCTACACTCACGCGTTTCTGCTGGTCAGAGACGTACTCCGCCTCGCGATATCCAGCGGGGCAACGCATGAATTACTGGAGAGATCATTGCAAGCTAAGGCGAAAGTCAAGCTTTCCCGATCCCTCGGCATCGCTCTGACGCCGAAGGCCGCCAAGTACATGGAGCGCCGTCCCTACCCTCCGGGGCAGCACGGCCGCGGCCGCAAGAAGGAATCGGACTACAAGAACCAGCTCGTCGAGAAGCAGCGTCTCCGCGCTCAGTACAACATCTCTGAGCGCCAGCTGCGGAACGCCTACGCCGAGGCCGTGCGCAAGCCCGGCAAGACCGGTGAGGTCCTGGTCGGCCTGCTCGAATCCCGCCTGGATGCCTTCGTGCTCCGCGCCGGGTTCGCCCGCACCATCTACCAGGCGCGGCAGTTCGTCAACCACGGCCACTTCACGGTGAACGGCCGCAAGGTCGACATCGCGTCGTACCGCCTGAAGGCCGGCGACTTCGTCCAGGTCCGCAAGAAGTCCCGCGAGACCACGCCGTTCCAGCTCGCCGCCGCGGGCGCGTGGGCCGGCGAGCAGACTCCGGCCTACATCGAGGCCCACCTCGAAGGCCTGATCGCCCGCTTCCTGTCGGTGCCCGAGCGCAAGCAGATCCCCGTGATCTGCGACGAGCAGCTCGTCGTCGAGTACTACTCGAAGTAACAGCCTGAGCGTGCACTGAACGCCGCCGAGGCCGGCCGCGCGCCGGTCCGGCGGCGTTCAGGCGTCGCCCGAGTGCCCTCCGTCACGGTCAACCCCCTGGTAGACGGCTCTCGGGCGCGAGTAAACTCGCTCAGTGGTGCAGTGCGTCCCTGGTCGGGCCGCCCCGCGGTCGCAAGCCGACCGCACCTGGCGCTCTACCGTTCGAGGGACGGCCGCATCGTTCTTTCGCCCGCCCGAAGCTTCCCGCCTCGGACAGGCGTGCCAGTAGCTCCGCACACCAGCTAGACGTGCGGGGTTTTCAGACCGAGTTGTCACGGTAGCGGAGGACATGCCGAAAAAAGACGGTGCCATCGAGATTGAAGGCAAGGTCGTCGAGTCCCTCCCGAACGCCATGTTCCGGGTGGAACTCACCAACGGCCACAAAGTACTCGCTCACATCAGCGGCAAGATGCGCCAGAACTACATCCGGATCCTCCCCGAGGACCGGGTCGTGGTGGAGCTCTCGCCGTACGACCTGTCGCGCGGGCGGATTGTCTACCGTTACCGCTGACCTGACGACTACATGAAGTAGGACTCGTGAAAGTCAAGCCGAGCGTCAAAGTGATCTGCAAGAACTGCCGCGTGATCCGCAGGCACGGACGAGTGATGGTTATCTGCTCGTCCGACCCGCGTCACAAGCAGCGTCAGGGCTAAGCAGCACACACGCCAGCAGCAAGGCCCCAGAAGGGGAAGCCGCCGCCAGTGCGCAAGCACAACCCACGGCTCGGAGGCCGTGGCTCGCATCGCCCGTCAGGGCAGGGGAACGAATGACCCCGGCGAGAAGGCAGTGGTCAGACCTCCGAACGACACTAGGAGTACGCCGCCATGGCACGCCTGGTTGGAGTGGACCTCCCGCGCGACAAGCGCCTGGAGATCGCACTCACCTACATTTACGGCATCGGCCGCACCCGTTCGCTTGAGACGATCGCGGCGACCGAGCTCGACCGCGACAAGCGCGTCAAGGACCTCACCGACGAAGAGCTGGTGAAGCTCCGCGACTACATCGAAGAGCACTTCCAGGTCGAGGGCGACCTGCGCCGCGAGGTGCAGGCCGACATCCGCCGCAAGATCGAGATCAACTGCTACCAGGGTCTCCGTCACCGCTACGGCCTTCCGGTCCACGGTCAGCGGACCAAGACCAACGCCCGTACTCGCAAGGGTCCGAAGAAGACCGTCGCGGGCAAGAAGAAGGCACGTTAGGAGACCATCTGATGCCACCGAAGACTCGCGGCGGATCCAAGAACCCGCGCGCCAAGAAGAAGAACGTGCCCCACGGGCACGCCCACATCAAGAGCACCTTCAACAACACCATCGTGTCGATCACCGACCCGACCGGTGCTGTGATCTCCTGGGCCTCCTCGGGCCAGGTGGGCTTCAAGGGCTCGCGCAAGTCGACCCCGTACGCCGCGCAGATGGCCGCCGAGGCCGCCGCGCGCCGCGCGATGGACAACGGCATGCGCAAGGTCGACGTCTACGTCAAGGGCCCGGGCTCGGGCCGCGAGACCGCGATCCGCTCGCTTCAGGCCGTCGGCCTTGAGGTCGGCTCGATCAACGACGTCACCCCCCAGCCGCACAACGGCTGCCGCCCGCCGAAGCGCCGCCGCGTCTAGGTTCTTCGAGAACCCAGTCGCGACCCGCTTCAACGGAGCTCTTCAACAATCCAAGTGTCTAGGCGTCAAATAGCGGGCGCCCCGAACAAAGGAAACATCGCACAGTGCTTATCACTCAGCGGCCCACGCTCACCGAGCAGCAGATCAGCCCGACCCGATCCAAGTTCACCATCGAACCCCTGGAGCCCGGCTTCGGCTACACGCTCGGCAACTCGCTGCGGCGCACGCTGCTGTCGTCCATCCCGGGCGCGGCGGTCACGTCGATCAAGATCGACGGCGTCCTGCACGAGTTCTCCACCATCCCCGGCGTGAAGGAAGACGTCGTGGAACTGGTGCTGAACGTCAAGCAGATCTGCGTCTCCTCGGAGAACGACGAGCCGGCCACCATGTACCTGCGCAAGGAAGGCCCCGGCGACGTCCTCGCCGGCGACATCCAGCCCCCCGCGGGCGTGCAGGTCCACAACCCCGAGCTCAAGCTGGCGACCCTCAACTCGAAGGGCCGCCTCGACATGGAGTTCGTGGTGGAGCGCGGCCGGGGCTACGTCTCGGCCCCGGCGAACAAGGCCGACACGAACGAGATCGGCCGCATCCCGGTCGACTCGATCTACTCGCCCGTGCTGAAGGTCGCCTACTCGGTCGACGCCACGCGCGTCGAGCAGCGCACCGACTTCGACAAGCTCACCGTCGACGTCGAGACCAAGGCCTCCACGACGCCGCGCACCGCGCTCGCGTCGGCCGGCTCCACCCTGGTGGAGCTGTTCGGCCTGTACCGCGAGCTCGACACCGAGGCCGAGGGCATCGACGTCGGGCCCAGCCCGGCCGACCAGCAGCTCGCCGCCGATCTGGCCCTGCCGATCGAGGACCTCGACATGACCGTCCGGTCCTACAACTGCCTCAAGCGCGAGGGCGTCAACACCGTTGGCGAACTCATCAACCGCACCGAGGCGGACCTGCTCGACATCCGCAACTTCGGGCAGAAGTCGATCGACGAGGTCAAGATGAAGCTCGCCGGCATGGGCCTGAGCCTCAAGGACTCCCCCGGGACCTTCGACCCCAGCGAGGCCGCTGTGGCCTACGGCGGGTCGCCGGTCGCCGAGTCCGACGAGTACGAGGACGACGGCGAAGACCTCCGCGAGACCGAGCAGCTCTAAGAGCCGCGTGAATACGGCGGTCGGTTCCGTAAGACGGCCGGCCGCGTCAAACCAAGAGGAGTAAGAAATGCCTAAGCCCACTAAGGGCCCGCGTCTGGGCGGTTCCCCGGCGCACGAGAAGCTCATGCTCTCGGGCCTCGCGGCCTCCCTGTTCGAGCACGGCAGCATCACCACGACGCTGACCAAGGCCCGCCGCCTGCGCCCCTACGCCGAGCGTCTCATCACGTACGGCAAGAAGGGCACGCTGCACCACCGCCGCCTGGCGCTGGCCAAGCTCCGCAACAAGGACGCCACGCACGACCTGTTCGAGCAGGTCGCCCCGCGCTTCGCCGCCCGCGAGGGCGGTTACACCCGGATCATCAAGGCCGGGAACCGCAAGGGCGACAACGCGCCGATGGCGATCATCGAGCTCGTCGACTAGTACGGCTTCGGACCGCGCGCAGGGCATCCGCTCTGCGCGCGGTTCTGTTTTCAGGAGGGGTTTCCGGTATGGAGGACATGACGCGCCTGCGTCTGGGCGTCGCCTACGACGGGGCCGAGTTCTCCGGCTGGGCCCTGCAACCGGGCCTGCGCACGGTCGCCTCGGAGGTCATCCGGGCCCTCGAACTGCTGTTCCGCGACATCGCCGACTTCACCGTCGCCGGGCGCACCGACGCGGGCGTCCACGCGACCGGGCAGGTCGTCCATGTGGACGTGCCGACCGCGAAATGGGAGGAGCTGCGCGAGCGGCTCCTGTGGCGGCTACGTGGCATCCTGCCGCCCGACGTGCGGGTCGTCTCCGCCGAGGCCGTCGACCGCACCTTCAACGCCCGCTTCGCGGCCCGGTGGCGCCGGTACCGGTACCGGGTCGCCGACGCGGTCTACGGGGTGACGCCGCTGCGGCGCCTCGACACGCTCGCATGGCCGCGGCCGCTCGACGTCGAGCGGATGCACGCCGCGTCGCAGGCCCTGCTGGGCGAGCACGACTTCGTGGGCTTCTGCAAGCAGCGCGAGGGCGCGACGACGATCCGCGAACTGCTCCAGTACGACTGGGCGCGTGACGAGGACGGCACCGCGGTCGCCACCGTGCGCGCGGACGCGTTCTGCCACTCCATGGTCCGCAGCCTCGTGGGCGCGGCCCTCGCCGTCGGCGACGGCCGCCGCGACGAGGCCTGGCTCGCCTCGATCCTCACGATCGGCGAGCGCGCCAACGACGTCCACGTGGTCGGCCCGCACGGCCTCACCCTCGTCGAAGTGTCCTATTCAGACGACCCGGCGGACTGGGCGGCGCGCGTCGACCTCACCAGGCGGGTCCGCACCATCGGTCCGGAGGGTCAGTGAACCCGGACGAGCTGAACGCCCTGCCGATCGAGGGCCGCGCGAGGTACGCCGTGCTGGGCGTCCTCCAGCGCGCCATGAGCGCGGGCGTCGACTGGGTCGACGCCGCCTCGGGACTCGAAGGCGCATCGGACGAGGCGGGCTGGCCCGCCGCGCTCGCACGCGTCTTCGGCGAGCTCGGCGACGACGCGGTGCTCCGCGCCTGGGAGTGGGGCTGGATGCCGCGCGAGGTCACCAGCGCGCTGAAGAAGGCCCTGAGCCCTGAGGCAGCGCGGGCCGGGGCGGTCATGATGCGCGGACAGCTCAATCGCTACACCGAGACGCAGCTGAGCGACCGGTGGCTGGCCCACCGCGACGAGCTCGCCGCGGCCTCGCCGTACGCGAACATCGCCGAAGCCGTTGCGGGCCTTGGCCGCTGGGACCGGATCGTGGCGTGGTCGGAAGTGCTCGAAGCGCTCGACTGCCTCGGCGGGCTCCCGAAGATCCCGCGCGTCGAGCCGCTCCCGGGGACGCCGCTGATCGCGCACCGCCTCGGCGTGGCCGAGTCGTCGAAGGCGTACGAGAAGATCCGGGCGCTCCTGGCGAAGGCCGAATCCACGGACTCCGACGCCGAAGCGGAGGCGTTCACCGCGAAGGCCCAGCAGCTCATCGCCCGGCACAGCATCAACGAGGCCCTGCTCTCCGAAGCGGGGCAGGACAAGCGCGAGCCCGAGGCGCTGCGCGTGGTGATCGAGCGACCCTACGAGGGGCCGAAGTCGGAGCTGCTCGCGCAGATCGCCGACGCGAACCACTGCCGGTCCGTGTACTGGCCCGACGGCGGGTTCACGACCCTCATCGGCGACCGCGAGGACCTGCGCTCGGTGGAGCTGCTGTACCACTCGCTGCTGGTGCAGGCGACCTCCGCGATGGCGCGGGTCGGGTCGGTGTCGGCGAAGCGCGGGAAGTCGCAGACCAGGTCGTTCCGGCAGTCGTTCCTCGCGTCGTTCGCGATGCGCATCGGCGAGCGCCTGCGCGAATCGGCCGACGACACGGCCCGCGAGGTCGCCGAGGAGACCGGTACCGACCTGGTCCCGGTGATGCGCCAGCGTGACGACCGCGTCGACGCCCGCACCGAGGAGCTGTTCCCGCGCTTGAAGTTCGGGCGCTCCACGCGGATCACGAATTACGAAGGCCATCTCGCGGGGCTCGCGGCGGCCGACGCCGCGCGGCTGCATCCGCAGGAGCCGATCACCCGCCGCTGACCGCACGATCCCGGACCGCTTCCCCTGCGCGGGAAGTTACTCGGAGCGAACGGCCCGGTCACTGGCTCGCATCACTGCGCCCCGAACGTGGTGGCATGAGCGAGTTGCAGGCACCTGACATCATTTTCGAGCGCATCGGCGGCGACGCCGCCGTGGAAGCGGTCGTGGAGATCTTCTACGGGAAGGTCCTCGGCGACCCGGAGCTGAAGGATTACTTCGCGGACACCGACGTCGACCGGCTGAAGAAGCACCAGGCCCGCTTCGTGGGCATGGCCCTGGGGGCGACCCGGCCCTACAGCGGCCGCTCGATGGGCAAGGCCCACGAGGGGCTCGCCATCACCTCGGACCATTTCGACCTGGTCGTGGGCCACCTCGCGGCGTCCCTGACGGAGGCCGGGGTGGATGACGAGACGATCGGCGCCATCGCTGGGAAACTCCTCCCGCTGAAGGGCGACATCGTCACCGCATAAGCGGCCGGCAGCGCTGAGCAGAGCGGAGAAGTCAGAGGCCCGGAGGCCGAACACGGGGGACTCCTGACCGAGCTTGGAGTCCCGGACCTGAAAGTCCGAACCGGCACTCCGGGTCTCGACACAGTTCGCTTCGGCCCCACCGCCGCTACGGCTGCTCTTACGCCAGGAGCTGTATTCCACCATCGAAGATCTCCTTGATCGGCCTTCCGAGGTTCCAGACCTCGTTGCGAAGCTGATCGTACCAATCTAGGACGTTGGCTAGCGAGGAGGAATCTTCGATGTAACGGCTCTGATCGAGCGATTCCGTATAGACGAAGGCCGGTCCAGCCTGGGGCAATCCATCGGGCTTGTAAAAGTCGAAGCTGCCTCGCGCGGCAGGATGCGCGCCATCGATAACCCGAATCTCCCAGTCCGGTCGCTCGGAATCCTTGATGAGCGCTTCGATCTGTCGATCCCAATGCGTCATACCGCGGAGGTGGCGAAGGGCGTTGTATTCGATGAGCATGTCGACCTTGGCATCGGTCCGAGCCCTGAGAGTTCGCCCGCGCTCTTGCTTGCGTTTCTGCTCTTCACTGCCGGGTTGGCGGAGGACCTCATGCTGGTACCCGTCGAGCTGGGATGGTCCGGGAATGAAGGTCGACTCGTACTTGAACATGTATCCATAGGTTCGCTCGGCCTGCTCGATCATCCGGACATTCCTGGTGTGCAAGTTGGCGACCAGCCCCGGCACCTTGTAGTTGTCGATCACGAAGCACAGGAAGTCGATGCGACTCTGTTCGACACCGGCCATCTGGCCGATGTCCTTTGCGACAGACCTCAGCGGAACCGTCTTTCCGCTCTCCCAGTTCCTGATCGTGGCGGCACTGACTCCGAGTGCTCTTGCGAGCCCGGCCTCCGACAGTCCAAGGATTGCGCGAAGTGCGGTGAGCTCAGCGGTGATGTACCACTTCGCAAGCCGTGAGTCCGCCATGGGACCTCCATACGATTCGGTGGGAAACCTCATGGTAGAGGCCGATAGCCGTGATCGGTACCTACGAGGTCGCCGACAGTAGTTGTGTGCGGCAGCAAAGATTTGTGTCCAAAATTTGCAGGCAGGATTTGCGGCTGATCGTTGCGGGGCGGCCATCTGGTCGGATTCGGTTGAGGTTCAGGCGGCAGCGACAACGGGGTGAGTGGGAGGGTGGGGTCGGGTGCTGTGGCTGGCGGGTTGTGATGGGGCGCGGGTTCTTTGGCGGCGACGGAGAGATGTTGGAGGCGGCCCAGCTTGGACGCCGGGCCTGGGGTTTTGATGTGCCTGTGCCTTCCCTTTCCTTCTCCCGCCCTGGTTGGCTGGTCCGGGGCGGGCGGGTTCAGAAGGGCGGGTCTCCTGGGCTGCCGACCGGGATCGGTTCCCGACGGCTGGCCGCAGGCGGGGGCGGTGGCGGTGCGGTCGGTCCGCTCGCCTCGGCCGGTGCAGGCTCTTTGGCCTGGGGTGTGAAGCGTGTTCGGCATTTGGCTCTGGCTGCTCGGATGGCGGCGAGGGCTCGTTGCCTCTCGGCCTCTTCGGCTCGTGAGTCCAGGTCGGGTTTGAGGGTGTTCGACCATTCGCTGCGGTAGAGCCCGGTCGGGAACACATCCCAGTCCGTGTCCTGGTTTTCGGTGTCCATGTCGGCATCGGTGCGCCAGTCGGAGCACCCGCACTCCCTGGCCTGCCCGGCCTGGGTGTCAGCCCCGGTGTCATCACCGGTGGCGGTGTGGTCGTGGTGGGTGATGATCGCCTGACCGGGGCCGGTCTTCTCGACCGACCAGCCGGTGGTGTGGATACATCAGATCAGACGACGTATCCTTGATTCTAGGAGGAAACACCATGGGAACCAAGCCCAAGACCAGGCGTTATAGCCCGAAAAATGATCTTTCGATCAAATACCGGCACCTCATCTGGACGCCGCAGCAGCTTGCTGAGGCCGCGCCGGGGTCGGTCACCGCGATCTACGTCCGGCGCTCTCCCAGGCCCGGTGAGGACGACACGCTCTCCCTGGAGAACCAGATCATCAACGCACTCAAGGAGTGCGAGACCCGCGGTTGGGTCAATGTTGCGCTGTTTCTGGACCAGAGCGTCAGCGCCTCGAACCCGCGCAAGCCCCGCCCGGAGTACACCCGCATGGTCGAGGCCCTCAAGTCAGGCGTGCTTGCGCGGGCGGTCTGCCGCGACAGCGAGCGCCTGTACCGCCTCCCCCGTGAGCTCGAAGACCTCATCGACCTCCTGGACTCGAAAGAGTTCCCGATCTACCTCACTCACGACTCGCACTTCGACCTGTCGAACCCTGGCGGGCGCCTGAATGCGCGTATCCGCGTGGGCATCAACCGGTCCAACGTCGAGGAGATGGCGAAGAAGCGGAACCTGACCGAACTTGAACGTGTCCGCCAGGGGATGCCCTCGACCGGGCGTGCGAAGTTCGGGTACGCCAAGACCGAGGACAAGACCTCCTACATCATCGTTCCGGAGCGGGCGGCAGCGATCCGTGACGCGTACGCCTACATCTTGGGGATGGGTGGGGCCTTGGCGGAAGTCTCGCGCCGCTGGAACGCGGAAGGCTTCACCAACACCGTGGGCAACCCGTACGACTGGGACACGGTGAAGGCGGCGCTGCTCGCGCCGGAAGTGTGCGGGATGCGGGCCTACCAGCGCACCACGTACCTCTATGACGGCGCGCCGGAGCCAGTCGCACCCTGGCTTGCGGAGCTGACCCCCGGCAACTGGGAGCCGATCGTCACGCGCGAGGAGTGGGAGGCGATGAAAGCAGTCCTGACCCGGACGCTGTCGGCGAAGGGCAACCACAAGCGGTACCTGGGCTCGGGCCTTTACCAGTGCGGTCCGGTCGAGGAGTGCCTTCCGCTGCGCTCGCATTGGGCGAGCGGGCACTTGTACTACGTGTGCCGCCGTGAGTGCTGCGGGAAGCAGCACACGTCGGTGCGCGCTGATCGGATCGACGCCTACGTGACCGAGCTGCTCATGAGGTATCTGCGATCCCCGCAGCAGTACGAGGCGTTCCTGGCGAGCGGGCAGGAGGACGTGGCGGAGGTCCGGGCCCAGGCGGAGGCGAAGGCCGCCAAGCGGGCAGAGATCGAAGGGACGCAGGAGAAGATGGGCGAGATGTTCTTCTCCGGGTTGATCTCCGAACGGGCGTTCCTGGCCGGTGAGGCCCGCGCCAAGAAGGAACTCGCCGAGCTTGAGGAAGACGGCGAGGCCGATGTGGAAGCCAAGGCCCCGGCGGTGTTGACCGCGGTCCCCTGGGAGCAGGTGCTCCGCGAGTGGAACGACCTGGATATCGAGGCCCAGAAGAACATCCTGGCGCAGGTGTTCCCGAACATCGTCGTGTTCCCGACCGGGAAGACCTCGAAGAAGCCGCCCATCGAAGAGTATGTCCACGTCTACGACTACCGCGGCAGGCTGCTCCCGCTCACTGTGGACGAGGAGACGCAAGCGGTGCTGCTGGCGCAGCGGGCCATGGCCGTCCAGCACGGGCAGCGCCTGCTCTGCGAGGACGAAGCGGCGATCGACTCGGCTGAATAGGCATTCGGCGACGAAAGCGGCGGCGCTCGCCTCGAGCGCCGCCGTCCGTGTGCGGGCGGCGCCGAAACCGCTCGCACACGGACGGCGGCAACCGCGCGCCAGGAGCAGGTGGCCTATCCGGTGTGGATGGTGCCCGGCTCGGAGCCGTTCGGGAACGGCGCGATGACGGCCGTGGGGATCTGCGCGGCGACCTCGTTCGCCCACCGCATCGACCGGCCCCGATCCTCGGCCCGGGTGAAGAGCATGACCTTCTTGTATCCCCGGAACGCCCGGGCCATGTAGGGCCTCCATCCCTCAGCGTCCTGGACACCGACGGCATGGAGCCCTCTGGCGAGCGCGGTGATGGTGTCCCACTCGCCCAGGCAGATACACAGTTCGTCGACCCGCGCGTACAGGTCGCGGGTGTTGTACAGGCGCGGCTCATGGCCGGGCAGCGAAGTGGTCTGGTCGTGGTGCTCATGCGCGCATCCGTCGGTGGCGCAGGCGAACCGGATCGTCGCGACGGTCGATCCCATGGCGTCATAGCGAAGGTACGGGATGGACAGCATCCCGCGGAACCGCTCATGCCCCGGCGAAGGTTTGCCGACGAACCCGAGACCGAGCCGCCCGATGAGCACCGGATCAGTGATGCCCCGGCACCCGGCCAGATAGTCGAGAACGGGCGAATCGGCCATCTGCTCCGCGTAGCGCTGGGCCGACTCCAGCAGCAGCGCCCTTGCCCCATCCGAAGCCGCCGCACCCTCACCCCGCCTTGTCTGCGCTCTGGCGACGGCAGTACCAGAGACGCCGTGGTCGTCGCCGCGCGCATACCCCGGCTTCACGTCTCCTCCTTGACGAAGACAAGGAGGTCCTCATGGCTGCGCAGGAGCGCCAGTCGGCCTCGTTCGATCGAGGCACGGGTGTTGTAGAGGCCGAAAAACGAGTGGATCGGCCGCAACCCGAAGTCGGCATCCCACTCGGCAAGTAGCGCGGCGCAGCGTCCCTGGAGCCGGAAGCCGATCTGCTGGCACACGTCGGTCAGTTCGGCCGGGAAGTCGACGAGCATGCCAGCGTGGGCGAACGGACGGCAGGCGAGGACCATGATGCCGCCGCGTTTGAGGACCCGGTGGCAGCCGGTGAAGACCTCGCCCAGGCCCTCAAGCAGCCCGCCGAGGTCGGCGCGCGCGAGCTGTTGGGGATCGGGTCGTCCGGTGCTGTAGGTGTAGTCGCGCTTGGCGATGGCCCCGCCGGTCTCGCGGCGGGTGAACGCCCGCCCGTGCGCGGCCTTGCCGTACGGCGGCGAGGTCACCACGAGGTCGATTCTCCCGATCAGACGCCGCGGCACATGCCGCGCGAGCCTGCGCGCGTCCCCCAGCCGCACGCTCCCCTTCACACCGGGAATCGCCTGCTTGGCCAGGTGGAGATTCGCGGACGCGGCGGCGACCCAGTCGGGCTCGCAGTCGATGCCGACCGCCGCCCGACCGAGCCGGATGGCCTCGATCATTGTGGTGCCGATCCCGCACATCGGATCGAGGACCCAGTCCCCGGGACGCGAGAATGCGGCGACGGCGTGTGCGGCGGTGTGCGGCCACATCTTCGCCGGATGCGCCCGCGATGCCGAGGCGTACAGGTCACCGCGCTGGACGCGCGGCAGGATCTGCCCGGTGGCCCAGAGCGTCGAGAGTCGGTCGATGCCGTTCACAGGCTGCTCCCGTCGATCCGGCCGGGGTAGCGCGCCCACAAGCCGACGTTGGTGTGCGACCGCCGCGGCTCGCCCGCCTTGACCTGGGCCAGGCCCGCAGCGGTGGCGGCGGCGCGGTCGAACGCGCTGGACTCGGCGGCGACGATGTGGCCGGCGTAGGACAGCCCGGACCCCGCACATGAGGAGCGGGCCATCGCCGAGATCGCGGGCCCGTCCCACAGCACCGCGAGCAGCCCCCAAGCCGGGATGGACTCGGCCAGCGCCCACCAGGTGGAGGCGTCCCAGCCGCGGTCGTCGCAGATGGTGAGCACCGATGTCGTGCGGGTGCGCAGGTGCTCGGGCAGGTCGAGGTTGTCGTCTTCGATGGAGAGGACGTAGCCGATGCCCTCGGTTTGGCCCGATCGGGTGATGGCCTCGTATTCGCGGGCCATCGCCTCGAGGGTGCAATAGGCGATGCAGTGGCGGCCCAGGTCGGTGACGGGTGCGACGCCCTCGACGCCCAGGAGCGTCACGATCTCGTCGGGTGCGGTGAACTGCTGGACGAGGCGGCCGACGAGGTCGCTCTGGCTCCAGACCGGCCACACGCTCAGCGGTACGTCGATGCCCTCGCTACCTGCGGGCTGCCGGTGGTGGTGTTCGTGGTGGTTCATGGCGGCGACTGGCCGTCACCGGGTCTCAGATACCCCTAGACCCCCGCGTGTGCGGGGTTGTGAGGGTGCTTGTGCGGGGCGGCCACCCTCACAACCCCGCACACGAATCAACCGATACCGGAGAAACCGGCAGGGAGCGCCGCCGGAGTGGCTAGGTTGGCGTGATGGTGACTGCCCTGGCTGCGCTCGGCGGGGCCCTGGCCGGAGCCGCACTCGCCCGCGCCGCCTGGACCCTCGGCTCCTCGGACGACCTCGGCGACTGGCGGGGCCGAGGCCGACGGTTCCGGGTGTGGGTCTTGCTCGGGGTGGTCCTCGTCTCGGCGGTCTCGGCCGGTGCTGCGGCGGCCCTGGCGCCGACGATTCCGTTCGCGGTCTGCGCGGTCGCGTTCGCTGCGGTCGCGCCTGGTCTGGCGGTCGTCGACCTCGCCGCCCGCAGGCTCCCGTTCCTCTACACCGGCGCTGCCGCTGCGGTGGCGGTCCTCGCGCTGTCCTTCACTGCCGACCTCGCGCGCAGCCTGGTCACGGCCCTCGCGGTCGCGGCAGTCATGATCGTGCTGGCGTTGCTCTCGAATGGCGGCGCTGGCGGCGGCGATGTCGCCCTTGCCGCCCTCGCCGCGCTGACGCTGACCGGGGCCGCGGGATGGTGGCTGGCGGTGTGCGCCGTCGCTTTCGCGATGTTGCTGACCGGACTCGCAGGGGCTGCTGCACGGCTCCTCCACGGTGGGTCGAGGCTGCCGCCGTACGGGCCATCACTCCTGCTGACCTGGTGGATCATCTACATCATGTCCATTTAGGACTAATTGGGTATAGAAAATGACCATTGATGCGGATGCGGTCGGTCCCGGCAGGCCGGGCCGTGCGGTAGTCGCCGTCCGCTCCCGGATCAGGCAGGGGTGGAGCGCGGGCACCCTTAGTGCCCGCGCTCCACCCGGTTTCTAGGGTTCGATGTTCCCTTCGACGGGGAGTCCGGCGTGGATCCGGGCGAGCTGCTGAAGGTCTTTGCGAAGCATGAGCTGGCCCGTCATGTGTCCGAGCGGTGGGATCACGTCCCAGTTCGGGTGGCGGTCGAGCCGGTCGCAGCCGGTCCAGGTCGCATGGTGGTGCACGCCGTCGATAAACGCCGCCCACGCTTCGGTGCGTTTGACGGCGCCCGGGTGGCCGTAGATGGCGTTGTCGAGGGTGACCGGGACTTCGGGCGGCGGGTACCGCCGTTGCCGGTATGCGTGCAGCCGGACCGGGATGGTCGTCGAGGCGTATCGCACCGCGATCCCGATGAGCCCTTCGATCGGTTTGATCTCGCTAGTTTGGGCCTGGTGCAGGCAGTGGTATGCGAACTCCTCGACGGCGCAGCCGGGACGGTGTTCGGCCAGGGCCCGGCGGGTCTCCTCGGCGCCGGGCAGCAGCGGCATCGAGTGCCAGTGCCCTCCGGTGACGGCGGATCGGTGCCGGATGACGCAGACGAGGACGACCGGCAGGTCCGCATGGAACCGCAGGGCCGACTGGAGTACTTTCGCGCTCGCGAAGTGGTCGATCGGTTCAAGGGGCGGTGTGGTCATTGGCCGGTCTCCTGGCAGCAGAGCCGGTCGCACTCCCACGACCGGGCCGCGACGAGTTCGCGCAGCTCGCGCATCGGTCGGCGCTGTTGCAGTGCGCGGTCGAGCACCTGTGTCCGGTGGTCGTCGGTGACGGCCAGCTGGAGGCCGATGGCGTCGCGCGCGGCAGGCCCGCGGCTGGCGCTTTGGAGGGCGAGTGCGGTCATGCCCGCCAGGAACCCCTTCTCCTCGTACGGAGTGAGGCGGTTAGCCCACACCCACAGGTCCAGCCGCGGCATATCGTCCGCGAGTTGGTCGACGGCGGCGGCGAGAACGCGGCAATCGAGCAGGGCCGCGCCGAGCTGCGCGGCCTCGGCCGGCGTCGGGAGGATCGCTTCGGTATGAAGGCGCTCGAGTAGGCTCAGCGCCTGCTCGACAGGCAGCGCCGCAGCCGCGGGGGTCTGGGCTTCGTTGTCGGTCTCGAAGCCGTGGACGGCGTCGATGACGCCGGTCGGCTGCCAGGCGTGGTAGCCGGCATGCATCGCCTCGATCCGGACGTCGATGAGGTCGCCCTCGTCGAGGTCCAGACGCGTCCAGGTCGCCTCGGAGCCGTCCGAGCGCTGCCAGTATCCCTCGTCGCTGTCATCGCACAGGATGACCGCGTTCAGGTCCGGGAACACCTCGTACCCTTCAGCGTCCGCTGGGGCGGGGCCGTGGTCAACCAGACCGGACAGTCGCTCGCGCGGGCAGTAGCCGATGACGACGACCGTGTCCATGCCCAGGCGGACGTAATCGGTCAGAATCGCGGCGGCCTCCTCGCGGATGTCGGCATCGAGATGCGGCTGGTGGAAGAACAGGCCCCTGCACAGCGCCGGGTAGGTGTTCCGGCATCCGATGAACGCGAGCGCATCTTCTTGCGCGGGTCCGCCCAGCAGGTAGGGGACCCAGGGGATGAGCGCGGCCGGTTCGGCGCGGGTGCTGTCGGTGTCATCGAGGCTGATGCCCCAGTCGATCGGATTGGACATGATGGTTCTCCTTGTTGAAGTGGTGTAGCACGGGAAAGGGCCGAGCGGCCGCGTTTCGCGGCTGCTCGGCCCGGTGGTGTGTTCCGAATTGGCGGCTCGGGCCTATTCCTTTTCCTTGGACGGCTGGGCGTCCGACTCCGGGACGGACAGCTCCCAAGCCGCGTGGCGAAGCAGGGTGACCAGGTGGTCGGCCGCGGCCTCGATGTCGTCCTTGCGGAGCTTGTCGGGGACGCGGCCCGAGGCGATGCGGGAGAGGATCAGCACGTTGAGTGCGGTCTCGCGCAGGAGCTGCGTCACCGGGATGCGGTGGCGGGCCCCGACGAGGGTGCTCACGGCGTTGGCTGGTTCATCTGTCTGGTGCCTTTCTGGAAGTGATGGCGTTGTGATGTGCACGGAAACGGCCCGCACCTTGTGGGTGCGGGCCGTGACTGGAGGCGCCCGTCCTGCCGAGGCAGGGGCGGGCTGTATCCAGTGGTTCAGTCCTGTTCGGTCTCGGGTGCGAGGAACAGGGGCTGGCGGGGGTCAAGCAACGGGACCGCTGCGGGAGCGAGGTCGATCTGGTCGGTTTCCTGGTGGCATGCTGCGGCGTCGAGGTCGAGGGTGTCGCTGCGGTGGTCGATCAGGCGGGTACCGGCGGGGACGCGTGGGGGTCCGGCGAGGTAAAGGGCAGCGTCGCGCACGTGGGCGAGGGGGTCGTCCTCGTCCGGGTCGGGGCACCAACCGGCGGCGGTGGCCGAGGTGATGAGGTCGGCGGGCGCGGTCACCCGCAGGTGCAGTTCACTGGTGATGCGCACCTCGACTGGTTCAAGATCGTCGATGCCTTCGAGCTGTTGGCACGGCTCGGTGCCGGTCTCCCGGTACTTGATGTAGGCGTTGACTTCGCCTGGTGTCACCGCGGTGCAGACGGGCGTCGCTTCGAGCGCGATTGCTTCGGCGGCGGCGCGGACCTGGGCGCCAGTGGTGTCGGAGAGGACGGACACGATGCTTTCGAGACGTTCGGCCGCCGCGGCATGATCGGCTTCACCGGCCAGTGCGGTGAGTGCCTGCGCGATTGCCTCGGCGGCGACCGGGTCGGTCACGGTCGTCACGGCGGTCAGGACCGGGAGGCGACCGGGAATGGTCACGAGCGCGACCACCCGTGATCGTGCCCGGTGCTCGCAGTAGAACTCCTGCGCGACGCCGTGCATGGTGCTGTCGGACTGGGACATGCGGTACTCCTGTTGGACATTGGTTGGTGCGCTGCGCAACCGCAGCGCGGAATGGAAAGCGGACAGGGCCGCACCGGATTCGGTGCGGCCCTGCGTGTGTCAGGACTCGGGTTCGGCCAGGAAGCGGACCCAGACGCGCCCGGTGCATCCTGGGACGGGGCAGCCGATGGTGCCGGTGGCTGCGGCGAAGCCGCTGCCCTCGTCGATCCACCAGGCCGGGCCCGGGGTGTCGACCGGGAGTAGTCGCGGCTTGCCGTCGAGGCCGTACCAGCGCTGGTGGCAGACCGTGCAGTCGGCGGCCAGGCGCTTCGCGGTGAACTCGGGCCGCTCGGCTAGGGCGCTGGCGGTCGGCACGACCTCGACGCGTCCGCACCACACGGCCGGGACCGGGTGGTCGACGGTGGCGACGAGGTAGTCCCCGGGGAGGATCTCGGCCCGGCTGTACGCTCCGCCGGTTCGTGCCGGATCGAACCGGGTCAGGCTCCATGCGGTCATGACCCGCAGCACCGCAATCCTTCGGTGGTGCACGATGAAGGAGTCGCGGCCGTGATCGCTCCACACCTGCCAGGTCAAGGTCGGGCACCCGGCCTCGTTGGCAGCGGCAGCGACGGCGGCGGGCGTGAGATCGGTGAGTCGCTGAGCGCCGGTCGAGGCCGTTCCGGTTCTTGACGCCGCAGCGGCCTGGACGGTGGGAACGAGGTGCCAGATCAAGCCCGGCTTGTGGGCGAACAGCGCCTCCAGCGCTGGTGCCGGTGCAGCACCGAGCGCTTCCCAGAGCGCATCGACGGTAGCGACGGCATCGACGGCGAAGCCGCCCTCGCCCGTCGCGATCAGGCGCGCCTGTTTGCGGTCGCGGTCGCGGTTTGATTGACTGGTCAAGGCATTCCTTTCACGTCGAGGGACGCCAGGCGCAGCCGGAGATTCGTTTGGACGCGGAGATCCGGCTGCGCACAGCGAAACGAGCAGGTCACTGGTCGGTCGGCGTCTCGATCCCGGCGATGGCATCAGCCATCACGGCCGGGTCCGAAATCGCCAGGGCCCCTTCGGACTCCAGCGCGGCGTTGCCGACCCGCTTGGTGATCAGGTACGGGTGACCGGCGGAGTAGACGGCGCGATCGAGCGCCTTCGCGGTGGTGAACAGCGGCCGCTTCGCGCTGCCGGAGGGCACCTCGATGGCCGCGATGGGGCCGGACATGGCGGCCAGGAGCGCATCGCGATAGCCCGCGTTGGCCGCGCTGGCGGGGGTGTGCGGCGGCAGGCTCGCATAGACCGCCCCATGGGCGGCGATCTGCTCGATCAGGTGCGGATCGACTCCTTGGGAGGTCTGGCCGAATCCGCCGGCGACCACGGCGTTGACGGTCCGCCGGTGGGCGATCGCCTCGGCAGCGGCCTCGGCGGCAACACCAAGCCGTGCCGAGCACACCACGGTGACGCCGTGCTCGGACAGTCGCGCGGTGAGGTCGCGGGTGAACTGCTTCGCCCAGGTTGAGGGCCAGTCGTTTCCCACTACCGCGCTCCTGGGCCGATGGTGGCTGGCATCGACGCCTTGGACCCACAGGCACCACGGTTCACCCCAATTCGCGGTGCTCGGGTGTGCATGGAGCTCACTGAGACTGCGCGGCCATGCTTCGTCGTCGGGAGTCAGCAGCCGGGCCCGGTGCTCCTTCGCGGTGGCCTGCAGTCGCTCGGCCAGCCGGTGCACGTCATCGGCGCTGCTGATGCCGGTCCTGGCGAGTCCGGCGGCGACTTGTGCGGCGGGCCTGCCTGACAGGCCGCCGGTGAGGCCGAGGGCGAGGACGTCGGGGGCGCCGTGGGCGCGAATGAGGTCGCCGATCGCGGCGTGGCCGGGCCCCGTCACGGCGGTAAGGACGGCGCGTGCATCGCCGTCGTCGAGTTCGATGTGATCCATGGCGGTATCGCCTTTCGTTGTCGTGGAACGGAAAAAAGGCCGAGCGGCCGAGACCTGGTTGAGGTCTCCGCCGCTCGGCCGGTCATGGAGTTCGGTTGGGTCCGTGCCGATCAGCGCGAAGGCGTCGTGCCGTTGGTGTTCGGCGGCGGGACAGGCGTGTCGGTCGTGACGCGGCACCAGACGCGCTGGGAGTCCTCGTCGGTGTAGTGCTCGCCGAGGTCTTCGCCAAGCAAGTTGTCGAGGTCCCGGTTCGCTGCGTTCGTGCACTTGCCGGGGTGTAGCAGCGCCTGCTCCCAGCCGGGCGAGAGTTCGTCGCGATCGAAGGTGCGGGTGTAGCGCTTCTCCCACCAGTATTCGAACGTGACTGGGCCAGTGCCCGCGAGATTGAGGAAGCGGGTGTCCAGCACGGTGTCGGTGACTTCGAGGACGGCGCGGGCGTAGGGGACCGCGTTGAAATCCCACGGCAGACCCCGTGCGGTGTCGGCGTCGCGAACCGCCCCGGCGAGCACGAGCGCGGCCAGGTCCTGTTCGGCGCCATGGCGTTGATCGGGATCGTCGCTGCGCAGGCCGCGCAGGAGGGCCTGGAGGGTGTCGGTGGCGGCGGCGATGATCGTCTCGCGGTCGCCTTGTTCGTCGCGGTCCAGTTGGACTGCGGCGGCGGCGATGTGTGCGATCGCAGCCTCGGAGTCCCTCTGGCCGGTAGCGGGTGATGGCTTGTTCAAGATGTGTCCTTTCGCGTTGGTGTTGCCGTGAATCGACTGGAGCGCGGTGCGCTCACGTGGGTCCCGTGGTCAGGTCTCGGGTCTTGCCGGGCCGGGCGGTGCCGGTCACGGCCGCCACCCGAGGGCGGCGGCGCTGACCCCGATCCCGAGGAGGCTACGGACGTGCGCCGACAGTGGCTGTGTCGTCGTGCTGTACAGGTCCGTGGTGCTGACCTCCATGCCCCACCGCCATCGCGCGAGCGCCTGGAGCGCGAGACCGTTCTGGTCGGCGCGGTAGCCGGGGCCGTCGGTGCCCATGCCCTCCGACCAGTGCAGCGTCCTGACTGCGTCGGTCTCGGCAAGGAGGTGGTCGATGGCCCCTGCAAGCAGGCCCGGGCTGAGGGAGAACCGCTCGGCCATGAGCGCTCGTTCGCTGTCGTCGTCAGGTGTGAAGTTCTCGGTCAGCGCAAACAGGTCCCGCGATGGCAAGTGGCTGCCATCGGGAATGCGACCGAAGTCGGGGAGCGTTCCGCGGGGCGCTCCGGCCTGTTCGAGGCGCGCGTGCAAGCCGATCGCAGTCATGCGTGCGGCGACGGGCTCGGTGGCGGGAGGGTCCTGGAGCTTCCAGAGGTCGTCCCACATCAGCGAGCCTTCGAGCCAGCGCCGGTCCCCATAGATCCAGATGGATCGCTCACCGTCCCAGTGCATTCCGATCGCATCGACGAACTCGTGGGTGAACGTTTCCTCCCATGCCAGGTTGGCCCGGCCGGAGTCGAGGCTGCACAGCAGCGTCGTGAGACGCTCGGGCCGCAGTGGCGCCCAGGTCTCGGCGATGCCAGCGCCACCGGAGGCGATGACGTCATCGAGGTCGTGGACGGTCATGCCGCACGGCGCACCGGCCCGGGAGCCGAGCAGGACCATGGCTTCGTCGGGACGCTCGACCAGGTAGGGCGAGAGCGCGACCAGTGCGGCCGGGGACATGGCGGTCGGGTCGTAGTCCGGCTGGAGGGCGGTGGTGGGCAGTGGCTTGTTCAAGGCGTATTCCTTTCATCGTGGCGGGCGGGAGTGGCCGGTGCCGTTCCCGTTGGCGGTGTTGCGGGATCGGTTAGGCCGTGGCCTGCTGGTGCCGGTTGCGGCATCCGCAGTCGCACGCGCACGGCCGTGTGTCGCGGCCTTCGGTGATGTAGCGGCCCTGGCAGATCGAGTGCAGGCGTGCCGCGCATCCGACCGAGCGTTCGGGCCCGGGGTCGAGGTCGCGCATGTCGAGCGCGACCGGGCGCGCATGCACGCCTTCGTCGAGGTAGTACATGCAGAACACCGTCCGCCCCTCTCGGAAGGCCAGCGCGACAACGGAGGTCGTCTCGAACAGGTCTGGATCGAGCAGGGCCGGGTTGCTGTCGTACCGGGCCCGGTCGTGTTCGGATAGGCCCGCTTCGGGCAGCTCCAGCGCGAGGTCGCTGATGCCGAAGGCGATCGGCGGTGTCGTGACCTTGCTGATGATCTCGTTGAGTAGCGCCCCTGGTGAGAAGGCGACTTTGGCGCCTCCCCGGTACCAGGTCACGGCCTCGATCGCGGCACTGACCTGGGCGCGGTCGCTCTCGCGTGCGGTGCGCTGGCGGGCGAGGATCGACCAGTGCCGGTCGGTGCCGTCCGGGAGGTGCTCGGAGAGCCAGTACCCGGTGCGGGTACTGGGAGAGCCGCCGGTGGCGGCGGGTGGTGGTGGCTGGTGGTCCATGTGCTGGTACTCCAATCGGTTTGGAAAGAGGAACGGGCGCGCCGTACGGCGCGCCCGGGGGATCGGTGGTGTGCGAGCAGTTGCTAGTCCTGCTCGGGTTCGGCCTGGTCTTCGTCGGCGAATGCGTTCTTGCCGCGCTGGTAGATCGCGTCGGGGTCGAGGCCGTCGCGGCGGGCCAGGTGTCCGAGGTCGCCGATGAGGTCGGACAGGATTTCTTCGCGCCCTTCGCTGTCGGTGGACAGGTAGTCCCAGCCCTTGCGCGTCAGCGCGCTGAACGCCTGCACCGCAATCTCCGCCCAGGCGGCGCAGTGCTCGGCGATGGCGGACTCGTCGTAGGGGAGCAGGCCGGTGTGCAGCTGGCCGTTGCGTTCGCGCTGGCAGTTGTGGCAGCGCAGGTACCAGCGCGGGATCTCCCACACCTGCGTGCCGCAGTCTGTGCAGGTGAAGTGCCCTTGGCCGGAGGCGATGGCGGCATCGATCTCGGCCTCGCGGCGCTGGGCATGGAGTCGGATCGCTTCGATGACGATCAGCTCGGGATACCAGCCCGCGACTTCGGCGTACTCGAAAATGGCGGCGACGGCGGCGACGGCGTCGGCGCGCAGCACCTCCTCGGGCCCGGTCGGCGGGTCCTGGGACTTGTTCACGGCCATGATCACCCCCATGCCGCCGTACACGGCATGGTCGCGATTGGCAGCGATGGCGGCCTCGTGGGCTGCTTGCAAGTGCGGACGGGCCGGTGTCTCAATGGCGGCTTCCTCGCTCATGGTTGCTGTCCTTTCTGGTTGTCGGGTAAGACGAGCCGGGGCTCGCGCAGGAATGCGCGAGCCCCGGGGTGCGGTGTGGTTATCGGTGCTGCTTGGGCAGACGGACTCGTCCGGGCTCCAGCACCAGGAAGAACGCCTGGTGCTGCCGTTCGAGATAGTCGGCGTCCAAGGCGTCGCAGGCGTCGCCGAGCGCGACCTTGGACCTGCGGACCAGCCCTGCGAGGTTGCGGTGCTCGATGGCCTTCCCGCAGTCGGTGCAGGCGTCCCACAGCTCACTGAAGTGCTGCTCTTGGACGATGTCGTTGTCGTCGCCGAGGACCAGCAGCTGCATCCCGGGAGCCCGGTAGCGCCAGACGGGTTCAGTGTCATTGCAGAAGTCGCAGCGGTTGTCGATCTGCGCTTCGTAGTGCTCGTCCCGTGGTTGCGGCTCCGGGTCGTGGGCGGCCTCGTCGTCGAGCGGGTGCCTATAGATCACTTCACCGGTGGGTTCGCCGTCGTCTCCGAAGGGCAGGTACCGGTTGAGCGGTCGCAGGCAGGCCCCGCAGATCATGCGCGGTGCCGGTGGTGGTGTGCTGTCCAAAGCAGCTCTCCTTCTCGTTCTCTTGCGGAAGTGGATGAATGGCGGGTTGCAGCCGGCCGGGGCTCTCGGGTTCGAATCGGAGCCTCGGCTGGCACCTACGGGTTCGGGCGTGAGCGTTTGCGCGGGTTGGCGACGATCGCGACCAGGTCCGCGGCGTATCTCGTGTCGCACTCGGCGCGGCTGATGTAGTCGCGGCTGCGCACCCGCACGAACCCGAGGCCGTCTGGCACTGGGGGCGCGGAGACCCTGGCGCGGCGGCTGACGCTGGAGGTGAACTCGTCGCCGACGGCCAAGGCGCCCATGACGGTCGCCCGTCCGTCCCGCTCGCACCCGCACTTGCACGAGCACGGTGCGGTGCCGTTGGTGGTGCGGCCCCGGCACTGGCCGTGCTCGCCGCGTCGGCACGCACCGCTCGCACCCGGCCCCGGGGGTGCGGGCGGCAGGGCGCGGGTCTGGACGAGGACCGGCACCGACCGGCCCACCACCGCCAACCCGAACACCTCCACCGCAGCGCCCGTTTCGAGGGAGCGGACGGCGACCATGCGGACTGAGCTCATCGGTGCGCCGATGCCCCTGCCGAGGAGCCCGATCGCGACCAGTGCCTGTGTCGGCCAGGACGGTTCGCCTTGCACAACGCCGACGGCGGCGGCCAGGCCCGAAGGCAGCTGGTGGAGCAGCGGCGCAGCGCTGCTGCGGTGCAGCAGGTCCCCGCTGCGGCCGACCGACACCCAGTCGCAGCGGGCGGCGAGCACGCTGAGCTGCTCGCGCTGCTCAGGGGCGTGGTTGACCGCGCTGGCGCTGCTCGGCCAGGTCCGGCGAACTCCTTCGGCGAGGAGCCCGGTGACCGGGTCGGCGGCCAGAGCGACCAGTGCCGCGTCTCGGATGCGACGTGTGCGGTCGGCGCGGCCGGAGTCGTCGAGGTGGACGCCGACGGCGGCGAGCTGGTGCTCGCGTTCGGTCTGGTCGATGCCGCGGAAGGCGCTGCTGCGGCGCAGTTGCCCGGTGTCGGTGAGGATGCGCTCGATCCCCTCGGGCTGGGCTCCGGCGATGAACTCCGAGACCTGCTTGGGGCTGGTGCCGAATGCGGCGGCGAGGTCATCGACGGTCGTCCACGCCCCGAACGGCATGGCTTTCAACACGGTGGTGACGTGGTCGCGCCACGGGTGGCTCAGCGGCGGCGGTGCACTGCCGCTGAGGTCTTCGATACTGCGCATAACGAATGTCCTTTCGATTGCTGGATAACGGAAAGCGCCGCAGCCGATGGCTGCGGCACCGAACGTGCGAGCCCGGTGCGGGCCCGATGTGATGTGGTCATTCGAGGTGCCAGACGTGCAGCGTCCGGCCGATACGGGCCGACTCGTAGTCGAGGAGATCGTTCTCGCCGACCTCCTCCCAGTCGATGTACGGGTCGAGCACCTCCTGCACATGCCCCGGGAGTTCGTGCCAGCCGAGCAGGTCGGCGCCATGCTCCATGCCGAACGCCCGGACCGACGCGAACGCCCCGATGTAGTTGCCCTCGCACTGCGCGGCAAGCTCGGCGCTGGCCGGTTCGCCGACGGCTTTGACGTAGGCAGCGAATACGGCGCGCTGGTCGGGCTCCATGTCGTCGAGGACCCGTGCCACCTCCACGGCGGTGACGACGGATTCGCCGATGGCGTCGCTGAAGTGCCCGAGGTCGCCGTCGAGGTCGAACACGCCGATCTCCTCGTGCAGCTCCAAGTCGTCACGGTGGTCGCCGTGGTCGACGCCGAGCTGGTGCACCAGCTCGATGCTGGGGGTCTGGTCGGGCAGATCGAACCAGGCGCCGACGAGGAAGCCCTCGTTGTAGCAGGCCCAGCACCCGACCCATGCCTGCATCACAACCGCGGCCCCGGGTCCGCGTCGGTGCCGTCGGCTGCGGGCGGCTCGTCCCACAGGAGCCGGCCGTCGTGGACGACGATCTCGATGTCCGCCGACGCCCCCGCGAGGACTTCGGCGGTGTGCGGGTCGTCGAATGCCTCGTCGCAGATCACGATCGTCTGCAACGGCTTCCCGGATTTGTCGTGGAGGGAAATGGCGACCGACTGCTTGAGGTCGAGCTGCCGGCCGTGCCGTTTGCAGGCGTAGAGCTGCTCGGCGGCCATGCGCCGCAGGAACTGCCGGTCAGCCCCGACCTCGGGTCCGCGGCCGGTGACGATCGCGTCGACCATGTCCCGCTCATAGGCATCCACAATGGTCTCCTTTCAAGAGTTGTTGCAGGACGGCACGGCAGGACCGCGCCCAAAGGCACGGTCCTGCATTGTGGTGCTATTTGTCGGTGTCGGTGTCGGTGTCGGTGTCGGTGTCGGCTTCCTCCGACCAGTCGTCGGCCTCGTCGTCGGCGTCGTACTCCTCGTCGGCATCGAAGCCGTCGTCCTCGCGATTGAGGAGCGCGTCGTGGTCGGGTTTGACGGTGGACCGGTAGGTTTCCACCCGTGCGTCCCTGACCCTTTCGATCGGGGAGCCGTCCTCGAGCGTCAGATTGACGAGGGCGTTCTTGACCGCGCCAGCGCTGCGGGGTATGGCTCGCTTGGTCGGGTCGGTCTCGCTGATCGCCTCGCTGGTCTCCGCGACCTTCTCCTCATCCTCAAGGTGGTTTTCCACCCAGGTCGCGAGCCAGTCGAGCATCTCGCCGCCTTGGCACGCGCGCACCAGGACGTTCAACAGGCCCCCCGGCGTGCGGACGGCCGGGTCCTTCCCGGCTTCCATCTCCCAGCCCGCGGGCGCGGCATTAGCCCAGGCCAGGATCATGACCCTGAGTGCCTTCGGCGGCAGCGGCACGCCCTCATCGTGCGTGTTCGCCCGGGGCTCTCCCTTGACCTTCTTCTTCCCTTCGGTGGGAGCCCCGCCCGCGATCTGGCGACCTGCGAGGGTGCGCCCGCAGGTGGCGCATCCGAGCATGGAGGGTGAGTCGCTGGGCCGGACCAGGTGCGCCTGGTCGAGCGTGTGCTCGGTGGCCCGCCACATCCCGCCGTCGGGCCGGCGGATGTGGGAGCACTCGACGATCCGGCACGCGCGCATCGCCCACAGCCCCTGCAGGACCACCGGCAGCCGGAACCCGGTGTACTCGGCGATGGCCTTGGCGTCCATCGGGTCGCCGTGGTCGAGGAGCATCGCGGCGAACATGATCTCCGGCGACCGGGCGTGGGCGTCCTGCTCGGCCCGCTCGGCCAGGCCCGCGGGCGCGGGCGTGTCCGGATCGAACGGCTTCACCGCGCTCGCTGCGCCGTGCTCGTACTGCAGGACCGCGTCGTCTCCGCAGTCGGGGCAGACCACCCGCCGGGGGGCCTTGGACATGTGGATGCCGACGAGGTGCCGGTGCGTCGCTCCCGGGGCCTGTCGCCACTGGCCGCGGTCGGCCCGCCAGTTCCCGGAGGCTTCGGCAACGCCGTGCTCCCACATCAGCCAGAGGGCTTTGACGATGCGGATGCTGCGCATCGCCGTCCCTACGAGCCGGAGCAGGTAGGGCAGGTCGACGCTGGTGTCCGCGCCGTGCGGAGGCAGGCAGTTGAACACCATCATCACCTCCAGATCAGAGCCGCCCATACTCGACGGCTCCTGGAGCGGACCGCCGGTCGTCCACTCCAGATCCGCGTCCGCGAACTCCTCGTCCCCGGGCTCCTCCTCTGCAACCCCTGTCGAAGCGGTCTGCGTGTCCGCTCCCCGACCGGACTCAACCGCCTGATCGCCTTCTGCCACGTCGTTGTCCGTGGCGGCTTCGCATTCGCGCGTCGCTTCCGCATCCGGCGGCTCCGGCGCCGTCTCCTCGTTTTCGAGCGGATCGGACCCCGGGGATTCCGGATCGCCGTCCTGCTCCAGGTTGCTTCCGTCGTCCTCGGAGCCGTCGGCGCTGGCGAGACCGGCCGCAGGCGCGTTCTCCTCGATCCCTGCGTCCTCGGCGGCGTCCGAACCGGCAGCCTCGGCATCGGTGCTGTCGTCGGCGGTGGCCCCGAGCAGGTGCTCGGGCAGTTCGACCGGCAGGGCGAGGTCCCGGTTGATGAACCACTGGATGTTCTTGCCGCGGCCGGTGTGCTTGAGGATCTGCTCCTCTTTGAGGACGGCGAGGATGCTCTTGACGTCCGTCTCGGGCAGCGCGGTGCTGGTGGCGATCTCGTCGACCTTTTTGGAGTCGCGCGGCTCCGAGAGGCAGTTGATGACCGCAGTGATCGCTGCGGGGTCGTACTCGGTTTCCATGGTCGTTCCTTTCATGATGGTTGCGCCCCAACCGGTGTCGGGGCATGACGAAGCAGGGGCCGCGAACGAGTCGCGGCCCCTGCGGGTGGGGATGTGGATTGGTGTCGCGGTCCTAGAACCGCTCGGCGCCGACCGGCTGCACCTCCTCGGCGGGCACGGCGCGCTCGATCGCGTCGAGGTAGGCGCGCGCGTCGACCAGATCCGGATTGAGCTCCAAGGCGCGTTCGAGCGCGCTGTGGGCCAGACCGGTCTGGCCGGACCGGTAGGCGGCGTAGGCGGCGACGGTCATTGCCTGGGCTTCGACTGGCGTCTCGATCGCGTGCCGAGCGACCTCAGCCCACCGCTCGAAGCGCGCCGCGGACTCCAGGCCGATGCGCTCGCATGCGGCCGCGCGGCAGCGGATCTTGACCAGGTACACCAGCGCCTGTGCGATCTCGCCCTTTTCGAGCGCGGCTGTACCTTCCGTGATCGGTGCAAACACAGGACCGCTCTGGGCGACGAGTTCGTAATCGCTAAGGCGACCCATCGCCGCCGCCAGGCACAAGGCGATGATCCCGACGGTTTCGATTCTGACCGCAGAGACCGGAGCGAACATCGTCGCGAAGGTGCGGTCCGCTGCGTCGCCGCTGGGCTCGTCGTGGCCGGTCACTGTTCCTCCGAACCGAGATCCAGGCCCAATCGGAGGCTGGCGGCGGCGGCGACGTCGTCTCGGGTCGGCTCCTCGTGACCGCGCAGGTCCGCGATCGTCCAGGCGAGCTTGAGCGCCCGGTCGTATCCGCGTGCGGTGATCCGCTCGGTCCTAATGAGCTGGTGAGCGACGGCGACCGCTTCGTCGGGAAGTCGCCATGCGGGCGAACGGAGTATGGGGCCCGGCACGTCCCGGTTGCACCGCCACGGCTCCCCCGCCGCCGACCAGCGGACAGCGGCTGCGGCGCGGGCGGCGGCCACGCGAGCGGCGACCATTTCCGAGGACTCCCCGCGCGGTCGGTCGGTGCCCTCGGTCAGCGGGCCGAGCGCGGGCAGGTGGACCCGCAGGTCGACCCGGTTCAGGACTGACCGGGAGATCTGGGCCAGGTAGCCGCGACGCTGCGAGCCCCGGCAACGGCACGCCCCCGGTGACGCTGCCCTGCAAGGGCACGGCGCGGCAGCGAGGACCAGTTGGACGTCCGCCGGGTAGGCGATCCTGGTGTCGCCGCGGCGAATGCGGACCTCACCGGACTCCAGGACCTGCCACAGTGAGTCCAGCACGGGCAAGGGCCAATCGGGGGCCTCATCGATGAACAGGACCCCGCGGTGCGCGAGCGCGACCTCCCCGAGCACTCGTGCTCCCGCACCGCCGCCGATGAACGAGGCCGTGGTGATCGAGTGGTGCGGTGCAGCGAACGGCGGATGCTCGATCCGATTCGCCTCGCTGCCGATCAGACGCCCTCGCAGCGAATGCAGGCCCGTCACCTCCTCGGCCGCCTCCGCCGTCAGCGCGGGAAGCAGGCCCGGGAGGCGTTCGGCGATGGCGGTCGTGGCGGCACCAGGCGGGCCGACGAGCAGCATGTGGTGCCCGCCTGCCGCCGCCACCTCGAGCGCCCACCGGGCCCTGGCGCTGATCGGGAGATCAGCCAGATCCGGCAGCGCGGGCAGCGGCCCCGCAGCGGGTGCAGGCTGCACCGAGGTGATTTCTGCCTGCCCCCACAGCCAGGCGGCGAGCGTCGCCAGATCGGGGACGGTGAAGACCGTCATGCCCTCGACCAGCGCGGCCTCGGCCGCGTTGTCCGCAGCGACGATCGCGCCGTCGAATCCGGCAGCGCGGGCGGCAGTGAGCGCGGGATACACCCCGGGCAGCGCTCGCAAGCTGCCGTCCAGGCCCAGCTCGGCGAGCAGGACTGTCCCGGACAGGGCCGCGGTGTCGATGTCACCGGCCGCGCCCAGCACCGTGACGGCGAGCGCGAGGTCCGTGGCCGAGCCGACCAGTCCGGGCGTGGCCGGGTTGCAGGTGATGGTCACTTCCTGGTCGGGGAAGCGCAGAGATGAGTTCGCCAGGGCCGAGCGGACGCGGGTCTGCGCCTGCTCGGCGACGGTCTCAGGGAGCCCGGAGATACGGACCTTGGGGTCCGCGGTCGCGACGATAGCGGTCTCGACGGTCACGATGGTCGCGTCCGTGCCGGTGAGGGCGACGGCAGTGGTGCGGCTGTAACCCACGGCGCGCTCCTTTCCTCGATCGACGGGTCTGCCGGTTGGTGTCGGGGGACGGCGGCGCCGTCCGGTTAGTGGTGTGCGTTCGCACGGTGACTTCCTTTCCGCCCGCGCAGCGGGCATGCGAGAACAGCGGCACCGTCCGGTGCCGCTGTGGGGCGGGCGGCGCACCTGGTGGTGCGCCGCCCGCTGGGATCGTGTGGTGGAGCCGGTCAGGCGCGTTGGCGCACGGCGGCGAGCCCGACCGGCGACGCGGCGTCGCGCTGCGGTCCGAGGACGGTCAGGCTCGCGGCGCTGATGCCGGTCGCGATGAGCGCGGCGACGGCCCGCGCCAGATCGCAGTCCGGGTCGGCGGCCAACGCGACCTCGGCAGCAGCACCGGCGTCGAGGCCCTCGGCCCAGGCCGCCAGCGCCGCCAAGGCGGCGGCGACAGCGCGCTCGGTCCCGCCGAGGTAGGACGCGACCTGCGTCCACATGCGCCCGTGCCAGTCCTCGGCGGTGAGCACGTGGCCCACCAGCCACGAACGCAGCTCCGCGTTGTCGGCCACCGCGACCCCCAGCGCCGTCGCATCCTGCGCCGAGACCTGCGGCGCCTGGGCGCACGCGTAGTACAGCCCCGCATCGACGGCGGTGCGATCGGACACGGGCCGCTGCTCGCGCTCGTGGCGGCGCAGGTCGCACCACGCCTGGACCGCAGCCGCATCCGCAGCGGCCGGGAACGCGAAGCGCTGGAGCTGGGCCTCGTAGACGGCGGCGGCGCGCAGGCGCACCGCGGCGACGACGGCCGCGGGGTCGTCCTCGGGGAAGGCGACCGCAAAGCGCCGGTTGCGCTCCTCGAGTTCGTCGGCGACGAACGACCACCGGCCGCTGGCGGCCACGATCCACTGGTGGCCGTCAACGAGGTCGGGCCGGACGGCGAGGAGGTTGGTCATGACCCGGTCGAGCACGATCGCGCCGTCCCTGCGGTCCGGGCTGAATGCGACCGCATACAGCTCGGTCGCGTTCGAAGCGGCCCACCGGTCGCGGAACGCCGCCATCTGCTCGGGCCGCTCGAAGTCCGCCATGGGCCGGCACTCCAGGTCGACCGGGCGCCCCTCGCAGGTGCCAATGGCGACCAGCTCGGCAGCGCCGAGAGTGGTGCGCAGGTACGGCGCGAACCCGGCCAGGGCACTGGTCGGGAGGGTGTCGAGGTGCTCGTAGATTCCGTAGGATCGCATCTGGACCCTTCCTTTCTTCCTTGTTGGTTGGGATTCCGGTTGCGGCCGAGCGAGAGTCGGATTTTGCTCGGCCGCAACGTCATTGACGTGCAGCGGTCACCGGGTCGAGCGCGTGGAACTCCAGACGCACCACCGATCCCAGGGCCGCCGTGACCGCGGCAGCATCAAGCCCGCACGCGCCGGAGACTTCGAGCCCGATCTGATCGACCGGGCCCGGCACCTGCGGCGCGGGCGGATTGCCGTGCAGCACACCGCCCCCGAGCTCCCCGGTGATGCGCGGCGCGGTCGCGCCAGTGCGCTGCCGCGGGATTGCGGGCGCCGCTGGGACCGCCGCGAGGACGCCGTACGTACGAAGCGGCACCCGGACCAGCACCAGGCGGACCAGATCGGAGCCGGGTGCGTGCAGCGCGATCCGCAACCGCTGACGACCCGCCTCGCCCACTGGCGTGCCGAGGCGCAGCACCCCGGTGCCGAGCACATGAACCGTCCCGGCGGCCTTCATCGCGCACCTGCCGAGTCGGGCGGGGGCAGCTCGCGCAGCTCCACCGGGCGCAGCAGCTGCAACTCGACGAACGCGCCGCTGACCTGCGATAGCGCCTGCGGGTCGAGCCATGGTCCGCGGTAGCCGGGCCGGTCGGGCTCGACGCCGATCGCCTGCGGTGTCCGGGGGGCGGTCAGGCCGGTGACCCGGACGCGACCGGACCCCAGCCGCACCGGGACCTCCCGGTCCACCGCGAGACGGATCTCGCCGGGGGCGAACCAGCGCCGCCACCGCAGACACACGATCCGCTCGCGCCGCACGGCGACGAGCACCGCGTGCGTCGCCACCGGGACGCCCGACAGCTCCAGGTACTGCCCGTCGTCGCCGAGCAGCGCCACGAGCCCGAACCTGCCGCCGCGCTCGCTCCTGGGCACCGTGAGATAGCCCCGGCCGATCCTGAACACGCTGGTGGGCTGGCTCAAAACAGCCCCCACTCGGTCTCGACCGGGCCCCGGGAGGAGCACGGGCACGCCGAAGTCGACACCGGGTGGGCCTCCAGCAGGACCGGGCGCTGGCGCACGTGCGGGCTCTCGACCACGGGCCGCAGGTTCAGCCGCCGTCCATCAGGGTGTGCGAGGCCGATTGCGGTCGCTGACCTGCCTGCCCATGTGAAGGGCTGCGCGACCAGCACCCCTTGCGCGATCCGGCGCCGCAGGAGCGGGGCCTGCTCGGTGTGCGGCTGCACCGGTTGCGCCGTCAGCACCCGCTCGCGGCCGAGCCCGAACGGCTCGAACTGGAGCGGCAAGTGGTACTGGTCGAGGACCAGCACCGCCTCCCACGGGCCCTCGCCGGGGACGTCCGGTACGAGGAAGCCGACGGCAACAGCGTGTCCGAGCACACCAGCGTCTGCGAGACGAACATCAGGTTCATCCACAGTGCTCTCCTTTCTTGGGTTGGGCGCGGGCCTCCTCGGCGAGGGACCCGCACCGGGACATGCGAAAACCGCCCCTGCGCGCGCAGCGGCGGTCGATCAAGGCGGGCGAGAACCTGCCTCGCCCTGTATGGGTTCAGGCGCCTTCCGGGGACGGCGGGTGCTCCGGGCTGAGGCGCCAGCGCCCGTCGATCTGCTCGACCCAGCCCGACGCCTGGAGCTCTTCGAGCGCCGCGGCTGCGGCCCCCTCGGGCATGCCCGCTGCCGCGGCGAGCCGATCGGCGGTCACGATGTAGCCGCGCGGCAGCACCTCGACCAGCCGCTGCTGGAGCAGCGGCAACGCCGCGAACCGGTCGCGCCCGGCCCGAGGCTGCGGAGCCGAAGCGGACTCGGTGCGGGCGAGGTCGTTGAGGACGTCCTGCGCGCCGGTCACGAGCCGGGCACCCCAGTCCTCACGGGCGATCTGGTGGACCCCGGTCGACAGCGACGAAGTGACCGGCCCGGGGGTGAACATGACCGCCCGGCCCAGGGACGCGGCGTACCTGGCGATGCTGCGCGCATCGGACCGGGCCGTGGCCTCCACCACGACCGTGCCCGCCGAGGCAGCCGCCAGCAGCCGGGACCTGGACAGGAACCGGCCCGACATAGGACTGGTTCCCGGGGGCCACTCGCTCACCAGCAGCCCGCCCCTGGCGGTGATCGTGTCGAACAGCGGCGCGTGCGCCCTCGGATAGGGCGTGTCCACCCCGCAGGCCAGGACCGCCACCGTCGTCCCGCCCCGGGCGAGCGAGCCCTGGTGCGCGGCGCGATCGATCCCGAACCCGCCGCCAGCCACGACCGTCCAGCCCTCCCCAGCGAGGTCAGAGGCGAGGTCGTCGGCTACATGCTGGCCGTACTCGGTGGCAGCCCGGGAACCGGTGATCGTCACCGACCGCGACAGCGCTTGCGCGGGGTCGCCCTCGCCGCGGACCCACAGGCACCTCGGCGGGCGCAGGTGCAGCTCATGGTCTGAATCCAGGCCCCGCAGGTCCTCAAGTGCGGCGGGCCAGTCCGGATCGCCGGGGATGAGGACCCGGGACCTGCACCGCTCGGTGGCGCCGACCAGCCCGGCCGCGAGCCATGCGGGTTCCTGTTCGAACGCGATCGTGGTCCCGTTCGCGCCCGGACGCAGCCGCTCGGGCACGTCGCCGCTCCAGACCCGGTGCACGGTCTCGGACGCGCCGCAAGCGGCAACCAGGTCGTCCAGATCGGCGTCACCGGGCTCGAACAGCCCTGACAACAGCATGCGCGCCTCACGTTCCTTGAGCGTTTTCACTTGCTCTCCTTCCCCTCTCGCCCGTCGCCGGGCACAAAAAAGCGGCGGCGCGATCGGAGAGATCGCGCCGCCGTGTTCGCCTCGAGCTGACCCCGACATCGGGGCCTGTGTCCTACCGCTTCGCCTTCTTCGCCTTCTTCACCGCCTTGACCGGGGTCTTGTGCAGCGGCGCCTCCCCCAAGCAGGCTTCGGGGTCGGTCGCCTCCTTCTCGGTCTCCGGCCCGGCCTCCGCGACTGCATCTCCCTCGTCCTCACCGTCCGCATCCGGTGCCGCCTCGGGTTCGGGGCGGGGGTCGGCGGGGACGTGGGTGATGAGTCCGGCGATGGGCGCCCACCGGCCGATGGCCTCGTGCAGGTGCCGCCGGGCGGTCTCGGGCAGCTCCCGGCCCCGTCCGGGCACGTACGCGTTGACCCACGCCTGGACCCAGGCGAACACCGGGGCGAGGGCGGCGAGGATCTGGGCGACGGCGCGCGCGACCTCGGCGGGCGCGGCCACCGGCTCGCCCTCGGTGGTGCACACCCGCTTCGCGCACTCGGCCGCGGCCTCCTGGAGCGCGGTGAGCGCGTTCCCCTGGTGCAGGGGCGCCGGGGCGGGGATGGCGACGTCCAGCAGCCCAGCGGTCAGCGCGAGCGAGTCGAGCGCCTGCCACAGGTGGCTGCCCGCCGGTTCGGCGTACTCGGCCCCGATCCGCGACCAGTGCTCGATCACGTAGGCGCCGGTGACCTCGCCCATCTGCGCGAGCGCAGCCACGACGGCGGCGACGGTGTGCGCCAGGTGCACCGGGGAGAACGCCTCCGGGGACGACTCCACGAGCGCGGCGCAGGACCGGGCCCGGACCGCGAGGTCGGTGACCGGGTCGGCGGGCCGGGTCGTGCCGGTGACGGTGTCGACGAACGCGTCGACGGTCGCCTCGGCGACGGCGGGCTGGGAGCCCGGGTTGGTGGAGAACAGGGACTTGATTCGGCGCAGCATGATGCGCCTCCTTTCGAATGATCGGAGGTTGAGGAACGGGAACGGGTGCTGTGCGGGTGCGCAGCATGAGCTGCCGCAGGGCAGCAGAAGAGGCCGCGCGAGGCGGCTGGGACACCACTCCGTGGTGGCGGGTCCCGCTCAGGCTGTGAGAGCGGCTCGGGGGCGGCTGCAGGACCAGACCGGGTTATCCCGGTGGGCGACTGTCAGCGGATGCCCGCAAGCTCGGCTCTCGCCGTCGCGGTGGTGAATCGAAGATTCGCGTAATTGAGGAAACGCTACCTCGATTTCAGGGCGTTTCCCCTGTTTGTGCGGGGTGCGGGACCCTCACAGCACCCTCACAACCACGCGCAATGGCCCCTTGTGCGGGGTTGTGAGGGTTGGCGACTCGAAGAGTGAGAGCGTCGCACGACTTCAGCTGCGGAGTTGGCGTGGGGCGCGGGCTCGCTTGTGCGAGGAAGCAGTCGGGTCCTGGCGGGATCCACTTGGAGGAACTGCGCCCTGCACTTTGTGCGGAGGGCTTTCTTGCGCGCGAACCAGCCAGTCAGCCGAGGAAGCCGTCAGGCAGAAGCCGTGCGAGGGTGCGCACTGCCCGGTACTGGAGTGTCTTAATTGCGCCCTCCCCCTTGCCCAAGATGCGGGCGATCTCCGCGATGGTGCGGCCTTGCAGGAATCGCAGCACAATGAGTTCCTGCTGGTCAGAGTTGAGCTTCTTGATAGCCATCAGGAGCGTCGCGTTCGTCAGCCTTTCCAGTGCAGCGGTCTCAGGCGAGATAGCCGGGTCGGCATCCTGCGCGTCGGCGCTGAATACGTCGGGCTTAACGATCTCCAGCCGATACCGGCCGGACTTGAAGTGGTCCACGATGAGGTTGCGTGCGATGGTCACCAACCACGCGCCGAATGCCCTGCCTTGCCAACCAAAGCTGGAGAGTCGCCGGAGCGCGCGCAGGAATGTCTCGGAGGTGAGGTCCTCGGCAAGTTGTGCGTTGTTCACGCGGAAATAGACGTAGCGAAATACCGTCTCGCTGTACAGGTCGTAGATCGTTCCGAACGCTGTCGGATCGCCGTCCTGGGCACGTGCGACGAGTTCAGCGACATCACTGCCAGCTACCCCATCGTCCAGAAATGCGAGCGGAGACTTGAAGTATCGAAAACCGATAATTTCACGTCGAAGTTCCGCTTCACCGAAAGCCCGATACGATTTATCTTCCGGAGGTTCGGCAAGGGTTGAGGTGCGATAGTTGAACAACTCCTTGCGGGGGCTCATGTAGTCGGCGTTCCAGCCAAAATGTGAAACGATGGGGCGGGTAAGAAGCGCGACCGATGATCCGAAAGAAGATTGATCGTCGGAGTCGACAGAGCTGCATAGTGCGAGTTGATGACGCACTCGCACCGCCAGGGCATGTTCGTGACCAAAAACCAGTTCGGTGAATACCGAGGCAGTTGCGAGCGATTCGCGAACCGCCTCGATAGACGCTCGCGATCGGCTTTGGCAAGCAAGATCAAACTCCGAAATTACGATGCTCGACCTAACTATTACCGAAAGCGGTGACATTGCTCCAAGCTTTTCAACGGCTACTTGATCTATCATCCTGAGTTCGGATAGGGCGGTTCGAAGATATTCGATAGATTGCGCGGATCGCGAGTACTCAACGCTCGCTATCGCTGCAGCCGCACGCAATGCAATTATCTGGGGGTTCTCTGGTCCTAGAATACCTTCAGCTTCGGAAACGAGTAGTTTTAGATCGTCAAGACGTGAGCCTATCTCCGGGAGATTTCCGGCAAAGAGTTCCATTTCGAAACAGCAAATGGAAAAGTTGATTGAAACGGCGAAGGCACGGGGATGCCTTCGACCGATTCTGGCGGAAATCATCTGTGCGGCAACCTCCAGAACATCACACGATCTAGACATACTGGCTAGGTCTTCAGACATCTTTGCGACCGAGAACCGTGCCTTAGCATGCGACGCAAGAGCAAGCATGCCATTAATGGAGTCTGGGCCCGCCTCTGCGGAGACATGGCGCGAGGTTTCTGCAAGCTGCTGAAGATAGTTTTGGGCCTGTAGATAGTCCATTCGAAGCACTGCTTGATCAATTGCGTTCTCAAGGAATGCGACACGCAGCAGTGCGGATATCTGGCTCTCATGGGTGGCCGATTGATGTATAGCTTTCCATATATCAGATTCGGAAGAGTTGCCCATGCGATCGGCAATAGATACTAGGTTCGCGGCGATCTTAGCTCGAAGTTGAGGGAATTCCGGCCCTGCTTCCTGAAAAGCGGAATTTAGAATCTCGTAGGCATTAGAATACTCGCCTTGCTCTGTGAGGATCTTTGCTCGAAGGTTCAGGGCATCTGCTTTAACGTCGGGTGCTACCGCACGCTCAGTGAACCGCTGAAGTATATCATTCGCTGTTGGTCTCAAATCGAGTAGTACGAAAAGGCCAGCGAGGTACCGGATCTGCGTCCAACGATCTTTCAGTGCGCCCGGAGCTATACGCTCGATAGCCTCCAGGATTTCGCCTTCATGAAGCTCGTAACCATTCCGGTTCGAGTATGCCTGTTCCGTGAGTCGAACAATCTCGTCTATAGACAGGCTCATGAAAGACCTCGATCGAGTGTTCTTTCGATAATTCGCAGACGGAGCTGGGATGCAGTTTGCTGGTCGATGAGTCCGCCAGCCTCCCAGGCATCGACTTCAGCCATGAATACCCGGCTGTCATCTATTGCTCGTGTTGCTTCGGATCGCTCCTCTTGGTTTGGGGTGTTTTCAATTGCCGACGCATCGTCAAGTTCAGGTGCAAGTACGCCATGCAGATGTTTGACGTCGAACTGACTAAACGCTGTGAGTGCAGTGCCGAGATCAGTTGCAAAGAGGACGTTTGACGATCGTTCCGGATGTTGTCTGTCTGGGTATTGCTCGATCAGGATCGCAGTCAAGTACGGGTTGAGGTCGTCGTTTCGTTGCTCGATTGGGCTTCCGGAGTATCCGGAATAATCTCCAATATCCGTTCTAGTTTTGAGTTGAAGCGCCTTGATTGTGTCCCCGCCTACGCACTGGTAATCCATGTCGCATGCGAGGACTGTGCCTGAGATTTCGGGATCGGATTGACTAGGGCGGTATCCGGAAGCCCATCTGTCGTCCGGTCTGCTTTTCTCTGCACAGGGAGGTCGAGGAATAAATTCTTCTGATTGCCCAATCTCGATAAGTGCAAGGTCTTTCCGGGGGTGCTGCTCGACCACCGTGCCATCAATCCGCGCACCAGAAGCAAGCTGAATTTGAACTCCGAGAGTGTCGGGCGGAAGCCACCTCAAGCAATGGGCTGCAGTCAGGACATATCTGGAATTGACGATGAATCCAGCACCAAGTTCGGTCCCGGAATAGAGAAGATTGACGTGGTACTGGTCTTTCAATCTCCACGCTCCATCACAATCTTGATCTCTATCGAAGCAGATCCGGACACTTTCGAGATTAGCGCTCCTGCTTCGGCGCTCAAACTTAGTCCGAATACCCCTTCGATTGTTTTCACACTCAGGTTCTTGCCCGGAGGAACAGCCTCGAACGAGCTTGCGAGAAGGGACGCGGTCTCGGAGATAGCTGCTTCGACGTCCTCCCGGCGTTCGCTGAGCAATTCAAAGTTTCGTCGATTTGAGCGGATCTGCCGGTTTCCTTCTTGATCCAGATCAAAGATTTCGATTCGAGTTCGATGACGATCCACGCTGCCTCGCAAGGTAGGATGAACTTTCTGCTTCAGAGTGTACCGCTAGTGGAATCACCTCGCTTGCCCAAAATGTTGCACACGTCTGAGTCGACATGCAGTTCCTGGTGACCTATGGGCCTCGATTCCACAGTCCTGGCAATTGTCTATTTTGCGTCTGTTGGATCGTGTGCTTGTGTTTCTCGCGTATGCTCGCGTCCTGACTCCAACATAAGCACCAGACTGCCAGAAGCAATGGTTGAGTGCATCAAGGTGTCAACGACGGGAGGTTAGCTGTTCCAGTGGCCATCTCCCTCCCCGGTGGAGCACGCGCCAGACACCGGCGGCCGGGTGCTCGGTGCGGTCGGTGGTAGCGGTGGCGACGGCGAAGTGCGGCCGCACCTCGGCGAGCGCTTCATGGAGGTGGGCTTCGCGTGCGGTGCTGGTTAGTTCGATGAGCAGGGCGCGGTCGAGGCCGGGCAGGCGGGTGCGGTAGCGCTCGACTTGCCCGGCGAGTCGGTGCAGGGTCTCGGTGCCGTTGTCGTACTCGAACCAGAACGCGATGGTGCCCGCGGGCCCGGTGAAGGTGCCGGCGCCGTCGGGGCGGACGAGGCCGCCGGTGAGCGCGCTCGCTTCGGTCTCGTTGAGCCATTCGGACACTTCCGCGTCCGCCTCGTGCCGGGCGTGGCGGGTCAGGCGGGCGAAGAAGGCGTTGACGCCGAGCAGGTGGCCCAGCGTGGAGGAGGCGATCAGGTCGGCGGTCTGGCGCTGGAAGACGGCCTGTCGCGGCTCGGGTTGGCCGGTGGCGGCGGCATACAGGTACGCGCCGGTGTAGCCGAGGCTGTGGCGAAAGGACTGGCTGCCGGGCCGGACCGAGCGCCGCCACCGGGTGACCACATCCAGGTCAGCCAGGACCGTGATGCGTTCGCGGGCGGACCTGGTGGTCGGGAACAGCAGGTCGGTGATCTGGTCGATGGTGAGGACCCGGTGTCTGCCGAGCAGACCGATCAGGTCGAAGTCCCGATCGGTGAGCCGCTGCGCGAGCTGGCTGAGGTCCCTTCGCGGGAATGAATATTTTCGGGGCATTACGTGACCTCCCCGTTGTTGCGTTGGCGACCTGGGCTGTCAGGGGGTATCTCACCGGGGATCTCGCCCGGCACCTCCAATACGTGCGACTTCCCCGGCGGCTTCCCCGGCGACTTCGGGTCGCGATCGACACCCTTCTTCTTGTCCTTTTTAGGCGGTACGGGTGTCAGGTGCGCGGCGGCGTCGGCGCGGACCTGCCCGGCCTTGCCGACCGGCTCGGCCGGGGGCTGGCAGTCGAGGGTGAACGCGGGCTGGTCCTTGCCTGCCGCGTGGAGCTGGACGACGGCGGTGTAGTCGTCCAGGTTGGCGAGGTCGTGCGGGGTCAGTTGCGGCGTGTGCCGTGCGAGCACGTGTGCGTCCTCGGGGCCGACGGGGAAGAAGAACTTGTTGCGCGCCTGCGAGCTGACTGCGAACTGCATCTCGCGCGGCATCTGCGCGACGTACTGGTGGGCCATGACCAGGCTCAGGTGGTAGGCGCGGGCCTCGGCGAGCATGTCGTCGAGCCGGTTGGGCAGGTTGAGGAAGTTGTGGGCCTCGTCCATCATCAGCGTGAGGTCCCGGCGTTTGGCTTCGGGCCAGGCCGATCGCGCGGTCGCGACCTGCCAGACCTTGGAGACGAGCACGGAGCCGATGAGGCGGCTGGTGTCCTCGCCCAGCTCGCCCTTGGGCAGCCGGGCCAGGACGATGCCGCCGCGGTTGAGGACCCGGTCGAGGTCGAACTCGTATTCCGGGTCGCCGAACAGCGAGCGGACGAACGAGCGCGCGAGCAATGCGCGCATGCGCGTGAGCACCGGGCCTGCCGCCTGGGTGCGGATGCCGGGCGGGAGGTCGTTGTACCAGCCCCAGAACGCGCGGATGCCGGTCATGTCCACATCGAGCGGGTCGTCTCCGGGCATCTGGCCGCGCTCGAAGTCCTCGTCTTCGAGGAGGTTGTGCCGGTACTTGTCGCTGATGAGCAGGTTCGGCAGCCGTGAGAACGGGCGGGTGGCCGCCAGCAGGGTCTTGCAGGAGTACCGCAGGATGTCATCGGCCCGGGGGCCCCAGAACTTCTCCCAGATGGAGCGGCAGATCCCGACGAGGTTCTCCACCACCAGGTCGGGGTCGGTGCCCGCGAGGGGGTCGAGGCCGGGGAGGCGGTCTTGGCGCGGGTCGATGAGGTACAGGCGGCCCCGGGCCGCGTCAGGGTCGATCCGGTCGAGGAGGTCGTCGACCAGGTCGCCCTTGGGGTCGATGACGACCAGGCCGCGCCGGTCGCGGACATCGGCCAGCGCCAGGTGCTGCAGGAGCGTGGACTTGCCCGAGCCGGTCTTGCCCACGATGTGGAGGTGCTTGCGGGCGTCGGCGGCGCGCAGGGCGACCTTGCGGCCCCCGACCGCGGCGGTGCCGAGCACTTTGGTCGCGAACCCGCCGGAGGGGATGGCGGGGACCGGTGCGATCGGGCGCGACCCGGCGCGCGGCAGGCTCGGCACGATCGCGTCGGAGGGCAGGTGCGCCAGTTGTGCAAGCTCGGCCGCGGTGAGGACCTGCGTCCGGGCCGCCTTCGCCCAGGTGTTGATCGATCCGCGGGCGCGGGTCGTAGTGCGGCGGTGGTGGCCGACGCCTGCGAGCGCGGCGACGGCGTACCCGAGCTCGGTCGCATGGGCCTGCGCGGCGTCTATACGGGGTGCGATGGTCGCCCAGCGGATGCCGACGTTCCAGCACTGGGCCGCGAGGCGTTTGCGCAGGATCTGGCGGTGCTCTCTGACCCACGCTGGCTCGGGTGCGGTCTTGCCCTCGGCGGGGCGGGGGCGGACGATCGAGGCCAGCTCGGACCAGAACGTCGGGGAGGCGTTCGGGCCTTCGGCCGAGCGGCGCAGCCGGTTGATCTGCCGCCTGGTGGCGGGTGCGGCGACGACCTGGACGGCGGCGGTCATCGCCTCGGTGGCGGTGGGCCCGGTCTCGACCAGCGCGCGGAGCGCGTCGGTCGTGGTGTCGGTCGTGACCGGTTCGGGCACGGCCCGCCACACCAGGTGCCCGCCCGCCGCCTGGCCGGTGTCCGGGAGCGGCGCATGGGCGTCGGTGACGGTGCAGCGTGATCCGGGCCAGGCGGCCTGAATCGCTTTGACGACCATGCGGTGCGGGAGCGTGCTGGGGACCCAGACGCGGACGGTGAAGGCCCCGCCGCGCCAGGCGTACTGCCAGATCAGGTGCGGTTGGCCCCGCCACCACGCGGCCCAGGGGCGGCGTTCGATCCCGCCGAGGGTGGCCCAGGCCCCGAGCGCGGCATCGGGCTCGACCTCCGGTGGTGCGGCGATGTCGATGTAGTGGCTGCCGGTCCGGCCCCGGCGGGCCTGGCCGCGGTGCAGCAGCACCCGGGTGGCCGCGACCGCGGCCAGGAGTACGAGGGCCGTTGCGGCGATGGAGGCGAGCGGCAGGAGCAGCTCGAACGGGTTGATGGACATGGCGATGGTCTTTCTAGTAGAGGTCGATACCGACCGATTGCATAAAAGAGACAGGATGGGTGGGCTCGCCCTCGTCGCTGCCGGAGCCGCCGAGGCGGACCTCGAAGTGCAGGTGCGGGCCGCTTGATCCGCCGGAGTTGCCGACGTAGCCGATGAGGTCCCCGGCCTCGACGGCCTCGTTGGTGCGCAGCACGGTCTCGGATTCGAGGTGGCAGTAGCGGGTGACGACACCGCCTTCGTGGAGGATCTCGACGTACCACCCGCACCCGCGGATCGCCGTCGACCCGTCCTCGTCGCACGAATACCCTTCGGGCACATCGCAGGCCGACAGGCGCCGGGCGCCGTCGGCGGCGGCGTAGACGGGTGTGCCCTTGGCGGCGGCGAGGTCGATGCCGTCGTGGGTCGGGCGTTCGGGCGTGCGGTACCCGGAGGTGAACACCCCGCCCGGGAGGGGGTGGGTCCAGCCCTCGGCGCTGACGGGTCCCGCCGCGGGCTCGCAGGAGACGCCCGCGCCCAGAATCCATCCGGCGATCCACCACGCCTGGTCCTCGTGATCGGCATAAGCGTCCGGATACTTGCTGATCTGGACCGCCTGCGCGGCTTCGGCAATGGACAGCGACTCCCAGTCCTCGACGCGCAGGAGCTTCTCGTAGAACTTGCCTGCGGCATAGGCCGGGTCCATGATCTGCGCGACTGTGCCCCACCCCATCGAGGGCCGCTGCTGGAACACCCCGATCGAGTCGTGGTCGTGCCCAACATCGTCGTGGGGGTAGTTCAGCGACTCGGGTACGGCCTGGTCGTTGGCGAGATTGCGCAGCGACGATTCCTGGATCGCGGTCGCCAAGGCGACGACGATGCCCCGCTCGGGCAGGCCCGCGGCGGTGCCGACCTCGGCGATGGTGACCGCATGCCCCTGCTGGGAGGCGTTCAGGTCCGTCCACGCCGGCGGCGGGTCCTCGCTGCCGTCGGCGGGCACGGTGATCCGGCAGGTGCTGGTACTGGTGGTGGTCGAGGCGGTGGTGAACCAGGACTCGAAGTCACCCAGGTTCCCGCCGAAGAGATCCCCACCGGCCTGAAAGAACTGCTCGAGCAGGGTGACGAACACGATGATCGGGACCGCCACCGCCGCGACGGCGGCGAAGACGATCGCTTTGGCGAAGCGCTTCATGACGCCTGCCCCCCGTCGCGTGAGAGCCCGGTCAGGCACAGCCCGTGCTCGGTCTCGGAGGCGAGCGCGGTGAAGGCGACCCGGGTGTCTCCGGCGAGCAGGAGCGCTTCGCCGCGGCGGGCGGTCGCGGCCAGGGCGCGCTCGGCGTCCGAGAGGCCGAACGCGGCCGCGACCTCGGCGACCGATTGCGGCGCTTGGCGCATGACGATCTGGGTCGAGGCGTTGGCGATGACGGTGTGGCCCAGCTCGGAGGCGAGCATGTCGCCCACGTCCTGCGTCACCACCGTCAACCCCGCGGTCCGCTTCCTCGCGGTCTTGGCGAGGCGGGACAGGAACTTCGCGCCCGGCCCGGTCGACAGCAGCAGCCACGCCTCATCGACGATGACCGAGCGGCAGCGCCCGTCCGAGCGCAGCGCCCGCCAGACCCGGTCCAGCACCAGCAGCGTCGCCAGGGGCGCGAGTTCCTCGGCGACCCCGGACAGGTCGACCACCTGCAACGCCGCCGCAGGACCGTCTGCGGTGTCCTCGTGCCCGGCCAGGAGACCCGACAGACCCCCGGTGACATAGGGCGCCAGTCGGACCGCGAGTCCCGCACCCTCCTCGCTCCCGCCGCCTGCGAGGGCGGTGAGGAGGTCGGTCATGGTTGGCGGGCGCCGATCCCACGTCGCGGCATCCTCGGTGATTCCCGCCGCCTCGTAGACCTCGGCGGCAGCGGCATCGACGCAGGCGATCTCCGCGCCGCTCAGCTCCTCGCCGAGCGCCGTGGCGACGACGGTCCCGGCGAACATCTTGCGGCGCGTCAGCGCATCCGCCTCCGGCTCGAGCGGGAGCGCGAGCGGGTTGATCGCCTGCGCCCCCGGCCGGGTGACCGTCCCCCCGACATGGCGGGCCAGATCGGTGTACTCGCCTTCGGGATCGATGACGGTCGCCTCGACCCCCTGGTACAGCTCCCGCAATAGCAGCGTCTTGACCAGGTAGGACTTGCCGACGCCGGAGTGGCCGACGACGACCATGTTGTGGTTGTCCTGCGCCCAGGGCGACCACACCAGCGGCGCGCCCGAGCCCAGGTTGATGCCGTAGAACGCCCCCCGCTCACCGGGCCCCGGCAGCGGCGCGTCCGGCGACGCGAACGGAAAACCGGCGGCGACCACATCGGTGTCGACCGTCTTCGTGCACCCGGGCCCGTCGATGCCGACCGGGACCGTCGCGGTGATGCCCAGCATCTGGCGTTCGGTCAGCGGGCGCGTATCCATCAGCTGCGCCGCCGACGCCGAGCGGATGCGGGCCACCGCCAGAGCGAGTTCGGCGCGCGTCGGCGCGTGCACGGTGAGGTAGACCGACATCGGGTGCATGCGCGTCTCCCCGCGCACCAGCCGATCCACCAGATCCGCGGTGTCGGCCGCGGCGGCTTCGAGCTTCGGATCCTCGAGCCGGTCGTGCGCCGCGGCGTAGCGGCGGTTGGCCTCCATGCGGGCCTGGCGCCGCCGCAGCTTTCCGAGCGCGGTCTCGGTCGGGACCGTGTCGACGTGCAGGGCCACCTGCACATGGGTCTGCGGCGCGATGAGCCCCTCGACCCACCCCAGCGGGAGGGACGCGGGCCAGTCCAGGACCACCAGCGAGCACGACCAGCCGTCTCCGCAGGCCAGATGGCGCGGACCCACCCGGAACGCATCGGGCCACAGCCGCGAGGGCCACAGCGCACTGGAGGTCTTCGCACGCGGACGTGCAGCACCGAGCAGGCGTTTCATGACGCCCTCCTGACCGGGGTCCCCCACGGGTCGATGCCCGCCCGGACCCGCTCGGCAACCCCCGCACCGTCCAGACGGCGCGCGGCCACCCCGATCGACTCCGCGAACGCGGTCACCGCCTCCACCGCCCGCTCGCACAACTCGGCGTCGGCACACCGGACCGCGACGGTGACCTGGCGCTCCAGCAGGCGCTGGCCGCGCATCAGCTCGGCGAGCCACACCGTGTGGTCGGCTGCGGCCTGCGACAGGGCCGGGTCGGCGAGCTCGCGGGCGGTGCGCGCGGACTCGGCCAGGTACCCGGTCAGGTCGACCGGGCGGGTGGCGACCAGGACCTGCACGTGGGCCTCGACCGCGCCCAGCAGGCCGGCGAACGCGGCCACCAGCTGCTCCTGCTCATCGGCCGAGCGCAGCGAGAAGTTCACACACCCCACATCGACCGCGCATGCGACACCGGCGGGGCCGAGGTCGAGCAGGCCCTCCTCGCTGAGCGCGTGGACGGGGCCGCGCACCGGCCGCGGCACCGGCGCACGCGACGCCGCGACTCGCGCGGCCCCGGGGTCGGGGCGTCCCGGCGCGAGCGGCCCCCGGGGGCGGCGCAGCGCCGCCAAGGCCAGGCGATCCAGGTCCAGGCCGTCGACCCGCCCGAACGCCAGCGCCGCGACTGCCGCCAGCGGCGGTGCGGTGATGACCAGCAGCAGCCGCGGATCGACGTCTCCGGCGAGCCGGTACCAGGCCAGCAGCGCGACCAGGCACGCCGGGGCCAGCAGCGCCACCTGGCGGCCGTTCGCACCCCACAGCACCGCATCCGGTACGTCCAGGTCGGCCGGGACCGGCACTGCGCGAGGCATTTCCATCGTCGTACTCATCAGCTCTTTCCCTTCCGGTATCCAGGCCGCCGCTGCGGCGGGTCCTGCCATTTCGGTTTCGCTTTTCCTTCACCGCGCGCAGGCGGCGTCTCCCATTTCGGGCGCCGATCCGGCGGCAGCGGACGACCGCCCAACCTCGATGACGGCGGCAGTTGATGCGGCGGATGCGAATAGCGCTTGCCCGATGCCTGCGGGAGCGTGCCGGTGCCCTGCGGCGACGGCTTCGGCGATCCCGACTTCGGCGGCGTCTTCGGGGACTTGCCGTTCCCCGCGCGATCAGCGCGCTTCGCCTGGCCTTTGCGCGGGCGCTGCTGACCAGCACCACTCGGCTTTCCGCCCGGCTGCCGCTTCGATGGCGACGGCTTCGACTTCCCGACCGGTGCGCAATGCGGGCACGACGCCTGTCCGGGGCCATGGGTGTGCAGCTTCGTCGCCCCGTTCGGGCCTTTCGTATTCGTGCGCATCCGCCAGGGCGTGCTGCTGCTGTAATTGCCCGATTGGCTCGCCGCCTGCTGCTCGGATGGTCGCTGCGCGCCTTTGGCGAACACCTTGGAAAAGCGGCCGCGAGTGAGGTGGTTGGCGAACCGCGAGAAGCCGGGAACGCGCGAGGCGAGCGCCCCGACCGGATTCGATCGCATGACCGCGCCCACCACCAGAGCGGTGGCGGCGGCCTTGAGCAGCCGCGCACCGGGAATGCGCGTCGGCCTGCCCCGCGCCCACAGGAATACGCTCTTGTGCACTCTCCAGATCAGCCAGACGAGCACGAGCGCGTACAACGGTTCGAGCGGGTAGTTCAGGAGCACCGCCGAATCCGATAGGCCCTCGAACAGCGTGTCCCAGACCCATAGAATCCACGCTTGACCCAGCGAGGACGCCATGCAGGCAACCGTCATCCGCCACCACAGAAACGCCGCCCCCTCCGTGGAGGGCAACCCGTGGGCGGCCAATGCGGCAGGGGCGAGCACGCAGACCATGAACCACGCGATATTGCGCGTGAACATGCAGATGAACAGCATGATGATCGCGATGATCCGCAGCACCTGCACGGCCAATTCGACGAACACCATCGACGTCAGGTCATAGGAGAGCATGAGCATGTCGAGCGCCCCCGACACGGACGACGCGTCACTGGGGATCTCCGCGTCGCTATCGCCGAGCAACAGTGCGACGACAATGCTGTTGTTGATGCTCGCCAGACTGGTGACGATCTCCCACGACATCAGCGCCAGGCAGAAGCCCGCGACCAGCCTCGGGACGATCTCCCGCGCGGAGTACGTGAATTGCAGATTATCGGAGCCCATGATCATGAGCGCGCCCACGCATACGACGAGGGCATAGCAGGTGACGACCACGATGCGAAAACGCTCGTTGATGACCGCGGTACTCTGCGTCACCCACGGAGGCAATGCCAGCATCCCCGCTGCGAGCAATGCCTCGATCAGGCTCGCCGAGGTGTCGCGCAGCATTTCGACCAGCCAGTCGAAAATGGCATCCAGAATGTCGCCGACCATGACAATCGCCTACTCGCTGCCCTGGATGAAATAAGCGGCAATCCCGACAAGCAATTCAGCGAGCAGCACGATCGCGAGTCCGATTGCCGCCGACCTGAGACCATTCTTGGCCTTCTCGGTGCCAGTGGTATCCGACGACACCAGGTAGCGGATACCGGCGATGCAGGCCATGACGACTGCAAACGTCAATGCGATTGCCTGAATCCAAGTTTTGATCCTATTGAGGATGGTCTCGACGCTGGCGACGCCGGGCAGGTCGACCCCTGCGGCCCAGCCGACCCCGGCGCTCACGACGACCGCGGTCACGGCCAGCGCGAGGACCACCAAGCCGCGCAGAACCAGACGGGCGCGGTGCGGCCTGACCCCCGGCGCCTCCTCGGTGCGTTCGGCCTCCATGGCCGACCCCCTTCGAGCGAAGTCGAAGGAGCCGCCCGAGGCCGGAAACCGACAAGCGGTCTCGGGCGGCTCGGCCTCTCAAGCCGGGGCCGTGACGGTTCGTCATCACCCCTTTCGCGGGCCGGGAACTGGACGGTCATCTGAGACCTGCCACCCCGACGCCGAGAGGCCCGTCAGCGCTCGGTGCGCCGACGCACCCAAAGACCCCCGGCTGTGCGGGACTGTGCGGGGCAGGCCCACCCGCACAGCGACGCACAGCGGACGCACATCACCTCAGATACTTGAAGCCTCAACGAATATGGGCAGGGTTCCTCCCAGCATCCCGACGCAGGGAGTGAGCTGGTGCTTCGCGGGTCTGTGCGGGGGTGTGCGGGTGCTGTGCGGGGCGGCTCGGCCCGCACAGCCCCGCACGGACGGGGGTCAACCACCAGCGGGAGCGCCGCCGACGACGACCGTGGGGCAGGGCGCGCGACAGGTCGGGAACCCGGACCGGCCGTGCGTGGTTGTGCGTCGACCAAGACGCACAACCACGCACAAGGACTGGACGCGTGCCGGACAGCGGAGGCGTACTGGAGACAGGCCCCGCGGGCTCCTCGGCGCGAGCACCACGCCGGCCCCGGGCACGGAGGTGTCACACCATGCGACGCGAACCCTTCACCACCATCGAGCGGGCCTTCGGCAAGCTCGTCGCCGCCGACGCGCTCACCGTCGATGCAAGCCTGCACCCCGGCCTGCCCAACCGCCCCCTGCCGATCAGCGAGGTCGTCACCTTCCTGCAAGACCCTGCCAGCCCCAGGCCCGCCTGCGACCGCATCTGGCGAGTACTCCTCACCGCCCCCGACCGGCAGCAATGGGACCTCGTCTGCCTCGGGCTCGCGCTCCCCGCCCTACGCAAAGCCGCCGCACGAGCCGACCGCATCTGGCCCTATGACCCCGACGGCATCCAAGCCGAAGCCCTCGACGCCTTCATACGAGAACTCCACCAACCCAAAATCCCGGAAGAACGCATCTTCTCGACCATCTGCATCCGAGTCAAAACGGCATGCCGCACCTTCGCGAGGGAGCTTGCCAGGCACGCCAGAGGACCATCGGAAACGGTATTCGAGTCCCAGACCCCAGCTTCTCCTTGGACACACATCGACCTGGTCCTAGTCCGTGCGGTCGAGCAGGAAATAATTTCCAAGGACGAGGCCATACAGATCGCAATGTTTCGGCTGGAAGGAATCCCCGACGCAACCATCGCTGAAGCCATGTCAGCATCTCGAAAAGAATCCAGGTTGGCTCGTAAAATCGCGGAACACAAGCTTGCGAAATGGATCGTGGATTACAGTTGAGATTGTCTTGTATCTCTCAGCGAGATCCGCCCGGGAAGATTCCAAGGACCTGCTTCTTTGCTTCTGCGTCGGCTGGAATAAGCGAAAGAACAGCAGAGGCGAAAAGCGCAACTTTGATACCTGTCTCAGCCGAGGAGCTCAGATCAATGAAAGGTACTGAAGGGAGAGCTAGTGCGGTTCCCGTCAATAGTACGGGCGTTGCCAGATGTTTCAGGATATTACGAACTCGCGAGGATGTGGTCTCCGGGATTACTTCGGGCAGGCCACTCCAGTCTCCTTTGCGTAGTGATTCTGCTGCATCGTCTACCTGTTTCACCAATGCCAAATACTCTGCCCGGGTGCTCACGAGGGGAATCTGACTGGCAACGAATCCTATGAGCGCAGACGCTCGTTGATATTGATCACGAATCTCCAGCAGTGAACTTCTGCGGAATTGGAGGGGAATCCTGGTTCTTTGCGCATGCCCATCAAGAACGCTTCGGAACAGAAGCGCCTCTTGGATCAGTAGCTTTTTCGTCCTCGGCTGCAGATATGAACCTGATTTGGAGAGAGTCCGGGACAGGGAATCGATTACCACGAGTGAAACCTTAATTGGCGGCATTGTATCGACGTATTTGAGCCTGATCGGATTGATGAGATATCTTTGAATTGGGGTTGATATCAGCGTGAGCATTAGCATGAAAATAAATATGCTAATAGCTGATGCGGCTCCAAGGAGAAGTGGCGTAGCGGTCTTGAATTCCTCGATTCCTTGACGAAGATCGCGTTCGTTCGCAACTGCACTTATCAGTGCGAAGATTGCCGCAAAGATCACGACGACGGCAGAGATTCGTCGTATTGAAATGACGGTGGAAAAACATGCGATGATAATTCCCACCGTACTAGTTGTGAGCAGCATCACCACTATAGATGCAAATATTTCGATTCCGGATACTTCCCTGAAGGCGGACACCATTTTTAGCACTGCCCAGAACGGGAGAACAAACATCAGCAGCATAAAGCCAATAGAGGCCATGCCTTTCGTGAAATCATTGAAGCGATACTCTCCGAAGGCGGCTCTAATCCTATACTGCCTTTCCGTGGCATGCGGCACTCCTGCTTGGCGGTTGCCTCGCACGTCCCTAACTTGCTTTGCTGCCTCACGAGCGCGAGGCAGTTTCCTTCGAGTCCACCTGGCCTGAAGCCTGCGTCGGCGCTCCTCCTCGGATTCAAGGATATAGTCAAGGAAAAGATCCCGTATTGACCGAATCCGCTTCTTAAGAAGTATCGGACGGTTGCGAAATGTTGGGGCCGGTGGATCACTTCTCGCATTTGAAGGGGCATCACCCAGAGAGTTGTTGTGGGTCTTGTCTTGAGAGGCCATGACCCCATTCTTGCTCACGTTTCCGAAGAGCGGTGTACTCAAACGTGCCGACTCCCACCACCGCGGCAGTCACCGAAGCGATGACGCCGCCCCTCCGTGAGCGTGGCAGCTACATTCGCGGAGTGCAAGTGATCAGGCGCCAGCACATGACCGCTGGTAGCGTCTGAAATTCGGTCGTTGGTGTCTCGCACGGAGGTTGCTCTTGAACATTGCGTCGTTGCGGGTGGATCTCATTGGCCCGGTGCGGGACCTGCTTTCTATGGGAGAGCCCTACATCTCACCGCGTGGCGTCTCCGACTACTGGCTGTATGCCAGCTTGTTCGGCGACACCTGCCTGGTCGCCATCGAGAATGAGCAGGTAATCGGAGCAGCCTTGGGTTTCCAGAGCCAGGTTGACCCGACCGATCTATACCTCCAGGACGTCATGGTGCATCCCGAGCATCGGGGTCGCGGCATCGCGAAGGATCTGATCACTGCGGTCGCCGAGACCGGGCGCAAGCGCGGCTGCACCCGCATGTACCTGACTTCGGAACCGGAGAACTCGGTTGCTCACCAGACGTGGCTCGGGCTCGGGTTCGTCAATGTGCCCGGAGACTACACAGAGCATGGCGTGCACGTCACGGCCGACTACAAGGGGCCCGGCCGCGACCGAGCGGTGTATGAGATCCATCTTAGGTAAGAGCGCGTCTCAGTTGGCGAGTTTCTTGTAGCAGGTGAGTGCAGCTGCGAGGGCGAGGAATGAGGTGAAGAGGTGGCCGTGGCGTTCGTATCGGATGGTGAGTCGGCGGTAGCCGCCGAGCCAGGCGATGGTGCGTTCGATGACCCAGCGGTGGCGGCCCTGCCGGGTCGAGGACTCGATGCCGCGGCGGGCGATGCGGTCGCCGATGCCGCGTTCGTGCAGGGCGCGATGGCAGCCGGGGATGTCATAGGCCTTGTCAGTGTGGCGCTTCGCCGGTCTGCGGCGTCGCGGGCCGCGCCGGGAGCGGATCTTGGGGATGCCTTGGATCAGGGGCTCGAACGCTTGTGAGTCATGCAGGTTCGCGCCCGAGACGCTGAGCGCCAGCGGCAGTCCGTTCCGGTCGGTCAGGACATGGATCTTCGAGCCCGGCTTGCCGCGATCGACCGGGTTTGGGCCGGTCAGCGATCCCCCCTTTTTAGCGCGCAGGCTCGCCCCGTCGACGATCGCGCGGGACCAGTCGATCTCGCCGGCGGCACCGAGCCGGTCGAGCACCGCGCAGTGGAGCTTCGCCCAGAGCGCGGCCTCGGACCATTCGGCGAAGCGCCGATGCGCGGTCTGGTGCGAGACGCCGAAAACCGGCGGCAGGTGCCGCCAAGCGTACCCGGTGGTCAACACGAACACGATCGCCGCGAACACCTGCCGGTCATCAGCCCTGGGAATCCCACCGCCCTGTGCTCGATTCGGCGGAGCCGGGATCAGCGGCCCCACTATCTCCCACAACCCATCGGGCACAAGGCGTCTTGGAAACTCCTTTACCGGTCGTCTGTATCAGATCCGTTGCGCCGCAGGTTATCCAGATCACCAGCTGATGCGTTCGATCTCTTCGATGTTGGCTGCGTGGAGGTCTGGTCGCCAGCGAACGAGTGAGACTTCGGTGCAGGTGACGGAGCCGAAGTCGAGGTTGGTACGGGCGGCCACGTAGGCGGCGACGTCAGGTTCGGGGACGGGTTCGCGTGGGACAAGGAGGGAGATGTGGGCGTTGTCGCGGTACCGGTCGCCGTCGCCTCCTGCGGGGCCGAGGTTGCCGAACGGCATACGGGCGTCGCGCAGACGACGCCGCAGCTCCAGCAGTGCCGCATTCGGGAAGCCGCGGATGTAGAGTCCGCCACGTGAGCCGCCGAGCCCTTGGAATCGAGCCTGGATTGGGCCAAGGTCCTCAGCGGCTTGTTTGAACTGGCCGCGGTAGTGGTCGATCTGGTGTTGCGGGACCGTGTCCTGGTAGCCCTCGACGCTCCGCACGGTCATATGGAGGTCCCGCTGGACATAGTTCAGGTGGCTACCGCGACACTGCTTCGCGATCGCGTCGGACTCGGCCGCGATTAGGTCTGCGAATGGGCTTTCGAGGCGAACGACGAAACTGAGCCCGAAGCGTGGCACTCCGTCGCAGGGAACGGGATCGGGCAGGAACGTCCCATCGGCGAAAGCGGTCTCGCCCTCGGACCACTCACGCTCGTAGTGTGCTCGCAGTGCCTCATGGTCGGGTTGGACAACAGTCAAAGAACCTCCAGAGCCGATCAGGTGCCGCCTGCGGCTGTGTCAAGTGCCCGCACCAGGTCGCGAACTTTCGGCGACGCCAGCCGGTACCGCATGACGCGTCCGTCGCGGTCGGCCGCCACCAAGCCGGCGTCGCGCAGGATCGCGAGGTGGTTGGAGACGTTCGACTGCGTGGCACCGGTGCGCTCGACCAGTTCGCCCACGGACGCTTCGCCCGTGGCGAGGGTGCGCAGCACGGCCAGGCGGAGGCGGCAGCCCAGGGCGCGGCCGATGTCGAACAGCCGGTCATCCACGTCGCGATAATCCATCAGGAATCCATGATACATTGCAATTCATATCATGAAACGCTGATATATGGAGGAAGCATGACCGACATGATCTGGTCGCACGTCGACGAAGTGCCCGCCCGCAAGTTCACCGACGGCATCACCCTGCGCCAGATGTGGGAGGGCGCGGGCGGCCGTTCGTGCCATGTCATCGACATCGCCCCCGGCGCGGTCTGGCCGAACCTCGACGTCCACAAGCCAGGGCCCGAAGAGGTGTTCGTGGTCTCCGGCGTCTTCAACGACGGTGTGCGCGACTACCCGCCCGGCTCGTTCATCCACTGCCCGGCCGGATCCAGCCATGTCCCGCAGTCGCTGACGGGCTGCCGACTGTTCGTCTTCTACCCCGAAGGCTGAGCAGGAAGCGTCAGAGCACAAGGCCGACTGCCTGCCAACTGAGACACGCTCTAAGTTCGTCAGAATCGCAGACGACGCTGATCGGTCATATAGGTAGGCGGTACTCAAGGAGGGATACCGCCGATCGATTTGATTTCGGGACCTAGATCACGTTCGTCTCGGCAAGGAACCGTCGGCACCGTTCTCGCGCTTGAGGATCGATAGTGAGGTTGGCGGCGCCGCTTTGCAGCAGTTCCCGGGCGCCGGGAACGCCGAGCTGGTGGAGCCGCCCGGAGGCGGTGACGCGGTCGTTCATCGCCAGGGTGCCGTCGTTCGCGAGCACCCACAGCGCGCGCTCGCAGGCGCTTGCGGAGAAGTCGCCGCTCTGCATGGCGGCGTCGTACCGGTCGGTGAAGTCGAGCTTCGGGTCCTGCACGATCGCGAGCAGTGCTGTGGCACCGGAGTCGGCGTCGATGGCGCCGAGCCGGGCACCGGCGAGGATGCGATCGGTCGGTCTGATGCGCTCGTCCGCGCACAAATTGGCGTACTCGGAAGCGGCGATGTTCCTCGCCCAGCGCCGCAGCTCATCCACCGCCATCAGCCGGATCTCCGACCCCAGTGCCCAATCGCGGGCGATGAGCATCAGCAGGTCGATCCCTTTGGACTGGTTCCGTCGTGCAAGGCCGGTGGCGATGACCACCCGGTGGAACGGCGCGGTCTTGCGGTCGGCGGCCCACCTCCACACCTCGCTTTCGGCTTCCGCCCATTCAGTCTCAGGGACTTGGAGCAGTCGTTGCACGAGGGTGAGGACGGCGTCCTCGGTCCCGTCGGGCGCGGCATGCAGCCTCGCGAGGTTCTGGTCTTGTGCTTCGTCCTCCCCGAGGATCATTTCGAATTCGGCGCTGACGTCGACGATGGTGCGTTCGGCGTCTTTCCGCTCCACGACGAGGCGCACCGAGTACCCTCGCTGCTTGAGCCAATTGACCAGCAGGTATACGCCGCTCGCGGCGATGCCGCAGGCTGGCGTGATCCAGGTGAGGTCGATGAGTTGCGCGAGCCCGGCCGGAGGCAGGCCGGCGGATGCCAGTGCCGGAGCGGCGATCGTGAGGGCCAGCGCTTTGCGGGATCGAGGCTTCCGATGCTCGGAGCCGTCCGTAAACATGAAGTGGGATCTGTCTCTCGTGTCTGGTCGGCACGGGGCCGACGTCAGTCCTGGAAGGGGATTCCTCTGTTGCGCAGTGCGACCGGGCGCGAGCGCCCGGCTGGCGCTCAACCCTAATCAGTGATTCCCACTCCGTGTCGCACAGTTTGTCCGCCGCAGGCCGTTGACCTGCGGTAAGTCGAGAAGTGTCAGTTTTCTGACAACCTCGAATCGCTCCCGCTCGTCGAGATCAGGTATCTCCAGCAGCGCCCGAAGTGCCAAGGCTCCCTGGCCCTCAGCGACGGCGCCCAGACGGGCGGCAGCCTCGATGCGCGCCCAGATCGGCAGCTTCGGGTCATGGACGAGGGCGGTCCACGCACCCGCACCGGAGTCAGGATCGACCTCGGCGAGCCGCCCGCCGCACCAGAGCCGTTGGGGCGCGGGCAGACGCGAGTCGTTCGCCAGCAGCCACAATGCAGGCCGGTAGCGCTTGACGCCGTGCGCCCGTAGGATCTTGCACGCCTCGACGCGCGCCCAGGGACCGACGCTTGCGTCCGCCACCAGCAAGGAGATGACCTCGACGCGGTCCAGGCTGGTGGTGCCTTGGCGCACGCGTTCGCTGAGGATTGCGGCGGCTTCAACGCGGAGCGTGTCGGGGACGTCGGTAGACCTGCCAAGCGATTCCAGGTTCAGGTCGGCAGTGACTTCGTCGTACCACAGTAGGGCCTCGGCTGCGTCGAAGCGGACGTTGGCGGGCACGTGGCGGGCGTCCCCAGCGAACTGGCGGAGGAGGTCGACCCCTTCTTGAAGGTTGGCGCGTGCGGCGAGGACGGCGATGTCGAGGCGGGCTTCAGCGGGAACTCGGGGGTCTCGGGCCCAGTACAGCATGTCGGCGGCAGCGGCGGCATCACGGCGCTCGCACAGCAAGTCCACCAATTCCAGCTTCGCTGCAAGGGACAGATCGCTTCTGGTCAACACGGAGCCGACTTCGCGCCGCCAGCGCCTGGCGCGCACCGCTTTGATTCGGGAGGTCAGGGCCCCAGAGCCCTGCCTCCTCGGCGGCCGGTGCCGGTCCGGCACACCACCAGGGCGCGTCCCGACCCACAGGCGAAACCCCAGCAGAAACCCGATGGCTGACACGAGGGTCAGCCCGCCGTCCAGCCAGGACTGGACGTAAACGGCAAGCGCTGCTAGCACGAGTCCCGCAAGGAGTAGTCCCCATGTCACCTGCCGGTGATGGGCGGCGATACGATCCACGAAGCGTGTGCTCTTTGCTGCCACGAGCGGCTCCACTACCTACGGATCAGGGACCTGGTGCCGCAGGCACGCCGACCACAGCGTGTCCAGACACGCCTTCTAGCATATCCACAGCGGCGCAACAGAAAATCGGACCGCCTGTCCGTCAGCTTCCTCCGAAGTTCACTTCGGTGCTGGCGCGCCTGAACCATGAGTGTGCCGATCGCCTTCATCCGAGCACGAGGGTTCGGGCCAGCGATGTGACGGCATCGTCCATAATCGCCCGCAATCTGCCGGTGAGTCGGGGCCCGTCGGAGTCATGGTTCCCGGTTCGAGGCGGTGACGGGTCAGTCCCTGGCTCCAGACCGGATCGCAGCATCGTGGTCGTGAGGTGCGCCGCGGTTGCCGGGTCCACCGCCACCCGGAAGGCGTCGCTTGCAAGGAGGTCCCGAGCGGCGTAGGCATCCGCGGTGCGCAAAGCGGTCTGTGCGAGCGTGGTCGCCAGCTTTGCTGCATCGCGGTGGTCGGAAGCCGCGACCTCCAGGGCGCTCACGCCCAGTCGGATCTGGAACAGCTGCTGCTCGATCGGCAGTTCCAGGGCAGTGATCTGGTCGATCAAACGCTCGTATCTGGCCTCGATATCCAGGTCGCTCGCAGGGGAGGCGCACAGCTCCAAGTAGGTGAGGAGCGCCCGCTCCCAAGGGTCGATCACTTCGGTGTCGGCCAAGAGCGCTTCCGTGTCTTCTCGTTTCCCAGCGGCGAGGCTGGCGATGATGGCGGTCTGGCGGCCGTCGAGGAGGCGGATTCCGATGCCGTTGCGGCGTTCAGCAGCTTGTTGTGCCTCGGCCCAGCGTCCTGCGCGCGTCAGCGCTCGGGCGCCGTCGGACAGGAACGCGATCCACAGCTTCTCCTTCATCGCGTGGCATCCAGCGGCATCGGCTGCGAGGGTCGTGAAGTCGACTGCTCGCCCGTCGATCGCGATGCGGGCCGGTTCATGTGCCGCTGTCAGGGCCTGGTCGAGGAGGCGGTGGGCGCGGTCGCCGTCGTCTTGGCGGGTGGCGAGCCTGGCGAGGTTGATGATCGGCTCCATGGCGAGTGCGGCATGCTCGGCACCGAGCGGTGTGTGCTCGGCGAGGACAGAAAACTGCCTCCAGCACATGTCGCGGGCGAGGTCGTGTGCGCCGATATCGGAGGCGACGAGCGCGGTCAGGTTGAGGGCGGCGGCGGCTTCGGTCGCGGAGCGTGCACGGTCGGCCATGGCGGTGACGGCGTCGAGGCGCGCTTCAAGTGGGGCGCAGATCGGTCGGGCTCTGGGGACGAGCGGGAACCATCGGGCGAGTGCGTCGGGAAGTTCAGGCATCGGTTCGGTTCCCTTCGGATCGGGTGCGCCGGGCTTGCGGGTGGGTGCGGGGGCTGGTGAAGACGGCATCGCGGGCGGCGCGGGCGAGGGCCCTTTGATCGGTGATGGTGACGCCGATGCGGTTCCAGGCGAAGAGGATGTGGTGGGCGAGGACGTCGCGGAGTCCGCGTTCGAGGTGGCCTCGGTCGGCCAGGGTCCGCAGGGCGATACCGGCGGTGCGGTACTCGGTGAGAATGCCCGCGGCGTTGGCGGCGAGTGGGCCGGGGAGTCCTGCGGCAGTCGTGTCGGGGTCGGCGGTGAGGAGGTGCCAGGCCGCGTCGGCGGCCGGGTCGGCGTCAGCGGGCAGGTGCGGGTCGGCGCCGCGGATAGCGGCCAGGCGGGCCCAGATGTCGCCGTGCTCGTACCATTCCTGCCCGGCGGCGCGGGTCATGGCGGTGCACAGCAGGAGTGAGAGTTCGCGGCGCCGGTTGGGGCCGCCGTTGTGGTGGAGGTGGCCGAGGTAGTCGCTGACGAAGCCGGAGTCGTGGTTGAACAGCCGGTGGGCTACGTCCATGGCTTGGGTTCCGCCGAAGGCCGCGGCCTCGGGTTCGTAGACCTGGTGAGTGATCTCGGCGAGGTGGGGGCGGGAGCGGGGGCCGGTGAGGGTGGCGGTGATGAAGTCGCGCGCCTGCTCGGGTTCGATGCCGCGGGCGGGGCGGTAGCGCACGCGCCAACAGGGCGACTTGCGGACGAAGAACCAGCCGCCGAGGATGCCGTCTTCCAGGGCCGACCAGATCGCGGGCCACAGCAGGTGGGCCAGGTAGCGTTCGGCGCGTGTGGGGTCGGTCAGGCGCACATTGGTCTGGAGCCAGGTGGAGGCCGGGGGCTGGTGGTGCATCAGCGGAGCGCTTTCGGTGCGGTCAGGGCGAGTGCGGCGTCCCAAGTGCTCGCGTCGGCGATCCGGGGGCCGGTGGCGTGGAGGGTGAGGGCGAGGCCGGCGTCGCCGTCGAGGAGTCCGGCCTCGCGCACCGGGGCGGCGGCGAGGCGGGGTTCTAGGTCGGCGAGCGCCGCGCTGAGTCGGTTGTCGAGTGCGTCTTCGGCGGCGCGCTGGGTGATGCGGTAGAGCCCGGCGGTGCCGTGGCACAGTCCGCCTTCGGTGAGTCGCTGGGTCTGGGTGTGGTCGGTGAGGCAGCGGGTGAGGGCGTGCTCGGCGGCTCGCTGGCGGGCGGGGTCGTCGAGGGCGATAGCGGCGAGTTGGAGGGCGCGGGCGATGCCGGGGGTGCCGTAGCACCAGCTCGGGCGGCCCGGCCCCGGTTGGGAGGCGCGGCCCCGGTCGAGGTCTGCGCGGGTGAGCCATTGGGGCCACCATCCCTCCTCGTGCTGCCAGGTGTCGTAGTAGCGGCAGACGGACTCGATCGCGTCGCGCTGGCCGGGGACGCGCAGGTTCGCGTTGTAGGCCAGGGCGAGTGCGGCCAGCGGCCCGGGGATGCCGTGTGCGGCACCGAGGTTGAGGTGCCCGCCGGGGAAGTCGGGCGAGCGCTTCAGGTAGGGGTCGTGCTCGGACCACCAGCCGGGGAGCCAGGTGCCGTCGATACGGATCGGCTTGGTGAGGGCGACGAGGTAGGTGAGGACGTCGCCGGTCAGGTCGCTGTGGGGCTCGGTGGCGAGCAGGTAGGTGGCGAGGCCGGACAGGCCGGAGAGCTGGCTGTATTCGGCGAAGCCGGTGGCCTGCTGCTGCTTGATGCGGTCGCGGGCTTGCGTGAGCCGCGCGGTGATGATGGCGCGGACTTGGTCGTGGAGTCGGATGCGCAGATGGTCGTAGCGGGGCGGGGCGTCGGTGGTGTGGAGGACGAACGCGATGGCCGGGGCCCCGTTGAACAGGTTGGTGGCGGTGGCGGCGTTGACATGCGGGTAGGCGACGGCGCGCAGCCAGGCCCGGGCGGTGTCGGGGTCGGTGAGGCCGAGGCGGGCGCGCTCGAAGTGCAGCAGGACGCCGCCGAGGAGTCCGGCGCCCAGCGACTGCGACGCGATACCGGGGCGGAAACCGGTCGCATCGGGCTCGGCCAGGCGAGCCGCGATCGGGTCGGCGGCTGCGGTGGTGATGGTGCGGTTCATGATCGGCTCCTTCGGGAATGGCGGGCGAGTGCGGCGGTGCGGGCGAGTTTGAGGGCGGCCTGCTCGGCGGCGGGGTCGATGCCCGCGGCGCGGATGTGGTGCAGGTGCAGTAGGGCGGACAGCACCGCGTCGGTCGGGTGACCGTCGGCGTCGAGCGCGGCGCGGTACCGGGCTGCGGCCTTCGTGCGTTGAGTCCAGGCGTCGAGGATCGCGGCCCCGGTTGGTGATGCGGCCAGCAGTTCACGGTCCGCGGCGTGGGGGGCGAGGAGTCCGGTGAGGATGCGGGCGGCGGTGCGGTCCAAGGGTGGGCCGGTGCGGTCGACGTGCCTGGTCAGCCATGCCATGGCGGCGTCGACCGATCCGGTGAACGCGATCGTCAAGTCGATGAGGCTGGCCGCGTGGAGCGGTCGCGCGAGGTCGGGGGCGGTGGCGGCGTGGCGGATCTGGGCGAGGGCGGCGAGCGAGTCGGCGGTGAAGACGCCTTCGGCGGCGGCCATGGCGGGACCGTGGCCGAACCGGCCCGACTCGGGTGTATAGGTGTCGAGCTGGAGTCCGGCGATCAGCCCGCGCTGTCGCATTTCCGTTGCCCACGATCCGAGGCGCTCGGCGGCGGCCCCGTATCCGGTGGCGGCAGTGAGGCGAAGACGGACGCGCAGGTGTGGGCGGGGGTCGAGGTAGCGGATGAACCACCAGTCGAGCCCGATCGCTCGAGCGAAGGGGGCAATGTGGTCGGTCAGGAGTCCGTCCATCCGGCCAGGGTGGGTGTGGAGCTTGGCGTAGAGCCAAGCGCCCGTCCCGGGTGGGTGCTCGCTGTCGACCGTGGTGACCTGCACCGGCAGGAGCGGGACGGTGCGCTGGGTGGCGGGTGGGGCAGTGGCGGCGAGCGGGAGGGTGATCTCGTGGGTTCGCCCGTCGATCCAGGCGAAGTCGTCGCGGCCGGGGGCCTCGCGTACGAGGATCGTCCGGTGCCGGTCGAGGTCGCGGCGCAAGAGCGCCAGGTGCGCGGGGTCGGTGGTGTCGATGCGCAGGCGCAGGTCCCCCTCACCCAGGTACACCCGGGCGGGGATCGCGAGTTCGTCGCGGAGTTGCTGCCATGCTGCCGCCCACTCAGGCCAAGCGCGGTGCCGGGCGGGGAGCTGTGCGGCGCGGATCCTCCACCGCGCGGGGGTGAGGATGCTGCGTCCCAGCCGGACCCGTGGCAGGGCGGGCAGGGCGCTGGCGGCCCCCCAGTCGAACGTCGTGTAGACCGAGGCGCGGGCGCGCGGCAGTTCGGCGAGGAAGCGTTGGACGGGGTGCATCCGGGTGGTCGGCTCGACGGCATTGGGCACCATCGGCTCGACGATCGAGCCGTCGGTGCGGTCGATGAGGAATAGGCGCTCGGTGTCGGCGCTCACGCCCAGGTCATCCAGCTTGACTGGGACGGTTCCGGGTGGCGGGTATTCGCCGAGGGCGAGGAACTCGCCGAGGACCTGGGGGACGCGGGCGACGTTCACGGCCGAGGTGAACAAGGGCGGCGCTGAGACCTGCACGCGTTTGGCGCCCGCGATGCTGGTCGGCAGGTGCTCCCAGACCTGCCGGACGCAGTCGAAGTCGGCTTCATCGAGCAGGTGCAGGAAGCGGCCCGCGGTGGTGCCGACCGCGCGGCCGGCGCCGTCGACGCCGAGCGTGAACCGTCCGGCCGTCACCGCGTCGAGGCCGGTGGCGCGCAGGTGGAAGGTGATGCCGACGTGCGGTGGTGCAACGACCGCTTCGGCGGCGATCTGGTCGATTCTCCCGTGGGCCAGGTCGAGTTCGCGGTCGGTGCCGACCGCCTCGTGCGCGAGCGCGATGAGCGTCCGGTCCCGGTCGGTCAGCGATGGCTCTCTCCGCGGGAACAGCGAGTCGCGAAAGCCCGCCGGAAATCCCAGTCCTGCAACCGGGTTGATGAGTTCCTTCACCGGCACCACGGCGCCGAGCCCGTACCGGTCGAGGAACTGGTGGTGGTAGTCCACCCATGCCCGGAACCCGTGCGGCAAGGGTGTGAGGCGCAGCAGTGCGCTCGCCGCGCGCTCGGCTTCGGCGGCCACGACCGGTGGCAGCGCGACGTCCAAGTCGACCGCGAGGTCGACCGCCAGGGCCGGGCGGTCGCCGTCGACGCCGAGGACGCGGGCGGCCCCGCGGAGCGCGGCGCGCCGTTCGCCGTCATCGCGGGCCGCGGCCACGGCGTGCAGGGCTCGCTGCCCGTCACGCAGGACCGGTTGCAGGGCTGCATCACCGAGCCCGGTCAAGGCGTCGGCGGCGGCTGCGAGCGGGTCAGGTTCGCTCATCGGCGGATGCAGCCGCGTCAGGAGCACCCCGTGGTCGACCAGGGTCCGCAGCATCTGCTCGATCGTCGGCGCTGCGGTGGACGGAAACTCGGCGGCGAGCTTCGCGGTGAGATCGGTGTAGCCCAGCGGGACGGCGGCGAGCCGTTGCACCGCCGCGGTGGCCCGAGTGTGCCGCAGGAGCGCGACCGGCCGAGCGGAGGCGGTGCGGTCGGCCTGGTGCAGGACGACCAGGCGCTCGCCCTGGATCGCGGTGAGGTTGTTGAACAGGACCGTCGCATTGCGGAGCCGGTCGTGCGGGATCGCGGCGAGCAACCGGTGCAGGTGCTGCGCGTCAGGTCGTGCGAGGGCGCGATGCTGCGATCCGGTCACCACCTTCGGGGTATCGGTGAAGTGGACCGGGGCGATGCCTGCGAACAGGCCGAACGGGGTCGCGCGCGAGTCGAAGCGCAAGTCGTAGCGCAGGATCGCGAAGGCGGCCCGCCGGATCTGATCGGCATCGGCAACCGTACCGGCCAGGATCGCCTCGATCCGGGTAGCGAGTGCCGGGGAGGCGGTCTCGACCGCAGCGGCGAACCCTGCCTCGCCCCAGGCGAGCCGGATCCATTCGCGATGGGCTTGGGCGGCATTGTCGTCGGACTGGTCGGGCGCGGGCAGCGGCGGGAGCGGTGAAGTGCCCGCGCGGGCGGTGGCGCGGAGGAAGGTGGCGTCGAGCGCGCGGAACATTATGCTCCTCAAACGGTGCTGTGCGGGCTGGGGGAAGGCCGGTGCCGACCGCGCGGGTCGGCACCGGCTGGTGGAGCTAGGCGCAGCTCGTGCAGGCGGTCTCGCAGGTCCCCCCGCAGTTGTCGCCGGTGTCGTAGAGGATGGTCTGGAGGTCGCCGGACTCGATGAACTGGATGTCGAGTTCGAACGCGTCGTCCTCGGTCTCGATCTTGGGCGGTTGTGTCTGGGTGCTCATGTCACTTCCTTGTTGTCGGTTGCGGTTACTACACCTGGCTCGTGCGACCGGGAGTCGGGGGCCAGGAGACGGTGACGCGGCTGTGCCGCTTCTCGCAGACCAGGCCCGGCGGCAAGTCGCCGTCGAGCGCGGTCTTGGGGTGGACCTGGACGTGCGGGCCGGTCTCGCGGCGCTGGTCGCGGTCCCAGCTTCGGGTGTGCTGCACGATGCGGTCGGCGAGTTCGCGGGCGCCCGGGCCGTGGCCGAACGCACCGAACTCGAAGACCGTGCGGTCCTCATTGACCGGGCGCAAGGTGAGGTAGGCGAGGGAGTCGCGGTCCCAGATCGCGGCCATGCCCCAGCGGATCGCGAGCGTGATCAGTCCCGAGTCCAGGCCGGCGTCGGTGGCGGTGAGGTACCCGAAGGTCGGGGCGACGGTCGCCAGCCACAGGTCGAGGTCGTCCCACGCCTCCATGCCCCCGACCTGGACGCCTGACCATGCCTCGCAGCGCGGCTGCTCCAGCGCTCGGCGCAGCGCGGGGACGTCGACCGGTTGGCGGTCGTCGACCCCCAGCGCGATGTCCTCTTGGTACAGGGCGACCTGCCGGAGCCGGTTCGCCCCGGCGCCCTGCATCGGGACGAACCCGCACAGCTCGATGTCCGTGGACACCAGTCGGCTGCCGTCGCGCTCGAACACGAAGGACCGCTCCAGGCCGCGGATGCGCAAAGGGACGATCAAGCGGCCATCCTCGGTGAGCTGGTCGACCCACGCCGGGGGGATGTCCGGAGCGCCGACGGTGACCAGGATCCGGTCGAACGGCCCGTGCTCCGCGGCACCGAACTCGCCGTCGCCTTGCACGACAGTGACCTTGTCGCCGTATCCGGCGGCAGCCAAGCCCTGTTCGGCACGTGCGATGACTTCGGCGTCGATGTCGAGGGTGACGACGGTCCCGGCGGGGCCGACGAGCTCGGCGATCAGGGCCGCGTTGTAGCCGCCGCTGCCGATCTCAAGCACCCGCATACCCGGGCGCAGCTGCGCCTGCTGAAGCATCGCCGCCTGGAGCCAGGGCGCCGACACCGAGCTGATCGACACGCCGTGCGCATCGCGCTGCATGATCGGCGAGGTGTTGGCGTACGCCTCCTCAAGGGTCAGGCCGGGAGTGAAGGCATGGCGCGGGACCGTGCGTACCGCGTCGAGGATCGCCTCGTCGACCGACCGGCCCACGTCGGCACGGCTCTTGACGACCACCTCGGCGAGCTGGCTTCGCAGCCGCTGGGCCGTGGCGTCCTCATCGGTCATCGTGGGTTCGGTGGTCACAGTTCCTCCTGTTGCTGGTGGACATCGGATGTTCTGGGATCATGCATGCCGGATCGAGGCCCCCGGGGGACGCCGGACCGCTCTCTTTTATTAAGGGGGAGCGCGGGAGCGGAGGCGAGCGCATCGCCCGCGCGCTCTCCGCGCGGAAACCGCGCATTTCCCGCGCATCGCCCCCACCGAGCGGTCAGGGCGCACGCTCGGGCAAAGACCGGGATAAACTGGAAGATCATCTGCACCCCGGGGACACCGCCATGACGCGACGACGCAGGCGCTTGCAGCAGCGCCGCAGAGAAATCGGGCTCAGCCAGGAACAGCTCGCCGATGCCTGCGGCGTCAACACCTCGACCGTGCGGCGATGGGAGTCCGGGGAGACCGAGCCGCAGCCGCGCCAGCGCCGCCTGCTCGCGTTGACCCTCGACCTCTCCCCGACCGAGCTGACCGGGCTGCTCGACACGGATGCCGCCGCGCTGGACCGTGCCATGGTGCCGTTTGCGGGATATGATCCGACGCCTATGGACTCCGAGCCCGGACCTGATGCCGTCCGCGACGCCCTGGAGTGGATTCTCGACCCGACCGGGCCGCTCCACTCCCTCACCGCCGCACCCGGACGCACCCGCCACGTCGGCACCGCCTTGATCGACCACGTCGCCGACCGGATCATCCGATTCCGCCGCGCCGACGACACCGTGGCGGCCCGCCGCCTGCTCCCCGAAGTCGTCGGCGAGATCGACCGCGTCGAGACCGTCCTGTCCCACCACTCCTACAACGACACCACTGGGCGTCGCCTCCACGGCATGCTCGCCGAGCTGTACCAGCTCGTCGGATGGATGGCAATCGACCTGGGCCGCATCAGGCGCGGCGAGGAGTTCTACGCCACCGGGGCCGCCGCCGCCCGCACCGCCGGTGACAGCGCGCTCGTCGCGCAGCTCCTGTCCTGCAACGCCTACCAGCGCACGAGCCGCGGCCAGGATGCGCTGCTGCTGGCCCGCGCCGCCCTCCACGGCGGACGCGACACCCTGTCGCCGCTCGGGCGCATCCTGCTCACCGAACGCATCGCCTGGGCCGCCGCCAACACCGGCAACGCCGACCTCGCCCGCGCAGCCCTCCACGACGTGGACGACACCTACGTCCTGGTCGGGACCGAGCCCGAACCGGACTGGGTGTACTGGCTCGACCGCAACGAAAGCGACGTCATGGCGGCCCGCTGCCACCTCCGACTCGGCGACCCCGGCCGCGCCGCCGCGCTGCTGCGCCCGGCCATTGACCGCTACCCCGCCGACCACAAGCGCGAACGTGCCCTCTACCTCACCTGGCTCGCCGAGTCCTACACCCAATCCGGGAACCGCGACGCCGCCACTGAAGTCATCAGCGAGATCGAAGACCTCGACGTCGACTCCGCACGCCTCCAAACCCGCCTCGCCCTCATTCGCTAGACCCCAAAGCCCATAGGGCTTCGAGGGGACGTCATCGGAGCTGCGACGACAGCGTCGGTGCAGATCCGGCCTACGAGCTGGAAAGTTCCTCAGTGACATGCCTTCTTCTCCTTCCGTGATGTTGGTCAGTAGCGAAGTCGGCGGACCGACTCTTTATGGAGGGCAGCCGCACCGGGTGAGAACATTCCGCCAGCTCGACATCGATGGCGACCTGGTGAACTGAGTTGGCGCGGCTGCCCCGGAACGCGGGCCGAAAGGAAGCCTCACGTTCGTCTAAGGGGCCCGCCGCCCTGGGGGCTTTGAACGGCGGCGGGGAGTGCAGGGGGCACTTCGGCTGCGAAGGTGATCTCGAAGTCCTCGTGCTCGGGCCGGGTGTCGTTGCTCATGTGCTCGCCTGTCCGTCCGGGGCCATGGCCCGCATAACTGCTTGTTGGAGTCCGATCGGGTTGCCGATCATGGCGAAGTGCCCGACACCCGCGATCTGCTCGACGCGAACCCCGTCGAGCAGGTGCCCGAGGTGGCCGGGAGGCCCGGTGTGCTCGCCCCAGATATAGGTGCGGTCGGTTAGGCGGCTCCAGCGCTCGGCGAGGGCCCCGGAGTCGCACCACGCCACAAGCGAAGCGGCGCTCGCCCAAATCGACGCGGGGTCGGCGCACGCGAACCACGTCGACCCCCAGAACCGCGCATCGGCATCGGGCGAGGCGATGAGGTCGTCCCGCATCCTCGCGAACCCGGACCGGATGAACGTTCCCCTGGACTGGGTGGCGATCCGGCGGGAGATCAGGCCGCAATCGCGGGCGACGAGGTTGCCCTCGACGGTGATGAACGCGCCCCCCGGCAGATCGGGCGCGGCAGCGAGCGCGACGGCGGTACCCATCGAGTGCGACACCAGATGCACCCGGTCCGGGGCGAGTTGACGCACCAGCTCGACCACGACGGCGGCGTGGAAGCCGATGGCGTCGGCCTGGCGAGGCGGCAGCGGCGCGGACTGGCCGTGGCCGGGCAGGTCGATCGCCAGCCACCGGCGGCGATGGTCAACGGCGGGGACGACCGCGTCCCAGGACTCCCGGGTGCAGCCGAGGCCGTGCAAGAGCACGACGAGCTCGTCTCCGGCACCCTCGCCGCTGGCCGAGGCCGCGACCGTCACGGGCCTGCCTTTGACGGTCACGCTCAGACGGCTGAAGGTCCGCATGCCGATGGGCCAGGCGTCGTAGTGCTGTTCGTTCAACTGGAGCTCCGATCGTGCGGTTCGGTGGCCGCGGGGGTCATGGCAGCCATGCGAATGCGTCGGCCACTGTGGTCACGTAGGGCTGGGCCCGGAGGACGGCGGTGATGGCGGGAGCGAGCGGTAGGGCAAGGGCGAGCGCGGGCAGGCCCAGTCCTGCGGTGAGTCCGAAGAGTCGCCTGCGTCTGCGCGTCGTGCCCTGCGCGCGTTCGAGGTGGCGGTCCCAGTCGATGCGGGCGCTGCCGCGGGGCAGGACGCGCAGCAGGTGCCCGAGGTCGTCGAGCATCCCGGCCGGGTAAGGATGGTGCCGTTCGGCCGCGAGCGTGTAGACGACGTGCGCGACCGGATCGCGGTCGCCCGGATCGAGCGCGAACACCCGAAGGCGGTCCGGCTGCGACCAGCGGACATCGAGCAGGCGCAGCGCCTGTGCCCACACCCGCAGCTCCGTCTCGCTGCATCCGCCGGCCCCGCAGTCGTCGAGGGCCGCCAGCAGGTGCGAACGGGTCAGCAGGACCGCCGGACACGTGCGCGCCGGTACCTCCTGGAGCGCTCGCGCCTCGGTGATCGTGTCCTCAAGCGGCTGCTGGCGGATGACCAGGGCCGCCATCACCTCGGTGTAGGCGCCTGGCGGCGCGTCCCCGGTCATGACCGGCCCCACGCGTCGGCACCGGCAGGTGCTGGCAGGACCTGGACCGGCTCGGCCGGGGTGCGGGGGGCGGGGCGGCGGGTCCGGGCTCGGTGGAGGACGCGGATCGTCTCGCCGTAGAGGTGATTCGAGATCGCCGTGCCCGATTCCACCCCGCCTTCGCCCATCCACCGCATGTACAGCGGGACCCCGGTGCCGAGCAGGAGGACGTCGTCGAGGTGCAGCACGTGCACCGGTTCGTCGGCGACGATCCCGTAGAGGTCGACCACGTTCGGACGGGCCTGGTCGTCGCCGAGGACGAAGAACTCCATCAAGTTCCCGTAGGCGAACTCGCCCAGCGGCACATCGACGTCGCCTTCGGGTGCGAACACTTCCTGGCTCGCCGCAGCGCGGGTCGTGGTCCTCAGCTCACGCATGTCATCCCCAGTGCGTTGACGGCGAACGCGTACGGGCAGTCGTCCGCTTTCTTGAAGTTGAACTCCGCGGGCACGGCGGCACCGGTGGTGATCGAGGCGGCGAGCGCGGTCATCAGACGCAGCAGGCCCTTCTCGGTGAGGTTGCCGCTAGTGATGCCGATGCCGCCCGCGGCCTCGGCCCAGTCGAGTTCAGCTTCGCGGTGCTCGTGGACGATGATGGTGCCGAGCTCGGTGCCGTCCAGGAGCGACACGAGGAACCGGATGCCCTCGGAGTGGTCGGCATCGTGCCGGAAGTCGAGGCTCCGGCCGTTGCGCCGGGTCCCTCCCAAGGGCACCACCCCGGTCGGCGGCGCATCGGTGGCGTAGACAGTTCTCATCGGTCGGTCGCATCCTTACTGCATATCGGTGGCGGGAAGGTCCTCTGTGGTTGCGTCTGGGTGCTGGCGGGGCGCAGCGGCGGTCGGGAAGTTCGGGACGGCGTGCCGCCGGAACCGGGGTCTCAGGTACCGGGCGGCGGCTCGCGGTCGGCGATGAGGTCGCGGGCGTGGGCCTCGATCCAGTCGCGCCATGGGTCCCGGCGCCAGGTGTCGCTCCAATCGGGCGGGGCTCCAGGGTCGGCGGTGAGGCGGCAGACCAGGCCCGGCCCTGCGCCGTCGTCGCACTCGACCAGGTACCGGCCTGCACTGGCGTCGCCGGGCGGCTCCAGCACGGTGAAGACCGCGGGCCCTCGCTGGACGTCCCCGAGGTAGATCGCCTCCGGCGGCTCGGGTTCCTCGTGCTCTCCCATTAGGCGGCCCTGGCCTCGGTCGGCTCCTGCGACTGGAAGGTCCCCTCGACGGGCTCGGCCTCTGCCGCGCGGCCGCTGCGGGCGGCGGGGAAAGCGATGCGGGCCGCGGTCGACCACTCGGCCAGCGATCCGGTCGAGGTCGCCACCACCAGGTGCGGCAGCGCGAACCGGGCGCTGAACCCGCCCAGGACGGCGCGCGCCCGCGCGAGCGCCTCCATGCCCTGGTGCTGGGCGAGGGTGAGGTGCGCGGTGTACGGGTGCGCCGCCTCGGGACGGACCGGGCCTGCGCCCAGTGCCGCCGCGAGTGCCGCGCAGTCCTCCGCGCCTTCGGCCAGTGGGGCGTAGACGACATCGGTGTCGGGGAAGACCGTGATGCCGTTGCCGTCGAGGGCGATCGTGATCGGTCCACGGGTTGCGGCGACGGCCCTCGCGTGGCGGACCAGCCCCGGCAGCTCGGCCGGGCGGATCCGCGTCGCGGGGAGCACGGTGACGTGCGGGGGGACGAGCGATCCGAGCGGGTCGCCCAGGCCCGAGCGGACCTCAGCCAGCAAGCGCCGCCACGGTTCAGGAACCGGGAGCACGGCCCCGGCGAGAAGGTGCTCAACCATGGCCGTTCCCTTCGCACCAGGCGGTTACGGCCGCGGCCCCCGACGCGGGGAGCACGAGCCGGTGGAGCCCTTCCGGGGCGTCAATTCGCAGCTCGACCGCCTCGGCCGTCCCTGCGAGCGGGCGCTGCCCCCTCACCTGGGTCACGGCCTGGTGCATGGTCAACGGCGGCAGCGGGATCAGCCCGATCGGGTACCAGCGCAGCTCGGGCCCGATGATGGCGACGGTCCCGGGCCGGAACCGGCCCCCCGGGACCTCCAGGAGCCCGAAGCAGCGCAAGACCGCGCCCCGGGTGGCGGCGCGGGTCTGGACGGTGGCGACGACCGCAGCCGCGAGCAGACCGGCTGCTGCCGCGCCCGCGATCCCGGCGGCAACCGCCAGGACGCTCCCCGCTGGCGAGCCCGGCGGCGCGGGCGGTGGCGAGGATGGCGGTGACGATGGGGACAGGGTGTTCATGGTGTTGCTCCGATCGGGAAGTGTTGGACATGGCGGACGAGACGACCGGGGCGCGGCGGGGTCGGGAAACGCCTGGAGGCGGCGATTCCTCCTCCCCCTCCCGCCGCGCCCGGGGCCTCAGTCCCAGGTGATGCGCTCTCGGGCCCGGTCGGCGATCCAGGGCCGCCACGAGGACAGCTCCAGGCCCCCGCACCAGTCCGGTGGCGAGTGCGGACCGTAGAAGCGGCACACCAGCACCGGGGACGCCGCACCCCGGTAGGCGCGGACGTTGACGACGCCGAACCGCTCGCGGCGCACATCGAAGACGACCTCGTCGCGGCGGAACGTACCCAGGAGTGCGACCGCTTCCCGGGCCTCGAATTCGAGGGCGGGCGAGGCGAGCGCGGGCGCGAACCAGACGGGTGCGGCGAGCGGGTCCCCGGTGAAGGCGCAGACCAACACCAATCCCCTCGGGCTGTCGAGGACCACGGTGTACCGGAACGGGCGGCCCGCCTCGCGGAACACGGTGTACTCCGACCCCGCATACCCCGACTGGGCGCCGGCCCCGGTGAACGCGAAGCGAGCGACCTCCCGGGCGAGCACCCGCCGGGACGCCTCGCGCAGTCGCTCGCGTCCCGCCTTGCCGACCCGATCGCCGTCGTCGAGCCCCAGCACGTGCCGGAACCGGGCGTTCACCGCTATCAGCGGGCCGTCGGCGCGATCGAACCGGAACAGGTTCGCCACCCACAGCTCGCCCTCGGCGGCCGTTCGCACCTCCACCACCCGCGGACGGCACTGCGACAGCTCCAGATGCAGATCGCCGATCCGCACCGGGAGCGGACCCGCGATCAGACGCCCCCGGCGAGCCCCTTCGGGACGGCGCTCAACGCCCGGCATGATCGGGCTCCGCTTCACTCCCGGCAGCGTCGATCAGGCGCCGGGCCCGGTCGATCACTGCGACACCGTGCAGGGCCTCCTCGCACCAGTCGCCCTGCCAGACCGGCGGCGACACTGCAGGATGCGTGAAGCTCGTGATGGGGTAGGTGTGGACGGAGTCGAACAGATCCACCCGGTACCGCCCCGCCCCGTCCTTGGTGCCGGGACACCGGTAGAGGCGAAACTCCAGATGCGATTCGTGGAAACTCCCTACGAGGTCGCCCGCTGGCCCCTGTGGCTGACTCGGCCCCGGGTTCGCGGCGTCGAGCGCTTCCCAGGTCATGACGCTGCCCCCGCGGCAGCACCGATCACCTGGCGCGCATACGCCGCCTCTTTCACGCTCCAGCCCTCCGGGAACCGGAACGAGGGCGCTTTCGTGCCGAGCCCGGACGCCGTCGCGACGCCCTCGGCCCGGTCCGCCTCGGGCAGGGTCTGATCGACCCTGAACACCCCGGGCGCGGATTCCCGGATCACGAAGTGCCGCCCGCCCGAAAGCACGAACTCGCGCAGCACCGGTGGCTCGGAGCGCCCGTTCCCGCCGGTCGCCGCGCTCACCAGATCCCCCCGGACCGCACCAGTGACTCCCGGACCGCATCCAGGAACACGCGCGCGGTCTGCGGGGTGAAGTACCGGTCGTCCGCATCGCCCACGATCAGCGTCGGGGTCAAGTCGAAACCGACCAGGATCGTCCCCAGCCGCACGCTCGCGCCCTCGTCGGTGATCCCGGTGCAGTTGAGCAGATGCACCGACGAGGCCGACACCGGCTCAACGGTCGCGCTCTCCAGGCCGGTCCACCGCAGATACGCCGCCCCGTAGGTGCGCGAGAAACCCTGGGCGCACCGGGCGCGTCGCCTGCGGGCCATCACGCACCCACCGATACTGCGCAGCCCGACGCGTCCGGAAAGGGACGCGGGCGCGGGATCGAGGGCACCACGCCGCGCAGCGGCGCCGCCAACTCCAACTCCTGCCCGACCGACCCCGGCACCGAGCTCGGGCTTGGAGGCGCCAGCACTTGGGCATCGAGCGCCGCGATCATGCGGGCCTCGTCACCGGTGAACAACTCGGCGCGGTCGGCGAGGTCATCGGCGCGTTCGGACGGCACCGAATGCTGGAGGTACCCCCAAAAATGCATCTCACGGTCAGCGCATCCATGGGAGCCCCACGGCCGGTCGTCCGCAGCGCACCGCTGCGGCCCCAACCCCAACAGCGAGCGATACCACTCGCCGTGCGTCCGGAGCCCGGCTCGATGCTCGCCGACCAGCGCGACGCGCGGCGGCAGCACTTCCGGAACGTAGACTGGTTCTCGCCCCTGGTTTGTGAGCATGGAAGATAGCCCTTTCATGCGACGCCGGGGGCGAAGGCGGCCCGCCACAGACCAAAGCTTGGAACCCGAGGTCCCGTGACGGGCCGCCGCTCATGCACCCAGCGCGGTGAACGGTTGCGATTGCTGTGCAGTTGTTACACGGCCCGCCCGCCCCCCACTTCCAGGACGAGTCCCACCCAGACGGGCGGGCCGCGGCTGCGGCACGGAGGAGCACGCCGACACGGCGTCCACCAAGTTGCTCGGCCAGCGCCAGAAACACCCTCCGATCACGCAGCTTCGAAAAAGCTCGTCAGGACTGAACCCCTCGTTTCTGAGTACAGAAACTTCAGTGTGCAGTTCGACACCTCGGAGTATTGCATCGTTTCTGCTTCTGGTCAAGTTTCCCACTTGGGAAACTTATGGATCATTTGATAGCCTTGCATGGACCGTCGGCTTGCGGCATCTTCTCGGGCCCCAGGCGGCCCGTACCATGGCTTCAGGGCAATCGGAGGTGAACGCAGGGATGGCAGAGCCAACGACATGGCGTGCTCGCTGGCTGGGCAAATGGGTTCGTGAGCTGCGCGAAGCTTGCGGGCTAACGATCCAAGATGTTGCCGACCACCTCGGCAAAGTCAAGAGCGTCGTCAGCAAGATGGAGTCTGGGCTCAACCCGATACCCGGCGACGACTTGCTGGCAATGCTCGACCTGTTCGGAGTCTCGGACCTCACGCAGCGTGCTGACATGCAGTAGCTCGCCAAGGACGTGACTATGAGGGGCTGGTGGGACAACTACCGGCCGTACATCAACGGCAACTTCACCGATTATCTCTGGTTGGAGGAGAACGCCAGAACCCTGAACGTGTTCTCGTTGACGGTGATGCCTGGGCTACTTCAAACGCTGGAGCACACGACTGCTCTGATCGAGCACGGTCCCGAGGCCCAAGACAAGCTGAAGAGGGATCGAATGATCGAGGCCCGGCAGATGCGACATCGGGTCCTTGACGAGTCTCGCGGGAAGCAGTTCCGTTTCCTGGTCCATGAGCCGGTCCTTTACCAGAAAGTTGGCGGGTCGAAGACTGTGATCGGGCAGTACGAGCACCTGCTTGAGGTGATCGATCGCCCGCACGTGGAGCTGCGCTTGCTTCCCCAGGAGTGCTGGCGCCACATCGCGGCCGGGGTCAACACTGAAAATACGCACTTCAAGCTCCCTGAACGGCTTCCCGATGCCCTCGTGTTCGAGACTGCGGCGGGCGAGAAGTTCCTCGAAGCACCCGATCTAAACTCGTATGTAGCGACCTACGATGTGCTCTGGTCCGAGGAAGCACTTGACGAAGCCGCCACGGCAAGGCGCATCAAGACCCTGATGAAGGACGTGAAGCAATGACTACCCGTCAGCCTGACCGCTCCGCATGGCACAAGTCGAGCAGGAGCACTGGCAACGGCAACTCGAACTGCGTCGAAGTGCGCGCCGCTGGCTCAGGGTTCGAGATTCGAGACTCGAAGCTCGGCGGCTTGTCACCAATCCTCGCTGTGAGCGTCGCCAGTTTCGAGGCACTCCTCGCTCACGCCGTGACCAACTCGGTATGGGACAACTTCTCAGAACGGCTGAACCACACCAGCCCTGCTTGGCATCGCACCCTCCACAGCGATGGAACTACTGGGGCGATTGAAGTTGGCTACGCAGCAAAGGGAACGACCGCCTTGCGTCTCGCCGACGCACCGGAGGGAGACATCCTTGTTTACACCCCCGCCGAGTGGCGCGCATTCGTGGAAGGCGTGAATCTCGGCGAATTTGACCCGAAGCGCCTCACTACAGACCTGATCCCGACATTATGTCCCCGGTCCTCGAAGCATCCCGGTCAGACTTCCTCGCACTGCTCGCTGCCTCGGGGGCAGACCAGCGCTAGCATCCCCCCAGATTGGTTGGCGCGCGCCCTCGATCATGAGGCGCGCGCCTCTTGGTACTTGAATGCCGTCCGAACCTTCAATTTCTCCAAGGCGTGCTCGATATGGGCGCGAACCTTCCAACGATGACTAAGAACTCGTTTCTAGTTGCGGGGCTTTCACCAGTTCGGGTGGTGACATGACCCGACGGGGCAAGGGCGTCTGATACCCCATGCGGTGGAAGAATCTGGCGGTGGATTCCTCTGAAACACTCCAGACCCTCCGATCACCACGACTGAGCAGGGGCGATCGTGTGCGCATCGTCGCTCCGGCCTGCACCCCCGACCGTGATCACGTCGCCCGTGGGGTCGAGGTGCTCACCTCCTGGGGTCTCCAGGTCGAGGTCGGCGAGCACATCTTCGACCAGTGGGGCTACATGGCCGGACGCGACGCGGACCGCGTCGGCGACATCAACGCCGCCCTCCGTGATCCCGGCGTACGCGCCGTCTTCGCCGCCATGGGCGGCAAGGGGACCTACCGGATCATCGCCGATCTCGACTTCGAGGCGGCCAGGCACGATCCGAAACCGGTGATCGGGTTCAGCGATATCACCCACCTCCATCTCGCGTTGTGGAAGCAATGCCGACTGGCCGGCCTGCACGGTCCGTACCCCAACCCCAGCGAAGAAGGGGCGGTCTGGGCCGAGGCGCTGCGCCGCGCGCTGATGACCACCGAGCCGATCGTCCTCCACCAGGACACCGACGAGGCAACCGCGGCCGTCACGGTCGAGGGCACCGCGACCGGGACCCTGATCGGCGGCAATCTCGATGCGGTCCGCACCGAGGCCGGCGCGGGTCTGCCGAGCCTGGAAGGGGCGATCCTCTTCCTCGAACACCAGAAGGGCACCGGCCTGGGAGAGGTCGACCGGGCGCTCACCCAACTGGCACGATCGGGATCGCTCGACGGCCTGCACGGCGTCGCGCTCGGCCAATTCCTCGGCTTCGAGGACATCGCCAGCGACCCGACCCAGGGAGGCTGGGAGATCACCGATGTCCTGCGCGACCATCTGACCCGCCTTGGCGTCCCCGTCCTCGGAGGCCTGCCGATCGGGCACGGGCGCTATCCGACGATGCCGCTGGGAACCCAGGCCACCCTCGACACGGCTGCGGGAACCCTCACCGTCGAACCCGCCGTCTACTGACCAGCAACCAGTAGCCACCGGCCTGCAGCCTCAACGTGTCTGGAGACGCTTCGCGCGAATCTGGCCTCAACCGATCTGGGCGAGGCGTCTCCAGCAGATCAGCGCACCGGCAAGCTTGGTGAAGCCCTGATATAGGTCCAAACGGCGCTCCCATCGGATAGCGAGACGTTTGAACTGGTGGAGATGCGAGATTGACTGCTCGACAACCCACCGGATTCGGCCCAGCCCGATGATCCGCTTCCGGCCTCGTTTTGGGATGACCGATGTGATCCTTTTGGAGCGCAGCCACTCTCGGAACCCCTGGGAGTCGTATCCGCCATCGGTCAGGATGGTGTCCGGGCGGCGGCGTGGGTGTCCGACGCGCCCGGCGACCGGAGGGATTGCCTCGACCAGGTCCGGGGCGGCTTAAGTCGGGCACGTTCCCCACGGTGGTGATGACGGCCAAAGGAATGCCAGTGCTGTCGCATGCGATGTGATGCTTCGAGCCGGGACGCCCCCGGTCGACCGGCGACGGCCCGGTCCCGATACCCCCCTTTTGGCCCGGACATGACTGCCATCAAGGCAGACCGCGGACCAGTCGATCGCCCCAGCACGATGCAACTCGGACAGCAGCAGCCGATGCAGCTCGTCCCAGACGCCGGCTTCGGTCCAACGCCGGAAACGTCGCCAGCAGGTCACGCCGGAGCCGAAGCCGAGCTCGGGCGGCAGATGCCGCCATGCGATACCGGTATAGAGCACGAACAGGATGCCCTGCAGGCACTTCCGATCATCCATAGGAGCCGGCCCGCGCCGTCCTGGACGGTGATCAGGCAGCAGAGCGACGATCCTGGCCCACAACGACTCATCGACTTCCCAGGGCTTCACCATGCCAGGTTCAACGACGAAACCCAGACCTCACCGCACACAACCAGTCCGATCGGCCAGCAACTCGAAACGAGTTCTAAGAAATCAAGTGGACCAAGGATAGGCTGAAGCTCTCCTGCAGCTCGGTTGCAGCATGTGGCTGGCTGAAAGATGACCGGAGCTGCGAGATCGAGCCCGATGCCCAAGTAGCGCAGCGGTCTAGAGCTCCAGTGGGCCGAGGACGGTCTGGAGCTCGCCTGCGGTCTGGAGCAAGCGCCCACGGAGTGCGTGTTTCCGCACGTGGTAGTCCCGGTCGAGGACCGATGTGGTGAGTGCGAACCTGGTGTGGGTGTAGTGGGATTCGTGGGCGATGACGGCGATGCAGGCCCCGACCTCGCAGTATTGGCCTCGTGCGCTCCAGATGCCGCGCGGCCCCGATTCCAGGTGCGGTTTCAGGTCTTCGATGGTGGTCGGGCTGCGGTCGGTCAGTGCGGGCATGCCGATCCGGTCAAAGTATCGGTACAAGTACCAGTTCGGTCTGTTGGAGAGCAACGCATGGCCAGCCGCGGTCGCGTGCGCAGAATCCCGGCGCAGTCCCGATAGCAGCGCGGGTTCGGGCCCTTCGTGGGGCTCGACGTAGAACGGCAGCCGGAGGCCATCCTCGGCGAGGACGGCGAGGGCGATGTCGTGGCGGGTCTCGGCGGCGTACTCGGCCAGGGCGGCCATAATCCGGTCTGGATCGGCTGCTGTCGGGCGAATCGGTACGGCGTCAGGATCGAGGTAGTACCGGTGGTCGCTTTCGTCGAAGTGGACTTTCCCTTCGAGGATGAGCGCTTCGAGGTAGGGCCTGAGGGTTTCGGTGTGCACGCCGAGTTCGCTTGAGGCTCGTCCAATGGTGACGCCGTTGTGCTGTTGTTCCTCCAGGTATGCCAGCACTCGGAAGGTCCTGCGCGCTCCTTTTGACGCTCGAGGGCGGTGGATCGCCCGTGTGGGCGGTGTCTGTTCGTCGGTGGGCATCGGATGTCCTTCGGCTGCGGGTCGCTGAACCCAGGCCCTGAATATTTCGGATTTTGCCCCCAAGTCTCCGGTTGTAGGGGAGGCACTGGCAGATGTGGGCCGCGACACTAGGTGAATGGTCGAGACGAAGAATGTTACTCACGGTTACGTGCTAGGTACAAGTGTTCGAGCGCTGATCGCGGCGGCGAGCGGGGTGCTGCTCACCCTCTCGGCATGTTCGTCCGAATCCCCCGAGCAGGAATCGGCCCCGGATTCCACCGACGACGCGACCAGGAGCTACCCGGTACCCGAAGAGATCCTTGATCCGGCGGATGCCGCTGTCGCCGCGTACGAGCGGTACTGGCGCACCGTTGCCGAGGCGACCGCGATCCCCGACCCCGAATACCCTCAGCTACTCGACGCCGCCGCGGGTCAGGCCTTGGAATGGGGCCAGTCGCTCGTGCAAGGCGGCGTCGACCGAGGCCAGATCGGTTCCGGCTCGCCCAGTCACGACGCCGTGGTCACTGACCTGTATCCGGACGACGAACCGACCGAGGTCGTCATCGCCGATTGCATCGACTCCACCGGCTGGCTGGTGCTCGACGCCGATTCGGGCGAGCCGGTTTCTGGAGAGGAGTACGGGACGAGCAAGGTCAGTGCCCTCGTCGAACGCATCGAAGGGCGCTGGCTCGTCACCGAACTGGTCAAGCAAGGGATCGGGACATGCTTACTCGCCGCCGAGCCTGGTTCGCGGTCGCCACCGGGCTCGGGATGACTGCGACCATTCTCAGCGCCGGAACAGCCAGCGCTGAGTGGACCGACGTCGAATGCGACCGCAACAAGTACGAATGCGAGGTCTCGGCTGGAAGTGACGCCGATCCTGGAGGCACCGCGGGGGTGCCTCCGGGTGAGGGGGACGACGGGGCGTATGGCGACGGTGAGGAGCCGCCGTCGGTGTCCGATCCCGGTGTGCCGGACCAGGAAGTGTGCGAGTCGTGGATCGATGCGACGTTCGATCTGGACTCGGACTATCGGGCGGGCCCGCGTCCTTCTGAGGACCACAAGCTCATGCACACCTCCTGCAAGTACCCCGATGGGACCGGGTCGATCGATTCGGAGTGGGTGGAGGTCGACGAGGACGGCAATGTGGTCGTCGATCCTGCGGTTCTCGCGCAGCAGGCCGTCGATGCATTGGCGCTCCCGGCCCCGCGAATCGATGCCTCGCCGCCGGGTGCGCAACTGGTGAACCTGCCGGTGTGGCTGTGGCTTGAAGACGACTCCTGGCAGGAGCAGACCGCGACGGCCTCGGTGCCGGGGACGACCGTCACCGCAGTCGCGGTCCCGGTCCTGGCTACCTGGGAGATGGGCGACGGGGCCACGGAAACCTGCTATTCCGCTGGCACCGAGTGGACCGAGTCCGCCGAAGCCGAAGATGCCTCGCCTGACTGCGGCCACACCTACACCAGCACCTCTGCCGGAGCGCCCGGCGGCGAATACCCGGTGGACGTCACCGTGACCTGGAACATCACGTGGTCCGGGGGCGGGGAGTCGGGGACCGAGCCGGACATGACCACCGCCGCCGCGACGTCGTGGCCGGTGGCGCAATCGCAAGCGGTCGGCGAGGCCGACTGACTGCAGCACCGACACATTGACGCGGATCATCACGGGGGATGCGATGACGCTGACACGGGAGCGACCGGCTGTCGCCGGTCCTAACGAAACCGACGCCGGTCGGAAACGATCTGGCAGGAGCTGGTGGCGGGGGCGGCGCTGGCCGCGCGCGCTCATCGGCGTGGCCCTGGTGGTGCTCTGCATTGCTGCGGCCTACCAGTACACCGCCGGGGCCGACGACCGCCAGACCGTCCTGATCACCGCGACCGCGCTGCAAGCGGGCCAGACCATCACCGAGGCCGACCTCGCCCAGACCGCGATCGACCCCGGGGATCTCGTGGTCGTCGATGCCGCGGACATGGGCTCGCTGGTCGGGCGGACCGCGGCGCTGCCGGTCGCCGCGGGCACGGTCCTCACCCCGTCAATGATCGGGGCCGCCGCCGTGCCCGGCCCGGGCCGCGCCGAGGCGACGCTCGCGCTGGCCGACGGCGCCTTCCCGGCCGGCCTGGCGGCGGGGGCGAGCGTCGTGGTCGTCGCGCTGCTCGAAGGCGTGCCCGACCCGTGGCAGCTGGCCGCGGTCGTGCGGCACGTGGAGCTCGTCGACGGCGGGGCCGAGGTCGGCATCGAGTTCGATGCGGTCGACACCGGGGGGCTGGCGCGGGCGCGTCTGGCCGACCCGGTGCTCATCAGCGTCGGCCCGGTCGTCGAGGCGGGTGAGTGACATGCCGACCGTGACTGTCGCTTCGCTGTCCGGGGCCCCGGGCGTCACTGCGACCGCGCTCGCGCTCGGGGCCTGGTGGCCCGAGCCCGATCGCGTGGTGGTGGAGGCCGACCCGTCCGGGGGGAGTCTGGCGGTGCGCTGCGGTCTGGACGCGCGGCCGGGTCTGGTGGAGGTCGCCGTCGCCGACGGCCACGACGACCTCGACGGGACCGGGGCGCTCGCGGAGGGCGTGCAGACCGCCCGCTGCGGCGGCCGGGACGTGCCGGTGGTGTGCGCGCCGGTCGAAGGCGTGCAGGCCGCCCCGACGATCCGCCGCCTGACCCGCCCCGACTCCAAGGCCCTGCACCCCTCGGGGATGTGGGTGGTGGCCGACTGCGGGCGCGCCTGGCCCGCCTCGCCCGCATGGCCGCTGCTGGCCCGCTCCGACCTCCTCGTCCTGGTCGTCCCGGGCACCGTCGCGCAGTCGATGAACGCGCTCGGCGCCGTCCCGGCCCTGCACCGCGCCGGTGTCCGCGTCGCGTGCCTGGTCGCGGCGGGCCGCTACGACGCCGAGGCGTTCCGGTCCCTTGTGGTCGCTGAGGATCTGCACCTCCCGGTCCTGGGGGACCTGCCCCCGGAGGCCGGGCCGGGACGGGCCCGGCGGGGGAGCGCGCGGGCATGGAAGAACGTGGCGCAGCGGGCGCGGGAGTGCGCCCGGGTGCCGATGGCGGCCATCGGGGCCGCATCGGAATGGGGGAGTGAGACATCATGACCGTGTTGAACGGGACGCGCAGCGAGGTCGTGCTCGACCTGGCCAGCCGCGCCCGCGCCGCCCTCGCGCAGGTGCAGGAGGCGCCCGCTGATCCTGCGGGCCGCCGCGACCTGCTCCAGGAGACCGCGGCGCAGATCGTGCGGTCCTTCCAGGCCGAGCGGCTCCAGGCCGGGGCCGACATGCTCGGCGATGACGAGGCGAGCGACCTGGCCGCCGACCTGGTCCGGCGGCTTCAGGGGCCCGGCAGGCTCCAGGCGCTCCTGGCGGATGCGACGGTGCGGGACGTGTGGTGCGAGGGCTGGGACGTGGTGTGGGTGCTGCGCACCGACGGCACGAAGGAGCGCGTCGCGCCCTTCGCCGACTCCGACACCGACCTGGTCGCCCTTGTCGTCCAGCTCGCCGCCGACGCCGCGCACGCCACGGAGCAGGAACGCCGGTTCGACCCCTCCGCGCCGATCCTGGATCTCCAGCTCGAAGACGGCTCGCGCCTGAACGCCGCCGCGTGGGTGTGCAAGCGGCCCTCGCTGTCGATCCGCAAGCGCCGCAAGGACTTCAAGAGCCTGAACGACCTCGTCGCCTCGGGGATGATCACCGAGGAGGTCCGGGAGTTCCTGACCGCGGTCGTGCGCTCCAAGTGCAACTGCGTGGTGGCCGGGCCGACCGGCGCGGGCAAGACCACGCTGGTGCGGGCCCTGGCCGATGTCATGCGCTTCGACGAGCACCTGATCACCATCGAGGACGTCTACGAACTGGGCCTGGACGAGGACACCGCACACCATGGGATCGTTACTGCCTTCCAGGCCCGCGAGGCCAACGGCGAAGGCGCCGGGGCGGTGTCGATGGACGCGCTGCTCAAGTGCGCGCTCCGCAAGAGCCCCGACCGAATCCTCGTCGGCGAGGTCCGCGGCGAAGAAGCGGTGACGATGCTGGAGGCGATGAGCAAAGGCGACCGGGGGTCGCTGTCGACCATCCACGCCGAGTCCTCGCTCGGAGCGATCAACATGCTCACCCTCCAGTGCCTCAAAGCCCAGACCCCGCTCACGTCCGCCGCGGCCGCACGCCTGATCGGCCTGGCCGTCAACGTGATCGTGGTCCTGGAGATGAACGCGGACGGCGTCGGCTACGTCGCGGCCATCCGCGAGATCACCGGCTCCAGCAATGAGACGCCCACCAGCAACGAGCTGTGGGAGCCCGGACCGGACCGCCGCGCCCAGTGGGCGCTGTGGCCCAGCCACGACCTCGCCCGACGCCTGGCCCAGGCGGGCTGGCAGGGCGTCCGCGAACGGGGGCTGCGATGAGCACCGCCGCACTCGCCATCGGCGCCCTGGCCGGACTCGGCCTGTTCCTGGCCGTCAGCGCACTGTGGCCGCGCACCGAACCCGACCCGCTCGACCCGGCCGCGTACTGGGGCCTGCGCGCGCGCATGTGGCTGCGCGCCAACGTCAAGCGCCTGCTGTGGGCGCTCGCTGCTGCCGTGCTCGTCTGGATCGTGACCGGCGGGTGGATCGCCGACGTGATCGGCGCCGCGGCCCTGGCGTACTTCGCGCCCGTCGTCTTCGGCGACGCGAAGCAGCTCAAGGCCGCCGCCGACCGCGCCACCGCCGTCGCCTCCTGGACCGAGTCGATCCGCTCGGCCCTGACCGGATCGGCCGGACTCGAACAAGCCATCAGCGCGGCCGCGGCCTTCCCGCCCGCCGGGCTCGAAACCGAAACCGCCGACCTGGCCGCAGCCGTCCGCAGCGGCCAGCGGCTCGACCTGGCACTGAGCGACTTCCGCGACCGCATCGACGATGCGACCGGCGACATCGTCGTCTACACCCTCCAGCGGGCCTGGCGCCGCGGCGGGAACCTCGGCGACGTCCTCGCCCGGCTCGCCGCCGCGGCCCGCGACCGGGCCCGCATGCAGCAGCGCGTCTCGGCCGCCCGCGCCGGGAACCGCACCACACTGCGCCAGTTGACCGTCGCCGCCCTGTGCTTCGCGCTGGTCCTGCCGCTGCTCAACCCGATCATGCGCGATGCGCTCGACACGCAGTGGGGGCAGGCGTTCCTGTTCATATGCGACGGGCTGCTGGCGGCCGCCATCCTCATGATGGTCCGCCTCGCGGCCTGGGAGCGCCCGCCCCGGCTCATCGCACAGGAGGACCGGCCATGAACACCGCAGTACTTCTCCTCGGCGCAGGCACCGGGACCGGGCTGGCGATGATCGCCAGCGCCCTGTGGCCCACCCGCCCCACCCTCGCCGGAGCCGTCAGCGCCTACCGCGCAGACACCGCTGGGGCGAGTGCGCCCAGGGCTGGGCGCTCGGGCAGCGAGCAGGAAGCCGGCGACATCGCCTGCCTCGGCCTCGACCCCGCCGCGGTGCACCAGCGCCGAACCCGGACGCAAACATGGCTGGTCGCCGCCGGTCTGGGCCTAGCCCTGCTGCTGGCCGCGCGAGGATCCACCGCCTGGCCCCTGGTGCTGCTGGCCGCAGGCGGGTGCGCGCTGGCGGTCCCGAGACTCGCCGCGATGCGCCTGCACCGCAAGGCCGAGGCCGCCCGCGCGGACTTCCGGTACGTGACCGGCACGATCGCGGACGTCGTCACCGTCGACCTCGCCGGAGGCGCCGGTGTCGAAGGCGCCCTGGAGGCCGCGACCGCGGCCGGGGAGGGCCGCGAGTTCGCCGCGCTCCGCGCGGTCCTGAACCGCGCCCACCTGTCCGGCCAACCGGTCTGGGAGGCGCTGCGCGCCTTCGGGTCGCGCATCAGGGTCCCGGCCCTGTTCGACCTCGGCGGCGTCATCGGGCTCTCGGCGACCGAAGGCGCCCAGGTGCGCGAGACCCTGACCCGCCGCGTCGAGTCCGCGCGCGCGAGCGACCTGGCCGACGTCGAGGCGGCGAAGGCCGCCGCCACCGAGCAGATGACCGTCCCCATCGTGCTCATCGTCGCCGCCATCGTGCTGCGCCTCATCGTCCCCTCCATCGTCGCCGTCCAGAACACCATCTGACACCGAACACGAACGAAAGCGAGGCCGTCATGAACACCGATCACCATAGGAGACAAGGGCTCCTGCCGCCGATGTCCGACAGCCCTGCCACCGGGCCGCGCGAGCGCCTGCGGGCCCTCATCGACAGCGGCGACCGCGGCGCCTCGGCGATGGAGTACGCCGGTGTCACCGGCGTCGGCGCGCTGCTCGTCGCGGCGGTCTACCTGCTGCGAGACAAAGTCGAGTCGCTGGTGGACGCCGTCACCGGCTATCTGCCGTTCTAAGGCGCAAGCGATGACCTTGCAACTCCAGCTGCAACGGCCCACGCTCGACCGCGGCGCGGTCGCCTTGGAGGGCGTCAACGCCTGGGGGCTGGGGCTGCTCACCCTCATGGCGTTCTTCACTGTGGTGATGTGGGGCCTGGCCAAGGACTCGGCGCGCGCCGCCGCCGAAGCCGCGCTCTACGACGCCCAAATGGAGTACGCGACCGCAGGCGACGGCATTGCGATCGGCAGTGAGGTCGTCGACGTGCGTGCTGGCCAGACGCTTCAGAACGCGGAGGTCACCGTCGACCGGGGCGAGGAGACGGTCACCGTGACCGTCACCGGCGACGCCTACCCCGTCCCGCTGCCGATCGAGGTCACCCTCGCCGGGCCGGTCGAGCGGTTCGTCCCCGAAGGAGCGGGCCGATGAACCGCATGCCGCCGCTGCACCACCGGCACCGGCTCGACCGGGGCGCGGTGTCCCTCGAATTCGTCGCCGGGTGGCTCCCGCTCATCGTCGTCCTGATCCTGGCCGTCGTCGACTCGATCGCGGCGAACTCGGCGAAGTCCGACGCGTACAACATCGCGCGGTCGGCCGCCCGCGCCGCCAGCATCGCCACCGACGCCGCCGCCGCGCATGCCGAGGCCGAAGCCGTTGCCGCGCAGGGGTTGGACGACCGCGAATGCGTCGACCCGGAGGTGGTGGTCGACGTCGGCGACTTCGCGCCCGGCGGCATGGTCACCGTCACCGTCACCTGCGGCTTCGACCCCATCCTCGGGACACCGCGCCGCTACACCAAAGTTGCCGCCTCCCCCGTCGACCAGTGGCGGGTGACCGGCCCATGACCCGCGCACTGCGCTCCCAGGAGCGCCCGCCCGGCACGGTGCGGCGCGGGATGGCTCTGCCCATCGTCCTGCTGATTCCGATCGCCGTCATGTTCTGGGGGATCACTGCCGACGGCGGCAACAACAACGTCTACCGCGAAGAAGCCCGCGACACCGCCACCCAAGCCGCGCGGGCCGGGGCCGACGAGATCGACCTCGACTACCTGCGCACCACCGGCATCGTGCGCCTCGACCCGGCCGCCGCCGAGACCGCGGCCGCCGCGTGGATCGCCGCGACCGGCCACACCGGCACCGTCGCCGCCACGGTGGACTCCGTGACCGCCACCGTCACCATCGACCAGCCCCTCAGCCTGCTCGCGCTCACCGGGCGCGAGTCCGTCGACGTCACCGTCGCCGCGGCCGCCGCGCCCCGCACCGGCGTCACCGAACCCGGAGACCTGGGAGGCACCTGATGGACACCACACTCGATGCCCAGCACCGCGCCAGCACCGCGCGAGCCGTCGGCGCCGGGCTGATCGTCGCCGCGCTCCTGATCGGCCTCCCGCTGATCCTCATCAACACCACCGGGGCCCCCTGGACGTGGGACCCGGACTGGATGCGGGTGCGCAACGCCCTCACCCACTGGCCCTGGCCCCAGACCGCGATCCCCTACCTCATCGCGGTCCTCGGCTGGGCCGCATGGGCGGCCATCGCCGTCGCTATCGGCCGCGACGCCGTCCTCGTCGCCACCGGCCGCGCCACCGAGCGCCCCGCGATCACCCCCCTGCGTATCTTGACCGCCACCCTCCTCGGCTCGGTCGCGGCCACCGCGCCGGCCTGGACCGCCAGCGCCGAGGCACCTGCCGCCACCGAGACCTGCCCTGTCCCCGGCGAACCCGCCCCTGCTGATGCAGCAGAAGCCGACCCCGAACCCGAACCCGTGGCTGATGCGGTCGTGACCGTCGATCGCCACGACCCGGACCGGGCGACGCTGTGGGGCATGGCCGAGGACCACTACGGCACCGGCACCGAGTACAAGCGGATCTTCAACGCCAACAAGGGCATCACCCAATCCGACGGATCGATCCTCACCGACGAGGACCACATCGTCGACGGCACCGCCATCACCATCCCCGGCACCGCACCCGACCCCGAGCCAGAGCCCGATCCCGAGCCGGAAACGGAACCGGAGCCGGAGCCGGAGCTCGAACCCCAGCCCGAGGAAGACCCGCCGGACGAGGCCAGCGCCCCCGACGACGACATGGCCGAACCGCCCGGCGCCGCACCGGACACCGATGCCGAATCCGAGCCCTCGCAGCCGACGGCCACCGCCGACGAACCCGCAGCCGCACCCGCGTTCGACCGCGGCGCCTGGATCGGCGTCGGATCATTCATCGCCCTCAGCACGGCCGCAGCACTGCTCGTCCGCCACCACCGCCGGAGCCGGGCGAAACCAGAGCCCGAACCGGCCGCACCCGACACCGTCGTCACACCAGCCGGTGCCGAACCTGAGAGCGAGGAGCCGTTCACCGGCCGCCTGGTCGACCTCGAAGGACTCCTGCAGCAGCACCAGGAGGCCGAGCACAACCGCGCACCCGAACCCGCCTTGTCCACCGGCACCACCGAGACCAGTGAGATCACCGTCCTGGACCACGCCCACGGCGGCCTCGGCCTGACCGGGGCCGGCGCGCCCGGCGTCGCCCTCGCGGCCGTCTGGAGCGCACTCGCCTCCGGCGCCACCGTCGTCACCGACGCCGACACCGCGACCAGCCTCGGACTCCACACCCACGACACCGCCCTGCCACTCGAACTGCGCGTCGTCCAAGACCCCGCCGACCTCGCCGTCGCGGTGCGCATGACCCAGTCCCGCATCGCATACGACACCGCAACCGACACGCTCGCCCAGCGCGCCACCATCATCGTCACCGACCACGCCACCGCCACCGAACTGCGCGCGGGGCTGCTGGACGAGGACGCCACCTATGCGATCGTCCTCGGCCCGTGGGAGCACGCCTGGCTCGACGTGGCCGCCGACGGCACGCCCACCGGCGGACGCCTCAACGCCGGTCCCGTCGCCCACCTCGGCCAGTGCTACCTGCTCGACGCCGACACCTGCAACGACCTCATCGCCGACCTCGCTACCACAGCAGCAGCCGACACCACCGCCGAAGCGAACGAGGACAGCACTCCGGAAGCGGCCCCGCCGGAAACCGCCGAGCAGCCCGCCCCCCACGACTCCGCCGCCGACCCCGCCGACGATGCCGATGCCGATGCGCCGCACGGGACGTTCGAGCTGACGCTGTTCGGGCGGCCCCGGCTCACCTGGGACGGCGCAGAAGTGCGCTTCACCCGCAGCGCCTGCATCGACACCCTGGCCGTGCTCGCCCTCCACGACGGCGCCATGACCGCCGACGAACTCTCCGAAGCCATCACTCCCGACGCTTCCATTTCACAGGCCGCGACCCGCCGGACCTCCACCATCAGTGCCGCCCGCGCCGCCTTGCAGACCCGCACCGGCACCAAGGAGCAGTTCATCACCTACGACCGGATGACGAACACCTACCACCTCGACCGCTCCTGGTTCCACACCGACCTCGACACCGTCACCGAGCACCTCGCCCAGGCATCGGGCACCGACGACCCCGCCGAGCGCACCGCACACCTGCAGGCCGCCCTGCGCCACTACGCCGGTCCGCTCGCCGCCGACCTCGACGAAGTCTGGGACCTCATCGAGATGCGACGGCACTGGCAGCAGACCCTCCACCGGGCCGCGCTCGACCTCGCCGCGCTCTACACCGATACGGGCGAGCACGAACGGTGCACCGCCGCACTCGAACGCGCCATCGCCATCGACCCCGACGCCACCGAGGGATGGGCGCAGTTGGCGGCGCACCACCGTCACCTCGGCGATGACGCGAAAGCCGACGAGATCGAGTCCCGCGCCCACCACCACCGTGCCACCAAGCTCGCCCGGCACCGCCACGACCAAGGAAGGCGATAAGCGATGACCACCACCATGCCGCCCGCCGCGGCGGGCACCACCGCCGACCACATCAGCGCCGCCATCGCCGCGCTCCCCGAGCCCGAGCGGGACATCCTCCTGCGCCACGGCCTCCACCCCGACCCGCCGCCGCTGGCCCGCCTCGCCCGCCAGCACGGCATGCAGCGCCAGCAACTGCACAACCTCGAGGCCAGAGCCCGCAAGCACCTCGCCAGCGCCTGCCAGACGCCAGCGCTGCACGAGCTGTACGCTGCAGCCGCGCAGATCATCACCGATGTCGTGCCCCTGCAACGGGTCCTCGACCGCGTCCCGCAGCTCCGCGCCGAGGCCGAGGGGGTGCCGCTGTGGCGGGTCCTCGCCTGCGCGATGCGGCGCTGGTGGACCGAAGACGAGTGGATCGCGCCCCAACCCGTCGCACGCGCCGCCGCCCAGTGCGCCATCGCCGTCACCGCACTCCTGGACGAGCACGGCGCCGCCCCGCAATGGGTGGTCGAAGACGACCTGCCCCGCTCCCTGACTCCAGCCGAGGCCCAGCGGTGGCTGGCCTACTGCGGCGGCTTCACGGTCCGGTCGGAGTACGTGCTCGCACCGTCCACGACGATCGCCGACCGCGCCGCGCACCACCTCGTCCTCGCGGGCACGCCCCGGGACTTCGAAGAGGTCTACCAGCACGTCGGCGCCGGGTCGAGCCGCATGTCGGTCTACCAGGCGCTCATCACCGATCCGCGCCTGATCCGCTGCGCAGCGCATACCTGGGCCCTCGCCGCATGGGACATCAAACCGGCCCGCGGCATCAAAGACCTCATCGGGAACGAACTCGACGCCGCGGGCACGCCACTGCCCGTGCACGAGGTCGTGGCCGCCGTCCTGTCCCAGCACCCGGTCACCGCACCCAGCGTCCATAGCGCTGCCTCGAAGCCTCCGTTCACGATCGTGGACGGCCATGTCACCTGGCTGCATCCGGCAGCCGACCAACGAAAGGAAGCCCGATGACCACCCACACCGAGATCGTCCGCACCGACGACCTCACCGGCGAACCCGCAGCGCAGCCGGTGGTATTCGGCTGGGGCCCGCACGTCTACGAGATCGACCTCGCCGACGCCAACGCCACCGCGCTCAGCGCAGCGCTCGCACCGTTCATCGAAGCGGGCAGGGTGATCGGCGGCATCCGCACCCGCGCCGGCCGAGCCCTCGCCGGAGCCGAGGTCACCGGCCGCCCAATAGAAGCCCACGGGCGCATCAGAGAGGCGTTGAGCGATGTCTACCAGTAGACGGCCGAGCTGGCGCGCGCTCGCGGCCGCAGTCGCCTCCAGCGCGCTGCTGGTCGTGGGCTGTTCCTCGCGGGCACCAGTCCCCGGGGAAGGCGGGACGATGAACCCCGACGGGAGCGATGCGGATATCGGGTCCTACAGCATCATGGCCGAGTGGGACGGGTGCACTGTGCTTGACGATTTGGCTGCCGTGGAGGAGCACATGGGCATCACGGCGTGGGGGACGAACGGACTCCTGTCGACGGACATCCCCGGCGGCATGGACGGCGAGGCGTACAACTGCACCGCCTACCTCGCGCAACTGCCCGCGTATGAGCACCGCAGCGAGGTGACCGGCGACAAGACCTTCTCGGGCAATGCGAACATCGATGTCGGTGTCACGCCATGGGATTCCGATGCGGAGGCGACCGAGAACTTCCAGGTCCGCGTCGAGCAACTCACCTGGGCCCTCGACACTGGCGGCACCGAGTACACCGGCGTGGTCGACGGAGCGTTCCCGCAGGAGGCGGCAGGGGAATGGGACGAGACCTACTACCACGGCGGCCGGTCCAGCACCGGCTACGTGCTCTCGGCCATCGCCCGCCGCGCTGATCTGGTGATGTATGTGTTCGCCGACTACTCCAACGACCCGGCCGCCACCATGGACAAGGACCCGGTCTACCCGTTCACCGACCAGTCGTACACAGACTGGATCCTCGGGGAGTACCTACCCGACACGTACGAGCACGTGATGGCGCTGAAAGCCCAAGGGACGCAGGCAGGTATCGCCGCCGAATGACCCACCGACCTGGAGGGGGGAGCCGGGCCGACGCGGGTCGGGAACGGCCGGGCCGCGACACGTCAGGTGTCCGCCGCGGACTGGCCGTAGCCCGTGGATTCATTGTACGGGTGTTCCCCTGAGCCTACTTCTTGCTGTATTCGATGTAGTTGACGAGACTTCTGTGCCTGATGTTGTGTGGGTGAAGTCTTGTTTTCTCTAGATGTCCTTGATGCAGAAGCTGGGGCGGCTTAGCGCCCTCGTCCGGTGGTTGACCGGAGAGGAGCGAGTGTGCTGGTTCGGGTTCCTTTCCCGTTGACGGGCTTCAGCAGACGCCGCGGTCGTCGGCGCCGGTGCCATTGCCGTAGACGCCGAGGCTGATCTCGGCACTGGTGTCGGCGACCATGTCAATCGGTTCCTGCTCGACGATCTCACAAGTGTCCCTGCCCTGGCCGTAGTAGTCCATGTAGTCGACCGACCAGAAGGTCACGTTGTAGAAGCCTGCTTGGTTGAGTTCGGCCTCGGCCGCGTCGAGTTGGAGCGTGCGCACGTCCGGGACGGTGACGCCGTCGGGTTCTGCGGATGGTGTGTCGTTCTCGGTACCCGTGGGGCTGTCGGTATCCCCGCTCGACGGATCGGTCGGCGCACCGCTGAGGTCCGTTTCCGCATCGCTCGTCGTCACCTCCGGAGTTGACCAGTCCGGACCCCACGTCGTCTCCTGGTCACCAGAGGGAGCCTTCCCCGGTTCCGAGGCCCACAAGGCTATTCCTGACAGCGTCAAGACTGCGACGACGGCCGCAAGGATGCCGGACGGAGAACCCCAGAACTCCCAATCCCGCGGCCCCGCAGGCACGCGCGACCGGCGGGGCCGCCGTGGGGGTGCTTCGGTGAGCCATCGCGGCAGGCTCGGCAAACGCAGCCGCGGTTCGCGCACGGTCCGCTGGAGCACCGCTGAGCGCGTAAGCCAGACCGCGCATACTGCCAGGAGGACACCGACGCTGATCGTGACCCATCCGAGCGTCACCGCTTGTCCTCCAACCGTGTCACCACGAAGCAGCAGGCGCAGATGACGACCATGATCACGAACACCGCGAAGGACCCCGCGGCAGTGAAATCGCGTTCGAACCGGTCGCCAGCGCGGATGGTCGCGGCGATGTCCGCGTACCACAGGGACGCGAAGATCATCAGGATCACGGTGCATCCGGTGAGGGAGGTGCGGAAGACAAGGAAGCGGCGGGTGCGCGCGCCCATGAGGTCCCCGGTCGCGGTCGCACCGAGGACGGTGGCGACCAGGAGCAGTTCGCCGCTGCCGAGAACGGCCGTTGGCGAGGCTTCCATGCCGCGGGTCTGCAGGCTCATCCAGTTCACGGCTACGGGAAGGACCGCAAGGACGATGCCGTACAGGAGCCACCGGATGAACGCGGCCCACAGTTCGGCGAGGTCAGCCGGGTCCGCTGGCTCCTCGTCTCGGGCCGGTTCGGTCGCGTCAGTCGTCGTTCGAGTCATAGGGGGTGCTCGTTCGGTTCAGGTTTCGGGTGCCTCCCAGGGTACGGGGAGGACGCGACGCATACGGCCCCAGCCGTTCCGGACGCAACCCTCCGAGGGATGGCGTGATGCTGCGTTCTGCATGCATCGTGCCAGCGGGCGTCGTGTTCGACGTCGCTGGCGGTGCTCTGCTCCCCCCGCGGCCCTGCACCGGCAACGTTCCAAAGCGACCCGGTGAGATCGCATCGACATGTTCGAGTCCGCCCCAGCTCGACCAGACCTCATGACAAGGACACCGTCCTCTACACAGAGGGCCTGAGCAAAGCCGCAATCTTCATGCAAGCCCTGGGGAACACCTGTGCGAAAATATCGGGCGTGAGAACTACGGGGAACTGCCGACGCCCGCACCTGTCCACCTTCATGGAGTGGGCCGCCGAGCCGATACTGCACCTGCACGCCCTCCCGACCGGGCCGTTCACCTCGCGCAGCGTCCAAGTCCGCGAGCTCCGGCTGTGGGTCGTAGTCACCGCCGACCAGTACGCAGCAACCGAGTTCGACGCGTATCCGCTCGACCTGGCGGCGCTGGCGGCCGCCCAGGAGGTCACCCGGGATCCTGACACGAGGGGGATCTACCGCACGTGGGTCCCCGACGGCCAGCAGCCGCCCGGCGAGCCGATCACCGGTGCGGCGCGGGGAGTGTTCCGCTCGGATTCTGCCGACTGCGGGCGCTGAAGCCGGGGCGGCGACAATGCAAGAGCCGATGTTCACCGCCGGAGCGGGATCGCCGCGCCCCATGTGGCCGCATCCTCGCTGACGGGCGTTCGTTACACCAGCATGGACGACAATCCCACCCCGATGCCCTCCCATGCCGACCTGGAAGCCCTGATCGGCCTGCCCGTGCCCCAGCCCGGCTCCGAGGACTGCCTCGTCTGCGGCGGGACCGGATGGCTCGAATGGGCCATGATCGAACCGGTCGAGGAGTCGGATCTCCCCGGGCCAGACCTCGCCGAACGCGTCGGTCTCGATTCCGACCCCGACGATGTCGTCCCCTGCGGCGCCTGCCAGGAGATGCCCCCCGGCATGGAGTGGGCACTGCCGGACCCGCTGCCGGAGATGCCCTCGCGTTGATCGGGAGACGGGGCCGGGGTAGGGCCGGAGTCGTGGCGTTCCTGGGGCGTCCCTACTGGGGTGGTGTGAGTTTCAGGGCTTCGTCGGCCAGGAGGACTGAGCGGGCCAGGTGCGCGCCGCGGGTCGTCAGGTCGTAGTCGTCCAGGAGGTTGGCCGTGTCCTGGATGCGCTCGGAGGTCAGGGTGACCTCCGGATACCAGCGGTGCAAGCTCATCTCCAGCCATGCGGGGAACGGGTCGCCGGGGATCGCGGTGGCAGCCATGACTTTCTCAGCAGCCTGCTGGTTGACCTGGTGGACCAGGACCACCCAGCAGAGGTAGAACACCGCGGCGCTCGCTTGCGCATCGCGGGACGCGAGCGTCAAGTACCGGCCCTGGCACTCATCGCATTCGGCGGCCCGCGCCCGGATCAGCTTCCCGCACAGCTCCCAGAAGGGCACCTCCGAGCGCTCGAAGCGCTGCAGCAGCTCTGCCTCCACCGGGCTCGGCGCCTGCTCGTGCCGGTGCGCCATGACGGCCTCCTCAAAGATCGGCGGTCCCCGTCCTCGGCGATTGTCGCAAACCATCGGAGCGGCTCGCGCGAGCGACGAGGGGCCGTGTTCTGCCCGCGGCCCAGCGAACGGCCAGGTGAGGCACATGGAAGCGGCCCGCCTCGCCCTCGGCCTGCCGACAGGTCCGGGCCCGGCCCCGTCGTGGTGCACGCGAAATCACCGGAAAGAGGGGTTCCCCTCATGTGGCCGGGGTGTCCCAGGTGTCGTCCTCGAGGAGGCGGGCCAGCGGTGTCCTCCAGGCTTCGCTGCGGGCGCGAGCGTGGTCCTTGGCGGCGTGGCGAGCCGATCACCGGTGTACAGCGCGGGCGGTGAGGGCCCATCGCGGCCGCGGCATGCGGGTCTATAACGGACCGCGGCACCTAGTCGCAAGCGTACGCTGACAGGAAATGAACATGTTCAAAAATCTCTGATTGGTTGGGACGCACATGCCCACGCCCCGCCCCGCACCGCGCCACACTTATTTCGCCGCTCTCGCCACCGTGGCCGCGACTGTGCTCGCCTGCGGCGGATGGGGCGGCCCAGCACCCCATGAGGAAGCCCCCGCCGAGCCGGTGCACATCGACACCGTGCTCGGCACCTGGCAGGATCCGAGCGGTCGCACCATCGAATTCTTCGACGACCGCACGTTCGTTGCAGTCGGCGACACGTTCGGCCCCGGGTTCGGGCACGAGGTGCCGACCGGGGTCGTGGAAGGCGCCTGGCGGCTGTGCTCGGACCATCGAGGCTTCCACGACTGGGACGACGACGCGGCCGTCGACACCGGATGCTCGGCGACGGCGGCTGAGGGGCGCTGGATCGCGCTCGAGGACCCCGATGAGGTCGTCGAGGGGTGGATCGACGACCTGTTCTTCACTGGCGAAGGCGAGCAGCTCCAGCTCTACCCCTGGTTCATCGACGTCGGCCCTGACGAGGACGACTTCTACACGAAAGTCGACTGAAGCGATCGGCCACAGGGCCATGGCCAGTGCCGAGGTTCCGGCCGCCGCGACGCAGACAGCACCGGTACACCGATCCCCCCGAGAGGTTGCGCAGTGAAGCAGTTCTGGAAGTCGTTCCTGCTCTGGTCCGCCCTGAACACCGGCATCATCGCGGTGCCGTCACTGCTCCTTCCGCTCCTGGCGACCGGTGGGCCTGATATCGACGGGCTGGAGCTCATGGCGCACGTCGCCGCTAGAGGGGTTGTTCTGGGCGTGGGGTTCGTGGTGTTGCCGTCCGCGCTGCTCACCACGATGCGGTCCGTGACCCGTTCGAGCAGCTGGCACTTCATCCCGTATCTTGCGATGGTGCCGTACGCCGTCGCGGCCATGGCCGCCGTCGGCATCTTCTTCGGGTACCTGCTGGTGCTGCAGTTGATCAGCACGGTGGTCATGCACGGGATGATCGCGCATCGCCTTCACGAAACGGCATGATGGTGGCCTTTAGTTCTTGCCGTTCCCGGCCAGATAATGCCAGCAGTGTGAGGTCTGGGGACATGCTTGACGAAACGTTCTCCAGAGATCCTTGACGGAGTCGCATGAGATCGTTGACGGTCCCCGGACTTGCTTGACGGCCTTCGGAGTCAGAGGCTGCGGCCGTTGATGCGGTAGCTTGTCCCGGCTTCGGCGGTTCTGGGGTGGGTGGAGATCTCGGTATCGCCGTCGAGGACTCGGAAGAGGTGTTCCTCGATGATCACGGTGACGGTCCGGCCCCCGGTCGACCTCCAACTCCCGCCAGCAGTGAGGCGTTCGCCGCGCCGTCGACGCACGAGGACACTACCGCGAGCACCGCCCGACGCGCCGTCCCGGAGCACGAGGGCGACATCGGGGCCGTCGAGTGGGACGACGTCGTCGCCGCCAACGGCAGGCTGCGGCTGCCAGGAGGCAAGCAGGAGCTGAAGTTCCAGATGGCCCTCGCAGGAACACCGGTCGCCGTCTGGGCGGACGATCGCAGCATCCACATCACCCGGGACGGGCACCTGCTTCGGTCCCGTCCATCGCGTTACGCCGCAAGCGACCTGGTCAAGCTCATCGAGCACGGCGCACACCCTGCCGGTCCCGAGCCGGCCCCGAAGGCGTTGATCGACGAAAGCGGCACGGGCATCGTCGAGGTTGAGCGAACCGTCTCGCGCGACGGCATGGTCGGCCTCGGAGGAAAGCTGCTGAAGCTTCCGCTCTGGCTTGTCGGCCAGGAGGTCACGCTCCGGTTCGACCGCGATCTGCTCTACGTCATCGCCGCCACCGGACTGGTCGCCAGCATGCCCGCCGAGGTTCCAACCGAGAAGCGAGCCTGTCCGGCGCACACGCCCCCACGACGGAGACCTTGCCTCCACCCGCACCGCTCCCGAGGACCGTCCGGCGCGTCTCGCCCGGAGGCGAGGTCAGCATGGCCGGACAGCGGCTCAAGGTCGGACCGTCCTACGCGAGTCGCGACGTCACGATCGTGATCGAGGACCACCTGTTCCGCGTTCTCCACAACAACATCGAGATCGGCGCCTTCACCCGCGAGAACCCCGACAAGCCGATCCACTTCAAGACCAAACCGACCTGGTAACCAGGACATACCATGCGATTCCGGGAAGTCACGAACCTGTCAACGATTACCTGGAACTGTCAACGATCTCGTGAAGCAGTCAAGTCAACGATGTCCTGTGAACCCTCACACTGACAACAAACACCAGATAAATGGCCGGGAACCTGGATTTCTAGGTGGCCACCCTCATAGGCGCAAGAGGGCTGGGTACGGTCGCCAGCCACGGTTCAGCACCGATCATCCGCAGGCCCCTTGTCGACCGTGAGGTTGCGTGCCTGGCCAGGTGCGGGCCTGACCGATAACGCTGGCGAGCGGGGAGGCCCTGGCCGACATCGGCTACCGCGGGCCGCCGCAGGCGGTTCGCGGTGGTCCTGACCATCAAGCGCCGCGCCGCGCCACGTCCGTCGGACCGCCGGCTGCGCGCTGGTCTCCGATGCAGGACTGGGGCGCGCGAGCCGACCGGCCGTGAACCGGGCCGCGCTGCGAAGGGTAGGCGCGCCTGTGGTGATCAACGAAGCGCCCCCTGCGTGACATGTGCCGCCGAGCCCATCGGATCCGCCGCGACCAGCGGATATGGTTGATTTGTCACCGCTTCGGTCGAGCCGGATCTTCACAGGAGCGACCATTCCCAGCTAGAATGGCGCCATGAGATTGCGAGATCGACTGTTCGGGAGCATCTCCCGTGACCAGTTCGACCCACAGTCGCTGTACCTCGTCGGTACGGGCAAGGACGATCGACGCCCAGGTCGGGTCATGTCCACAGATCGGCTCTGGGAACAGCATTGGACCGATGGCCTGAGTGCCCCCCGGCTGCGGGAGGCAGGGCGCCGACGTCGGTCGAGACTCCGAACATCTGGGTACCTGGCCTTGGTGCTCTTCCAAGACGCGCCCTGGACTGAGGACGATCTTGAGCTTCTTCGCACCGCCCCCGCGGTGACTCCGCGAGCTGACCCGGACCTTGCCCAGCAGGACGTCGTCTCCTGGAACGACGAGATCATCGCACTTACACCACTCTACGTCCAAGAGGAGGGCCGCTGGTACCTCCAGGCGCACAAGCAGCGACTCCGTGCCACGGTCGTCGACCCGCGATCGGTGCGCGCCCTGCCTGATCATCTCCAGTCAGGACGCTGCGGCTAGGGCTGAACACTTCGCACCGGTCTGGCCAACCGGCCAGACCCGTGCGAAACGACCGCGACAGATGAGAACCTACGAGCGACTCATCGGCGGTTCGCCAGTTGCCGCCTGGTCTTGGCGTACTCAGCGAACCGGAATTTGACGATTTTCGAACGATCGTTCGTTCGCGCCACCAGCCCTTCGGGGGCGCCGGTTCCGGACTCGTCGATGCCAGCGCACGAGGCGGGAATGAGATCGGCCATCCATTGCTCGGTCTCGTCACGCCCGGTCGGGATGTCGTCGCCGTCGCAGGTCGCGATCGGCGGGACTTTCTTCAATCCGATGCTGTCCGCGATCTCCGTCGACACGGGAGCGAATCCCTCATGGCCGCGTTCCCGCCAGCCCGCGATCCGATCGAGGGACCAGGTCAGCACCGTCGGGGGGATGGTGCGGGCGTCGAACCATCGCGCTCCTGCCTTGGTCTTGTCGGCTGTGTACTGCGTCCAGGCGCGGCCGATTCCGGCCCCGAACACTTCGGCGTACACCACGAGAACGGTGTCGCCCTGCCACACTTCGGCGAGGCGCTCTGCGGCGGGCCGCAGCGCGGCGACCATCGCGAGGTTATCCTCCGACTGGTTGGCGAGCCGGTCACCGCGGGCGTAGAGCAGTTGCTTCCGGTTCCCGATGACGTAGTCGTTGTCAGGGAGGATGATCATTCGGCAGTTCGCACCGTCGACTTTCTCGGTGAGGAGGATGTCCTCGCCGGGCTGGAACGTCACGTTCGTTGCGTCGCCGAGCATGCCGCGTTCGCCGATGACGTGGTAGGTGGGTATCGAGGGATAGGCAGTGGCCGTGTCGAGCGCGGCGAAGTCGAGGTTCAACGTGTTTTCTTCCGGGAATGTGGAGTGTGAGAAGCGGCTGCTAGCTGTTGCGGTCCTCCACCTCGAGCCGTAAGAACCTCGCTCCCCGGTCGCGCATAAGCTGCGCGACCGGGAAGTTGTCGAGTCTGGTCCTCCGCTATCTGCGGATCCGAGGACGCCATATCACCGCCTCCGACGTAAGAACATGGCTGGATGCTCCGGAAGCATGCCGATCCTTCCTGCCCAAGTTGCAGTTTGGCCGGTAAGGCGGCGCCCCGTTGCAGGTCAGAACGATGAAACTGAGGACTTGCGCGGGCCGTGGGGACCCAAAACAGGGCAGACTGCGCCAGGCGCAGCCGGTGCTAGCCGGATGCACTTCCTGGTTGCTTGCGGTTCCTCAGGCGTGCAGCGGCCCTATAGTGGCCCCAATCTGTTCTAGACTTCCATCAACGGGTTGAAAATGCTGCTCATTGGGGACGAAGGCGGAAAATCGGCGTCCGCCTGAAAAGCGGACGCCTGCAAGAGAGCTACTGCTGGGCCTGCTGGGTCGTTGGGTTCAGGCCGGGTCGCGTGTCGACGCAATCGGTGTCTGATTGCCTTCGGGGTCGTGCCCACTGTCGATGGAGTGGGATCCGTATGCCTGTTATCAAGCTGTGATGATGTCTGGTGTTGAGTGGCCCGAGGGTAGTGGCCTCGGTCCAGAATGCGGGTGACCGCGGTGCCGACCTGGCCGTGTGCGGAGTCGAGGTTCGCCAATGAAGGCTTCGAGGGGAAGCTTCGGCGGCATTCGTGTTGAATGTTCGACATGATTCGTCCCTTTTGGTGTTGTTGTGGAGGGTGCGCTTGGTCTTGACAGGACGGTTCGGCAACCGATAGCTTTCCATACCGTTGCGGTCGGTGTTCGACTGCTCGCTGAGCCCATAACTGAAAGCGACCCCCGTGAAGCCCCACCTTCCCCCCATCACCCTTCGCGCTGTCTCCGCCTCTGGAGCCTCGGCAGCATCGGTGACCTTTCTCCGCGGTGTGCGCGACTCGAAGCGCTGGCGTGTTCCGCTGCTGGTCTTTACGGCGTCGGTTTCGATTGCGTCGGGACTGCTGGCGGTTCCTGCCTCTGCGGAGGACGGTGCCCCGGCCGCGTGCGCTATCGATGCCGGTGCGGTCGCGGAGATCGAGGGCGAGCTTGAGGCGGTCGAGCAGGCGGCGGTGTGCGGGCGGACTGTGGAGGTGACCGATCAGCGCAGCGAGTTCGGGACCGTGGTGGCGCTGCCGTCGGGGGGGTTGAAGGCGCAGATCGGTGTGGAGCCGATCCAGGCTCTGGACGAGTCTGGTGAGTGGGCGCCGATCGACACGACGCTCGAGATCGCCTCCGACGGGTCGGTGCGGCCGGTGAACATCACCGAGGAGGTGGCGTTCTCCGCGGGTGGTGCGGCGCCGTTGGCGACGGTGGACTACGGTTCGGCCGGTGTGTTCGCCCTCGCCTGGCCCGGCGAGCTCCCTGAGCCGGTTCTCGATGGGCCGCAGGCGGTCTACGCCGATGTCATGGCCGGGGTGGATCTGGTGGTCGAGGCGACCGCGCAGGGCTTCCGGTATGACCTGGTCGTGGCCGACGCCGAAGCGGCGGCCAACCCCGACCTGGAGGCGATCGTCTTCGATGTCGAGGCTACCGGTGTCGAGGTGGCCGAGTCCGCGTCCGGCTCGGTCGAGGTCAGCGTCGACGGGCAGGCCGAGATGGCCTCGGGTGAGGCGCTCATGTGGGAATCGCCCGCCGGCAGCGACGGGACCGCGACCGTCCCGGACCTGACACTGATCACCGACACCCCGACCGATCCCGATCAGGAGGTTGCGCCGGTCGATGTGGCTCTGGAGTCTGCGGACCTGGTGCTGCGCCCGGACCTGGAATTGTTGCGCGGGGCGGACACTCGCTACCCGGTGGTGATCGACCCGCAGTGGGATGGCGGCATTCAGGACAACCTGTGGGGACTGGTGAACACCAAGTACCCCGACTCGACGTTCTACCGGGGCAAGAACACCTCGGGCGACTACTTCATGTCCAACACCAGTACCTATGGCAACGCCGGGGCCGGGCAGACCTGCGATTCCTGGTCGGAGTTGACCTGCTACTCCAGCACCTACGACATGCGGTCGATGTTCCGCATGGACACCGACACCATCACGCAGAACGACTACCGGGTCCCGAGCAAGGGCGTGTTCAAGATCGTCCAGCGGCATTCGGCGTCGTGCTCGAACGGGGCGGCGCGGATCTACCGCACCGGCGGCTACAACGCGGACGACACTTGGAACACCCAGCCGTCGTGGAACGAGTACGTGGCAATCTCCTCGGCGAACAACGGCGCGCTGTGCGACGGGTCGGCGTACGTGTCGTTCAACGTCACGAGCATGGTGCAGATGGCCGAGGACAACGAGTGGGCGAACCTCACCCTCGGATTGCGGGCGCCCGATGAGTCGCCCTCGCCGGATCTGCTGCAGTGGAACCGGTTCGACTCCTACACCGCGGTCCTGGAGATCACCTACGACGTCATCCCGTACACGGTCACCAAGCTCCAGCTCAACGGCGCTTCATGCACCGCAGTGTCGGCAGACACCCCATGGATCACCGACCGGACCCCGGAACTGAGTGGCCTGGTGCGCTCCTCCGATGCCACGGTGAAGTGGACCATGCAGGTCAAGGAGTCCGGCTCGAACGAGACGCCCTTCTACGAGTACACCTCCGGGGCGCTGACTTCAAACTACCGGCAGTCGAGAACGGTGCCGACCTCACCGGTGCTGGGGGACGGTGTCTACTACTGGCATGCCAAGGGCATCAGCGCCACGAACAGCTCACTGACGTCGTCGTGGTCCTCGCCGTGCCGGTTCAAACTCGACGGCACCAAACCCTCGACGCCGAGCGTCACACCCGGGGCCGAAGCGCCGTACGCGGTCGGTGACACGCTCTCGCTGACGCTGCAATCCACCGACTCGACGGTGAACGGCGTGTCCTCAGGGATCGCGCGCTTCGAGTACTCGTGGCAGACGAACACTTACGACCAGTCGCTGGCCTCGACGGGAACGGCGACGCTCACCCGCGCGAACTTGACCGCGGGGCGGCACGTGCTGTACGTCCGCGCGGTCGATGCGGCCGGGAACGCCTCCGACGCGAAGACGTACACGTTCTTCGCAGGCAACGACATCCCGGCGACTCCCATGGCGGCCTGGCGGTTCGAAGGCGACACCGCCGACGACACCGGTGAAGGCCACCACCTCACCCTGGCGGCCGGGGACGCGGTCGCCTACACCACCGACCGCGACGGCCGTCCGAACTCGGCCCTGGCCCTGGACGGTGCGACCTGCCTGCACACCGGCGACGGCGTGATCTTCACCAGCGGCGCCTACTCGCTGACCGCATGGGTGCGGCTCGACACGGTCGACAACACGACCGAGCGGCCGCTGGCGCAGATCGGCGACAGCGGCGCGGGCTTCCAAGTGTGGTACTCCGCGAGCGCGAACCTGTGGTACTTCTCGGTCCTGGACGCCGACCAGAACTGGTACAGCATCGGTGCCGCACCCACCGCAGCGCTCGGTGAATGGGAGCACATCGCCGCCACCTACGACCCCGACGCGCAGATAACCCGCCTCTACCTCGGCGGGACCCTCGTCGCCGAGCGAACGGCCGCATTCACCCCTTGGAACGCCGCCAGTGATTTCGGGGTCGGCTGCAAACCCGACGCCTCAGCTACGACCGCGGTCAACGGCGCGATCGACCAAGTCGGCGTCTGGCAGGGCCTGCTCACTGACGCCCAAATCCAGGCCGCGATGACCGACCTGCCCGGCGCGAGCGTCCAAGCAGACTGGACCTTCCGCGACGACGGCACCGACGAGTCCGGCCACGGACGGAACCTCGACACCGACGGCCTGACCGTCGGATCGGACCCCTACCACCGCCCCTCCGGATCGGTTGAGCTGGACAACTCCACGTGCCTGGAGTACCCCGAGCCGGTCGTCAGCACGGACCGGTCGGTGACCATCGCCTCCTGGGTCAAGTTCGATATTTCCGGCGAATCCGACACCATCGCAGCCATCGCAGGCGTCAACAACGCCGCGATCGTGCTCCGCAAACTCACCTCCGACCAGATCCAACTGCGGATCACCTCCAGCGACAACCTCGAAGACGGCACCGCAACGGCTCCAACCGTGTACTCGCGGACTACCGCGGCTGATGCGCCACTGAGCCCGGGCGAGTGGTACCACGTCGCCGGGACTTATGATGCCGCTGCGGGCACGATGAGCCTCTATCTCAACGGTGTGCTCGCCTCCACCCGGACCGTCCCGGTCGATCTGTGGCGTGCCGAGGGGCCGACACTGATCGGCTGCAACGGCCGCACCTCCGACGGCTACCGCACCGGCCACCTCAAAGGCGCGCTCCACGGCCTCAGCCTCTGGCGCGGCGCCGTCGACGCCGCCCAGATCGCCGGACTCATGGGCAACCCGCCCGCCGAGATCGCCGCATGGTGGGACTTCAACAGCTTCCAGTCCGATCCTGAGATCCCGGTCGATCCAACCGCGGACGTCTCCGGCAACGGCCATGGATTGACGTTCTCTGAAACGGTCGATCCGTACACGATCGGTTGGAACAGCGAGCTTGACAACGCGCTCGGGTTCGACGGCACCGCGTTCGCCCAGACCTCGGGGCAGGTGATTGACACCGATGCGTCGTTCACCGTAGCCACCTGGGTTCGCGCCGACAGTCTGGCCGCCGACGGGGTCGCAGTGAGTATCGCGGGCGAGAGCCGGGGCATGATCACGCTCAAGTATTCGGCGGCGAACGCAGCCTGGCAGTTCGCTGCCCCGCCGACCAGCGAATACGGATGGCGGACCGCAGGGTTCGCCGCGACCCCCGTCGCGGACGACTATACGTTCCTGGTCGGTGTGTTCGACCTCCTGAAGAATGAACTGCAGCTCTATGTGGACGGAAAGCCGGTCGCGACCAAGAGCGACGTGGTCCTGCCCGCGTCGACAGCGCCTGTCGTGATCGGTGCTGAGGGCAATGCGGACGGCACCATCCGCAACGGCCTCATCGGCGCGGTCGACGACACCGTCATCTGGCAAGGTGCCCTGGACTGCCGGGAGATCGCCACAATCGTCGATCCGCAACTCCCCGAAGAAGTGTGCTGACATGCCCGACCGCTCCACCTCCTCGATAACTCTGCACCAGCTTCGGAGGATCTCAATGCGCTTGCCTTCGTGGCAGAACCGGTCCCGCGTTTTGCTCGCGATGACGGCTGCGGCAACCGTACTCACGGCCGGCCTGACCTCCGGCCCGGCCTGGGCAGCAGATTTCCAGCGGGATGCGCAGACGTTCTCCTCCAGCTCGGTATCGTCCGTCGGGTCCGCGGAGTCGGCCTTCGAAGACAGCGCTACGAACTGGGGTGGCGGTGGGGCCGACGCCGCCGAAGGCTCTGGTCAGTGGACGGCTACCGACCTGTCTTCGGCCGGTTCCTGGTCCCAAGGCGGCTCGTCGGGCTCCTACAACTACTCGTACGCTCTGCGGGTCCCGCCTGCGACGGGCCCGACTCCGAGCCTGTCCCTCTCCTACTCGTCGGCCTCCCATGACGGGTTGACCTCCGGGACGAACAACCAGGCCTCGTGGATCGGCGACGGCTGGGGCTACTCACCCGGCTTCATCGAACGCACCTACACCGGATGCGGCTCCGAAGCTGAGCAGGACGGCAACAACGGCACCGATCAGACCGGCGACCTCTGCTGGGACGGCGACTCCCCGTCCATAACCATGGCGCTGGGCGGCATCAACACCGCACTGGTCCTCGATGACGAAAGCGGCACCTGGCGCGCCGCGGGTGACGCGAACTGGCGCATCGAGCACCTCGGCAGCGCGGCCACCGCCTCGACAGCGACGAGCGAGCAATGGAAGGTGACCGGCAGCGACGGTACGCAGTACTTCTTCGCAGCCGACCCGGTGAACAACGGCTCGCGCTGGACCGTACCGGTCTTCGGAAACCACTCCGGGGAGTCATGCTACAAGTCCGGGGACTTCCCCGGATCCCGATGCAACCAGGCATACCGATGGATGCTGGACAAGGTCGTCGACCTCAACGACAACATGACCCGCTACGTGTACGGCACCGAGACCGGATACTACTCGCCTGCCGCCGACAGCACCGAGAACGCGGTCGCGTTCACGCGATCCGGCTGGATCAAGCGGATCGAGTACGGTCTGCGCAGCGACGACTCTGCCGTGACCGCAACCGGACGAGTACAGTTCCTCTCCGACCAGCGGTGCCTGTCCGACTGCTACACGACATCCGGAGACCCGAAGTCCTCGAACTGGCCCGACACACCATGGACCCTCGACTGCGAGACCGGGACGGGTTGCGAGCAGTACGCGCCGGTGTTCTTCTCCACCAAGCGCCTCGGTGAGGTGATCGCCGAAGTCTGGAACCCGGCCACGGGCGTATTCGACACCGTCGACTCCTGGGAACTCACCCATGAGTTCAAGGACTACGGGGACAACTCCCAGGTCGTACTCTGGCTCGCGGCGATCCAACACACCGGCCATGTCGGCGACGGCGAGATCTCGACTCCGGCAGTCGAATTCGGTGCCCAGTTCCTTCCCAACCGAGTTGACGACGGCTCAGCGGACCCGATGATCTGGCGGCCCCGCCTGACCTCGATCAAGAACGAGACCGGCGCCGTCACTACCGTCAACTATTCCGAGCCCGACTGCGGCGAAGGCGATCTGCCCACTGTCGAGGAATCGAACTCCCAGCGATGCTACCCGGCGCAGTGGATCCCCGAGGGAACGTACAACGCCGTCGACGCCTACTTCCACAAGTACGTCGTCACCTCCGTCGCCGAGACCGACACCACCGGCGGAGCGGACACCGCTTGGACCTACTACGAGTACTCGACCGCCGGGGGCGGCATCGACGTCCTCTGGGCATGGAACGACTCCGAATTCACGCCTGACGATCTGCGCACTTACAGCCAGTGGCGCGGATACGCCCAGGTCACGACCCTGACCGGCGATCCCGCTGACCCAGGTCCTCAGCTTCGGAGCGCCTCCCGCTACTACCGGGGCATGGACGGCCAGCCGCTGCCCGGAGGTGGCGAGCGCGACGTCGCGCTGACGAGCACGCAAGGCGATTCCGAACCCGACCATGAAGCCCTCGCCGGACAGGTGTGGGAGCAGATCACGTACGACAACACCACCGTCATCGGTTCGACCGTCACTCGCTACTGGACGAAGAACACGGCCACCAGATCCCATGACGGCGGGGACCTGAAGGCCTGGATGACAGGGCCGGATGAAGTCCTCGCCCGCACCAAACTCTCAGCCACCTCCTGGCGCGAGACCCGTGCGACCACCACGTACGACTCGAAGGGCCGTGCAACGGAGGTCAGCAACGAGGGCGACACGGGCCAGTCCGGCGACGAAATGTGCACGACGACCGAGTACGTCGACAACGTCGACAAATGGATTCTCGATGCACCCTCCAGGATCGAGACCGTGGCCGTTGACTGCGGCACGACTCCGTCTCGACCCGGCGATGTCCTCAGCGATGTCCGTGCCTACTACGACGACAATGCGTTCGGAGAGGAACCCGACTTTGCGCGGATGACGAAGTCCGAAGCCTTGGACCGGTGGGACAACGGCCCGAAGTACGAGACCCTGGCCGAATCCGCCTACGACGACCTCGGACGTGAGATCAGCTCCACGGACCCACTCGGCGCCGTCACCACGACCACCTACACCCCCGCCGGGGCGGGCCCGGTCACCGCAGTGACCACGACGAACGCGCTCGGCCACGTCGACTCGATGACCCTCGACCCGTCCTGGGGATCGGTCACCTCCGCCACCTCTGCGGCAGGCCGCACGACCACGATCACCTACGACGCGATCGGCCGGTCGACCGCTGTCTGGTACCCCGGCCAGGACGCGCCGACCGAAGTCCCGAACCTGAAGTTCACCTACAGTGTCTCCGACACCGCCCCGAGCACCACCACCACCGAGACCATGATCTGGGACCAGACCTACCTGACCGAGATCAAGATCTTCGACGCTTTGATGCGGCCCCGCCAGACCCAGGCCGAGACCTACGGCGGTCGGTTGATCAACCAGACCGAGTACAACTCGTACGGGCAGGTCGTCTACTCCTCCGGCGCCAACTTCAACAACGAATCCGGTCCCACCGGCAATCTGGTCCGCATCTCCCGGTCCAACGACGTCGCGCGCACCGAGTACGTCTACGACACCGCCGGCCGCGTGACCGCTGAAGTCTTCGTCGTCAAGGACGAGGAGCAGTGGCGAACGACCACCGCATACGGTGGCAACGACGACTACTGGCAGACCACCGTCACCCCGCCCGAAGGCGCATCGGCGACAGCGACGCTCACCGACGCGCAAGGCCTCATCGCACAGGCGCTCCAGTACCACGGCAATGCCCCGACCGGCGATCCCGACACCACCTCGTACACCTACACGCCGATGGGCCTACTGGAGACGGTCACCGACCCGTCCGGATACGAATGGACGTTCGACTACGACCTGCGCGGCCGCCAAGTGGCCGCTAACGATCCCGACACCGGCACCACCACCACGGCATACGACAAAGCAGGCCAGGTCCTCTCCACCACCATGATCGGGGACCCGAACACGACCGACGACGACACGACGCTCTCCTACGACTACGACGACCTCGGCCGCCAGATCAAGAAGTGGGAAGGCACGGGCGAGGACAGAACGCTCCTGTCCGAATGGGTGTACGACACCGCCTCGAGCTACGGCAAGGGCGCGCTGCACAAGTCGATCAACTACGTCGACAATCAAGCCTGGGTCCAGGAGTACCGCCGCTACGACGTCACCGGCGGTCCCACACAGGTCCTGACCACACTCCCCGCCGCCGCAGGCGGCCTTGCAGGTTCCTACTACGAGGCGTTCACTTACAACCCCGATGGCAGCATGCGGACCTCGGTCGGCAACGCCACCGGCGGCCTGAAGGCCGAGACCATGACCTACGGGTACGACGAGATGGGTCAGCCCGACCGTGTCTCGGGCACCAGCGCCGACTTCGGCACCGGCACCATCTACGTCGACGACGCCGTCTACTCCCCGTACGGACAACTGCTCCAACGGCGCCTCGGCGACCCCGCCGACGTCGGCGGCACCTCCGGCCAGACGTGGCAGACATGGATCTACGAAGAGGGCACCGGCCGGCTCGCCGAGTTCTACTTCGACAAGGACACCGCCGGCGAGTTCGACGGCACCAACTACGGCATCGCCGCACTCTCCTACGAGTACGACGACGCCGGGAAGATCCTCTCCATCACCGACCAGCCAGTCCACACCTCCGACGCCCTCCAGCCCGAAACCCAGTGCTTCCAATACGACTACCTCAACCGCCTCACCGAAGCCTGGGCCCAAGCCGGAGCGACCGAATGTGCTGACACCCCGACCGACGCGTCGGTCGGAGGACCGGGCGCCTACTGGTCCTCCTACGAGTACAACCTCGCCGGGAACCGCACCAGCGAAACGCACTGGACCACGAGCGGCCGCTTCACCGACACCTACACCTACGAGCAGGGCACCCACGCCCTCACCAACGTCGCCACCACTGAGAACGGCGAAGAGAACACCAACTTCACCTACAACGCGACCGGATACACCACCTCCATCGACCGCGGAGCCAGCGGCGGCGACCTGACTTTGCTCGACTGGAACTCTGCAGGCCGCCTGGCCACTTCCACGAACGGCGAAAACGTCACCCGGTTCTACGACGACGCCGACGGCAGTCGGCTCGTCCGCAAGGACCCCAACGGCGACATCACCGCCTGGGTCGCCGGCTACGAACTCCACTACGACGCCGCCGCAGGTACCAAGGTCGCCACGCGGTACTACACCCACGGTGGTTCCGTCGTCGCCCAACGCGTCGGCCTGGGAGACATCCTCTTCCTGTCCGGCGACCATCACGGCACCGGGCAGTGGATCGTCAACGGCGGCACCCTCACCGCCACCGTCCGCCGCTACGACCCCTTCGGCAACGAACGCGGCCTCACCCTTGGCACTTGGCCTGACGAACGCGGCTTCATCGGCGGCATCGACAACGAGACCACCGGCCTGACCACCATCGGCGCCCGAGAGTACGACCCGACCTTCGGTCGCTTCGTATCGGTCGACCCAGTCGCCGACTACACCGATCCGCAGCAACTCAACGGCTACGCCTACTCCAACAACAACCCCGTCAACCTCTCCGATCCGACCGGGCTATGCGCGACCGGACCCAGCGTCATCCCTGGCACCTGGGAGGGTCCCTGCGCCGGATCTGGACCGAGCACAGGTGGCGGAGGCAGTGGTGGAGGCTCGTCCAATGGACCTACTGCAATCGCGGCTAGTGACGATGGCACAATCTATGGTGAGCAGTACTCAGATGGCGAAGGCGGTTGTGTCTACTTCTTGCAAGGTGCTGTAGGTGTGCCTTGTGATATGTGGCAGGGAGATCTTCAGGAACTCGTTGAGGAGATCGAGGAATATCTTTATGATATTGGTGAAAATCCCGACGTTGTTACTGAAATGTTCGACCCAACTCAAATTGCGTGGGCGACAACTGACCTATGTTTCGGTGGCGACTACTACGCGAATGTGGTCGACAATTGCCAGATGGACTATCTAGAGACACTCGATGATCAGAGGATGATCCTGGATCAAGCCTGGGCGATGGATGCTGCGGAGAGTAACCATATGGCTGCAGCTTGGATTGCCGATCTCTCGGGCGGCATTCTCCAGGCTGGAAGTGCATCCTTTTCGATGCCGTGGGTGAAGACGAACACTAGTCTGCGCACCTATTTCCGAAGTTCATGTAAGTCCTTCGAGGCTGGCACGCTTATCCTAATGGCTGACGGCTCGAAGAGGCCAATTGAAGAAGTCAATGCAGGTGAGAATGTTCTATCCGTGGACATGCTTACTGGAGAGACTACTTCCTCTGCGGTCCTCAACACCTTTGCGACGCCTGAGCAAGTTAGAAGCCTAGTCACTATCGGCGTAGACGCGAACAACGATGGTCGAACTGACAGCGAGATTCTAACAACCCAGGGTCACGCTTTCTGGGCTGTTGACGTCGAAGAGAACCCTCGGTCAGGCGATACTGGTACTTGGGTTAACGCCGGAGATCTGACAACTAATTCTTGGATCAAGACCTCCTCGGGAACCTGGAGTCCCGTTACTGCGGTCACGGCGCTGGCTGCGCCCCAGGAAACTTTCAACCTCAGCGTAGCCGAGACGCATACTTACTTTGTGGCTGCTGACGACGCGGCCCTTCTAACTCACAATTGCATGTGGGACTTGGATTCTCTTGCGTCTAGCGCGCTGAGGCCTGACAAGAACGGTCTTACCGTCGCAGGCCGCTCGTATCAAAAGCATATGAACCGTGGTGACCTTGATCAGGTTCAAGGACGAAACCTCAACTCGACGGGACAGGATCTTCTTGAGGACATTCTCACGAATCCGGGAACCAAAGTTGAGCAAGTCAATTCAGGCAACTTCGCTGGCGGGGTACGATTCATTATGCCGGGGAAAGATGGCGGACGCGGTTACGGCGCTACATTCGATTCAAATGGTGTGTTCCAGTACTTTGGGAGGTATTAGCGGAATGAGACTCGAGCCTTGGAATGCTAGCCCTCTCGACAATAGTCTCGGAGAATGGGCTAAACCAATACTTTTGAATACCGTAGTATTGGTGCGTTATGTTTCACCTCTAGGGGAGGACTGGCCCTCAGGGCATCAAGCACGAGGCACTCACGAGGTTGACATGGCGGTTCAGTTTCAAACTCAGGACGATCGTTCGCTGATCTTTAGTTGGTCGATGAACGGAATCGAGGAGGGTGTCGCCCTCGAGCAGAGAATTCCGGGCGAAGCTGATGACGGTCTTTTCGGTACTCCAGTCGACGTAAGCCAGGTTGATGATTGGAATCGTCTCATTCCAATCCGAGTGTTCGGGCTTGAACCGGTTTGGCACATACCGAACGAAGGTGCGAAAAGGTCACCCTGTGCATTCCGTGTACTGGTCGATGAGGGGCGCGAGCTCGTGATTTCGCTTGGGAAGATTGAAAATGGGCGTCCAACGTACATCCCGGATAGTTTGTTGGTCTTCTTTGACCCGGCCAAAGCCCGGGATTACTTGGCGTCGCTTAATTCAATTGTTGGTAGCGGATTACTTGGAGCTGGTTTCAGGCCGTAGTCGTTTCCGGTTCTCCAACTCGGATGGGTTGTATCAGGCGGAAGTCTGTATGGGAGTTCCCTCGAGAAGAGGACATGATTTCGCGTTATTGACAAGTCACTCAACGGTGTCCACAGTTCAATGGATTCCTAGCGACGCGTTCACCAGGGAAAGTGTGTGCCGTCGGGCAGCACGCAGGCTCCGTGATCGGCGGGCCCGAGCTGTTCGATGCGGTCGGCGACGCCCGGAATCGCCTCATCGAGCGGGGTGGCTTTCTCCGCGTGGTCGTTGAGGTCGGTGCGCAGATATCCGGGCCACAACGCCGCTACCACTTGGCTGGTGTCGGTCAGCTCCACCGCGATCATGCGGGTAAGCGCGTTGAGCGCGTACCGGCTGGCGATGAATGCATGATTCTCGGTGCGGCTCAGATCGCCGAGCGCTCGGGTCGGCATGGTGATGTTGACGAGCCGTGCAGCTGGGCGCAGCAGTGGCAGAAACCGCTGGGCTACCAGCAGCGGGCCGACCGTGTTGACGCTCAGCAGGTCGAGCATCTGTTTCCCGTCCACATCGGCGAGTCTGGCGCTGTGATGAAGGATCCCGGCGTTGTTGACCAGCAGGTCCAGCCCGCCGCATCGTGAGGCAACCAGCTCGCCTGCGGCGTCGATGTCGCGCTGTGACCGTACGTCCAGGGGTATCACCTCCAGCCTGTCGGTGGCCTGAGCGGCGAGTGCCGGGGCGCGGCCGGGATCACGGACTGCAGCGAACACCCGGGAAGCGGGTGCGGCGGGGATCTTCGGGGTCTCGGCGAAGTCGATCGGGCGGTGGAGGGCCCGCCGGGAAGCTGATGGCGCCGAAGGGCTCCGGTCGCAGAAGACCGGCCGCAAGACCGGGTCGGGGCGGTTCCTGAGCGAGTCCGAGGAGGCCGCGGTGCGCCAGACGATCCTGGACTTCACTCCCGAGGATCTGGGCCTGGGCGGGCTGTTGTGGACGACCGGGAAGGTCCATGCCTTTATCAAGGCGCACTTCGGTGTCCGGTTCTCCCACGGCGGGAGGTGCAAGCTGCTCGACCGGCTCGGCCTTTCCTTCCAACGTCCCGACCACCGCGCCCGCGAGGCCGACCCTGAAGCGATGGATGCCTGGACGAATAGCGAGTTCCCGGCCATCCGGGCCAAGGCCGAAGCCGAGGACGCGGTGGTCATGTTCGCAGACCAGGTCGGGGCGCGTTCGGACCATCTCTCGGGTCGCACGTGGGGCGAGCGGGGCAAGACGCCGGTCCTGGCGCGGACGGGGAAGCGCTTCGGACTGAACGCGATGAGCGCGATCTCGACCCGGGGCAAGCGGTACTTCACGATCTTCCCCGGGAAGTTCGACGCGAGGACGGGAGTGGGTCACCGCCAGGGCCGACGCGATCGAGCTCCATTTCCTGCCCTCCTACGCCCCGCACCTCAACCCCGACGAGCTGGTCAACGCCGACCTGAAACGCCAGCTCGCCGACAAGGTCATCACCACCAGGGAAGAGCTGGTCGCCGAGACCCGCTCCGTGCTCCGCAGTATCCAGAAGCAATCAGAGCGCGTCGTCGGCTACTTCCAAGCCCGCTACACCAGATACGTTCTGGACACCGTTGAGTGACTTGTCAATATTTGAAGTGTATGCATTCGATTTTCATGCTCGACCGACGATCGGTACTAACTTGGTTTTTATCCTCGCCTCCGTCTGCCGGGGGCTCCACCTCACCTGAAGTGACTGCGTCGCTTCGTGCTGGCCGACGGCTTTTATGGTGTGGCGATGGATGGTTTTGACAGGGAGATCGAGCGAGCCGTGAACCGGGCCGGTGGGACCGCGCTTGGACTGAATCTGGTCGCGGTTGTCCTCGTGGCGCTCACCGCACTCGCCATGGCCGGACTTGGCAACAATGGCGCCTCGCACATCGAGGCCGGCTCAGCAATCGCTGCGTTCGTCGCCGCGGCCCTCCTCCACGGACTGGCGAGGCTGGTCCATCTGAACGCCATGCAGCTCATGGAGATCTGGCGGCAGGGTAGCCGCTCTGACCACTAGTGATCTCTAACCAGCGGTGCTGGTTAGGTGTCCCCGGTTGAACGCAAGTGAAGCCCTTGCTCGATGATTCTTGTTGCGACACAAGGAATCACAAACAGCAAGGGCTTCGGTTGTCTATTCTTCCCGATGGCGGGCTCGCTGATGCCGCGGGGTCGTTGGCGGCGTTCCGCGCCGGGTTCTACGGGTGCATGACCGCTCGACCTGATGCGTGAGGGACCCGACCACACCCGATCCTAGACACCTCGACGCCCGGCAGGCGTGATCGAAACGCATCCGGTTGCGCGATCTCCCGCAAGCCGAAGCGCCCGTCAGCGGACGATCGCGGGAGGGAGGGCCGGGACATGGTGATCCCACAGCGGCGGCAGCACCGTCGGCTCCCATTCCGAGTCCGGCTTGAACTCGGTCAGGGTTCCGTCAAAGGGATACGCCCCGGCCTCGATCAACGCGATCACGCGTTCGCCCTCGGCCCTGATCGGGGCCGCTTCCTCCACCGACCAGTAGTCGGGATGGCCCGTCCGCTCGGCGAACTCGTCTTCGTCCTTCCAGTTCCATGACCGATCGGGTCTCACCCAGATGTCGAGCACCAGGTCGGTCATGTCGATGCCGCCCGACCATCGCCGCGAGGGCGTCTCCAAGTTCACATACCAGCCGAAGAAGACCCCATCGGCGTCAAAGAACCACCAGATCGAATGCGAGGCGCCCGGCGGGGTGAGCCACAGGACATTGGTCCCGGCCCACCGCCCCGGAGACAGCATCGTCGGGACCACGGCCAGCTCGTCGACGCTGAACTTGCGGACACGCTCGCCGTTCAACGTTGTTCGCCACATGACCTGCGATCCTTCTGCCGTCCAGGTCATCAGTCCGCGGGCGTCGTCGGCGACGACCCGCGCCGCCATCGCTGAGGTGATGCGGCCATCGTGATGGATGTCCCGGCGGAGGACTGTCTGTCCGGCCTGAAAGCTCATGGCGCAGAGCCTAAAACAGAGAGATCCTTCAGCTACCCAAGGTCGGACGCGTCCCAAACTTTCCGCCCGAACCCGTCCCGGCACGGATCGAGCCAGGCCGAGCGCGATCCAAACTTTCCGCCCGAACACTGCGACCCGACTTTCCGTCGATCAGCGTCCATCGATGTCTCGCCGCCCGCACTGCGACCCAAACTTTCCGCCCGAGCGCGTCCCAAACCACCTGTCGAAATCAATGTAGTTGGGCGTAATGGGTCCCTAGCAGGCGTGATCAACTTTGTTTTGTTGTTTGATATTGTGTATGTGGATGCGGCCATGATGAAAGCGGCAGAGGAGGATCAGGTTGTCGGCGTTGGTGTCGCCGCCGTCGGCCCAGTGGGTGATGTGGTGGGCTTCGGTCCAGGCGACCGGCCTGGTACAGCCGGACCAGGCGCACCCTTCCCGCTGCTCCAGTTCGAGCTTGCGGCGCAGGGCCTGGTTCGGGAGGCGGGCGGCTCTGCCGAGTTCGATTGCCTCGCCGGTGGCGTAGTTGAAGACGCCGGGGATGATCCCGGCTTCGCAGGCGAGGTAGCGGGCCTTGGCGACTGAGATGGGCTGGCCCTCCAGGAGGGGAGTGCGGCCGGTGTCCTTGCCCTGCAAGGTGTCGATGTCCACCATCAGGTCCAGGGTGGCGGTGTGGCCGTGGCGCTTGACTGCGTCGGGGCTGGTGCCGTAGCCCGCCAGGAGCTGGTGGAGGGCTTCGGCGTGCCGGTTCGGCTGGGCCGGAAGCACACCCTCACTATCGGCCTCGTCTTGGCGCGGGGGCGGGCAGGCGGTCTTGAGGTACTTGTCGAGGAGCCTGCCCGTGTCGCCTGAGAGTTCGCCGGAGAGGGCCCACATGCCGTTGTCGGTCTCGGCCAGTTCGATCCATTGGAGGGACTGCTCGCCGAGGGAGTCGAGGAGTTCGGACTCTTCGGCGAGGTGGGCGGCCAGTTCGTCGAGGTGCCGTTGGAGGTCTTTGAAGGGGGCGTGGGTGCAGTACTGGGCGATGAGGTGTTCCGGTGTCGCGCAGAGGGTGTCCGCATCGAAGGGGGAGGGGACCGGGGTGCGGAAGGGGGTGAGGGCGAACAGGCGCACCGCTGGGGTCCGGTCCAACTGCCGCACCGCGTAGGCGACCTGGTCGATCCTGGCCTGCCCCGAGACGGCTGCTTCGACCAGTGCCCGGAACTTGGTGGAGAGGCGGGCGATGGCCGCGATGTCCGAGGCAGTGCGGTGGGTGAAGTCGAAGGTGGAGACGAGCCAGTCGCGCAGGGCTGAGAAGCCGAAGGCGGTGCGGTGGAGGTTCGCCTGCTTGGCGTCGATGACCGCGGCGAGGACCTGGGCGTACTGGGAGTTGACCACCGAGGCGGCGGTGTCGAGGAGGGTCCGGATGGTCTGGGCCTGGTCGCTGCTGCTGCGGGCTTGGATCGTGTTGGTCGCCATCGGGATCACCCCCTCGCCTGTCGCTGTTCTCGAATCTCTCGCCTGTTTCCGTCTGCCTGTTCGATGATCGTGCTTCAATTGTGACTCTGTGTGCTAAAGTGCGTCAACACCCAGAAGGGTGATCTTTGGTGAGGAAGTTTCACCCAGCCCCACCCGAACCACCCGCGGACCCCAAGGCCGCCAACCCAACCCAAGCGCAATGGGACCTCTTCGTCGCTGCCCGCTCTAACCAGGACCCAATGCGACCCGCAGGCTGAAACGTCACCAGCCAGCAGGCCGCAATTCACCCACCCGTCAGTCCGAACCTCCAGGCTGAGGCGATGAGACGTTTGCTCACCGCTGGCGCGGTGGCGGTCGTGGCCGCCTCCGCGCTGTTCATCGCCATGCCCTCGCCCGCCGACGCGCACCCGAAGCGCGACTTCGACCTTCAGGCCCACCGCGGCGGGATCGGCCTCGTCGTCGAGAACACCTTGCCCGCGTTCGCGAACGCCCTCGAACTGGGTGTGTCCACGCTTGAGCTGGACGTGCAGATCACCGAGGACGGCGAAGCTGTCGTCACCCACGACCGCAAGGTCTCCGGGGCGAAGTGCCTCGACACGGCCCCGGCGTTCGCGGGCGACCCCGAGTACCCCTATGTCGGGAAGTACATCACCAACCTGACCCTCGACCAGGTCCGCACGCTCGACTGCGGGTCCCTCGCGCAGGCGGCCTTCCCCGGGCAGGAGCTGCACCCGGGGGAGCCGATGCCGCTGCTGTCGGAGGTCTTCGGCCTGGTGCGCGAGTACCGCGCGAACGGCGTGAAGCTAAACATTGAGACGAAGGTCGAAGCCGGTGCGCCGCAGGAGACCGCGCCGCGCGAGGCGTTCGTGGAGACGGTGGTCGCCGAGATCCGGGAGGCCCGGATCGGCCGACAGGTGACCATCCAGAGCTTCGACTGGGGCGCACTGATGCTCATGGGCGAGACCGCGCCGGAGCTGCCGCTCGTGGCGCTGACGAACATCGACTTCCTCCAGACCGGGAAGCCCGGGGCGTCGCCGTGGCTGGGCGGCATCGACATCGACGACTTCGGGGGCGACCCGATCGCGGCGATCGACTCGTTCGGCGCCGACGCGTTCTCGCCGGTCCACGGGTCCCCGCAGAACGGCAAGGTGGGCGACGCGGACTACGTGCCGTACGTGACCGAGGCGATGGTGGACCACGCGCACGACTACGGCATCAAGGTGATCCCGTGGACCGTCGACGACGAGGCGACCATGCGCAAGCTCATCGACGACGGGGTGGACGGCATCATCACCGACTACCCGGACGTGCTGCGGAACGTCATGCAGGACTACGGGTTCAAGCTCCCGAAGCGGTACCGCTCCTGCTGACCGCTCGATTACGGTTCGGCCACAGGCGGAACCGGGACGCGCGCCGGGCGTCTCATGGGGGACCCCTTGAGAAGGAGACCCCCATGAGACGCCTCATCGCCATACCCGCCGCGGCCCTGCTCGCGTTCGCCGCCGCCTGCTCCGAGGACAGCGGCGAAAGCGCCACGACCGCGGACATGTCGGGCCAGGCCGCGCCGGGCGCGGTCGAGCCCTACGACCCCGACGCGGAGATGTACGAGGTCAACGAGGCCGTCGACCCCTCCGAGGAGCCCGAGTCGACGTTCGCCGTCGACGTCGACACCGCGTCCTACGACTACGCCCGGCGGGCCCTGCTGGACGGCGAGCTGCCGCCGCAGGACCAGGTCCGGCCCGAGGAGTTCGCGAACTCGTTCGACTACGGGTACGAAGAGCCCGAAGGGAACGGCTTCTCGGTGCGGTTCGACCGCCAGGAGCTGCCCGACTGGTACGACTCCGGGGACGCCTCGGAGGTGCTGCGGGTCGGGCTCCAGACGCGGACCGTCCCGGACGAGGAGCGCGCGGACGTCAACCTCACCTTCGTCATCGACGTCTCCGGTTCGATGGAGGGCGACCGCATCCAGATCGTGCGCGACTCGCTGACGATGCTCGTGGGGCAGCTGCGGCCGACCGACTCGGTCGCGGTCGTCACGTACGAGACCGACTCCGACGTGCTGCTGGAGATGACCGAGGTCGCCGACGGCGACGAGATCCGCGACGCGATCGACGACCTCGAAGCGCGCGGGTCCACGAACATGCAGGCGGGCCTGGAGGACGGGTACGAGCTGGCCGCGGAGTCCTTCGACGCGGACCGCGACAACCGGGTGATCCTGCTGTCGGACGGCGAGGCGAACGTGGGCCTCACCGAGCACGACGCGATGCTGGAGGAGATCGGCGGCGAGATCGCCGACGGGATCACGCTGCTCACGGTGGGCGTGGGCGACTCGTACAACCAGGAGCTGCTGGAGCAGCTGGCGGACAACGGGAACGGCTGGGCCGTGTACTTCGCGTCCGAGGGCGGGGCCGAAGAGGTGTTCTCCGAGCGGCTCACCTCGACGCTCGGCGTCGCCGCGGAGGACGCGAAGGTCCAGGTCGTGTTCGACCCGGCCACGGTCGCCGACTACCGGCTCATCGGGTTCGAGAACCGGGCGCTGGACGACGACGAGTTCGAGGACGACTCGGTCGACGCGGGCGAGGTCGGGCCCGGCCACGCCGTCACGGCGCTGTACGCGGTCACGCCGACCGGCGAGGCGGGGGAGTACGCTTCGGTCGCGGTCCGCTGGACCGACCCCGAGACCGGCGAGACCGGGGAGGCGTCGGCCGAGGCGGCCGTGGACGCCGATGCGGGGCTCGACACCGCGCTCCTCGCGGCGGCGTTCGCCGAAGTCCTCCGCGGCTCCGCGTCGTTCACGTGTGCGGATCTGCTCGACGACGCGGAGGCGCTCGCCGCCGCGAGCGACGACCCCGATGTGGACGAACTCGCCGACCTGATCGCGATCGCGGCCGAACTCGGCGCGTGATCCCGGAGGGGCCGGGCGCCGCGTCCGGCCCCTCCCGATCGAAAATTGAGCGCCGCCGCCTCCGGCCGCTAGCCGCGCGGCCGGACTTGCAGCGCATCGCGTGTTTTCGCAGGCCCCAGCGTTTTTGAACACGTTCGGAACACACCTTCCGAGGCTTGTGAAAGCTTTCACAAGAACGTGGATCCGGACGTTCCGGCACCTATCTTCAAGGCATGGACGCAACCCAGCTCCTCGCCCAGGCCGCCGAAGCGGCGGCCGACCCCGCGGGCCTCATGCCCGCCCGGCAGCAGATGGCGCTGTCGCTCGGATGGCACATCATCCTCGCGTGCTTCGGCGTCGCCTTCCCCGCGATCATCTTCGCGATGCACCTGCGCGGCATCAGGAAGAAGGACCCGGTCGCCCTCGGACTCGCGAAGCGGTGGGGCAAGGCCTCCGCGGTGCTCTTCGCGATCGGCGCGGTCTCCGGGACCGTCCTCAGCTTCGAGATGGGCATGCTCTGGCCCGGCCTCATGGGCACCTACGGCGACGTGCTCGGCCTCCCGTTCGCGTTCGAGGGCCTCGCGTTCTTCCTCGAAGCGATCTTCCTCGGCATCTACCTGTACGGCTGGGGGCGGATGCCGCAGAAGCTGCACCTGCTCATGGTGGTGCCCATGGCGATCACCGGCGTCATCGGCACGTACTGCGTGCTCGCCGTGAACGCCTGGATGAACGTCCCGGTCGGCTTCGACGTCATCGACGGCGAGGTCACCAACATCGAGCCGTGGGCGGTGCTGTTCAACCAGCACGCGTTCATGCAGTTCGCGCACATGTGGGTCGCCGCCTACATGGTCGCCGGGTTCTCCATCGCCGCCGTCTACGCCGCGGGGATGCTCAAGGGCCGCCGCGACCGCCACCACCGGCTCGGGTTCATGGTGCCGTTCGCGTTCGCGACGATCGCCGCGCTCGCGCAGCCGTTCGTGGGCCACTTCCTCGGCGAGGGCCTCGACGAGCGCCAGCCCTCGAAGCTCGCCGCGTTCGAGCTCGCGCAGGAGACCGACGAAGGCGCCTCGCCGCTGCGCCTCGGCGGCGTCATCATCGACGGGGAGATCAAGGGCGCCATCGAGATCCCCTACCTCGGGTCGATCATCTCGATGGGCTCGCTCGACCCCGTGCCCGGCCTCGACCAGATCCCCGACGAGGACGAGCCGCCCGTCAACTTCACCCACCTCGCGTTCCAGGCCATGATCGGCCTCGGGCTGCTGCTCATGGCCGCCGTCGCTCTCTACTGGTTCCTCAGATGGCGCAGGCGGGACCTGCTCGACAACAAGTGGTTCCTGCGGTTCATGGCCGTCACGGGCGTCCTCGCGGTGCTCGCGATGGAGGCCGGGTGGATCGCCACCGAGGTCGGGCGGCAGCCGTGGATCGTCTACGGCGTCATGCGGACCACCGAGGCCGCGGGCGACCACGCGGGCGGATTGTGGGGGATCTACGGCGGCTCGGTCGTCCTCTACGGCGCCATGTCGGTCGGCGCGATCGTCGTGCTCCGGTCGATGGCCCGGCGCTGGCGCAAGGGCGCCGCGGACCTGCCGAGCCCGTACGGGCCGCAGTCGCCGCTGGCGCGGGCCGACGGGCCCGACGAGGTCCGCGACTGCACGGATGAGAAAGGCGCAGACGAGAAGGAGGACGCCCGATGATGACCCTCGAATTCGCCGTCGCCGCAGCGCTGTTCGCCGGGGTCCTGTGCTACGCCGTGTTCGGCGGGGCCGACTTCGGGTCCGGGTTCCACGACCTGACCGCGGGCGGCAGCCGCCGGGGCGCCGAGGTGCGCACCCTCATCGACCAGAGCATCGGGCCGGTGTGGGAGGCCAACCACGTGTGGCTCATCTACGTGCTGGTGATGTGGTGGACCGGGTTCCCCGAGTCGTTCGCCGCGGCCATGACGACCCTGTACGTGCCGCTGCTGCTGGCGCTGGTCGGGATCGTGCTGCGGGGCGCGAGCTTCGCGTTCCGCAAGTACAGCGAGACGCTCGCGCAGGCGCGGCTGTTCGGGGTCGTGTTCGCGACCTCCTCGGTGCTCGCGCCGTTCTTCCTCGGCACGATCGCCGGGTCGCTCGCGTCGGGGCGGGTCCCCGCGGGCGGGTACGGGGACGCGTGGTCGTCGTGGATCGCGCCGACGCCGCTGCTGACGGGCGCGATCTCGGTGGGCACGTGCGCGTTCCTGGCCGGGTCGTTCCTCACCGCCGACGCGGCCCGGCGCGGCCGGCGGGCGCTGGCGGAGCGGATGCGGCGCCGGTCCATCGTGGTCGGCGCGGCGACGGGCCTGATCGTCTTCGCGGGGCTCATCCCGATCGAGCACGACGCGCCGACGCTGTGGGAGGGCCTGATCGGCCGCGCCGCGCCGGTGATCGCGCTGTCCGCGCTCGGCGGGGCTGCGACGCTGGTCCTGTTGTGGCGCAGGCGGTTCGGGCTGGCGCGGGTGACGGCGGTGGTCGCGGTGGCGGCCGTGATGGCGGGCTGGGGGATCGGCCAGTACCCGTGGGTCCTGGTCGACCAGGTGACCATCGCGGAGGCGGCGGGCGCGCGGGCGACCTTGCAGGGGCTGCTGGTGGCCGTGGGCCTGGCGGGCGTGATCGTCGGCCCGGCCCTGGGTTATCTGCTGTACCTGACGCAGACGCCGCAGTGGAGCGACCAGGGTGCGGAGGGTTCCGAGCGCGTCCACTGGAGCGCCCGGATGAGCGACTGAACGCCAGTACTTGACTACATAGGACATACTTGGTTCCGCGGTGGATACAGTGGAGGGCCGGGCGCGCGATGCGCCCGGCCCTCCGCGCGAGCCCTGGGGGACCGCGGGGGAGTGCTTAGATGCTCAGCGACCAGCTGTTGAACGTGCCGGTCGAGCCGCCGCTGTAGGTGTCGGTCACCAGCAGCGTCCAGGTGCCGGACCTCGCCTCGCTGGAGAGGTTGAGGCTGTAGGTGCGGCTGCCGAAGTTGCCGGTGCTCGAACTCGACGCCTGGACCGTGCGCACGGTCCCGTCGGGGGCCTGGAGCTGGACCTGGATGTCGCCGTAGTACGGGTGCGTGATGCTCACCGTGACCGAGCTGGCGGTCGAGGCGGAGCCGGTGCAGCTCAAGGAGATCGCGCGGGTGATCGTGCCGCCCTCGGTGATCGTCCCGGCGGTGGTGTTCGAGCCGGTGCACCCCGTGGGGGTGCCGCCGGAGGAGCCGCAGTAGTTCGTCAGGTGCGACTGGATGGCGGTCTTCTCCGCGGAGTCGATCGTCAGGTCGTACAGGTACTTGACGTGGGTCCAGGCCTTGACGTAGTCGCAGCGCACGGAGCTGTTGGAGGGCATCCACTCCGCGGGGTCGTAGTCGCTCTTCGAGGAGTTCGCGGAGGTCGTGGCGATCCACAGCTGCGGGGAGTTGATGTCGTTGGCGAACGCCTGGCGCTCGGCGGTGGTCCAGGCCCACGCGCCCGACGCCCACGCCTCGGAGAGCGCGACGACGTGGTCGATGGTGGCGTTGGAGACCGAGGTGGTCCAGGTGTTGTCGAAGTCGGACTGCCAGTTGCCGGAGGTCGGCTGGCAGCCGTCGGAGGTGACGACGTTCTGGCCGTCGCGCTTGAGGATGTACTGGCGGGCGGTGCAGCTGCCGGTGCCGCTCACGGACTTCCAGTGCGGGAACAGGTCCCGGTCGTAGGTCGAGCCGTGGGACTCGGCGGCGACGGTGAGCGCGTTCAGCTCGGACTGCGCGGTCGCGGTGGAGGGGATGCCCGGCGGGCGCACGGCCTCGGCGGGGGCGGCGTCGACCGCGAGGAGGCCGAGCAGCGCCAGCGCGGCGGCGGCGAGCGCGGCCGTGACGCGGCGGGTGAGGGTCCAGGATGACATTCGGGGCTCCTGAGGCGATGGGGGAAGGTGATGGGGAACCGGTTGCGGGGCAGGCTGACGGGGGATCCGGTGCATCGGCCTCCCTCGATGTAAACATGGGATCATGGGCTCAGGCAAGGGTTTCGGGCGAATGTTCACGAGCCGGACATGACGGCGCCGCCCGGCCGACGGCCGGGCGGCGCTGGAGTTCCCGTCCCTACTGGACGTCGCGGCGGGGGCTGAGCCGGTCCACGAACCAGATGTCGAGGACATCGCCGACGACGGTGCGGACCGCGTCGTTCGCCTCGGTGAGCGCCTCGCCGTCGGTGCGGCCGATGACGACGAACATCAGGTAGTGCCCGTACGTGTTGTAGCCCAGCTGGGTGTCGGCGCGGCCGAGTTCGGCGGCGTCGCCGTCGGTGCGCAGCACGGCGAATCCGCCGTCGAGGTCGCTCGCGATCGCGGCCCGGATCGCCTCGGCCTCTTCGGCGGTGGCGAGGTTGAGGACGCCTGCGGTGGCGGCGTACTCGCCGTCGGGGTTCACGATCGTGGCGCGCGCGGCCTGCGTGCAGTCGGCGTCGGCGAGGAGGTCGGCGAGTTCGTCGAGCGCGGCCTCGGCGCAGTCGGTGAGCTCTTCGGTCTGGAGGACCTCGTAGGTCCCGGCGGCCCCCGCGGGCGCGAGCGGGCCGGTGCCGAACAGCTCCTCGGCGGTGAACGGCGCGGCGTCGGTCTCGCGGCTCGCGATCGGGTCGACGACCTCGGGCGCGCCCGACGCGTCATCCACTGAGGACTCCTGGTCGGCGACGCCCCCGTTCGGCGCCTCCGGGTCCTGCTCGCCCTCGCGGAGCACGATGAACGCGCCCGCCGTGCACGCCGCCGCGACCGCCAGGCCGCTCACGACCGCGAGCGCGACCAGCCACCACTTCGTGCGGCGCCGCGCCCGCTGGGCGGCGCGGCGCAGGGGGCGCGAGGCCTGGATGCTCTCCAGGTGCGCCTCCATCTCCTCCTCCGGCGAGCGCGTCGCGTCCAGTGCGAGCTGCGCGCGCTCCTCCTCGCTGAGACGGACGGTCGGCGCGTTCATCCGCGCGCGCTCGTCGTACTCGTCCCAGTCGAATCCCGGTTCGTGCTGGTTCCCTTGCCCCGCCTGCTGCGGGACCCCGAAGGGGGACGGGCCGTGTGCCATGCTGGCAGCTTAGCCCCGCACCGGGGCGAAACGGTGAATCGTTCCCCCTGGAGATGGACGGCGCGAGCCCCGTTCACCTCAGCGGGCGACACCTGTGACCCGCGGTCCCCCGCCCGCAGGTCCCGGCCCCTCGCCCCGGCCCGGCGAGCGACAATGGTCGGCATGTCCAATGGCCCAGCCGACCAGCCCGAGCACTACTTCAGCGAGCAGCCCGCCGTCGACGACCGCGAGCGCACCATCGCGTTCGACCTCGACGGCGTCGAATACGAGCTGACCACCTCCACCGGCGTCTTCTCCGGCAGCCGCCTCGACCCCGGCACGAGCGTGCTCCTGCACAAGGTCGTCCTGCCCGACACCGCCGGCGTCTTCCTCGACCTCGGCTGCGGCTACGGGCCCATCACCAAGGTCCTCGCCCAGCGCGACGACGCCGAAGTCTGGGCCGTCGACGTCAACCGCCGCGCCCTCGACCTCACCCGCCGCAACACCGAGCGGGCCCCGGGCACGGTGCACGTCGCGGTCCCCGAGGAGGTCCCGGAGGACCTGCGCTTCGACGAGATCTGGTCCAACCCGCCCATCAAGGTCGGCAAGGAGGCCCTCCACGACCTCCTCGACACCTGGCTCCCGCGCCTCAAGGACGGCGGCGTCGCCTGGCTCGTCGTCTCCAAGCACCTCGGTGCGGACTCGCTCGCGCGCTGGCTGGCCGAGCGCGGCTGGACCGTCGACAAGCACGCGAGCGCGAAGGGCTACCGGGTGCTGAGGGTCGACCGGTCCGGGTCGTAACGGCAGAGGTGCCTTTGCTTGCAAAGCAAAGACACCTCCGCCACGAGAACACCTTTGCTTTGCAAGCAAAGACGCCCCCATTTGACAAACGCCTTTGCTTTGAAAGCAAAGGAAACGGCGAGGCGCCGGAGGCGCCCCGCCGTCACTGCGTTACTGGATGCCCTCCTTGATCAGCCGCCACTGCTGGCAGGCGGCGCCGTTGGCGGTGTACTGCTGCGCCACAGCGCCGTCCGCCGTCGAGCAGCCGTCGATTTCGAGGAGCTTGCCGCTGTTGGCGTTCGCGAACTTCCAGTAGCCGCCGCTGGTCGCGGCCGTCCACGACTGGGTCGAGCTGCCGGTCGGGCCCCACTGGACGGCGTCGACGCCGTCGGCGGTCTGCGCCGAGGGGATCTCCAGGAGCTTGCCGCTGTTGCGGTTGGTGAACTGGACCGTGGAGCCGCCGGAGACGGTCCACCGCTGGGTCGCGTGGTTGGTGTCGCCCCACTGGCCGACGGCCGCGCCGTCGGTGGTCAGGGCGCTGATCACTTCGAGGTACTTGCCGCTGTTGCGGTTCTGGACCTGGAAGACCGGGTCGAGCGCGGTGCTGCGGTACAGGTGGATCACGTCGAGCTCGGCGAAGTTGGTGGCCTTGGTGAACCGGATCGTGTTGTTCCCGGCGTTGAGCGTCACCGACTTCTGGGCCCAGCCGAACCGGCCCCAGTCCACGGTCACCGGATAGCTGATCGACGAGGCGGTGCCGCCGTTGACGCTGACCGAGTGGGTGGCGGCCGAGCCGTAGCCGTTGTCGTAGCGCACGTTCATCGTGTAAGTGCCCGCGGCGGGGACGTTCACGGTGAACTCGACGTAGTCGCCGGTGTCGTTGATGTTGCCGATCTTCGAGCCGTTCGACGCCTGCACGTGGGTGACCGTGGAGACGCTGTTGAGCGTCGCGTTCTCGGCCTCGTACTGCTGGGCGTCGAGCGGGATCGAGCCGACGCGGATGTCGTTCAGGTCCGTGGTCGTGTTCTCGACGTTCACGGCCTGGTAGAGGGTGCGGCCGTCGGCGCTGTAGTCGATGCCCTGGGCGAAGCCGGAGAAGTTCCCGCCCTGGGTGTCGGTGGCGTCGTAAGTGACCGCCATCGGCAGGCGCTCCCACGGGCCCTCGCCGAGGTTGTAGTTGACGTAGAAGTTCTGGCCGCCGTCGATGTTGCCGCTCGCGTCGAGCGACCACTTCGAGGCCACCACGACCATCCCCTTCGGACCGCCGCTCGGCACCCACTTGACGTACGGGGAGGAGCCGATGCCGCGGCCGTTCGCGAGCTGGATCGGTGAGCCGATGCTGGTGGTGGTGCCCCAGTTCAGGCCGTCTGCGGAGATCTTGTAGTAGACCGGCGCGGTGTTGTTGGACTGGCTGGGGCGGTTGACGACCTCGAAGGTCGCCATGTAGCGGCCGTCGGGCAGCTCGGTGACGGTGATCATGCCGGGGCGGTCGCTCTGGTTGGTCGGGGCCGAGACGTTGACGAGGGAGCCCCAGGTCTGGCCGCCGTCGGTGGAGCGGCGGTAGGAGACCGCCTGGAGGACGCCGTTCGCCTTCTGGCGCTCGTCGGAGAAGTACGCGACCAGGCCGCCGCTGCCGTCGATCGCGAGCGAGGGCTCCCACACCGTGGTGGTCGTGGACGACGGGGACGGGTCGTAGACCGCGGGGCCGCCGGTGTCGATGGTGGACAGGTAGCTCCAGCTCGTGCCCTGGTTGGTGCTCTTGTAGACGACCAGGCGGCTGGAGGAGCGGTCCTCGGGCATGATCATGCCCGCCAGGAGGATCGTGCCCGCCGTCAGGTTCCCGGTGGTCTCGGTGACCTCGAACAGGAACGGCTGCGCGGTGCGGGTGAGCGCCGGGAACTGGTCGCTCGGGTTGACGTCGGTGACGTGGGTCCAGCTGGCGCCGTCGTTGGTGCTGCGGTAGATCGGGTAGACCTGGTCGCCGTTCTGGAGGACCAGCTGGTCGTACGTGACCAGTTGCGTGCCATTGGAACTGCCGCTGTTCTTGAGCACGATGATCTTGGCGTAGGTGGTGCCCGCGGGGGTGCCGCCCTCGGGGTTGAACGAGCTGCCGGCCGCGGGCGAGTACACCAGCGCGCCGTTCCCGGTGGTGACGGCCGCCGCGGGAGCGGGCCACCCGATGACCGCTGCCATGGCGGCGGCGAGGAGGAGGACCGCCGCGAGGAGGAGGGCGCCTCCTCGCCGGAGGTCGAGGGATTGGGCTTGTCGCATGAGGAGCTCCCGTTCTTTACAACGTTGTAGTTTGGGTGCGGGTCATCGTAAGACCCGATGGGACTGGAGGTCAAGTCCCAGGTCACGGATGCAAAACCGGCCTCAAACGGGCCGCGGAGGGCAATGGCGACAGCCCCGCGGATCCGCGATGCGCCGTGTCCGCTTGCTGACACACCGGTTGCGAAAACCGCTCGCGATGGCGTAGCGTGACCGCCGAACAACGAAACCCGCGGGAGTCCGATGCATCGGGCTGAGAGGGGACTCGGTAGTCCCGACCGTCGAACCTGATCCAGGTCATGCTGGCGCAGGGAGAAGGAGCCATGCGAGCGATTCGTCTTCCCCGACTTCACGTCATCACCGACACCCGCGCCGCCGTCGCGCCGACGGCCGCCGAGGCCGCCTCCTCGGGAGCGGCTGCGCGCCGGCGCGACCCGCTCCGCGTCGCCGCCGCCGCGCTGGCGGCCGGGGCGCGGCTGATCCAGGTCCGGCCCGAGGACCACTACACCGACCGGGCCGCCTTCGACCTCGCCGCCGCCGTCGCGGCCCTGTGCGACGCGCACGGGGCGGTGTGCCTGGTCAACGACCGCGTCCACATCGCGCAGGCCGTCGGCGCCGACGGCGTCCACCTCGGCGCCGAGGACCTCCCGCTCGACGCCGCCCGGCGGCTCCTGCCCGCGGCGATCATCGGCGGCACCTGCCGCGACCCCGAGTCGGCGCGCGCCGCGCGGCGCGCCGGGGCCGACTACCTCGGGGTCGGGCCCGTCTGGGGCACGACTACGAAAGCTGGTCTGCCGCAACCGATCGGCCTCACCGGCCTCGCGGCGGTCTGCGCCGCGGTGGACCTGCCGGTGATTGCGATCGGCGGCATCACCGCGGAGCGCGCGGCCCTGTGCCGCGAGGCCGGGGCGCACGGCGTCGCGGTGGTCGGCGCGGTCGCCGCCGCGGCCGATCCCGCCGCGGCTACGGCGGAACTCCTTGCGGCCGTGGGCGAGACGCCTGACGCGGCGCGGGCGGCGGGACCGGCCTCGACCGATGATGCCGCGCACCGTCGGATCACGACGCAAACCGGGGGCGACGCTCCGCGTCGAGGAGCGGTCGGACCGTCCGCGGCCGAAGGCGCTGCGCGCCATGAGGAGGCGTCGGCATCGATCGCCTCGCGACCAAGCGACTCCCTACGAGGGACGGGCGCGGGCTGATGCGGGTCGCCGTCGTCGGTGGCGGCTCGATCGGGCTCGCCGTCGCGTGGCGGGCGGCGCAGGCCGGTGCGGAGGTCGTCGTGCACGACCCCGAGCCCGGGTCGGGCGCTTCGCGCGTGGCCGCCGGGATGATCGCGCCCGTCACCGAATCCCATTACGGCGAAGCGGCGCTGACGCCGTTCATGGCCGCCTCCGCCGACGCCTGGCCTGCGTTCGCCCGCGAACTCGAAGCGGCCTCCGGCCTGCCGGTCGGATTCTGCGACATCCCCACCGTGGTGGTCGGCGTCGAGGACGGCGACCGCGCCGAGGTCGAGCGCCAGACCGAGTTGTACCGCGAGACCGGGCGCGGTGTCGAAGTCCTTGGGGGACGGGCGATCCGCAGAGCCGAGCCGCTGCTCAGCCACCGGGTCCGGGCCGGGGTGCTCGCGACCGAGGACCGGGCCGTCGACCCGCGGGCCGTGCACGCGGCGCTGCTCGTCGCGGCCGAGCGCGCGGGCGTCAGGTTTGAGGCGGGCGAGGTTGCGGAGGGCGAGGTCGCGGACCTAGGGGCGCTCGACGCCGACCAGGTCGTCATCGCGGCGGGCTGCGGCTCGGCGCGGTTCGGGCTGCCGGTGCGGCCGGTGCGCGGGGTCGTGCTGCGGCTGCGGGCCGCCGCCGGGCAGGCGGTGCCGCGGACCACGGTGCGCGGCTACGTGAAAGGCCAGTCGGTGTACATCGTGACCCGCGAGAACGGCGAGGTCGTGGTGGGCGCGACGAGCGACGAGCGCGGCTTCGACCGCACCACCGGCACCGCCGGGGCGGTCCACGACCTGCTGCGGTGGTCGATCGCGCTCGTGCCCGAGATCGCCGAGTACCACCTCGGCGAAGTGACCGTCGGCTTCCGGCCCGGCACCCCCGACAACCTCCCGATCATCGGCCGCCTCGGCCCGCGCCTCACCGCCGCGACAGGCCACTACCGCAACGGCATCGCCCTCATCCCGGCCACCGCCGACGCGACCGCCGCGATCCTCCGGGGCGAAGCCCCGGCGGCGGTCGCACCATTCGATCCGGCGAGGTTCGGCCCGGCAGCGCCAGGTCCGGCAGCGCCCGGCTCCGGGGACGGACCCGCACCTGCGGCGACCGGATTCGAAGGCAGCCCCGAGCCCCGGCCCGAGCCGAAATCAGCCGCCCCGGACACAAGGGTGCCCCGGGGGTCCGACAGTTCCGGGCTCGGCCGGTTTGCGGGCAGCGCCGAGCCCCGGCGCGCGACGGATTCGAGCGCCCCCGAATCAACAGTGCCCCGCGGGTCCGACAGTTCGAGCGATCGGGAGGAAATGTGAGCGTTGTTGTGAACGGGGAAGCGCGAGAAGGGATCGCGACCGTCGCCGATGCGGTGGCGGCCGTGACCGAGGCGCGGCGGGGGATCGCCGCGGCCGTCAACGGGGAGGTGGTGCCGCGGTCGGAGTGGGACCGGGCCCTCGCCGACGGGGACGCCGTCGAAGTCCTGACCGCCACGCAGGGAGGCTGACCGTGGACACCGTGCTCAGCGAACGCGACACCGCGTTCACCATCGCCGGGCGGACCTTCGGGTCCCGCCTCATCCTCGGCACCGGCGGCGCCGCCAGCCACCGGCAGCTCGCCGAGGCCATCACCGCCTCCGGGACCGAGCTGGTCACCGTGGCGCTCAGGCGCGTCGACCCCGGCGCGACCGGGTCCGTGCTCGACGTCATCGAGCAGTGCGGCGTCGGCGTCCTCCCCAACACCGCGGGCTGCTTCACCGCCGAACAGGCCGTGCGCACCGCGCGGCTCGCCCGCGAGGCGTTCGGCACCGCGTGGGTCAAGCTCGAAGTGATCGGCGACGAGGACACGCTCCTGCCCGACCCCGTCGAACTCCTCGACGCCGCCGAGACCCTGGTGCGCGAAGGGTTCACGGTCCTGCCGTACACCAGCGACGACCCGGTCCTGGCCCGCCGCCTCGAAGACGCCGGGTGCGCCGCCGTCATGCCGCTCGCCGCGCCGATCGGCACCGGCCTCGGCGTCCGCAACCCGCACAACCTGGCGCTCATCTGCGACAGCGCCGCGGTCCCGGTCATCTGCGACGCCGGGATCGGCACCGCCTCCGACGCCGCCCAGGCCATGGAACTCGGCTGCTCGGCGGTCCTCCTCGCCACCGCGGTCACCCGTGCGGCCGACCCGGCGCTCATGGCCGCCGCGATGCGCGACGCCGTCAACGCCGGCCGCGCCGCCCGGCTCGCCGGGCGCATCCCCAAGCGGCACTTGGCGAAAGCGTCCACCGCGTTCGAAGGGATGGCCGACCTGTGAACCGCGTCCACCCCCAGCCGCCCGTCGCCCTCACCATCGCCGGGTCCGACTCCGGTGGCGGCGCCGGAATCCAGGCGGACCTGCACACGTTCGCCGCGCACGGCGTGCACGGCACGAGCGTCCTCACCGCGGTCACCGCCCAGAACACCCGCGGCGTCAGCGCCGCCGAAGCGGTCTCGGCCGGGCTCGTGCGGGCGCAGCTCGACGCGGTCCTCGGCGACTTCCCCGTGGCCGCGGCGAAGACCGGGATGCTCGGCGGCGCCGAGCTGCTGGAGCTGGTGGCCGAGTACGGCGCGGCCGACCGGCTGCCGAACCTCGTGGTCGACCCGGTCATGGTCACCACCACCGGCGACTCCCTGTACGCCGGGGACCCGGCCGTGTACCTCGGCGGCCTCGGGCCGTTCGCGACCGTCCTGACCCCCAACCTCGTCGAGGCGCAGCTGCTCCTCGGGCGCGCCATCGCGTCGGTCGACGACATGCGCGAGGCCGCCCGCGCGCTGGCGACCTACGGGCCGCGGGCCGTGCTCGTCAAAGGCGGGCACCTCGACGGGCGCGAGGCCGCGGTCGACGTGCTGTGGAGCGACGGCCAGATGCTCGACCTCGCCGCCCCGCGCGTCGCCACCCGCAACGACCACGGCACCGGCTGCACCCTCGCCTCCGCGATCGCCGCCCGCCTCGCCCTCGGCCACCCGCTCCCGCAGGCGGTCGCGGGCGCGAAGGTCTACGTCACCGAGGCCCTCAAGGCCGCCGCCGACTGGCACCTGGGCACCGGCCCCGGCCCGGTCCACCACCATCACGGCCGCAAGAGCGCCGCGATATGAGCCGCCCGATGAATCGCTGGCAACGCAAACACCGCCCGGATTCCGAATCGCGGGCCCCCGGGTCCAACCCTGCGCCGCGGGTACGACAGTTCGCGCCGCCCCTGCGCGATCGATTGATCGAGATCACTGAGGAGAGAGCATGAACGGCAGAAGCAAGGTGTACGTCGAGGGAGCGGCGGGTGTGCGGGTTCCGTTCACCGAGGTCGCGTTGAGCGGCGGGGAGCCCGCGGTGCGGTTGTACGACACGTCCGGGCCCGGGTCGGACCCGGAGGTCGGGCTGCCGCGGCTGCGGGCGCACTGGATCGCCGAGCGGGAGGGGGACCGGGACACGATCGAGCACGACGGCGCCCCGCTGCCGTGCCGGACCCAGCTGCACTACGCGAAGCAGGGCGTCGTCACGCCCGAGATGGAGTTCGTCGCGATCCGGGAGGGCCTCGACGCCGAGTTCGTGCGCGCCGAGATCGCGGCCGGGCGGGCGATCCTGCCCGCGAACGTCAACCACGCCGAGACCGAGCCGATGGTCATCGGCAAGCATTTCCTCACCAAGATCAACGCGAACATCGGCACCTCCGCCGTCTCCGACTCCATCGCCGCCGAGGTCGAGAAGCTCACCTGGGCCGTCAAATGGGGCGCCGACACCGTGATGGACCTCTCCACCGGCAAGCACATCCACGAGACCCGCGAGCACATCATGCGCAACTCGCCCGTCCCGATCGGCACCGTGCCGCTCTACCAGGCCCTCGAAAAGGTCAACGGCGACCCCGTCAAGCTCACCTGGGAGGTCTACCGCGACACCATCATCGAGCAGGCCGAGCAGGGCGTCGACTACATGACCGTCCACGCCGGGGTCCTCCTGCGGTACGTGCCCCTCGCCGCCGAGCGGGTCACCGGGATCGTCTCCCGCGGCGGGTCGATCATGGCCGCCTGGTGCCTCGCGCACCACGAGGAGAACTTCCTGTACACGCACTTCCGCGAGCTGTGCGAGATCTTCGCCGAGTACGACATCGCGTTCTCCCTCGGCGACGGCCTGCGCCCCGGGTCCATCGCCGACGCCAACGACGAGGCCCAGTTCGCCGAGCTGCGCACCCTCGGCGAGCTCACCCACATCGCGTGGGAGTACGACGTCCAGGTCATGGTCGAGGGCCCCGGGCACGTCCCCATGCACAAGATCAAGGAGAACGTCGACCTCCAGCAGGAGATCTGCGGCGAGGCCCCCTTCTACACGCTCGGGCCGCTCACCACCGACATCGCGCCCGCCTACGACCACATCACCTCCGCGATCGGCGCCGCCATGATCGGCTGGTTCGGCACCGCGATGCTCTGCTATGTCACCCCGAAGGAGCACCTCGGGCTCCCGAACCGCGACGACGTCAAGGAGGGCGTGATCGCCTACAAGATCGCCGCCCACGCCGCCGACCTCGCCAAAGGCCACCCGCAGGCCCAGGCCTGGGACGACGCCCTCTCCAAGGCCCGCTTCGAGTTCCGCTGGCAGGACCAGTTCAACCTCGCGCTCGACCCCGATCGGGCCCGCGAGTACCACGACGAGACCCTCCCCGCCGAGCCCGCCAAGACCGCGCACTTCTGCTCCATGTGCGGCCCCAAGTTCTGCTCCATGAAGATCAGCCAGGAGCTGAAGGAGTACGCGGCGAAGGGCATGGCCGACAAGAGCGAGGAGTTCGCCGCCGCGGGCGGGCGCGTCTACCTCCCCGTGGTCGACAAGTAGCTCACGCATAGCTGTATCCGAGGTCACGGCGGCCGCCTTCAGGGCGGCCGCCACCACCGCGTAGACTTGGCAGCTGTTGTTCGAGTGCCCACACGCTGGGCGCTGTCCAACGAATCCCGGACGGCCGCGATGCGGCCGGCGCGCGCCGCACGCGGCCGCGGGGATTCAGGCGGTCCCGCCCTCATCTGCGGGATTCGTTCCACACCGACAACGAAAGCTAGGTAACACTGTGCCGACGTACACTCCCAAAGCGGGTGACCTCGACCCGCAGTGGCTCGTGATCGACGCGACCGACGTGGTGTTGGGTCGTCTCGCGACGCACGCAGCCGATCTGCTCCGGGGCAAGCACAAGCCGACGTTCACGCCGAACGCCGACACCGGCGACTACGTCATCGTGGTCAACGCCGACAAGGTCGTGCTGACCCGCAACAAGCTCCAGACCAAGAAGGCCTACCGCCACTCCGGCTTCCCGGGCGGTCTCAAGGAGAAGTCCTACGCCGAGCTGATGGACAAGGCCCCGCACAAGGTGGTCGAGAAGGCCGTCATCGGCATGCTGCCGAAGACCAAGCTCGGCCGCAGCGTGTTCAAGAAGCTGAAGGTCTATGCGGGCCCCGGCCACCCGCACGCCGCCCAGCAGCCGCAGCCGTACGAGATCAAGAAGGTCGCGCAGTAGGCGCGGGCAGGAGCAGACACATGAGTGACGAGATCCAGGCCACCGAGGCCGTCGAGACCGAGGCCGTCGAGGCCCCCGCCGCCGCTGAAGCCCCCGTCGAGACCCCGGAGGCCGTCGAGGCCCCCGTGGACGTCCCCGTCGAGGTGCCCGCCGACGTCGCCGCCGCGCCGTCCGTGCCCAGCATCCCCGTGGTCCCCGTCGACCGCCCCATCCAGACCGTGGGCCGCCGCAAGCGCGCCATCGCCCGCGTCCGCCTGGTCCCGGGCACCGGCAAGTACGTCGTCAACGGCAAGAGCCTCGAAGACTACTTCCCGTCCAAGGTCCACCAGCAGACCGTCGCGGAGCCCTTCGTGACCGTCGAGGCCGGCGACAACTTCGACGTCCTGGTCAACATCCACGGCGGCGGCGCCACCGGCCAGGCCGGCGCCCTGCGCCTCGGCATCGCCCGCGCCCTCGTGGAGATCGACCCGAACACCCGCCCGGCCCTCAAGGCCGCCGGCTTCCTGACCCGCGACGCCCGCGAGAAGGAATCGAAGAAGTACGGCCTCAAGAAGGCCCGCAAGGCGCCGCAGTACTCGAAGCGCTAGCACGCCTTCCCCCTCCCGAGGGGGACGCGCTAGTCTGCACAAGCGACGGGGCTGCCGAGGAGGACATCCTCGGCGGCCCCTTTTTCCATGCCACCAGGCAGGCCGAACCGGCACTGCCACCGACCGACCGGTCCGGTCCCGGTCCGCAGGGCACGCGAGAGGCCCGCGGACGCCGCGCCCGGCACCAAGATGGGAAGCCACACCGTGTCACGACTGTTCGGCACCGACGGCGTACGGGGGCGGGCGAACGCCGACCTCACGCCCGACCTGGCACTCCGCCTCAGCATCGCCGCCGCCCGCGTCCTCGGCGCCACCGGCAGGCGCACCGTCGCCGTCATCGGCCGCGACCCCCGCGCCTCCGGCGAGATGCTCGCCGCCGCCAGCGCCGCCGGACTCGCCGCCGCCGGAGCCAAGGTCATCGACCTGGGCATCCTCCCCACGCCGGCCGTCGCGCACCTCACCGCCCTCACCGGCGCCGACTTCGGCGTCATGGTCTCCGCCTCCCACAACCCCATGCCCGACAACGGCATCAAGTTCTTCGCCGCGGGCGGGCGCAAGCTCCCCGACGACGTCGAGGACGCCATCGAAGCCGCCATGGACGACCCCGCCCCCCTCCCGCAGGGCGAGGGCGTCGGCCGCATCGCCCGCTCCGTCGACCCCGTCGAGTCCTACATCGAGCACCTCGTGGCCGTCTGCCCGAACCCGCTCACCGGCATCAAGGTCGTCGTCGACCCCGCCAACGGCGCCGCGACCGGCGCCGCCCCCGAGGCCCTCCGCCGCGCCGGCGCCGAAGTGATCACCATCAACGACGACCCCGACGGCCTCAACATCAACGAGGACTGCGGGTCCACGCACATGGACGGCCTGCGCGCCGCCGTCGTCGCGCACGGCGCCGACGCCGGGATCGCGCTCGACGGCGACGCCGACCGCTGCCTCGCCGTCGACGCCGAAGGCAGCGTCGTCGACGGGGACGCCATCATGGCGATCCTCGCGCTGGCGATGCGCGACGCGGGGAACCTCCGCGGCGGCGTCCTCGTCACCACCGTCATGAGCAACCTCGGGCTGCACCAGGCCATGGGCGCGGCCGGGATCGAGCTGGAGACCACGAAGGTGGGGGACCGGTACGTGCTGGAGCGGCTCGCCGAAGGCGGGTTCTCGCTCGGCGGGGAGCAGTCCGGGCACATCATCATGTCCGACCACGCCACCACCGGGGACGGCTCGCTCACCGCGATCATGCTGCTCGCGCGCATGGCCGCCACGGGGCGGAGCCTGAAGGACCTCGCGTCGGTGTTCACGCCCGCGCCGCAGGTGCTGCTGAACGTGCGGGTCGCCGACAAGTCCGTGATCGACCACGAGGACGTGAAGAACGCCGTCGCGCTGTGGCAGGCGAAGCTCGGCGCCGACGGCCGGGTCCTGCTGCGGCCCTCCGGGACCGAGCCGCTCGTGCGCGTCATGGTCGAGGCCTCGGAGGAGCCGGTCGCGCAGTCGGTCGCCGCCGAGCTCGCCGCGGTCGTGGAGCACGCCCATTCCTGACCATTGACCACCGTCTCTGTACGCGGGAGGGCCGCTTGGGGGTGCCCTCCCGCTTGGCATAGATGGACTAGGCTCACGGTTTATGGACAACCCAATCGTCTGGATCCTGATCCTCGTTCTGCTGATCGGCCTGATCGTGCTGTTCGCCGTCATCGGCGGGCGCAACAAGCTGGTCCGGCTGCGCAACATCACCCAGGAGTCCTGGGCGCAGATCGACGTGGAGCTCCAGCGCCGGTACGACCTGCTGGACAACCTGATGTACATCGTGCAGCAGGCCGCGGGCGCCGAGAACGCCACGCTCCGCCAGGTCGCCGAGGCCCGTTCGGCGGCGATGCAGGCCAGGCAGGACCCGAACGCCGGCCACGGCGTGCAGGGCCAGGTCGAGGGCCAGCTCGGGAACGCGATCCGCGGCGTCATCCACATGCAGGAGGCGTACCCGGCGCTCCAGACCAACCAGAACTTCCTCCAGCTCCAGACGGAGATGGCCGAGACCGAGAACCGCATCGCCGCCCCGCGCCGGTTCTACAACGCGAACGTGCGCGAGTACAACACCGCGCTCCAGGTCTTCCCCGGCTCGATCTCCGCGAAGATGGGCGGGTTCGCGCCCGAGGAGTACTTCGAGCTCGACACCCCCGAGGCCCGCACCGCCCCGAAGCTCCGCGAGATGGGCCAGCCCGGCTTCATGCAGCAGCCTCAGCAGCAGCAGATGCCGCCGCAGCCCGCGCCCGGCCAGCTCCCCGGCTACGGCCAGCCCCAGCAGCCCGGGTACGGCCAGCAGCCGGGCTACCCGCAGCAGCCGGTGCAGCAGCCCGGGTACGGGCAGCCGCAGCAGGCGCCGGGCTACGGCCAGCAGCCCCCGCCCGGATACGGCCAGCCGCAGCCCGGGTACGGTCAGCAGCCCGGCTACCCGCAGCAGCCCCAGCAGCCGCAGCAGCCCGGGTACGGCCAGCCGCCCTACGGCCGGTAGCCCGCCCCCCGATCCCCCTGCCCCCCGCCGGGCGCCCCTTGCGAGCCCGGCACACCGTAAGAAGGAATGCGCCCCGTGGATAGCAGCAACTGGGTGGTCTACGTCGTCTGCGGCGTGGTCGTCGCCGCCATCGCCTACTTCGGCTGGCGGGCCCGCCAGAAGAAGATCGCGATGTACCGGGCCTGGGCGGCCCAGTACGGCTTCACCTACGAGCCCTCCGACAACTCCGTGGTCGGCCTCTCCAGCGAGGACCCGTTCAACAACGGCCACTCCCGCAAGGGCATCGACGTCTTCCGCGGGATGTACAAGGGCTCCCACATCGTGTTCTTCCAGTACCAGTACTCGACCGGCAGCGGCAAGGAGCGCAAGACCTTCAACCACCAGGTCGTCGGCATCGGGCTCCCCACGACCCGGCCGCTGCTCGACATCAGCCAGGAGAACTTCCTGACGAAGCGGTTCGCGAAGGACATCGACTTCGAGAACCAGGCGTTCAACGACTTCTTCCGCATCAAGTCCCCGAACCGCCGCTTCGCCTACGACGTGATCCACGCCCGCACCATGGAGTGGATGCTCGCCGACCAGCGCGCCCGCTCCTACCAGTGGCGGTTCGAGGGCCCCTGGCTCATGACGTTCCGCTCCGGGGCGCTCAAGCTCGAAGAGGTCTTCTTCTACGCCGACTTCCTCCTCGACATCTACGCCCAGGTGCCCAGGCACGTCTGGTCGAACAACTAGCTCCCAGGGCCGCGCCGCGAGGCGCGGCCCGCTGCGTCTCCGGCCCGGGCATGCCGGGGCCGACCGGTAGCGATATCCTTGTCCCGGCCGCTCTGCGCGGCCGTTGGCCCGTGGTGTAATCGGCAACACTACTGATTTTGGTTCAGTCGTTTCAGGTTCGAGTCCTGGCGGGCCAGCCACATTGCTTTCAGCGCATGCCGTCGATGACGGCTGCGAATCCCGTTTCCGCCGCTCCGATGAGGGCGCCTTCGTCGCCGAGGACGGGGGTGCGCAGGCGCAGGCGGGAGCGGAGGTGGGGGAGGGTCGTCTCGGCGAGGGCGGAGCGGACGGGGGCGGCCGCGGAGAGGTAGAGCTCGCGGAGCCAGCCGCCGAAGAGGATCTCGTCGGGGCCGGTGGCGGTGACGACGGCGCCGAGGGCGCGGCCCAGGTCCTCGCCGGAGCGGCGGAGGCCGTCGCGGGCCGCCGCGTCGCCCATGCCCGCGGCGAGGGTGGCGTGCTCGATGTCCTCCGCGTAGCCGAAGACCTCCATCTCGGCCTCCAGGCACCCGCGCAGGCCGCACGCGCATTCGCGGCCGCCGGGCTGGACCACGATGTGCCCCAGCTGGATCGAGCCGCCGCGCTGGGCGCGGCCGTCGGCGACCAGGCCCGCGGTGAGGCCGCGGCCGCCGTGCAGATAGAGCAGCTTGACCGACTCGTGGGCGTCGCCGCGGGACCATTCGCCGACGGCGGCGGCGGTCGCGGTGTCGACGACCTGCCAGGTGCGGCCGGTCGCCGATTCGAGGTCGGCGGCCAGGTCGCGCCCGGCCCAGCCGAGCTCGGTGGAGTGGGCGACGACCCCGGCGTCGACGAGGCCCGGGACGGCGGCCACCGATTCGAGGGCGTCGCGGGCGGTCCCGCCGGTGACCACCTCGACCGCTTCGACCGGGTCGGCGCCGTCGAGGGCGGTCTCGGCGCGTTCGAGGACCTCGCCGCCGAGGCCGACGAGCGCGAACCGCACCCGGTCGGCGCGGATCTCGACGGCGGTCACCGTGGCGGCCTTGGGGACGCACTCGACGAGCGTGGAGGGCCGGCCGGCCGAGCCGGTCGACCGCCCCGTCGTCTCGTGGAGGTGCCCCGACTCGGCGAGGTCGGCCGCGAGCGCCCCGATCGTCGACCGGTTGAGCCCGAGGGCCTCGGTGAGCTCGGCGCGGGTCTGAGGACCGTGCCGGTGGAGCTGCTCGACGAGCGCCGCGCGGTTGCGTCGCCGCAGCTCCTCGGTCCCGGTCCGGGCCACCGGTCAGTTCCTGCCGAAGAGCTTGCCCCGGCCCCGCGACATGGCGTCGACGCCCGCCGCGAGGAGCAGGACCGCACCGGTGACGCCGAACCGCACCCCGGCGCTGAGGCCCATGAGCCCCATGCCGTTGTTGATGATCGCCACCACCGCTCCTCCCAGGAGGGCAGCCCGCACCGTGCCCTTGCCTCCGAAGAGGCTAGCACCGCCGATCACCGCCGCCCCCACGGAAAGCAGCAGCACATTGGACCCTCCGGTGTTCGGGTCGACCGAGGCCGCGCGGGAGGCGGCCACGACGCCGCCGACCGCGGCCATGCCCGAGCAGATGACGAACGCCGCGATCCGGACGCGGTCGACGTTCACCCCGGCGCGCACCGCGGCCTCGGGGTTGCCGCCGACGGCGTACAGGTGGCGCCCGAACCTGGTGCGGTGCAGGACGAACGTCCACACCGCGAACAGGCCGCCGAGGATCACCACGACGACGGGCACGCCGGTGAGGGAGATGATCTGCGGGTTCGCCGAGCGCTCCAGGTTGAGCAGGAACACGCCCGCGGCGAGCAGCGCCGCGAGGGCCCCGACGCGCGCGAGCACCACCGCGAGCGGCTCGTGCACGAGCGACCGCGCGATGCGTCGCCGCCACCGCTGGATCTGGATGGCGCCGTAGGCGGCCACGGTCACGGCCAGGAGCGCCCAGCCCTGCCACCGCTCCAGGTTCCCGCCCGCGATGGTCTTGACGGTCTCGTCGTTGATGGAGATGTTGCTGCCCTCGTCGAGGATCATGAGGACGATCCCCTGGAACGCGAGGAACGCCGCGAGCGTGACCACGAACGACGGGATGCCGAGCTTGACGACGAGCGTGCCGAGGACGAGTCCGATGACGACGCCGGTGGCGAGGGCCGCCCCGATGGCGATCGTCCAGTGCACGCCCCAGTCGGTGAGGATCACGGCCATCACGGCGGCGCACACGCCCGACGCGAAGCCCGCGGACAGGTCGATCTCGCCGAGGATGAGCACGAACACCAGGCCCATCGCGATGCACGCGACGGCCGCGCCCTGCCCGAACAGGTTCGCGAGGTTCCCCACGGACAGGAACACGGGCTTGGAGAGCCCGAAGAACACGCACAGGGCGATGATCCCGGCGACGGCCGGGAGCGCCCCGACCTCCCCGGAGCGCACGTTCGCCCAGTAGGACCGCGCGTGGTCGACGACGGCACGGGCCGCGCCGGGCTCGGCGGGAGGCGCGGCGGCCTCCGCGTCGTTCGGAAGCACAGGAGTGGTCACGGCCGGGCTCCGTTCTGGTCGGTGAGGCCGAGCTGGCCGGAGCGGCCGCTGGTGATGAGCTCGACGACCTGCGACTGCGTGGTGTCGGCCGCGTCGAGGACGGCGGCCATGCGCCCCAGGTAGAGCGCGGCGATCCGGTCGGCCACGGCGAACACGTCGTTGAGGTTGTGGGAGATGTAGAGGACGGCCAGGCCCTGGTCGGCGAGGCGCCGGATCAGTTCGAGCACCTGGCGGGTCTGGGCCACGCCGAGCGCGGCCGTGGGCTCGTCGAGGATGACGAGCCGGGAGTTCCACAGGACCGCCTTGGCGATGGCGACGGTCTGGCGCTGCCCGCCCGAGAGGCTCGCGACGGGCTGGCGGAGGTTGCGGATGGTGCGCACGGCCAGCGAGGAGAGGGTCTCGGCGGCGAGCTGCTCCATGGCGTCGTCGTCGAGGACGATGCCCCGGCGCTTCTCGCGCCCGAGGAAGAGGTTCTCGACCACGTCGAGGTTGTCGCACAGCGCGAGGTCCTGGTAGACGACCTCGATCCCGAGCCCGGCGGCGTCGCGCGGGCTGGAGATGGTCCGGACCTCGCCGTCGACGCGGACCTCACCGCCGTCGACGCTGTGGATCCCGGCCACGCATTTGACCAGAGTGGACTTCCCTGCGCCGTTGTCGCCGACCAGGGCGCAGACCTCTCCGGCGCCGATCGCGAGATCGACGTCGGAGAGGACCTCCACCGGTCCGAAGCGCTTCGAGATGCCGGTGAGTTCGAGCAGCACCGTATTCTTCTCCTTTAACCGATCCCGTGCTCGGTGCACAGGGCCGCGTAGTCGCCGGCGCACAGCTCGGCCGGGTCGGCGTAGCCGTCGTCGACGACGTCCTGGATGTTGTCGATGGTGATGGCGACCGGCTCCAGGAGCACCGACGGGACCTCCGCGGAGCTGATCGGGTCGGTCACGCTCGCCTCGGTCTCGGGCGTCTCGCCGTTCGCGAGGGCCACCGCGAGCTCCGCGGCCGCGTCGGCCTCCTGCTTGACGGCCTTGTAGACGGTCATGCACTGGTCGCCGGTGAGGATGTTCTGAAGCCCCTGGACGGTGGCGTCCTGGCCGGTGACCGGGACGGTCCCGTTCAGGTTGTTGCGCTGGAGGACGGTGATGACCGCGTGGGCGAGGCCGTCGTTGGCGGCCAGGACCCCGTCGATCTCGGCGCCGGTGTCGGTGAGCATCTGCTCGAACAGCGTGCCGGCCTGGGCGTTGTCCCAGTCGGGGACCCACTCGTCGGGGCCCTTCTCGAAGGTGCCGTCGGCGTACAGCGGGTCGAGGACCGAGTCGTAGCCGTTCTTGAACAGGGTCGCGTTGTTGTCCGTCGGGGAGCCGTTCAGCTCGGCGATGAGGGAGGGGGCCGCAGCGCCTTCGAGGCACGCGGCGAGGCCCTGGCCCTGGAGGACGCCGACCTGCTCGTTGTCGAAGCTGACGTAGTAGTCCGCGCCGCCGTCCTCGGTGAGGCGGTCGTAGTCGATCGTGGCCACGCCCTGGGACTTGGCCTTCTCGATCACGGTCTTGCCGGTGCCTGAGTCGAGGTTCACGGTGACGAGGACGTCGACGCCGTTGGTGAGCATCTGGTCGGCGATGGTCTGGAAGTCCTCGCGGCTGCCCTGGGCGTTCTGGATGTCGTAGTCGACCCCGGCGGCCTCGAACGCCTCTTCGAGGTACTTGCGGTCGGCGGTCTCCCACCGGTCGGAAGAGGCCGAGTCGGGGAGGATGACGCCGATGAGCGGGGTGTCGCCGTCGCCTCCGGCGCCGTCGTCCCCGGAGCCGCACGCGGCCGCGGTCAGGGTCAGGGCCGCCGCGCCCAGCGCGGCGGAGAGTCGGAGCGGAATGCGGGTGGAGTGCATGAGAGGTACCTCCGAGATTTGTTGTTGACTGCAACATATGATGAGCGACACAAGTCGCACAAGAGGCGGCGGGGTGGAGAACGTGTTCCACACGTAACGATTCGGTAATGGGGCGACCACTCGCCGGTCCGGCGGCCCGGGCCGTTCACGTCGGCGCCACCGACTACCATGGCCCATCATGAGCAGTGAGCGTTCTGCGATCATCCTGGCCGCCGGCCTGGGGACCCGCATGAAGTCCACCAAACCCAAGGTCCTCCACGAGGTGCTCGGCCGCACCCTGGTCGGCCACGTCCTCCGCAGCGTGCGGGCGATCCGGCCGGAGCGCCAGATCGTGGTCGTCGGCGCCGCCGCCGACCAGGTCCGCGCCCACCTCGCCGAGGTCGCCCCCGAGGCCGACACGGTCTTCCAGGACCAGCAGCTGGGCACCGGCCACGCCGTGCGCATCGCCATGGACGCCAATCCGGACCTCAAGGGCACCGTCGTGGTCGCCTTCGGCGACGCGCCGCTGCTGCGCTCCTCGTCCATCGCCGAGCTCGTCGAGGTGCACGAGAAGAAGGGCAACGCCGTCACGGTCCTCACTGCCGTCGTCGACGACCCCACCGGCCTGGGCCGCATCGTGCGCGACAACGAGGGCAACGTGCTCCGCAACGTCGAGCACCGCGACGCCGACCACGCCGAGCTCGCCATCCGCGAGATCAACTCCGGGACCTTCGCGTGCGACGCCGACGTGCTGCGCGAGCAGCTCGACCGCCTCTCCACCGCGAACGACCAGGGCGAGTACTACCTCACCGACATCATCGAGCTCGCGCGCGAGGCCGGGCACACCGTCGGCGCCGTCGTCGTCGACGACCCCACCGAGACCCTCGGCTGCAACGACCGCGCGCAGCTCGCCGACCTGCGCCGGATCCTCCAGGGCCGCATCAACACCGAGCTGATGAAGTCCGGCGTCACCATGGACGACCCGGCCACCACCTGGATCGACGCCACCGTCAAGGTCGCTCCCGACGTGCTCATCCGCCCCGGCGTGCAGCTCAAGGGCGCCACCGCCGTCGATTCCGGCGCCGAGATCGGCCCCGACACCACGCTCACCGACACGATCGTCGGCGCGGGCGCCGAGGTCGTGCGCTCGCACGCCGTGCAGGCCCACATCGGCGAGGGCGCGCACGTGGGCCCGTTCGCGCACCTGCGCCCGGCCTCGAAGCTCGCCGAGCGGGCCAAGGTCGGTGCGTTCGTCGAGACCAAGAACGCCGAGATCGGCGCGGGCGCCAAGGCCAACCACCTCGCCTACCTCGGCGACGCCACGGTCGGCGCCGACGCGAACATCGGCTGCGGCGTCATCACCGCGAACTACGATGGGCTCAAGAAGCACCGCACGGAGATCGGCGAAGGGGCCTTCATCGGCTGCGACACCACGCTCGTCGCCCCCGTCTCCGTCGGCGACGGCGCATACGTCGGCGCCGGGTCCACGATCGTCAAGGACGTCGAGCCCGGCGACCTCGCCGTCGCCCGCGCCCGCCAGGCCGCGCTGGAGGACTGGGTCGCGAAGAAGCGGCCCGGAACGGTCTCCGACAAAGCAGCAAGGCGAGCGAAAGGTGAGGCGGGAGTGTCCGAAGCGTGACGCGACACTAAACGCCCCGGTCGGCTACCGCCGACCGGGCCGGTCGGGGACACTGGAACCGTCGAGGTTCTGGTGAGACGACCTATGGGGGAGCCCACGTCATGGCGAGCATGTCCGCTGTCAACTCCAAGATGCTCATGCTGTTCTCCGGGCGCGCGTACCCGGAGCTGGCCGAGGAGATCGGCAAGCACCTGGGGGTCGCGCCGACCCCGATGAGCGCGTACTCGTTCGCCAACGGCGAGCTGTTCGTCCGCTACCAGGAGTCCGTGCGCGGCTGCGACGCCTTCGTCGTCCAGTCCATGCCCGCCCCGATCAACGAGTGGGTCATGGAGACCCTCATCATGATCGACGCGCTCAAGCGCGGCTCCGCCAAGCGCATCACGATCGTCCTGCCGTTCTACCCGTACGCCCGCCAGGACAAGAAGCACCGCGGCCGCGAGCCCATCTCCGCGCGCCTGGTCGCCGACCTGTTCAAGACCGCCGGCGCCGACCGCATCCTCACCGTCGACCTGCACACCGCGCAGATCCAGGGCTTCTTCGACGGCCCCGTCGACCACCTGTTCGCCATGGGCACGCTCGCGCGCTACGTCGAGGAGAAGTACGGCGACCGCCCGATGGCGATCGTCTCGCCCGACACCGGGCGCGTGCGCCTCGCCGAGCGCTGGTCCGACCGCCTCGGCGGCTGCCCGATCGCGTTCGTGCACAAGACCCGCGACCCGCTCAAGCCCAACCAGGTCGTCGCGCACAAGGTCGTCGGCGACGTCGAGGGCCGCACCTGCCTGCTCATCGACGACATGATCGACACCGCGGGCACCATCTGCTCCGCCGCCGAGATGCTCGCGAAGTCCGGCGTCGAGGACATCGTCATCGCCTCGACGCACGCGATCATGTCCGGCCCCGCCGTCGAGCGCCTCGCCGCCGCCCCCGTCTCCGAAGTCATCGTCACGAACACGCTGCCCCTCCCCAAGGAGGCGCAGGACCTGGAGAAGATCACCACCCTCTCGATCGCCCCGCTCGTCGCGAAGGCCATCTGGGAGGTCTTCAACGACGGCTCCGTCACCACCCTGTTCGGCGGCCTCTCCTAAATCACATATCGACGCCCGTGGCAAGCCCCACCGGACGCGCGTAGTACTCTGGTGGGGTTGCCGACGGCGAGGGTGTCCTCCAGAGGGCGCCGTAATCGACGCAAAGGCGTAGGTCTTTTCAGGGCTGCTGTGCCCTTCTGAATGCCGACGTGAGCGTCGAGCGCCGCATGAATCGTTGCTAAAAAACAGGGGAGTATTTCCGTGTCCGAAGTTCGTATCAGCGCAGAGCCTCGCACTGACTTCGGGAAGGGCGGTGCCCGCCGTACGCGCAGGGCTGGAAAGGTTCCCGCGGTGGTCTACGGCCACGGCGAGAAGCCGCGCCACATTTCCCTTCCCGGACTCGAATTCGCCGCCGTCCTCCGCAAGGGCGGGCTGAACCAGCTCATCCAGGTCGAGGTCACCGACGGCACCCGCGAACTGGTGATCCCCAAGGACCTCCAGCGCGACCCGCTCCGCGACGAGATCGTCCACGCCGACCTGCTCATCGTCCGCCGCGGCGAGAAGATCACGACCGAGGTCCCGATCTCCTTCACCGGCGAGGTGGAGAAGGGCGGCCTGGTCGTCCACGAGCTCACCAGCCTGAACGTCGAGGCCGAGGCGACCCACATTCCCGAGTCCATCGAGGTCGACCTCGAAGGCCTGGCCATCGGCTCGCAGCGCACCGTCGCCGAGATCGCCGCCCCCAAGGGCGTCGTCATCCTCAACGACGGCGAGCAGACCGTCGCCACCGTCGCCGAGCCGCGCGCCGAGGCCGCCGCGGACACTGAGGCCGAGGGCGAAGCCGAAGAGGCCGCCGAGGCCGAGGCCCCCGCGGAGTAGATTCGACTCATGACCGACACCCCGACGCTCGTGGCCGGCCTGGGCAACCCCGGGCCGAAGTACGCCGCGAACCGTCACAATGTCGGTTTCATGGTCGCCGACGCCCTCGCCCGACGCGTCGGCGGCACGTTCGCCGTGGCCCGCAAGGCCCGCGCCGAAGTCTGCGAGGCCCGCCTGGGGGTAGGCGGGCCTCGCGTCATCCTCGTCAAGCCCATGACGTACATGAACCTCTCGGGCGACTCGGTCGCCCCGCTCGCGCAGTACTACGGGATCCCCGCCGAATCGGTCATCGCCGTCCACGACGAGCTCGACATCCCGTTCGGGGAGATCCGCATCAAGCGCGGCGGCGGCGAAGGCGGCCACAACGGCCTGCGCTCGCTCTCGAAGTCCCTCGGCACCAAGGACTACGCCCGGGTCCGGTTCGGCGTCGGCCGCCCGCCCGGCCGCCAGGACGCCGCCGACTTCGTCCTCAAGGACTTCGCCAAAGCCGAACGGCCCGAAGTGGACCTCGGCATCGAACTCGCCGCGGACGCGGTCGAGGCGATCATCGAGAAGGGCTTCGTGATGGCGCAGAACGCTGTGAACGCAGCGAAGCGGAGTGAACCGAAGGTTCAGTAACGCCCCTTCTTAGGTTTCTCTTGCACCGCTTCCACTTTCAGGTGGATTCCCCTCACCCTCCTCGCGTGTGGACCAGTCTCATGTACTCCTTAGCGTGACAATTCCGTCACTCTTCGTCCACTCGGTCGTTAGATCCGTTGTGACGGTTACCGAGGCACGTGAGAGCACCCAGGGCATGCAGGCGCGGGGGCGCGTCTACTCCATCAGTCCTCAGGGGACCCGGCCCTACAGCGGCCCTCCCGCGTGGCAGCGGAAGTACTTCGCGGGCATCATCGGCTCCGACGTCGCCGCGGGCATCCTCGGTGCGGGCCTGGCGTTCGCGGCCCGCTTCGGGCACCTCGACGGGCACACCCGCATCTACGCGCTCGCGCTCATCGCCCTGCCCGCCGTGTGGCTGGCCGCGCTCGGGCTCTCGCGGGCCTTCGAGAAGCGGTACCTGTTCGTGGGCACCGAGGAGTACCAGCGCGTCGTGCATGCCGCGGTGGGCCTGACGGCCGTCGTCGCAATCGTCTCCTATGGACTCGAAGTGCCGACCTCGCGGGTGTTCGTGCTCATCGCGATCCCCACGGCCGCAGCGTTCTCCATCACCGCGCGGTTCGCGTGGCGCAAGTGGCTGCACCGGATGCGCCGCTCCGGCAGGTGCATGAAGCGGGTCGTGCTGGTCGGTCACGAGTCCTCCGTCGCGGCGCTCATCGTGCAGCTGCGGCGCGAGCACTACCACGGGCTCAACGTCGTCGCCGCCTGTCTGCCGACCGAGCGGCCGCGGGGCGCGCTGCTGGAGTTCAACACCCGGGTGCGCGGCAGCTTCGACCGGATCGCCGAGGCCGTCGCGGCCGAGCGCGCCGACACCGTGATCGTCCTGTCCTGCCCCGAGATCGACGGGAAGGCGCTGCGGCGCCTCGCGTGGAAGCTGGAGCGCAGCGAGGTCGACCTCATCGTCGCTTCGGCGCTCGTGGACGTTGCGGGCGACCGCACCACCGTGCGCCCCGTCGACGGCCTGCCGATGCTCCACCTCGACCACGCGCGCCTCACCGGGGTGCGCCGGGTCGCCAAGGACGCCGTGGACCGGCTCGGGGCGGCGTTCATGCTGCTCATGCTGTCGCCGCTGCTGCTCGGCGCCGCGTTCCTCATCCGATGTACGTCGCCGGGCCCGGCCCTGTTCAAGCAGGAGCGCATCGGCAAGGACGGGCAGCCGTTCACGATCTGGAAGTTCCGCACCATGTACACGGACGCGGAGCGGCGGCTCGCGGAGATCGCGCACCTGAACGAGTCGGACGGCGTGCTGTTCAAGATGAAGGACGACCCGCGCATCACGACCGTGGGGAAGTACCTGCGGCGCTTCTCGATCGACGAGTTCCCGCAGCTGGTCAACGTGCTGCGCGGCGACATGAGCCTGGTCGGGCCGCGCCCGCCGCTCGCCGTGGAGGTCGCCGCCTACGAGTCGGACATGCGCCGCCGCCTCGCCGTCAAGCCCGGCATGACGGGCCTGTGGCAGGTCTCGGGCCGCTCGGACCTGCCGTGGGAGGAGGCCGTGCGCCTCGACCTGCGGTACGTCGAGCACTGGACGCTCTCGCTGGACTTCGTGATCCTCCTGCGCACCGTCACCGCGATCCTGCGCCCGCAGGGCGCGTACTAGGCCCCGCGCCCCCCGGGGCCGGGTGTGTCGCCGCTGAGGCGCCCCCGAGTCAACGATGGCGCGGGGGTCCGACATCGCCGGGGCACGGCGCCCCCGCGGTCGGGTGTGGCGGAGCGCAAGCGCCCCCGAGTCAACGATGGCGCGGGGGTCCGACAGTTCGGTACCGATGGTTTGGAGATCGATTGAACCCGGGAATCCCTCCCATTTTGCGGGATGAGGTCGCTCAGCATTTGGACGCGGAAGGGCCGCAGCGTAGACTGACCGGCATGCACGACGCCCCAGGCCCCGCGTCAGAGACCGGAGCCCCCACCGCCACGCCCCAGGCCGCGGCGCCAGACGACACGGCCCTGGCCGCGTCGCTCGCGACCGGCGCCGGGGAGCTGCTGCTGGCGATCAGGGCCGAGCTCGGCTTCGCCGACTCGCGTGCGCTCAAGGCCGCGGGGGACCTGCGCGCCAACGACTTCCTGCTCGGCCGCCTCAGCGCCGAGCGCCCCGGCGACGCCGTGCTCTCCGAGGAGGGCAAGGGCGAGGCGGGCCGCGTCGGCACCGAGCGGCTCGGCGCCGACCGCGTGTGGATCATCGACCCCCTCGACGGCACCCGCGAGTACTCCGAGGAGGGCCGCGACGACTGGGCCGTCCACGTCGCCCTCTGGCAGCGCGGCCTCGGCCTCACCGCCGCGGCCGTCGCCCTCCCCGCGCAGGGCGTGACCTTGCGCACCGACGAGGTCTACCCGGTGCCCGCCGCCTCCCCCGCGAAACCCCGGATCGCCGTCTCCCGGACCCGCCCGCCCGCGCAGGCGCTGGCCGCGGAGGCCGCGCTCGGGGCGGAACTCGTGCCGATGGGCTCGGCCGGAGCCAAGGTCATGGCCGTGGTCGCCGGTACAGTCGACGCGTACGTCCACGCCGGCGGCCAGTTCGAGTGGGACTCCGCCGCGCCCGTGGCGGTGGCCCTGGCCTCCGGATGGCACGCCACGCGGATCGACGGCGCTCCGCTGCGGTACAACGAGGCCGACCCCTACCTTCCCGACCTGCTGGTCTGCCGCCCCGACCTGGCCGAGCCGCTGCTCGCCGCCGTCGACGGGCACTGACCGCACCGGTCCGCAAGGGCCGCAAGACAACGACCGACACCCCGTCCGGGGTCGAGCTGAGAGGAGCACTGCGCCGGTGAGCGACTATCGAATCAGCCATACCGCCGCGCTGGAGGCCGAGGCGATCTTCATCTTCCGTGAGGTCGCGGCCACCTGTCAGCGCCCCGTGCTGCTCTTCTCGGGCGGCAAGGACTCGATCGTCATGCTGCACCTGGCGCAGAAGGCGTTCGCGCCCGCGCCGATCCCGTTCCCGGTCATGCACGTCGACACCGGCCAGAACTTCGCGGAGGTCATCGACTACCGCGACCGCCGCGTCGCCGAGACCGGCGTCCAGCTCATCGTCGCGTCCGTGCAGGACGCCATCGACCGCGGCATGGTCACCGAGCCGCCGGACGGCACCCGCAACCGCATCCAGACGCCCGTGCTCCTGGAGGCAGCCGAGAAGTACCAGTTCGACGCCCTGTTCGGCGGGGCCCGCCGCGACGAGGAGAAGGCCCGCGCCAAGGAGCGCGTGTTCTCCTTCCGCGACGACTTCGGCCAGTGGGACCCGAAGAACCAGCGGCCCGAGCTGTGGAACCTGTACAACGGGCGCGTCCACCCGGGCGAGCAGATCCGGGTGTTCCCGCTGTCGAACTGGACCGAGCTCGACGTGTGGCGCTACATCGGCTCCGAGTCGATCCCGCTGCCCGAGGTGTACTTCGCGTCCGAGCGCGAAGTGGTCGACCGCGGCGGGATGCTCTACGCGGTCAACGAGTTCATCCAGGTGCGCGAGGGCGAGACCGTCTTCAAGGAGACCGTCCGCTACCGCACCGTCGGCGACGCGAACCTGACCGCCGGGGTCCGCTCCGAGGCGACGACCATCGAGGAGATCATCGCCGAGGTCGAGGTCACCCGCGTCACCGAGCGCGGCGCGACCCGCGGCGACGACAAGACCTCTGAAGCGGCCATGGAAGACCGCAAGCGGGAAGGGTACTTCTAGATGACCGACACGCTGACCTCGCGCGAGGACACGCACGAGCTGCTGCGCTTCGCCACGGCCGGTTCGGTCGACGACGGCAAGTCCACGCTCATCGGGCGGCTCCTGTTCGACTCGAAGTCGCTGTTCGACGACCAGTGGGACGCTGTGGAGGCCGTCTCCGCGGGCCGCGGCGACGAGTACACCGACCTGGCGCTGCTCACCGACGGCCTGCGCTCGGAGCGCGAGCAGGGCATCACCATCGACGTCGCGTACCGCTACTTCTCCACGCCCGAGCGGAAGTTCATCATCGCGGACACCCCCGGGCACATCCAGTACACGCGGAACATGGTCACCGGCGCCTCGACCGCCGACCTGGCGCTGATCCTCGTGGACGCCCGCAAGGGCCTGGTGGAGCAGTCGCGGCGGCACGCGTTCCTGTGCTCGCTGCTGCGCGTCCCGCACATGGTCCTGTGCGTCAACAAGATGGACCTCGTGGACTACGACGAGGCCGTGTTCAAGCAGATCGAGAACGAGTTCAAGGCGTTCGCGACGAAGCTCGAAGTCCCCGACCTCACCGTGGTCCCGATCTCGGCGCTCAAGGGCGACAACGTCGTCCACCGCTCCGAGAACATGCCGTGGTTCCAGGGCCCGAGCCTCCTCCACCACCTGGAGAAGGTCCACATCGCCTCGGACCGCAACCTCGTCGACGTGCGCTTCCCGGTCCAGCACGTGATCCGGCCGCACTCCAGCGACAACCACGACTACCGCGGCTACGCGGGCCAGATCGCCTCCGGCGTCATGAAGCCCGGCGACGAGGTCATGGTGCTGCCCAGCGGCTTCACCTCCCGCATCGCGTCGATCGAGACCGCCGACGGGCCCCTCGACGAGGCGTTCCCGCCCCTGTCGGTCACGGTCCGCCTGGAGGACGAGCTCGACGTCTCCCGCGGCGACATGCTCTGCCGCCCCGGCAACCAGCCGCGCGTCGCCCAGGACATCGAGGCGATGGTCTGCTGGATGGACGAGTCCCGGCCGCTGCGCCTGCGCGGCAAGTACGCCATCAAGCACACCACGGCCGACGCGCGCGCCGTCGTCAAGGACGTCCAGTACCAGCTCGACGTCAACACCCTCCACCGCGACGAGTCCGCGAACGAGCTGAAGCTCAACGAGATCGGCCGCGTCACGCTCCGCACCACGAAGCCGCTCCTGTGCGACGACTACCGCCGCAACCGCTCCACCGGCGGCTTCATCATCATCGACGAGTCCGACAACCGCACCGTCGGCGCGGGCATCATCGTCTAAGTGCTGCAAGGAGGAACGGGCCCGGCCGAAGGCCGGGCCCGTTTCAGCTCTCCTCCCAGGCCTTCTTGACTCTGACGGGGGCCTTGGCGTACCAGGCGTCCTCGATGAGTTCGGTGAGGCGGGGGAGGTCGATGCGGTCGAGGTCGACGAGGATCATGGCGTAGCCGTCGTAGTGCTTGGTGGTGTAGTAGGTCGGGTCCGCGGAGGCGAGGAGGGCGGCTTTCTCGCTCGGGTCGCAGACGATCGCGAGGCCGCCTTCGGCCTCGGTGCGGAGGCGGGCGAAGAAGCGGCCCTTCACTTTGAGGGAGGGCGTCTGCCAGCTGGTGGTCTCTTCGACCTCGGGGTAGCGCATCGCGATCTCGACCACGTCGTCCCAGGTAGCCATATGTCCATGTTCCCGCAAGGGTGCGACATTCTCAGGCCGTCAGGGGTTGATCCAGTTGCCGATCGTGATGAGGCTCGCGGCGGAGGCGCCGAGGACGGCGGTGGCGACGACGGCGGCGGCGAGGAGCCGCAGCGGGGTCTGGGTCCAGTCGGGGCCGATCTGGTGGCGCATCGCGGGCATCGAGCCGGTGCCAGGCTCGGGCTGGGGCGACTCGTACGCCTCGGGGATCTCCTCGGGCTTGGGCCGCATGAACGCCGACGTGGGGAGCAGCTGCGTGTCGCCGGAGGTGAGGCCGCCGTCGATGCGGACGTGGTCGACCTGGACGGTCACCGGCCCGACCGCGCCCCGCAGGCCGTCGCCGACGCGCGCGAACTGCGTCGTGTCGTCCGAGCGGGGCCGCGAGGGCTCCGTGCGCGGCTGCGAGGTCTCCCAGGAGTACCGGAACCGGTTGGACTGCATGTCGGTCGGCGGCGAGCCGTCGCGGCCCGCGCGCGGGACCGACCAGCCGCCCGCCCGGGGCTCCTCGCGGGGCGCCGAGGGCTCGGCGAAGCGGCCGTGGTCGTCGGGGCGCTCCCAGGAGTAGCGCGGCCGGGACGGCTCGCGCGTGCGGGGGAGCGCGCCGGAGACGGTGTCGACCTGGACGGTCTTGAGCTCGTCGGTGCCGCGGCCGTCGCCGACCCGGGGCAGCTCCCCGGTCGTCGGGTGCGCCGGGTCGCCGTATCGCGGTCCCCAGTTGTCGCTCACGGCGGACTCCCTAGTTCTCGACGGTCGAGAGGATCCTGTCGCGGTGGCCTTCGAGGTTCTCGATCTCGGCCTGCTGCACCGTGATCGTGCGCTGCGCCGCATCCGTGACCAGCGAGTTGTCGGTCAGGTCCAGCGCGGCCTTCGCCATGTCGACGCCGCCGATGTGGTGGTCGATCATCAGGTTCGCGAACATGACGTCCGCGTCGGTCCCCGTGGTGGCCTTGAACTCCGCGAGCTGCTCGTCGGTCGCCATGCCGGGCATGAGCCCCCCGGCCGCCTCGGAGTCGTGGGCGTGCTCCTCGCCCGCCCACGCCATCGGCTCGCCGCTGGACAGCTGCACGCCCCACTGGCGCAGCCAGGAGCGGTACATGCCCATCTCGGCGCTCTGCGAGGTGGCGATGTCGTACGCGACGGCCTTCATCGTCTCGTCGGAGCCGTTCTGCCACTCGTACATGGCCATGTCGACAGCCTGCTGGTGGTGCGTGATCATGTCGCGCGCGAACCCGGCCTCGACGGAGTCGTTGCCGGGGGAGGACGTGCCGACCACGTAGCCGACCGCCCCGCCCGCGGCGAGCATGAGCACCGCGGTGATCGCGATCAGCACCGCGGGACGGCGCCACAAGCCGCTCATTCGTCCTCCTTCAGCGGGCGCCCTCGCGGAGCGCCCGCACCCTCGTCATGCCTAACGAGCGTCGGCCCGAAAGGTTCGCCGCCGTCAGCCCGTCGGCATCTGCCCGGCGTCCTCGACCGTGGTCGAGACGCCGCCGGAGCACGCCGCGTTGGCCTCGGCCGTGTTGTCGGCGTTCTGGATGTAGTAGTCCAGGAACTCGTCGATCTTCGGGTCGTTCAGGTCGTCCGTCTGGTACTGGACGCCCCACGCCTGGACCGACACTTCCACGCCCTGCTCGGGGTAGGGGCTCATGAGGGTGTAGTCGCGGCCGTTGATCTTCTCGGAGAGCTGCGCGATGCCGTCGCCGTCGACCAGCGCCGGGTCGTAGGTCAGCCAGACCGCGCCGTGCTCCAGGGAGTGGACGGCGTTGCCGTCGACGATCGCGGCCGCGTACACCGAGCCGGTGCAGGTCTGCCACGCGCCGAGGTGGTTGCCGCCGGTCGGCGGGGTCGTCTCGTACGTGGGGTTGTCGTTCGAGGTGTCCTCGTCGCCGTCGACGTGGGTCTGCTGGACCACCCACGGGTGCTCCAGGTCCTCTTCGGTGACGTCGCCGTCCTGGAGGGCCTTGGAGACCTCGGAGTAGTTGGCGTACTCGCCGTAGTAGTCGGTGACGCCTTCCGGCGGCTGGCTCCGGTCCCAGACGACGAACACGGCGGCCCCGATGAGGCCGAGCGCGACGACGCCGACGCCGGCGAACGTGAGGATCAAGCCCCACGGCTTCGGCTGCTTCACCTGGACCGCGCGGCCCTTGCGGCCGGGTCCGGACTTCGCGTTCTTCGAGGAGGTGTCGAAGGCGCTCTTGCCGGAGCTCTTGGCGGGCGTCTTCCCGGCGCCCTTGGCCGGGGTCTTGCCCGAGGTCTTGGCCTTGGACGAGCCCTTGGACCCGGCGGACTCCTTCACCGGAGTCTCCTTCGGGTCCTCGGCGGAGTCGCCTTTGCCAGTGCTGCCCTTGCCGGCGCTCTTGGTGGCGGATTGCTTCTTGGTAGCCATATCGCGGGGCGTGCCTCTATCGTCGACGACAGGTTGAGCCAGCGGCACCGGGGGAGGGCCCGGCATGAACACCACTCGCGTAGGCCACCTTACCTGGTCGGGCCGCGACCCTTCTTTAGAGACGAGGCTTATTCGCGGCCCGTGCCCGTCCGGCTACGACTCGACCGTGGTGTTCACCCCACCTGCGCAGGTCGCCATCGACTCCGGGTTGAACCGGTCGTTGAGGATGAACTCGTCCAGGTACGCCTCGATCACCGGGTCGGCCGGGTCGTCGGTCTGGTACCGGTTGCCCCACGACTGGAGCGACACCGCAGGCCCCTGCCCCGGGTACGGGCTCATCAGCGAGTAGTCCCGGTTCTGGATCAGCAGCGCCAGCGCGTCGACCGCCTCCGGCGCGACCAGTTCCGGGTCGTACGTCAGCCACACCGCGCCGTGCTCCATCGAGTGGACCGCGTGCCCGTCGATCAGCGGCGCGTCGTACACCGACCCGGTGCACGTCTGCCACACGCTCAGGTGGTTCCCGCCCGCCGGCGGCACCAGGTCGTACACCGGCGGCTGCCCGTCCCAATCGGTCGCGGTGTCCACGTGCTCCTGCTGCGCCACGAACGGGTACTCCAGGTCCTCCGCGGTGACCTCGCCGTCCTGGATCGCGGCCATCACCGTCACGTAGTCGCCGTACTCCCCGTAGAACGACTCCACGCCCTCGATCGCGACGCCCTGCGCCGCCTCCTGCGAGGTCTCGTCGCCGGCCGCCGCGCCGTCCTCCCCCGAATCGGCGGCCGGAGTGCAGGCGGCGAGGGCCGCCAGGGCGAAGAGTGGAGCGAGCGCGGTCCAGCGGGTGCGAAGCGTGCGCATGTTCGGAGCCTTCCGTCGGAGTTGCCACTGACAACCTACCGGTGCAGGCCACACGGGCCTTTATCACTCGCAGGCCCAGAAGCCGGGAGTCTACGATTACCGGGTGACTCCTGAGACGCTCGCAGAGAAAGTGCTGTCCGCTACGCGCGATGCCTTCGAGGCCCTGAACCTCGACGCCGCCGTACTGCCCGCCGCGACGGCGGTGGAGCGACCCAGGGACCCCAAGCACGGCGACTACGCCTCCAACATCGCGCTCCAGACCGCGAAGAAGGCCGGCACCAACCCGCGCGCCCTCGCCGAGCAGATCGCCAAGAATTTGACCAGCACCGACGGTGTAGCCAAGGTCGACATCGCCGGGCCCGGCTTCCTCAACATCACCCTCGACGCCGCCGCCGCGGGCGAGATCGCCGGGAAGATCGTCGCCGCCGGAGACACCTACGGCGCCAACGAGTCCATGGCCGGGCACAACGTCAACCTGGAGTTCGTCTCCGCGAACCCGACCGGGCCCGTCCACATCGGCGCCGTCCGCTGGGCCGCCGTCGGCGACGCCCTCGCCCGGGTCATGCGCGCCTCCGGCGCGAAGGTCACCGCCGAGTACTACTTCAACGACGCCGGCTCCCAGATCGACAACTTCTCCGCGTCGCTCCTCGCCAGCGCCAAGGGCGAGCCGACCCCCGAGAACGGCTACGGCGGCGCCTACATCGCCGACATCACCGCCGACGTGCTCAAGCAGCACCCCGACGCGCTCGACGCCGACGACCCGCAGGAGGTCTTCCGGGTCGCCGGGGTCGACCTCATGTTCGCCGAGATCAAGTCCGACCTCGCCGACTTCGGGACCCACTTCGACGTCTTCTTCAACGAGAAGGACCTCCACGACAAGGGCGAGCTCGACGCCGCCGTGGAGCGCCTCGACAAGCAGGGCCACATCTTCGAGTCCGAAGGCGCGCTCTGGCTGCGCACCACGACCTTCGGCGACGACAAGGACCGGCCGCTGAAGAAGTCGAACGGCGAGTGGACCTACTTCGCCGCCGACTGCGCCTACTACCTCGACAAGCGCGAGCGCGGCTTCGACAAGCTCGTCATCATGCTCGGCGCCGACCACCACGGCTACATCGGCCGCATGCAGGCCATGAGCCGGGCCTTCGGCGACGAGCCGGGCACGCTCGAAATCCTCATCGGCCAGCTCGTCAACCTCCTGCGCGACGGCAAGCCGCTGCGGATGTCCAAGCGCGCGGGCACGGTCCTCGGCCTCGACGACATCGTCTCTGCGATCGGCGTGGACGCCGCCCGGTACGCGCTGGCGCGCTACTCCGCGGACTCCTCGATCGACCTCGACATCGACCTGTGGACCCGCAACTCCAGCGACAACCCGGTCTACTACGTGCAGTACGCGCACGCCCGCATCGCCGGGGTCCTGCGCAACGCCGCCGACCGCGGCGTCGACAAGGGCGAGACCTACGACGCGTCGGTGCTCACGCACGAGCGCGAGTCGGACCTGCTCAAGGCCCTCGCGGAGTTCCCGTCGGTGGTCGCGACCGCCGCCGAGCTGCGCGAGCCGCACCGGGTCGCCCGGTACGCCGAGGAGCTCGCGGGCGCCTACCACCGGTTCCAGCACGACTGCCGGGTCCTGCCCGTCGGCGACGAGGAGCCCACGGACCTCAACCGCGCCCGGCTGTGGGTCGTCGACGCGACGCGCACGGTCCTCGCGAACGCCCTCGCGCTGCTCGGCGTCTCGGCCCCGGAGCGGATGTAATGCGCACGCACGAAGCCGGTGCGCTGCACGGCGACTTCGACTCGCTGCGCCCGTCGTGGCTGGGCGTGCCCGATGACGTGAACACGCTGCTGCCGCAGCTGTGGGCCCGGAACGTGGAGCGCGCCGAGGACGGCGTGGTCCACGTCGGGGGGATCTCCGCGGAGAAGCTCGCGGCCGAGTTCGGCACGCCCGCGTACGTGTTCGACGAGGACGACTTCCGGGCGCGCTGCCGGGCCTGGACCGAGGCGTTCGCCGACTGCGACGTGTTCTACGCGTCGAAGGCGTTCTGCTCCAAGGCCGTGCTCCGCGCGGCCGCCGAGGAGGGCCTGTTCGTCGACGTGTGCACCGCGGGCGAGCTCGCGGTGGCGCTCGCGGCCGGGCTCGACCCGGCCCGGCTGGGCCTGCACGGCAACAACAAGTCCCTCGCCGAGTTGCACCAGGCCGTGGAGATCGGCGTGGGCCGGATCGTGGCCGACTCGTTCCAGGAGATCGAGCGGCTCGAAGCGATCGCGCGGGAGCTGGGCAAGCGCCCGAACGTGATGATTCGCGTGAACGTGGGCGTCGAGGCGCACACGCACGAGTTCATCGCCACCGCGCACGAGGACCAGAAGTTCGGGTTCTCGCTCGCCGACGGCGTCGCCTACGAGGCCGCGCGCCGCGTCATCGCCGCCGAGCACCTGAACCTGCTGGGCCTGCACTCGCACATCGGGTCGCAGATCTTCGACACCGCCGCGTTCGAGGTCTCGGCCGCGCGCGTGGCCCGCCTCCAGGCGAAGCTCCAGGCCGACTTCGGCGTCGTGCTCGGCGAGCTGGACCTCGGCGGCGGCTTCGGCATGGCGTACACGACGCAGGACGACCCGCAGGCGCCCGCCGACATCGCGTCGTCGCTGCGCAAGATCGTCGACGACGAGTGCGCGGCCGCGGGGATCAGCGTGCCGCGCCTGTCGATCGAGCCGGGCCGCAGCCTCATCGGGCCGTCGATGTTCACGCTCTACGAGGTCGGCACGGTCAAGCCCGTGACGCTCTCGGGCGGGGCCTCGCGCCTGTACGTCTCCGTCGACGGCGGCATCAGCGACAACATCCGGACCGCGCTCTACGACGCCACCTACTCGGCGACGCTCGCCTCGCGTTCGTCCTCCGCCACACCGGCGCTCGCCCGCGTTGTGGGAAAGCATTGCGAATCCGGCGACATTGTTGTTAAAGATGAATTCCTCCCGGCCGACGTCAGGCCGGGGGACCTGCTCGCGGTCCCGGGGACCGGCGCCTACTGCCGCTCCATGGGCTCGAACTACAACCACGTGCCCCGCCCGCCGGTGGTGGCCGTCCGCGACGGCCAGGCCCGGGTGATCCTGGCACGTGAGACCGTCGACGACCTGTTGCGTCTCGACGTCGGCTAGACCGGGCGCGCCCGCGCGACCGGCTGAACCCACAGAAAGAGGACACCAGCGATGAAACTCGCGCTACTCGGATGCGGCACCGTCGGCAGTGAAGTCGTGCGCCTCATGCGAACGCGCGGGGAGGAGCTGGCGGCCCGGGTGGGGGAGCCGGTCGAGATCGTCGGGATCGCCGTGCGCCGCCTCGACCGGGACCGCTCGCACCTGCCGGTGCCCAAGGAGCTGTTCACCAACGACGCGCTGAGCCTCGTCAAGCGCGAGGACGTCGACATCGTCGTGGAGGTCGCCGGGGGCATCGAGCCCGCCCGCACCTGGATCACCACCGCCCTCGGCGAGGGCAAGTCCGTCGTGACCGCGAACAAGGCCCTCCTCGCCGAGGACGGCCCGGCCCTCGCGGCCGCCGCGAAGTCCGGCGGCGCGGACCTGTACTACGAGGCCGCCGCCGCGGCGGCGATCCCGCTCATGCGCCCGCTGCGCGAGTCGCTCCACGGCGACACGATCAACCGGGTCCTGGGGATCGTCAACGGCACCACGAACTACATCCTCAGCAGCATGTCGCAGACCGGCGCGGCGTTCGAGGAGGCCCTCGGCGAGGCCACCGAGCTCGGCTACGCCGAAGCGGACCCGACCGCCGACGTCGACAACTACGACGCCGCCGCGAAGGCCGCGCTCATCGCCTCGCTGGCGTTCCACACCCACATTGACCTCGGCGAGGTCTACCGGGAGGGCATCCGCGACGTCACCGCCGCCGACATCGCGTCGGCCGCCGCCGAAGGGCGCGTCGTCAAGCCGCTGTGCATCGCCACCCGGGAGGCCGACGGCGTGTCCGTGCGCGTCCACCCGGCGATGATCCCCGCGAGCCACCCGCTCGCGAACGTCAACGGCGCGTACAACGCCGTGTTCGTCGAGGCCGAGTCCGCGGGCCGCCTCATGTTCTACGGAGCGGGAGCGGGCGGCACCGAGACCGCGTCGGCCGTGCTCGGCGATATCGTGGCCGTGGCGCGCAACAAGCGCGGCGGGATCACCGCGTTCCCGCCCGAGGCCGCCTACCAGGACCTGCCGGTGAAACCCATCGGCGAGGCCCGCACCCGCTACCACGTCAGCCTCGACGTAGTGGACGAGCCCGGCGTGCTCGCCCGCGTGGCGGCCACCTTCGCCCACCACGGCGTCAGCCTCGCCACCGTCCACCAGTCCGGCCGCGGCGACGACGCCCAGCTGGTGGTGGTCACCCACACGGCCGCCGACAAGCAGTTGTCGGACACCGTCGAAGAACTGTCGCAGCTGACGTCGGTGCACCAGGTCACCAGCGTCATGCGCGTCGAAGGAGAATGAGGACGAGATGTCCCCTTCCGCCATGCGCCCCGGCTGGCGCGGCCTGATCGAGGAATTCCGCGACCGCCTGCCCGTCACCGAGGCCACGCCCGTCGTGACCCTCCAGGAGGGCGGCACGCCGCTGCTCCCCGCGCCCGTCCTGTCCGCGAAGACCGGCTGCGACGTGTACCTCAAGATCGAGGGCCTCAACCCGACCGGGTCCTTCAAGGACCGCGGCATGACCCTCGCGGTCTCCAAGGCCGTCGAGGACGGCTCGAAGGCCGTCATCTGCGCCTCCACCGGCAACACGTCGGCGTCGGCCGCGGCCTACGCCGCCCGCGCGGGGATCACCTGCGCGGTGCTCATCCCGGCCGGGAAGATCGCGCTCGGCAAGCTCGCGCAGGCGCTCGTCCACGGCGCCAAGGTCCTCCAGGTCGACGGGAACTTCGACGACTGCCTGACCATCGCCGACAAGCTCGCCATCGAGTACCCGGTCACGCTCGTCAACCACCTGAACTACAACCGCATCCTCGGGCAGAAGACCGCCGCGTACGAGGTCGTGCAGGTCCTCGGCGACGCCCCGGACATCCACTGCCTCCCGGTCGGCAACGCGGGCAACATCACCGCCTACTGGCTCGGGTACAACGAGGACCACGCCGCAGGCGCGGCCACGAAGCTCCCGCGGATGCTCGGCGTCCAGGCCGCCGGGTCGGCCCCGATCGTCGACGGCCGCGTCGTGGAGCACCCGCAGACCATCGCCACCGCGATCCGCATCGGCAACCCCGCGTCGTGGACGAAGGCCCTCGACGCCAAGGCCGAGTCGAACGGCGACATCATCGCCGCCACCGACCGCGAGATCCACGCCGCGTACATGCTCCTGGCCCGCTCCGAAGGCGTCTTCGTCGAACTCGCCTCCGCCGCGTCGGTCGCGGGCCTGCTCAAGCAGGCCGCCGCGGGCTGGCTCGAACCCGGCCAGACCGTCGTCTGCACCGTCACCGGCAACGGCCTCAAGGACCCCGACTGGGCCGTCTCCACCGCGCCGCAGCCGCAGACCGTCCCCGTGGACGTCCTGCAGACCGCCACCGCACTGGGGCTCTAGTTGGGCGCCTTCGCCATGCACAATTACGGCTCCGCAAGCGTCGCCGAGGGCGGGCCGCGGGCGACCGTCCGCGTCCCGGCCACTTCAGCGAACCTCGGCCCCGGCTTCGACTCGCTCGGCCTCGCCCTCGACCTGTGGGACGAGGTCACCGCCGAGGCGACGAGCGGCACGGCGGTCACCGTCGAGGTCGAAGGGGAAGGCGCGGGCACCGTCCCGAGCGACGAGCGCCACCTCGTCGCCTCCTCGATGATCCGCACGTTCGCGTCGCTCGACCTCACGCCTCCCGGCTTGAACCTCAAGTGCCGCAACAGGATTCCGCACGCCCGCGGGCTCGGGTCCTCCTCCGCGGCGATCGTCGCGGGCATCATGCTCGCCGACGCGCTCGCCGGCGCCGGCCTGACGCGCGCGCAGAAGCTCAAGCTCGCCAGCGACATCGAGGGCCACCCCGACAACGTCGCGCCGTGCCTGCTCGGCGGCTTCACCATCGCCTACTCCACAGAGGACGGAGCGAAGGCGGTCGCGCTCGACCCGTCGCCGCGGCTGCACCCGTGGGTCTACATCCCGCGGGCGAAGGGCCTGACCTCGGTCGCCCGCGCCGCGCTCCCGGCCACGGTCGAATACGCCGACGCGGTGTACAACCTCTCGCGTTCGGCGCTGCTCGTGGCCGCGGTGACGGTGCGCCCCTCGCGCCTCTTCGAGGCCACCGAGGACCGCCTCCACCAGCGGTTCCGTGCCGCGGGAATGCCCGAGAGCACCCGGTTGTTGGAACAGCTGCGTGCCGCCGGAATCGCCGCGGCGATCTCCGGTGCGGGACCGACCGTGCTCGCCCTGGCGGTGGACGGCGCCGACGTCCCCGAGGCCCCCGAAGGCTTCGAGGCGAGGCGCCTGGACGTCGCCGACGGCGCAGTGCAGGTCGCACCGGCTCCGAACGAGTGATCCTCGGGTCCGTTGTTGGGAATGGCAAAGGTGCGCTACTATTCCAGTTAGACGACCACCCGGTGTCGTGACTGCTCGAAGCCTTGCTTATGCTTGTAGTCACAACAGCTGCGGCGCATCCAGCGCACGCCTGATCTCTTGTTTGGGTCATCACCCTCAACCATGGATTTGTGACTTTGCAAAGCTCCAGCGTGGCATGGCACGGTTTCGACGAAGGAACAGTCGCTGTCCGCATGGATCGCAATCAGCGGAGATCGGCGCCACGTGTCTCACCGTGCACGATCATTCAACGCGAGCTCGCCGGTCACAAACCCAGAGGCGTCGCCTCGATCAGGACCGTCTGCCCAGCGGACAGCCCAGGGGTGTTGCACCCGGTGTCAACCGTCGTCTTCCATCCGCCGCGCCCGCTCGGGCCGAGGCGGCCGAAGCGATGGCGGGACGCAGACCAGAACATCGGCATTGCGGCTATTTGAAAGACGCGGAAACTCCTCGAATCCCATTCGAAGTTCCGCCAGGGAAGGAATCCATTGAGCGACACCACCGGCACGACGTCGGACCGGATGAGCGATGCGGCGCCGACTTCGGGAGAGGAACTCCCCGAGGCCAAGAAGCGCCGCCGGGCAGGAACCGGTCTGGCCTCACTGCTGATGCCCGAGCTCCAGCAGATGGCGCAATCGCTCGGCATCACCGGCGTTGGCCGGATGCGCAAGAGCGAGCTGATCGCCGCCATCCAGGAACGGCAGGATGCGGGCTCGCAGCCCGGCGGTGCCAGCGCAGAACAGGAGGCCCCGCCAGTGCCTGACTCCGAACAATCACCGACCGCCGAGGGTCCGCAGGCCACTGTCGACACCGCGCCGGGCGACAACGGCTCCGAGAGCGCCGACGCCAAGGGCGGCAGTGCCGTTCGCCGGGCCACCCGCCCGGCCGGCCCGCCGCAGCCGCGCCGTCGCCAGGAGCACCAGCCGACGTTGCAGGACGACGAGGGCGGGTCCGCCGAGACCGCTTCGTCCGTCGCGACCATCGAGTCCGATGAGGACCGTCCGCAGCGCCGCCGCCGCACCCGTGAGAACGGGCGCGAGAACGGCCGCCAGGACCGCCGCGACGAGCAGCCCGAGGGCCGCGGCGACTCCCGCGAGCGCCGCAGCGAGCGCAACGAGCGCGACGACGACTACGACGACCGCGGTCCCCGCGACGGTGACGGCGAAGGCCGCCGCCGCAAGCGCCGCGACCGCTCCGACCGCCGCCAACGCGGCGGGCGCGACGAGAACGAGCGCGGCCAGCAGGGCGGCGGTGGCGGCGGCGCCCAGAACGACGAGCTGCTCGTCCCGGTCGCCGGCATCCTCGACATCCTCGACAACTACGCGTTCATCCGCACCACCGGCTACCTGGCCGGACCGGACGACGTGTACGTCTCGATGTCGCAGGTCCGCAAGTACCGGCTGCGCCGCGGCGACGCCATCACCGGCGCCGTCAAGCCCAGCCGCGGCGAGGAGCCCGGCAACGGCAACGGCGGCAACCAGGGCAAGCAGCGCCGCGAGAAGTACAACCCGCTGGTGCGCCTCGACACCGTCAACGGCATGAACCCCGACGACGCGAAGAAGCGCGACGAGTTCTACAAGCTCACGCCGCTGTACCCGCAGGAGCGCCTGCGCCTGGAGACCGAGCCGAACGCGCTCACCACCCGGGTCATCGACCTGGTGGCGCCGATCGGCAAGGGCCAGCGCGCCCTCATCGTCTCCCCGCCGAAGGCCGGCAAGACTATGGTGCTCCAGGCGATCGCGAACGCGATCACCACGAACAACCCCGAGTGCCACCTCATGGTGGTCCTCGCGGACGAGCGCCCCGAAGAGGTCACCGACATGCAGCGCTCGGTGAAGGGCGAGGTCATCGCCTCGACCTTCGACCGGCCGCCGTCGGACCACACCACGGTCGCCGAGCTCGCCATCGAGCGCGCGAAGCGCCTCGTGGAGCTGGGCCACGACGTGGTCGTGCTGCTCGACTCGATCACCCGCCTGGGCCGCGCGTACAACAACTCGTCGCCCGCGTCGGGCCGGATCCTGTCCGGCGGCATCGACTCGACCGCGCTCTACCCGCCGAAGCGCTTCCTGGGCGCCGCGCGGAACATCGAGCACGGCGGGTCGCTGACCATCATCGGCACGGCGCTGGTCGAGACCGGCTCCATGGGCGACACGGTCATCTTCGAGGAGTTCAAGGGCACCGGCAACGCCGAGCTCAAGCTGGACCGGAAGATCGCCGAGAAGCGCACCTGGCCCGCGATCGACGTGCACCAGTCGAGCACCCGCAAGGACGAGCTCATGATGAGCCCCGAGGAGCAGGCGGTCATGCTGAAGCTCCGCCGGGTCCTGTCCTCGCTGGAGCCGCAGCAGGCGATCGAGCTGCTCATCGACCGGCTGAAGAAGACCCAGACGAACGCCGAGTTCCTGATGTCCATCGTCAAGAGCACGCCCGGCGACTAGTCGTGTGAAGTGTGAGGCCGCCCTGGTTGAGAGCGGCCTCACGCCTTACCATTGATCGTTGGTGCGCAGGTCGCGCACCCGACCAGAGCCCTGCGGGGCCCGATGCGGTACCGGTTCACGGCGGAAGCCGACCCGGCGACCGATATGAAAGGGAAGTCATGAAAGAGGGCATCCACCCTGAGTACGTCGTCACCGAGGTGACCTGCTCCTGCGGGAACAGCTTCACCACCCGGTCGACGGTGACCAGCGGCAAGATCCAGGCTGCGACCTGCAACAAGTGCCACCCGTTCTACACCGGCAAGCAGCGCATCCTCGACACCGGCGGTCGCGTGGCCAAGTTCAAGGCCCGCTACGCCAAGGCTGCCGAGAAGGCCCAGGCCGGCAAGTAGCTGTGCTCCGCGGCGTCCGTGTCCCTGCGACACGGGCGCCGCGTTTTTCGTCCCGTCCGATGTCTTGCAAGGCTTTCTTAAGGAACAGAGATGACGTCCGCAGCCGACAACCGCCTGGAAATGCTCATCGCGGAATACCGCGACCTCGAAGTCCAGATGGGCGACCCCGCCCTGCACGCCGACCCGGCGCAGGCCCGGCGGGTCGGCCGCCGCTACGCGGAGCTGTCCCCGATCGCCAAGACCGCCGAGGACATCGCGACGGCGAAGGAGGACCTGGAGACCGCCGAGGAGCTCGCGAAGGAGGACGCCGACTTCGCGGAGGAGGCCGAGGGGCTGCGCAAGCGCATCCCCGAGCTGGAGGAGAAGCTCGCGGAGCTGCTCGTGCCGCGCGACCCCGACGACGCCAAGGACGTCATCATCGAGATCAAGGCCGGCGCGGGCGGCGAGGAGTCCGGCCTGTTCGCCGGGGACCTCATGCGCATGTACCTGCGCTACTTCGAGCGCATGGGCTGGGGCGTGGAGACCCTCGAAATGGTGCCCACCGACCTCGGCGGCGTCAAGGACTCCTCGATCGCCGTGCGCACCAAGGGGAACCCCGAAGGCGGCAACGGCGTGTGGTCCCGCATGAAGTTCGAGGGCGGCGTGCACCGCGTGCAGCGCGTGCCCGTGACCGAGTCGCAGGGCCGCGTCCACACCTCCGCGGCCGCGGTCGTCGTCATGCCCGAGGCCGAGGAGGTCGACTTCGAGCTGAACATGAACGACGTGCGGGTCGATGTGTACCGGTCCTCCGGGCCCGGCGGCCAGTCCGTCAACACCACCGACTCCGCGGTGCGCCTCACGCACGTGCCCACCGGCGTCGTGGTCACCTCGCAGAACGAGAAGAGCCAGCTCCAGAACAAGGAGGCGGCCATCAAGGTCCTGCGCGCCCGCCTGCTCGCGAAGCAGCAGGAGGAGGCCGCCGCCGCGGCCGGGGCCGCGCGGCTCTCGCAGGTGCGCACCGCCGACCGCTCCGAGCGCATCCGCACCTACAACTTCCCGCAGAACCGGCTCACCGACCACCGCGTCGGCTTCACCGCGTACAACCTCGACCAGGTCATGGACGGCGCCCTCGACGAGGTCCTCGACGCCCTCGCCGCAGCCGACCGCGCCGAGCGCATGGCGCGCGGTTCTGAGTGACGACCTGGACTGACACCGTGGCCGCCGCCGCGACGCTGCTCGCGGCGGCCGGCGTCCACTCGCCGCGCAACGACGCCGAGCTGCTCGCCGCCCACGTCTCGGGGCTCACCCGCGCGCAGCTGCTCATCGCCGACGGGCCCGACGAGCGGCAGCGCGCCGAGTTCGACGCGCTCGTAGCGCGCCGCGCCGCCCGCGAGCCGCTCCAGCACCTCACCGGCTCGGCCGCGTTCCGCTACGGCGAACTGGCGGTCGGCCCCGGCGTGTTCGTGCCCCGGCCCGAGACCGAGCTCCTCGTGGACTGGGCGCTCGCCCACTTGCCGGAGGGCGGCACCGTCATCGACGCGTGCTCCGGCTCCGGTGCCGTCGCGTACTCGATCGCCACCGAGCGGCCCGACGCGCGCGTCTGGGCCGTCGAGGTCGACCCCGACGCCTTCGAATGGCTCGAATCGAACCTCGAAGGCACGAACGCGGTGCCCGTGCTCGCCGACGCGACCGCCGCCTCCACGCTGAACGAGCTCGACGGCCTCGCCGACCTCGTCACCGCGAACCCGCCGTACGTGCCGTTCGAGATCGAAGTGGCGCCAGAGGTCGAATTCGACCCGTCCGGGGCCGTCTACGCCGCCGAGGCCGGGCTCGCGGTCATCCAGCCGCTCGCCGTGCGCGCCGCGAAGTGGCTCAAGCCCGGCGGGTGGTTCGGGTTCGAGCACGACGACACGCACGGCACGGTGGCGCCGGAGATCCTCCGTGTCAGCGGATTCACCGATGCGGAGGACCACGACGACCTCGCCGGCCGGCCGAGGTTCGCTACGGGAAGGCTAGGCTTGCTGCCGTGAGGCTGTTCAATTGCAGGAAGATCAAGGACCGCGCTACCGGCATCAAGTCCGCCGCGCGCGCCGTCACCGGCGGCCGCCTGGTCGTCATCCCCACCGACACCGTCTACGGGATCGGCTGTGACGCGTTCAACCACGCCGCCGTGAAGGCGCTCCTCGCCGCCAAGGGCCGCGGGCGCGACATGGCCCCGCCGGTCCTGGTGGGCTCCAAGCGCGCCCTCGACGGCATCGCCTCCGACGTGCCCGACTCTGCGAAGGAGCTCATCGAGGCGTTCTGGCCCGGCCCGCTCACCGTCGTGGTGCCCTACACCCCGACCCTGACCTGGGACCTCGGCGACACCGACGGCACCGTCGCGGTGCGCATGCCGCTGCACCCGCTCGCGATCGAGCTGCTCAAGGAGACCGGCCCCATGGCCGTGTCCTCCGCGAACAAGACCGGCCAGCCCCCGGCCGAGACCGCCACCGACGCGAAGGCCCAGCTCGGCTCCGACGTCTCCGTGTACCTGGAGGCCGGGCCCAGCGAGGACAACCTGCCCTCGACGATCGTCGACTGCGTCGCGCACCCGCCGCAGCTGCTGCGCGAGGGCGCCCTGACCCTGGAGCAGATCCGCAAGATCGTCCCCGACACGCTCGACCGCGACGGCTACGGCCCCGGCCAGCGCCCCGAGGACCAGGAGCAGGACGAGAACGCCGAGGCTCCCGAGGCCGCCGACGAGGCCCCCGCCGAGGAGAGCTCCGCGTGAGCGCGCCCTTCTCGGTCCTCCACGTGTGCACCGGCAACATCTGCCGGTCGCCCATGTCCGAGCGCATCCTCGACGGCCTCACCGGCGACGCCGTGTACAACCACGGCGCCGGGACCTCGTCGTGGCACGAGGGCGACGACATGCAGCCGTTCTCCGCGCGCGAACTGGAGGACCGCGGCTACGAGTCCGCCGGGCACGGCGCCCGGCACCTCGTCCGCGCCCACGTCGCGGCCTCGGACCTGATCCTCGTCGCCACCTCCGGGCACGCCGAGTTCATCGCCGAGTCCTACCCCGAGGCCGCCGGGAAGACCTTCCTCGTGCGCACCTTCGGCCGCATCGCCGCCGACGCCGCGGCCGAGCTGCCCGAGGGCGACGTGCAGACCCGCGGCAAGGCCCTCCTCGCGCTCGCCGAGGCCCGCTGCGGCGACTACGAGGACGCCGACCTGGCGGACCCATGGGGGATGAGCCGCACGGAGTACGCGCGGATCGCCGACCAGCTCGAAGCCGCCCTCAAGCCCGTCGCGGCGGCCCTGGAGGGCCAGTCGTGAAAACTGCGAGGGGCTTCCTGAAGCCGTGCTTCGCCGTCGCCGGGATCGCCGCGGTGATCGCGGCGGTCGTCGGCTGGATCACCGCGGGCGGGCCCGGCGCCTGGGGCGCCCCGGCAGGAGTAGCGTTGGCCGCCTTGGGTTTCGCCGGCTCGGTGCAAGCGGTCGCAGCAGCCGAGAAGATTGACCTGCGTCTCACCCTGCCTATGGCCTTGATCACATACGCGCTCAAGCTCGTAGTCGCGTTTTTTGCATTGTGGACGGTCCAATCGACGGTTCCGAATGCCTTGCTCCCCTTCGCCTGCGGGATCGTCGGCGGCGCCGTCGCGTGGCTCGCGACCCAGGCTGTCTGGGCATATAAGGCCAAGATTCCTTACATCGAGCTCGACCAGCCGTCTTGACGCGTCCTTGACGCCCGCTTGCGATGCGACACGCGGTGTTTCGTGGAGGTTGACAATTGCGCACGGATGGCGCTCATCTCAGCGAACCCGCTGGGCAGTTCCTGCTCAGTAGCTGTTAGAGTTCAATCCGACATGGCCGACATGGAACCCCCCGAACGCAAGCCCCAGCCCGACGGTTCGGACATGGGCTGGCGCGCTCTGGGATATCTGCTGTCCGGGATCATCGTCTGGGGTGGTCTCGGATATCTCGTCGACCTGTGGCTCGGACTGCCCAAAGTCGGGCTCCTGGTAGGGATGCTGGTCGGTGCTGGAGCGGGGATGTACCTGCTCATCAAGCAGATGTCGCCGTAGTTTTTTGTGACCGACACTGACTGAGAGGCGTGGCTCGCGTGACCGACTCAGCCATCGTGCTGGCCGAAGGGGAGTCCCACTTCCCGCCCGGTATCCACAGCTTTGACTTTGCCGACTGGTTCTCCGGGCTCACCGGGACCGCGCTCGCCCACATGTTCACCACCATCACGCTGGGCGTGTGGCTGACGGTCGCGATCCTCATCGTCTTCTTCCTGTGGGCCTACCGCAAGCCCCAGATCGTCCCCACCAAGAAGCAGTGGCTGGCCGAGTCCGCCTACGGCTTCATCCGGAACACCGTCGCCATCGACCTCATGGGCAAGAAGGACGGCGTGAAGTTCGCCCCGTACCTCGCGACCCTGTTCCTGTTCATCGTCCTCATGAACTTCTGGGCCATCGTGCCCGGCATCCAGATCTCGCCGAACGCGCACATCGCGTTCCCGGCGATGCTGGCGATCCTCTCGTGGATCATGTACGTCTGGGTCGGCATCAAGCAGCACGGCCTGGGCAAGTGGCTGAAGATCACGGTCGTGCCCCCGGGCGCCCCGGCGTTCATCTACCCGCTGCTGATCCCGATCGAGATCCTCCAGAACATCATCCTGCGCCCGGTCACCCTGGCCCTGCGGCTCTTCGCGAACATGTTCGCGGGCCACCTCATCCTGCTGGTGTTCATCCTCGGCGGGTTCGAGATGCTCAACTCCAGCAACTTCTTCATCCAGGGCCTGTCGATCTTCTCGTTCGGCATGGGCATCGCGATGACCCTCTTCGAGCTCATCGTCATCCTGCTCCAGGCGTACGTCTTCACGCTCCTGACGGGCATGTACATCCAGGGGTCCCTCGCGGAAGAGCACTAGAGCTCCCCGAAGCTTCCACCCCTCACCCAGAGATTTCGCAATTGAACAACATCGTGCGCGTGACGGTCACGCCACGCTGACACCTAGGAGAAAGCCAGATGGAAGGCTCCGTCAACGTCATCGGTTACGGCCTCGCTGCGATCGGCCCCGGCATCGGTGTTGCCCTCATCTTCGCCGCGTGGATCACCGCCACCGCCCGCCAGCCCGAGTCGGCCGGCATCACCCGCCCGATGCTGTTCATGGGCTTCGCCCTCGTCGAGGTGCTCGCGCTGTTCGGCCTCGTCCTCGCCTTCGCCCTCGGCGGCGGCAACTAGTAACCCTTCAAGGGAGTCATCATGATTCACGCCGCCGAAGGAGGGGCCGGGATCCTCTTCCCGATCTGGCAGGAAATGCTGATCGGGGCCATCGCTTTCGGTCTGCTGTGCTTCGTGCTCATCAAGTTCGTCTTCCCCCGCATGGAGAAGACGTTCGAGGCACGGGTGGACGCGATCGAAGGCGGCATCGAGCGCGCTGAGCGGGCTCAGGAAGAGGCCAACCAGACGCTGGAGGAATACCGCCGGAAGCTCGCCGCAGCGCAGGAGGAGGCCGCCGCGATCCGCGACGAGGCCCGCGCCGACGCCGTGGCCGCCAAGGAGGAGATCCTCGTCTCCGCCCGCGAGGAGTCCAACCGGATCATCGCGGCCGGGCACGCCCAGGTCGAGGCCTCGCGCCAGCAGCTCGTCCGCGAGCTGCGCAGCGAGGTCGGGAACCTGGCGGTCGACCTGGCCGGGAAGATCATCGGCCAGCGCCTCGCCGGCGACGCCGACACGACCGCGACCGTCGACCAGTTCCTGGCCGAGATCGCGGACGACACGGCCGAGACGAGCGGAGCGCGCTGATGTCGACGACTGGACGCGAAAGCATCGAGGCCGGCCGGGCCGTGCTGGAGGCCGCCGCCTCCGGCGCCTCGGCCGGGCAGCTCACCGAGTGCGGCGATCAGCTGCTGGGAGTGACGCGGTTCCTCGTCGACCAGCCTCGGCTGCGTCGCGCCCTGTCCGACCCCGCCCGCGAGGCGGACGACCGCGAGGGCCTGCTCCGCGGGCTCCTCGCCGGTCAAGTCGGCGACACCGCCGCTGACGTGGTCGCCGCCCTGGTGCGCGGCCGCTGGAGCAGCCCGTCCGAACTGGTGGACGGCACCGAGCAGCTCGCCGTCGAGGCGCTGCTGCTCGCCGCCGCCAAGGACGGCAGCCTGGCGAACGTCGAAGACCAGCTGTTCCGCTTCGGACGGCTCGTCGACGGCGACGCCGAGCTCGCCTCGGTCCTCGGCGCCACCGGCACCGACCCCAAGGGCCGGGCCGAGCTCACCGAGCGGCTGCTCGACGGCAAGGCCGAGCCGGTGACGGTGAAGCTCGCGGCCGCCGCATGCTTCGGCATCGGCGGGCGCAGCTTCCACGCCTCGCTGGCCTACCTGGTCGAGGTCGCCGCGGCGGCCCGCGACGAGGCCGTGGCCTACGTGACCGTGGCCAAGCCGCTCGACGAGAACGGCGAGCGCCAGCTCGCCGCCAAGCTGTCGCTCGTCTACGGCCGCCCGGTGGCGCTCAAGGTCACCGTCGACCCCGCGATCGTCGGGGGCATCCGGGTGCGAGTCGGCTCGGAACTGTGGGACGGCTCCGTCTCGCGGCGCCTCGACGAAGCCCGCCAAGCCTTGGCCGGACGCTGATCCAGCCGGTAGAAACAGAAAGGGAAACGTTCAGATGGCTGAATTGACCATCTCCTCTGACGAGATCCGCAACGCGCTCGACGCGTACGTCTCGTCGTACCGGCCGGAGATCACCCGCGAAGAGGTCGGTACCGTCACCAGCGCCGGCGACGGCATCGCGATCGTCGAGGGCCTGCCCTCCGTCATGGCCAACGAGCTCCTGGAGTTCGAGGGCGGCGTGATGGGCCTGGCCCTGAACCTCGACGTGCGCGAGATCGGCGCCGTGCTCCTCGGCGACCCGACCAAGGTCGGCGAGGGCCAGCCCGTCAAGCGGACCGGCAAGGTCCTCTCGGTGCCGGTCGGCGACAAGTTCCTGGGCCGCGTCGTCGACGCCCTGGGCAACCCCATCGACGACCTCGGGCCGATCGAGGCCGAGGCCGAGCGCGAGCTCGAAGCCCAGGCCCCGAACGTCATCAACCGCCAGTCGGTGTCCGAGCCGGTCGAGACCGGCATCAAGGCCATCGACTCGATGACCCCCATCGGCCGCGGCCAGCGCCAGCTCATCATCGGCGACCGCAAGACCGGCAAGACGCAGGTCGCGATCGACACGATCATCAACCAGCGCGCGAACTGGGAGTCCGGCGACCCGAAGAAGCAGCTGCGCTGCATCTACGTGGCGATCGGCCAGAAGGGCTCCACCGTCGCGGGCATCAAGGGCATGCTCGAAGAGCACGGGGCGATGGAGTACACCACCATCGTCGCGGCGAACGCCGACGAGCCCGCGGGCCTGAAGTACCTGGCCCCCTACACCGGTTCGGCCATCGGCCAGCACTGGATGTACGGCGGCAAGCACGTCCTCATCGTCTTCGACGACCTCTCGAAGCAGGCCGAGGCGTACCGCACCGTGTCGCTGCTGCTGCGCCGCCCGCCGGGCCGCGAGGCCTTCCCGGGCGACGTGTTCTACCTGCACTCCCGCCTGCTGGAGCGCTGCGCGAAGCTCTCCGACGAGCTGGGCGCGGGCTCGCTGACCGGTCTGCCGATCATCGAGACCAAGGCCGGCGACATCTCGCAGTTCATCCCGACCAACGTCATCTCGATCACCGACGGCCAGGTCTTCCTCGAAGAGGGCCTGTTCAACTCGGGCGTGCGCCCGGCGATCAACGTCGGCACCTCGGTGTCCCGCGTCGGCGGCGCCGCGCAGACCAAGGGCATGCGCTCCGTCGCGGGCTCGCTGCGTCTGGACCTGGCCCAGTACCGCGACCTGGAGGCCTTCGCGGCCTTCGCGTCGGACCTGGACGCCGCGTCGCGCGCGCAGCTGGACCGCGGTCTGCGCATGGTCGAGCTCCTCAAGCAGGGCGTGGCCGCGCCGCTGCCCATGGGCGAGGAGACCATCTCGATCTGGGCGGGCACCGCGGGCGAGCTCGACGACATCCCGGTGGGGGAGGTGCGCCGGTTCGAGAACGAGTTCCTGACCTACATGCGCGCCAACCACAAGGACGTCGTCGCCCAGCTCAACGCGGGCAAGGACAAGGTCTCGGGCGACATCGAGGACACCCTCAAGCGCGCCGTCGCCAAGTTCAAGCAGATGTTCAAGGCCAACGTCGACGACCTGCACGTGACCGACGTCGCCGAGGACGCCCTTGAGGGCGACGTCGACGTCGAGACCGTCAAGCGCGTCAAGAAGGGTTAGCCATGTCAGCGCAGCTTCGTACTTTGCGCAAGCGGCTGAAGTCGACCCAGTCCATCAAGAAGATCACCAAGGCGCAGGAGCTGGTCGCGACCAGCCGCATCGCCAAGGCGCAGGACCGGGTGGCGGCTTCCCTGCCGTACGCCCGGGCCATGACGAGCGTGATGACGTCCCTGGCGTCGAACGCGTCGATCAACCACCCGCTGCTCCAGCCGCGCGCGGCGGTGCGCCGGGCGGGCGTCCTGGTGGTCACGGCCGACAAGGGGATGTGCGGCGCGTACAACGCGAACGTCATCCGCACGGCCGAGCAGCTGGTCTCGCGCCTGTCCGAGGAGGGCAAGGTCCCGGTCCTGTACGTCGCCGGCCGCAGGGGCGTCGACTACTACCGGTTCCGCTCCCGGCCGATCGAGCACTCGTGGACCGGGTTCTCCCAGCTGCCGAGGGTCTCGGACGCGCAGGAGATCACCCGGACGCTGCTCGCGGCGTTCATGTCCGGCGCCGACGACGAGGGTGACGACGCGGGAGCGGACGGTATCCTCGGAGTGGACGAGCTGCACATCGTCCACACCAAGTTCGTCTCGCTGCTGACGCAGACGCCCGAACCCCGGCAGTTGGCTCCCCTCGAAGTCGAGGAGGTGGAGGAGTCCGAGCTCGACGAGCACGTGCTCCTCCCCGACTACGAGTTCGAGCCGAACCCGGAGGCGCTGCTCGACGCGCTGCTGCCGAAGTACCTGACGACTCGCATCTACGCGGCGCTGATCGACAGCGCGGCCAGCGAGTTGGCGTCGAAGCGCCGGGCCATGAAGGCGGCCTCGGACAATGCCGATGAATTGATCAAGACCCTGCGGCGGAGCGCGAACGCGGCGCGGCAGGCGGCGATCACGCAGGAGATCAGCGAAATCGTGGGCGGGGCCAGTGCCCTTTCCGCCGCAGGAAGAGAGTAACGATGACTGACACCCAAGGAGTGGGGCGCGTCGTACGGGTCATCGGGCCCGTCGTCGACGTCGAGTTCCCGCGAAACGCCATCCCGGCGATCTTCAACGCACTCCACGTTGACGTGACCTACGGCGGCGACGTGAAGACGCTGACCCTGGAAGTCGCCCAGCACCTGGGCGACAGCCAGATCCGCGGCATCTGCATGGCCCCCACGGACGGCCTCGTCCGCGGCGCCGAGGTGCGCGACACCGGCGGGCAGATCAAGGTCCCCGTCGGCGACGGCATCAAGGGCAAGGTCTTCAACGTCCTGGGCGAGTGCCTCAACCTCCCCGAGGGCGAGACGCTCGAAGCCGACGACCACTGGGAGATCCACCGCCACGCCCCGGCGTTCGCGCAGCTGGAGCCGAAGACCGAGATGCTGGAGACCGGCATCAAGGCGATCGACCTCCTCGCCCCGTACGTCAAGGGCGGCAAGATCGGCCTGTTCGGCGGCGCCGGCGTGGGCAAGACGGTGCTCATCCAGGAGATGATCATCCGCGTGGCCCAGAACTTCGGCGGTTCGTCGGTGTTCGCGGGCGTCGGCGAGCGCACCCGCGAGGGCAACGACCTCATCGCGGAGATGGACGAGGCGGGCGTGCTGCCCAAGACCTCGCTCGTGTACGGCCAGATGGACGAGCCGCCGGGGGTGCGCCTCCGCGTCGCCCTGTCGGCCCTGACGATGGCCGAGTACTTCCGCGACGTCAAGAACCAGGAGGTGCTGCTCTTCATCGACAACATCTTCCGGTTCACGCAGGCCGGTTCGGAGACCTCCGCGCTGCTGGGCCGCATGCCCTCGGCCGTGGGCTACCAGCCGACCCTCGCCGACGAGATGGGTGAGCTCCAGGAGCGCATCACCTCGCTCCGCGGCAAGGCCATCACCTCGATGCAGGCCGTGTACGTTCCCGCGGACGACTACACCGACCCGGCGCCGTTCACCGCGTTCACCCACCTGGACGCGACGACGAACCTGGAGCGGAAGATCTCCGACAAGGGCATCTACCCCGCGATCGACCCGCTGGCCTCGAACTCCCGCATCCTGGAGCCCGAGGTCGTCGGCGCCGAGCACTACGCGGTCGCCTCCACAGTGAAGCAGATCCTCCAGAAGTACAACGAGCTGCAGGACATCATCGCGATCCTCGGCATGGACGAGCTGTCCGAAGAGGACAAGCTCGTCGTGGGCCGCGCGCGCCGCATCGAGCGCTTCCTGTCGCAGAACACCTTCGCGGCGAAGCAGTTCACCGGCGTCGAGGGCTCGTTCGTCCCCGTCAAGGAGACCGTCGAGGCCTTCAAGAAGATCGCCGAGGGCGAGTACGACCACTTCCCCGAGCAGGCGTTCTTCATGTGCGGCGGTCTCGACGACCTGCACCGCAACGAAGAGGAGCTCCGCAAGAAGGGCTAGCACCCGCTTGCAGCGACAAGGCGAACGGCCCCGGAACCGCGCGGTTCCGGGGCCGTTCCCTTCACCCCCTGGTGAAAAGCCCTATCCGTCGTCGCCGTCGTCGTCGGACCCGGTCTCGGGGACGCCGCCGACGCAGGCCACGGTGTACTCGACCTCGTCGTCGGCGCCCTCGAACTCGATCTCCAGGGACGCGGCGGGCCCCTGGTCCACGTTCGCGGCGTTCCATCCCTGCGCGGGCGTCCACCACTCGATGCGCACCAGGTCGCCTTCGCAGACCGCCAGGAACGTCCCGCCGGGCCCGCCGAGGACCCGCCCGCCGTCTTCTGCGGTCGGCGTCGCGCTGGAACTCGGTGTCGCCGTAGGGGAATCGCTCGAACTCGGCGAGGCCGCATCTTCCGAGGCGTCCTCCCCGGCCTCCTCCAGCGACGCGAGCACGTCCTCGTCGGACATCGGCTGCTCGGGGCCCGCGAGGCTCCCGCCAGACGCCAGCGCCACCGCGCCGATCCCCGCGGCCACGGCGACCGCCGCGAACGTCACCCACCCGGCCACTGCCCATTTCCTCTGCATGCCACCAGCGTGCCGCCTCGATCGTTAAGACCGCGATAAGGCCGCTCTAAACCTGCGCAGGTCACGTCCGCGAGGTTGGTGCCGGGCGTGCGCATTGCATACCATTCCGCCCATGGCCCAACTGCTCCTGATCGAAGACGACGAGCGGGTCCGCACGGCGCTCATGCGCTCGCTGCGGGACCTGCGCCACCAGGTCGCCTCCGCGCCCGATGCGATGACGGGCCTGCGCGCCGCGATCGACCACCGCCCCGACCTGGTCGTCCTCGACCTGGGGCTGCCGGACCTCGACGGCGCGCAGATGCTGCGGATGCTCCGCGGCGTCTCCGATGTGCCGGTGATCGTGGCGACCGCGCGCGACGACGAGGACGAGATCGTCCGCGTCCTCGGCTCCGGCGCCGACGACTACGTGGTGAAGCCCTTCACCGCCAAGCAGCTCGACGCCCGCATCCAGGCCGTGCTGCGCCGCACCGGCTCCGGCGGCCCGGCCGCCGACCCTCACGTGACCGTGGGGCCCTTGCGGATCGACCCGCGCGGCCGTGCCGCGCACCTCGACGGCCGCCCGCTCGAACTGAGCCCCAAGGAGTTCGACCTGCTCCACTACCTCGCCGCCCGCGCCGGGGAGGTGGTCGCGAAGCGCCAGCTCCTCACCGACGTGTGGGACCTGCCGTTCGGCGGCGCAGACAAGACCGTCGACGTCCACCTGGCGTGGCTGCGCCGCAAGCTCGGCGAGACCGCGCAGGCCCCCAGGTTCCTGCACACCGTGCGCGGCGTCGGCGTCAAGCTCGTCGACCCCGAAGGGGGCGCGCGATGAGGGCCCGGCTGACGCTCCTGGTGGCCGCCACGGCGAGCCTCATCCTGCTCGCGTTCTCGATCCCGATGGCGATCCTGCTGCGCAACAGCGCCGCCCAGCACGCCGTCGACTCCGCCGAGCAGGAGGGGCAGTCGCTGGTCACGATCATCAGCTCCGGCGACCGCGCAGCCGCGCGCACCGCGGTCGACACGCTGAACGCCAACTCCGCGTACCCGGTCACGGTGTTCTGGCCCGACGGGACCCTCGCGGGCCGCGACGCGCCGCGCTCGAACGCCGTCGACCTCGCCGCGCGAGGCCACTCGATCACCGCCGAGACGGCCGAGGGCCGCGAAGTCCTCTTCAGCGTCAACGTCGACGGCGAGACCGCGGTCATCCGCGTCCACGTCACCGACGATCAGCTCGGCGCCGGGGTCGCGCGCTCGTGGCTCCTCCTCGGCGCCATCGCGGTCCTGCTCCTCGGGTTCGGACTGCTCCTGGCGTGGCGCCTCGCCCGCGTGATCCTGGTGCCCCTGAACGACCTCGCGGCCGTGTCGCACCGGCTCGCGAACGGGGACCTGGAGGCCCGCGCCGACGCCGCCGGGCCCTCGGAGCTGCGGAACGTCGGCACCGCCCTGAACACCCTCGCCGACCGGATCAAGGAGCTCCTCGAAGCCGAGCGCGAACGCGTCGCCGACCTCTCGCACCGGCTCCGGACCCCGCTCACCGTCCTGAAACTGGAGACCGAGGCCCTCGGCGACCGGGAGCGCGAGCCTGTGGAGCGGGCGGTCGCCGACGTCGAGCGCGCCGTCAACGAGGCGATCCGCGACGCCCGCAACCCCGCCGAGGCCGGGTCGTGCGACGCCGCGGCCGTGGTCGCCGAACGCGTCGAGTTCTGGTCCGCGCTCGCCGAGGACACCGCCCGCGAATGCCGGGTGCGCCTCGCCCCCGGGCCGCTGCCCGTCGCATTGTCGGCCGCGGACCTCGCCGCGGCCATGGACTCGCTGCTCGCCAACGTCTTCGCGCACACCCCCGACGGCACGCCCTTCGAAGTCCGGCTGACGCCCCGCTACGACACGGGGGCCACTGTAGACGTCGCCGACGAGGGCCCGGGGCTGCCGGACCTCGGCGTGTTCCAGCGCGGCCGCTCCGAAGGCGGCTCGACGGGACTGGGCCTGGACATCGCCCGGCGCGCCGCGGCCGCCTCGGGCGGCCAGCTCGTGTTCGGCCAGGGCCCGGGCGGCAGGGGCGCGCTCATCAGGCTCGAACTCGGCTGACCCCGGGGAAGCACTCGTGCAGCGCCCGCGCCCAGGGGTTCCCGTGCATGCCGGGCGCGAGCACCGCGACCGCGAGGCAGTACTTCGACACCGGCACCGGGCGCGCGCCCATCGACCACAGGAGACGGTCCGCCGCGCCGCCTTCTTTGGCGGACTTCACTTCCACGAGACTGACCGGCCGCGACTCGACCGCACCCGACTCGGACACGCACCGCAGGTCCTCGTCGCACGTGATCCGCACGCCCGCGGCCGGGTCGACGAGCGTGTGCCGCCGGTAGTCGGTGCGCAGCCGCGCCTCCAGGCCCGCCGGGACGCGCATCCCGTACGCGTCCCACAGGGTCCGCGCGAGGTGCGCGGCGGCGTCGGCGGTGATGACCGCGGCGTCTGAGGCCGCGTACGGGAGCCGCTCCTTGACGGTGTCCTGCCGCGCGCCCTTCACCTTCACCTCGAACGCGCACTCCCCGGAGTCGGCGTACAGGCGGGTGCGCACCTTGAAGCGGCGCCGCCGCCCCTGCCGGTGCTGCCGGTACGTCAGCAGGTCCGGGGTGTCGAAGTACACCGACTCGTAGGAGAAGCGGCGGCGCCCGCCGATGTCGAGGCACGCCCAGTCGCCGCTGTCCGCCAGGCGGTCCCGGAACCACCGGTACCGCTCGGGCGAGAGCAGGTACTTCGTGTCGGTGCGGGTCTGGAGGTCCGCGGCGGCCACGACCTCGTCGAGGCCCATCCCGGGGAACGCGTCGAGGCCGCTCATCGGGTCCTCGCCAGCGGCACGGTGCGCTCAGCGGGGACGTGCGGCGCGGGCGGCGGGTTCGGCTGGAACCGCACGTCCACGGTCATCGTCTCGCGCACGTAGTCGGTGTCGACCACCTCGAACTTGCGGACCCGCGCGTCGAGGCGCCGCTCCAGGTCCTCGCGGAGGCGCTCCTCGTCGCGGTGGACGGTGTCGAGGACGACCATGCGGTGCCGGGACCGGTTCGACAGGCGCGGGTGGTCCGCGACGAACATGGTGAGCACCAGCAGGACCGACAGGCCGATCATGACCGCGGGCCGCGACGCCCCGATCCCGTTGATGAGGCCCAGGGCCAGCGCGGTGAAGTAGTAGCCGACGTCGCGCTGGGAGATCTGGTCGGACCGCAGCCGCAGGATCGACAGGACCCCGAACAGCCCGAACGCGAGCCCGAGGCTCACCTGCTGCGACAGCATGAGCGCCGAGACCGCGAAGACGCCGACGTTCAGCGCCACGTACGCCAGCGCGAGGTCGGTGCGCCGGTGCCGCCGGTAGTAGATCGCGCAGGCGAGCACGGTGATGGCGAACAGGTCGACGGGCAGGGCGAGTGCGAGCGCGAGACCCACGGTTCCTCCTCAGTGGACGGCAATTCCGCTTTCTTCAGCGGCACTGGGGAAACCGTAGGCGCGCGGAGGTTAAGACTCCGATAAGCGGTGAATAAAGGGCGGACAACCGGTGAACGGCTAGATCCCGCGGCCCCGCCGGTGGAGCGCCGCCATGACCGCGGGGACGCCGACGATGCCCGCCGCTGCCGCCGCCGCGACCGCGGCCCGCGGCTCGCCCGGGTTCGCCTTCGTGGCGCGCAGCGCCCACCGCAGCGCCTCCTTGCGGTCGCCGATGGCCGCGTGCCAGCAGGCGATCTGCCCGTAGACGCGGGCGGCGCCCTCGGGGCTGCCGTGGATCTCCGGGTGCCGGTCGAGGATCCACCGCAGCGACGAGATCTTGGTGTCCCAGCGGGTCTCGAAGTGCGACCCGGCCCAGTTGACGAGCGCGTACGGCGTGTCCACGTGCGCGATCGGCCGGCGCCGGGACGCCCGCAGGAGCATGTCCCAGTCCTCGTTCTGGCTGCCGGGCGCGTCCTCGGCGACGAGCCCGAGACCGCCCAGGAGCGCCGAGCGGCGGAACAGGAACGTCGAGGAGTGGAGCATCATCATGCGGGACCTGAGCAGGTCCGCGTGCCGCACCGTCGACTGCTGCGCGAGCCGCGCGTTCCGCCTGCCGCGGTAGTCGACCTCGATCGCGGTGGTGCACAGCTCCGCCTCGGTGCCCAGGGCCGCCACCTGCGCGGCGAGCTTCCCGGGGAGCCATTCGTCGTCGTCGTCGAGGAACGCCACGAGCTCGGTGTCCAGCGCGGTGATCCCGGTGTTGCGGGCGCCCGCGAGGCCCGGGGTGCGCTCGTTCTTGACCTCCCGGACCGGCCGGTCGCCGTCGTCGGCGAGGTCGCCGGTGGGTTTGGCGCGGTCGAAGACCACGACCACTTCCAGGTCGCCGGGGTAGAACTGGGTCAGGACCGAGCGCAGGGCCGCGCGCACCTGCTGCGGGCGGTCGTGCGTCGGGATCACGACTCCGACTGAGGGCCAGTCAGTCACGTGCGCTCACCTCTTCAAGGGCGGGTTCCTCCAAGGGTGCCTCGTCTTCGGCGAGGTAACCGTACCGGCCCAGGAGCGGGCGCGTCAGCGTCGACACCATCCGCCGCGTCCCGTCGGGCAGGTCCTCGGTCCACGCCTCGTCGGGCCGGATCGGGATGCGGCCCACGGTGAACCGCATCGGGTTCCCGGCCGCCGAGTGGCTCGGGCCGAGATCCGCCCAGCCGTCGCCGATGAAGTTCAGGTCCGACTCGACCAGGTCGAGCCCGCAGAACCGCGCGAGCGAGGCGATGACGCGCCTGGGCCGCTGGATGATCCGCTCGTACCTGACCCGCCGCACCGGCACCCCGCGGCGCGCGAGCAGGCTGAACGCGGCGTTCTGCGCGTTCCACAGCATCGCGGCCTTCGCGGGGGAGTAGCGGGTCATCTGGTCCCCGGTGGGGGACTCGGGCCGGCGCACCTGCTTCGTCCACGAGTACGCGACGCCCCGCGAGTCGCGCACGACGTGCATCACCCGCAGGTCGATCTTCGGCGACCACCGCAGGCAGTACGCCAGCGACGCGTGCTTGGAGGAGTCGACGACGACCTGCGCGCGCGTGTCCTTCGCGGCGGCCGAGTAGATCTTCTCGAAGTACTCGGCGTACTCCGCGACGAGCTGGTGCTGCGCCGGGGCGAGCTTCTTCGACGCGAGCGCCGGGATGTGCCTGGTCCGGTCCACCGTGGCCTTCAGCGCGTTGAGCCGCTCGACGTCCACGTCCTCCCAGGACCCGAACGCCCGCTGCCCGATCCTCTGCCAGAACTCGCAGTGCGAGAACGTTGCGCCGCACGCGCACATCTCGTTCCCGACCAGGTCCCGCTCCCACAGGTGGGTGATCTCCCCGAGCGGGACGACCCCCGGGAGCTGTCCCAGCAGCCGCTCCAGGAGCGTGGTGCCGCTGCGGCCCAGGCCGCCGATGAAGACCACTTTCACGCGGTTCTCGGACTGCTCGGACTGCTCGGCCGTTCTCCAGCTCACTGAACCCTCGCTCACCCTCGTTGCCCCCTGTCGACTCCTATAACGAGCCGAGGTGGGGTCGGGGACACGCCCTGCGGCGAAAAATCCCGGAAAACCGCGCGCGGGGCCTTAGCGTCTGATGTCATGGAGCGCTTGGGCCCTGCGCGCGCCGACGGCGCCGACGGCAGGACTTCGACACGGATCCGCATGGGCGGCATCGGCATCGACCCGGTCACCGGGGCCGCGGCGGTCGCCCGCGTGCTCGACGCGATCGAGGCGGGCCGCGGCGGGCACATCGTCACCCCGAACGTCGACATCCTCGCGGCCGCGCGCCGCTCCCGCGCCCTGCGCGCGGTCGTCGGCGCCGCCGACCTCGTCACCGCCGACGGCGCCCCGCTCGTGTGGGCCTCCCGCGTCGCCGGGACGCCCCTGCCCGAGCGCGTCGCCGGATCGGACCTCGTCTGGAGCCTCTCCGAAGCCGCCGCCGAGCGGGGCCTGCGCATCGCGCTCCTCGGCGGCACCCCCGACGACGCCGCGCGCCCCACCGAGCGCGCCGCCCGGGTCCTCGAAACCCGCTATCCGGGACTGAAGATCGTCGGCGCCTGGTGCCCGCCCATGGGCTTCGACCGCGACGCCGCCCTCTGGAACGACCTCGCCGGGCGCCTCGCCGCCGCCGCACCCGACCTCGTCTACGTCGGCCTCGGCTTCCCCAAGCAGGAACTCGTCTCCGTCCGCCTGCGCGCCACCGCGCCGCGGACCTGGTTCCTCGGCTGCGGCGCGAGCATCGACTTCATCGCCGGGTACCGGCGCCGCGCCCCGAAGTGGATGCAGCGCACCGGCACCGAATGGCTGTTCCGCATGTGCTCCGAGCCGCGCCGCCTCGCCCGCAGGTACCTGCGCGACGACCTCCCCGAAGCCGCCCGGCTCCTCGCCGAGGCCGCGCGGGACCGCCGCAGAAGGCCCTGAATCGCCCCCAGAGGCCCGTGCTAGCGCCGCCGGGCGATGTACACGACGTCGGTGGCCCACTTCGACATCGGCGAGCACAGCGCCGCGTCGGCGGCCTTCGACGCCCACGCCCACGGCGCCCGGTAGCAGCCCTGCGTGAACATCGTGAAGCCCTGCATGCCGACCAGGTCGAACCCGTGCCGGTCGAACAGCTCCCGCATCTCCTCGTGCGACAGCTCCTGGAACCACGTGTGCGCGTCCAGGCGCCCGAACGTCTTGCGCAGGTGCCGCAGCGACGACGCGTTCCCGTGGTTCTCCACCAGCAGCAGCCCCGAGTCCGCGTCCGGCAGCGCCGCCGATGCGAAGTCCATGAGCTGGTCCCGCAGGTGCAGGTCCACGTTGAGCACGAACCGGAACGCCGTCACCAGGCGCTGGCGCGTCTCGTCCGGCTCGGGCACCGCCAGACCCGGCGCCACCAGGTGCGCGTGCCCGGGCGTGCCCAGCTCGCGGCCCTTCTGGAGCATCGCCTCCGACGTGTCGTACCCGTGCGAGACCGACACCAGGCCCGCGAGCATCCGCGCCACCCGGCCCGTGCCGCACGCGAAGTCGTGGTGCACCGGCGGCATGGCGAACGCGTGCGGCACGAACCCGCGCAGCCACCCGGTCTGGCGGCTCGACACGATCGACGAGAACGTCCCCGGCGCGTAGGTGCGCTCGGCGTACTTCTCGACCGCGGTCGGGTCCTGGAAGACCTCGGTGTAGTTGGCTGCCACGGTGTTCCCTTCGACGTTCAGATCCCTGCCCGGTAGCGCAGGAGCGCCACCGCCCACGCGGCCCCCGCCGCCCCGAGGGCGGCGAGCGTCCACAGCGGCCCGAACGGCGCCGCCGCCAGCGGCAGGGCCCCGAACAGCAGGCCCGCCGCGAGCAGGGCCCGCCTCGTCAGCGCCCCGAACGGATGCAGCCCGAAAGCGCGCCACAGCTGCGCGAGTGGAACCAAATTATTGACCAGAACGGCCGCCGACCACGCGATCGCCGCGCCGACGACCCCCATCGCGGGAATCAACGCGAGGTTCAATCCGACATTGACGACGAGTGAAATCGAGACGTCGATCAGCTGCCACGAGGTCTTCCCCGCCATCGACAGCATCGAGTCGACCACCCCGCACGCCGCCCCGATCATCATCCCGGGCACCAGGATCCACACCACCAGCCGCGCCTCGCCCGTCGCGTACTCCCCGCCGAACAGCCGCAGGTACCAGTCCGCGAGCAGCCCCACCGCCAGGTACACCGGCCACGTCAGGGCCACGATCCACGCCGTCGACTCCTGGTACAGGGCCCGCGCCGACGCGGGCTCCCCGGCGGCCATCGCCGCCGCCGCGCGCGGCTGCACCGACTGGCCCACCGCGCCCGAGGCCATCTGCCCGACGATCACGAACCGCGTCGCCACCGTGTACACCGCCGCCGCGCCGAGGCCCGCGAGCGCCGCGACCATGATGATGTCGAGGCGCTGCAACCCCAGCTGCGCGACGCTCGCGGCCGCCCGCGGGGCCGTGAACCCCCAGAACGCCCGCCCCGACACCCGGTCGGGGAACGCCGGGTCCACCGCCGCCGCCCGGTGGCGCCGCAGCAGGTACCAGCCCGCCGCCAGCGCCGCCGGCAGGTACGGCAGCACCCACGCGAACGTGATCCACTGCGCGGTCGCCGTGCCCGCCAACGCGATCGCCCCGAGACCCGCGAGCTGCGCGACCGTGCGACCGAGCTTGTCGATGACCACCGACGGCCCCATGAGCCGGTACCCGCGGGTCGCCGCGAGCAGTGACTCCATCGCCACCGACGCGGGGATGAACACCGCGAGGAGCCGCACCAGGTCCGGGCGCGCGAACAACTCGGCCGTCAGGAGCAGCACCAGCGCCGCCGCGAACGACGCGATGGCCGCGGGCCACAGCCCCAGACGCAGGACCGACCCGACGGCCGCGTCCCGCCCGTTCCGGTGCAGCCGCGCGACCCAGTACACGAGCCCGGTCGGCGTCCCCAGCCGCGCGAGCGCCCCCGCGAGCATGAACACCGACGTCGCCGCGAAGAACGCGCCCGCCTCCGCGGGGGACAGCGCCACGGCCGCGAGCCATGTGACGGCCAGGCCCCCGAGCCCGGAGACCGCGGCCCCCACGAGGTTCGCGAGGCCCCCGCGCGCGGTGCCGCGCAGCTCCTCGCGCCCGGCGGCCTCCTGCGCAGCGCCTTGCGCGGTCAGCGCCGCCAACTCGGCACGCCCCCAAGCCATTCCGCGAGCCGCTCGTCGTACGGCCCGTAATGCTCCGTCAGGAGCTCGCGCAGCTCCGGGGACATCGGCGAGGGCCGCCCCCGCGCGTTGTGGCGCACGAACTGGAAGTCCCCGATCCACGGCAGGCCCAGGAACCGCAGGACCCGCTCGAACGCGTCGTCGGGCCGCGTGAAGAACTCGCCCGAGTCGAGCACGAGCACCCGGTCCCGGCCCACGTGCTCCGCGAGCGGCTCCAGGAAGTCCGTGTACTGGCCGCGCGCGGTGTACGCGTGGTGCTGGTGGTCGAAGCTGTACAGCGACGGGTCGGCCCGGAGCCGCGCCTCGACGCCGTCGAGGCGCGCGGACTCGGCCTCCACGGCCTCCGCGAAGTCCGCGATCGGCTCGAACCCGCGCGCCACCTCGTGCGCGTGGTGCGACCAGGCCCGCTCGACCGGGTCGCGCACGAGCACGATCACCTTGACGCCGGGCAGGTCCCGCGCGAAGCGCTCGGCCGCGAGCGGGTGGTACAGGTAGTACGGGCTCGACTCGAACGCGACCGGGGCGAGCCCGGTCCGGTCGGCGATCCGCGCCGCCGCGCCCTGCGTCGGGAAGTGCCCGCGGTACCACGCCGGGCCGCGCCGGTAGTTCGTGTCGAAGTAGTGGACGCCCTTGTGGAGCACCGGCTTCAGGATCGCCGGGTGCTGGGCCAGGGCCCGGTACAGGGACGTGGTGCCGCAGCGCTGGCCGCCGCACACGAGCAGGCCCGGCAGCATCCGCGAGGAGGCCGTCAGGCGCCCGAAGGTGCGCGACGAGTGGCCGACGACGGCCTTCAACTGGGTCGGGATGCGCTCGCGCAGTGTCCGCTGGCTCATGGTGCTTCCTTGCCGCTCAACAGGTTCCGTCGGTGGAGCCGGCCTGCGCGGTCCGCTGGCGGGCGATGTGGCGCAGCAGGGTCGGCAGGAGCCAGCGGCCCAGCGCCCCGAGCGCGGCGCCCGCGCGCTCGGCCTGGTCGCCCATGTAGCGGGCGGCGAGGTCCACGAGGTACAGCAGCGCCGTCGGCTCGGCCTCGCCGGGCGCGACCCCCATGGGGGCCAGGATCTGCGGCGCGTCGGCGACGAGCCCGAGGACGGCCGTGGTCGGGTCCGTGGCCTTGGTGACGATGTCGTCCTGGAGCCGGTAGTGCGCCGCGTCGAAGCCGTAGGGGACGCCGGTCTCGAACCGCTCCAGGTCCCACAGGCAGATCCGGTCGGGCGTCTCGCGCATGTTCCACGGGGCCCAGTCGCCGTGCCAGGCGCCGAACGTCATCGTCGTGGACCCGTACCGGTCCAGGAGCGTCTCCCCGGCGGTCTGGAGCGTGTCGGCGTCGGTCTCGCCGCGGTCGGTGAGGGCCTTGAGCCGCAGGCGCAGCCGCGCGGCGTAGTCGGACTCGCCGAGCGGGAACCGGCTGGTGCCGCACGCGTCGGCGAGCTCGCGCATGGCGGCGCTGCGGCGCGCGGGCCCGAGGTCGGCGGGCGCCTCCCACGCCGGGAGCGCGGAGGTGACCATCAGGTTGTGGCCGTTCCAGTTCCCGGCGTGCAGGAGCCGCGGCACCTGCACCAGCTTCAGGTCGCAGAACTCGCTGAGGCGCTTGGTCGCGGCGGTCTCGGCGTCCACGAGCTCCCTGGTGAGCGCGTTGACGCCGAGCTTCGCGAACGCGACGGTGTTCGCGTCCCCGTCGAGGATCTGGAGCACCGGCTTGCGGTTCGCCCGCGCCGGTCCGATGTGGATGCTCAGGTGCACGTCGTGGCCGAGGACCGCCGCGAGGTGGTCGTCGATCCCCTCGGCGCCGCCCACTTTGACGCGGTGCGGCAGGAGCATCCGGTCCAGGCCCAGGCGCAGCGCCAGGACCGCGGCGTCGCGCTTAAGTCGGGCGCCGCGCGCGGCCGGGCGCGCGTACCGGGCGAGGGCCGCGGCGGCGACCTTCCGGTCGGCGGCCGGGATGAGCACGCGGGGCTTGCGCCGTCCGGGCACGACGATGTACGGGCGCGCGGGCGCGTCGGCGGCCGTGCCTCCCGGGTACAGCTGATCGACGACCTCGGCGAGGTACGTCGCCCGCCGTCGCAGGTCGTCGGCGGTCTTCAGTGCTCGACTCATCGGTTCTCCGTCTCTGGCCCCTGGGCAGCGGGCGCGGTGGTTCTGTTGGCGGCGAGGAGGACGTAGCTGAGCAGGGTGAGCAGGAGCGGCGTCACGAGGGCGTTGTAGTAGAACATCGTCAGCAGCGAGAACGCGACGACGGCGCTCCCGGCGATGCCGACCGCGGAGTGGTCGGATCTGAAGCGCCACAGGACCGCGAGCGCGAAGCCGAGATATGCGACCGTGCCGGCGATGCCGTGCGCGAACATGACCTGCCACAGCTGGCCGTTGCCGCCGAGGGTCCGCCCGCCGCAGCGCGGGCACTCGGGCGTCGGGCCGACGGCGATCGACTCGCCGGACCCGAGGGTCTTGCGCGTGGACCCGAACCCGAGGACCGGCGAGTGGGCCATGACCAGTTCGGTGGCGCGCTCGGAGGAGAACGCCCGGCCCTCGTCGGAGTGGCCGTTGTCCATGCGCGCCTGCACCACCGTCCCCAGGGGAGTGAGGACGACGAGGAGCACGGCCGCGCACCCGGCGCCGCCGAGCGCGAGCATCCCGCCGGGCCTGCCCGACACCAGGAGCCGCAGCGCGGTGAAGACCGCGACCGCCGCGAGGCCCAGCCACAGGCCGCGGTTCATCGAGTAGACCGCGGGCACCAGCGAGACCGCCAGGAGCACCACGGCCGCGACGCGCCACTTCGTCTTCACGGGCGCGCAGAACGCGGCGACGACGAACCAGACGGCGGTGATTGCGAAGTTGTTGCCCCACGTGTTCGTGTAGCCCCACGGGGCGGCCGGGCGCGGCGTCTCGTAGCCGAGGAAGTCCATCGTCTGCGCGGCCTGCGGGTGGACCAGCGACTGCACGAACCCGTCCTTCGCGACGGCCTGCGGCAGCAGCGCCTCCACCGGGGACGTGTACTCGAAGCCGCCGAAGAACGTGCCGAGCAGCCCGCCCGCGACGGTGACCGCGAACAGCCACGCGAGGAGCCGGATCAGGTGCGTGCGGCCGAGCTTCCCTTCGACGACGAGGTTGTACGCCCACAGCGCGATGAGCGTGCAGCAGCAGTAGAACCCGAACCGGTAGGTCGCGCCCGGCAGGCTCGACAGGAACGTCTCGGGGACGACCCCGGGCGGGTCCACGCCGAGGTTCGCGAGGCTGAGGACTACCGCGAGCAGGAACAGCAGCCACCACCCGAACGCGGGCGGCACCGCGATCGACCTGCGGCGCACCAGCTTCACGGCGGCGACCGCGGCGACGAACGGAATCGCGAGCACCCCGAGCCCCAGCGCCCACCACAGCGGGTAGGCCGCGAGCAGCCACGTCAGCGACGCGCCCTCGCGCCCCCGTGCTTCCTCTGCTCCACTGCGGTCGGCCGTGCGGACGGCCGCGAGCAGCGTCATCGGGGCTCGGCGGCCGGGGCCGCCGACGGCACGGCCGGGATCACCTCGGTCGACGCGTCCCCTTCGACGGGTTCGAGCGAGTCGGTCGGCGTCTCGTCGGCGGTCGGCGTGCGCCGACCGCCGAGTTCGCGGCGCGCGGTCGGCAGCGGCACGGTGTTCATCGGGCCGAGCACGGCCGGGAGCAAAACCGCACCCAGCAGCGGCGTGTCGATCTGCCGCATGGCGACCGCGGCGGCCGCGGTCTCGCTGATGGCGTCCCGCTGGGACTGGACGGCGAGGATCACGGCGTCGGCGTGCCCGGCGAGGAGCTGCGCGTCCGCGGAGCACGACAACGGCGGCGCGTCGACGACGACGAACCGGCCCGCCTCGGCGAGCTTCGCGAACGTCTCGGCGGCGGCTTCGCTCGTGGGCCCGGTGGCCCTGGCGGCGGCGCCGGGGCCGATGACCGACAGGCTCGGCTGCCGCGGCGCGGCCTGCACGGCCTCGGTCAGATCGATGCGGCCCGACCACGCGTCGGCGAGGCCCGGGACCGGGTCGGTGCCGAACAGCTCGGGCAGGCCCACGGTGGTGCTCGGGTTCGCGGCCACGGCCGTGACGCGGTCGCCCGCGCGGGCCATCGCGGTGGCGAGGTTCGCGGCGACGACGCTCGCGGCCGGGCCGGGCGCGATCCCGGCGACGACGATGACGCGCTGGTCGTGGGTGAGCTGCGAGGCGACGATGTTGCGCAGCTGCGCGAACACGCGCCCGCCGGGGCTGTAGGCCCCGAAGACCTCGCGGCGCTGGAACTTCACGGCCGGCGGCACGGAGGCGACGACGTCGAGTTCGCACCGGTCGACGAGGTCGGCCGGGTAGGACACCTTGCGGGCCAGGCGGTGCCGGGCCCACGCGAGCATGAGGCCCAGAGGCAGCCCGGCCCCGAGGGCCGCGGCGAGGTTGAACATCGCGTTCGGGCTGATCGGCGCCTGCGGCAGCGACGCGGCGTTGATGACGCGCCCGGGCGCCACGGCCTCGGTCTGCGCCTGGAGCCCGGCGATCTCGGTCTCCAGCTCCGCGGCGCGGCTCTGGAGGTCCTCCAGGTCCGATTCGAGTCCGGAGCGCCCGCCGTCGCCGGAGTCCATGCCGTCGAGCCGGTCCTCCGCGGCGGCGATCTCGCCGTTGACGGTCTCCAGCTCGACGTTCGCGGCGGCGGTCTCGCGGTCGAGCGAGGCGGTGGCCCCGGCGAGCCGGTGCGCGAGGTACGCCTCGCTGAACGCGACGGAGCCCTCCTGCGCGGCCTCCGGGCTCCCGGCCTGGAAGCTGATCTCCAGGACCGCGGTGTTCGGCGGCACGGTCACGGACACGTGCGAGACGAGGTCGTCGGCCGGGCCCGCGCCGAGCGCGTCGGCGGCCGCGTCGGCGACCTCGGTGGACTTGACGAGCTGCGCCTCGGTGTCCAGATTGACCTGTCCGGCGGTGCGCGCCCCTTGGACCGCCGTATCGCTCGCGGTCGGCAGGACCAGGACCGATGCCGTGGACTCGTACACCTCCGGGCTCAGCTCGGTGTAGGCGACGCCGGCGGCGAGCGCCGCGGCGGCGGTCCCGGCGACGAGCCACCAGGAGCGGCGGACGATGACGCCGTAGTCGGCGAGTGTGCGGGCGGCAGGGGTCCTCAACGCGAAGCCCTTTCTGGTTCTAGGGATCTCGAATGAGTAACGAGCGACGCGTGCCCGAGGTGACGGGCGCGGCGCGCGGCGCGCGCGACGAGGGTTGTGTTTGCGAGAGGAGACGAGTAGAAACCAATTTGTTCGCTAATATGGTGATTCGCAATATTGAGTCCGGATCACATTGGACGGAAGAAGGTGGACCATGGGCGGCTCCGAGTCCCGGCAGCGGCTTCCGCTCGCGACCGGCCGCGGCATCGTGACCGTCCTCGCGGTCCTTCCGCTGGTCCTGGCGGGTTTCGTCGTCGGCTACGGCGTGGGCTCGGGGGACGGCCGCTTCGGCGAGCCGATCCGCGAGGCCTGGGATGGCGGGCAGGGCACGGTCGACCACCGGCCCCTCGCGGCGTCCTTCACCGCCACGGGCGTCGAGGGCCGCGCGCCCGACGCGCCGTCGGTGCTGCCCGTCGGCTACTCCGACGACCTCGGCATCGCCGTCGCGCACCTCCAGTTCGCCGTGGACGAGACCACGGTCCGCCCGTCGCACACCGCGGAGCTGCGCCTGCCGATCGCCGTGCCGCCGGACTCTGAGGGCATGACCGTCGAGGTCGCCTCCGTCCACCCGGTGAGCTGCCTGTGCTCGCTGACGGCCGCCACCGCGCCGCCGTACGGCACGGTCTGGGACGCCGTCGAGGTGAACTCCTCCACTACCGAGATCGTCTTCGACGTCACCGGCGCGATCAACGCGCCCGGCCGCTACGGCTTCGCGATCACCAGTCCCGACCGCAAGGCCTACCTCGAACTCGAAGGCGCCGAGTACAACACGGGCCCGGCCCTGCGCACGGTCTCCGAACCGGACACGCCGACCGGCCCGCTCCCGCCGACGGCCCCGGCCCCGACCGGCCCGGCCACGTCGGCCCCGCCGCTCCTGCCTTCCGACGCGCCGTCCGATGCGCCGTCGCAGTCGCCGTCCGCATCGCCGAGCGGACCGCCGAGCGAGACGCCGAGCGCATCGCCCGGGCCAACAGACGGCACGGTCCCCACCGCGCCGATGGACCCGGCCGGATCACCGGCCCCGACGACCGATCCCACGGGCGTCCCGGGCATGCCCGCCGCCGACCCGACCGAGCCGCTGCCGGAGTCGGGCCAGTCGGAGGACCAGCTGAGCGTCTGCTCGACGGGGGACAAGCTGGTGCCGACGTGCGGCGCGCTCGTCGGCGTCGCGCCCGCGGCGCACACCAGCCGCGTCAAGGAGGACGAGCTGCTCGCGTTCGAGGAGCGCGTGCAGCACACGCAGCAGATCTACCACGCGTACGAGCGCGGCGACGACCGCCTGTTCCCGACGCCCGCGCAGATCGCGCTCACCGAGGACCCGGCCAATCCGCGGACGCTGTTCATCAACTGGAAGCCGCGCATGGCGAACTGGGCTGAAATCGCCGCGGGCGACCCGGAGACCGACGCGTACCTGGACCGGCTCGCCGAGCACATCACCGCGAACTTCGACAAGCCGTTCTTCTTCACCGTCCACCACGAGCCCGAGAACGACGTGGTGCAGCGGGAGGGCTCGGGGATGGAGGCCTCCGACTACGCGGCGATGTTCCGGTACGTGGTGGAGCGGCTGCGCGCGCACGGCGTCGACAACCTCGTGTCCGTCATGAACTACATGGGCTACCTCAAGTGGGTCGAGAAGCCCTGGCACGACCAGCTGTACCCGGGCGACGACGTGGTCGACTGGATCGGCCTGTCGGGCTACGGCCAGTCGCTCCACGACGACGGGCGCTCCGACTTCGGGGAGATCGTCGACCAGACCAAGGGCGACACCGCGTGGCCCGGGTTCTACCACTGGGTCGCGAAGGAGCATCCGGCCAAGCCGATGATGCTCGCCGAATGGGGCGTGTTCCACGAGGAGGACTACCCCGACCACCAGGCCGCGGTCTTCCAGGCCGCGCGGTACCAGATGGCGCACTACCCGCGCCTGAAGGCGATCGTCTACTTCGAGACGCCCGCGGACTCCAACGGCGGCAGGAACTCCGAGATCCACCTCGACGACGGCGCCCTGGAGGCCTTCCGCGACCTGATGCGCTCGCCGTACTTCGACGTGCGCCTGGAGTGAGATTCGCCGCTCTTGCGCGGCGGAGCACGCGTTTTCGTCGGACCCGGGGGCGACCCTTGGACCGGCACCCAGGGCGGGCGGGTTCTTTCCCTCCCACCCCGGGAGGGGCCGCCCTCGGCCCGCCGCCCGCGCGGGTGAGCCCTCAGTCCGCTTCGGCCGCAGGGGCTTTCGGGTGGCGCTTGTACGGGGACACGTAGCGGTCGCCAGGGATCCAGAAGCGCCAAGCGGTGTCGGCGGCCTTCGTGATCCCGGTGCGCGGCCCGGCGAGCGACGCGACCGGCTCGCCGCGGCTGACGGCGCCGACCATGTCGCGGCCGTCGTCGTCGCGGCCCCAGCCCATCGCCTGCGCGAGCCGCGCGGGACCGCGCGCGAGGTCCCGCTCCGCGACGTTCTCGCCGCGCCGCCCCTGGGCGACCGGCGCCCCGTCGACGACCTCCCCGGCGCGCAGCAGCACCGCCGCGCCGGCGCCGTCGGCGCCGCACACCAGGTTCGCGCAGAAGTGCATGCCGTACGTGAAGTACACGTACAGGAACCCCGCGGGCCCGAACATCACCTTCGTCCGCGCCGTCGGACCGCGGAAGGAATGCGAGGCCGGGTCGTCCTCGCGGTACGCCTCGACCTCCGTCAGCCGCACCGAGACGCCGTTCGCGGTCACGATGCAGCCCAGCAGCTCCGGGGCCACGACCACCGAGTCCCGGGCGAAGAAGTCGCGGTCGAGCGCGCGGCTCACGCGCACCCGGTCGGCGCGTCCTCGGCGGCCGGGACCTTCTCGGCGATCACCGTCGACAGGTCGTTCAGCACGTCGACGGGCTGCTCGTGCTCCGCGGGGACGCTCACGCCGACCGGGACCTGCCGGTCCAGGGTCGTCCACTCCACGCCCGCCTCGTCGGAGTACCAGCAGACGCCGTTGAGCTTGTAGACCGCGTCGGTGTCCGCGACCTCCACGGGCGCGGCCCCGCAGGTCGCCACCACCGCCGGGTCGCCGTACGCGAGCACCGACTCCGCGGCGCCCGCGCCGCCCTCGACGGGCCGCGCGTCCAGGCCCCCGGCCGCCTCCGGCGCGGTCGCCGTCAGGGCCAGGCAGATCACGGCGTCGTCCTCGGTCAGCTCGGGCACGGCGACCGTGACCGGCGACAGGTCCGCCTGCACCAGGTCGGAGTGCTCCTCGGCGACAGGGGCCATCGCGTTGTAGATGAGCACCCCAGCCACGGCCGCCACCGGCACCGCCACCACGGTCGCGATGACCGCGGGAAGCCTCGACTCGCCCACCGGGCGCCCCCTCAGAGCTTGAGGATCGAACAGGTCAGCGTGCGGGTTATGCCCGCCACCCGCTGGACTCTACTCACCACCGCGTGCCCGAGCGGATCGCCGGTGGACGCCTCGGTGAGCACGACCACGTCGTACGGGCCGGTCACGGTGTCGACGCGGACGACGCCGTCGATCCCGGACACGGCCTTGGTGACCGCCTCGGCCATGCCGACCTCGGTCTGGATGAGCATGTACGCCTGCACCATCGTGAGGGCACCTCCCCGTGACTGGCGAAGCGCGGTGGCCTTGGACCCGACACGGGCGGGCCTGACCGCTTCCCGTTCGCCGTTGAGCGAAGATTACCGAGTGATCCACCGACCTTCAAGCGACCGAGGAATGGAGCGATCGTGAGCGAGACCGTCGCCGAGGTCGGCGAATTCCGCCTCATCGAGCGCTTCACCCGCCACTTCGGGACCACCGACGCGGTCCTCCTCGGCCCCGGCGACGACGCCGCCGTGGTCGCCGCGCCCGACGCCCGGGTCGTCGCCTGCACCGACATGCTCGTGGAGGGCAACCACTTCCGCCGCGACTGGTGCTCCGCGGCCGACGTCGGCCACAAGGCCGCCGCCGTGAACCTCGCCGACATCGCCGCCATGGGCGCCCGGCCCACCGCGCTCCTCGCCGCGGTCTGCGCGCCGCAGGACACGCCCGCCGAATGGCTCGAAGGACTCGCCTCCGGCCTCGCCGACGAGGCCGCCGCGGTCGGCGCGGCCGTCGTCGGCGGCGACACCACCCGCGGCGACCAGCTCACCATCACCGTCACGGCCCTCGGCGACCTCGAAGGCCGCGCCCCGGTCACGCGCGCGGGCGCCCGGCCCGGCGACGTGATCGCGCTGGCGGGGAAGACCGGCTGGGCCGCGGGCGGCCTGAACGTCCTCTCCCGCGGCTTCCGCTCCCCGGGCGCGCTCGTCGGCGCCTACCGGCGGCCCCAGCCCCCGTACGCGGCCGCGCGCGACGCCGCCCTCATGGGCGTCAACGCCATGATCGACATCTCCGACGGCCTCCTCGCCGACCTCGGTCACATCGCGTCGGCCTCGGGCGTCGCGATCGACGTCGACACGGCGGCCCTGCCGATCCCCGAGCCGATGCGCAACGCCGCCGAAGCCCTCGGCTCCGACGCCCGCCGCTGGCTCCTCACCGGCGGCGAGGACCACGCCCTCGCCGCGGCGTTCCCCGCCGACGTGCTGCTCCCGGAAGGCTGGCGCCGCATCGGCTCGGCCGCCGAAGGCGGCGGCGTCACGGTCGACGGCCGCAAATGGTCCGGCCCGACGGGCTGGGACCACTTCGCGACCGCGTAACCGAGGGCCGGGCCTACCCGCCCTTGGGTGGGTAGGCCCCAACCTCCCGCCCGGGTGCGACGAAAACGCCCGGGTTCCCACCCGGGCGTAGCGAGGATCACGTGATCCCCGGAAACGACAAAGCGCCGCCGGGGCCGAGCCCCGGCGGCGAAAGTCTTCTCGGCGTCAGCCCTTAGCGGGTGACCTTGCCGGCCTTGATGCACGAGGTGCAGACCTTGGCGCGGCGCTTGTTGTCGCCGGAGCCAGTCGCGATGCGGATGGTCTGCAGGTTCGGGTTCCAACGACGACGGGTCTTCTTGTGGGACCACGGGACGTTGTTGCCGAAGCCCGGGCGCTTGGCACAGACTTCACACACGCTCGACATAATCCATAACTCCTGCTTGACGTTCATTCGACCCGCCTGACGGCGGGCAACCCGGCAATTCTAACGGACCCGGGAAGGCCCCTGCCATCCAGGTCAGGGGACCTGCGCCACAGCCGCGGCCGCACGTCCTTCCAGGACGCCGTTCCACTGCTCTGTACTGTGGCGGCTGCCGCCGTCCGCTACCGTCGGTGACTCTAGGATGGGCGTTAATCCCGTAGGCTGGCCGCATACAGATGATGTGCCGATGCCCATAGCTTCTTTGGTGAGTCGAACATGAGCAACACCCCGCAGCAGCCTGCCGACGGATGGCAGTCCCCGCAACAGCCCCCGGTGTACCGCCCCAACGAGCAGCCGCCGGAGGAACCGCCGCCGTGGTCGCCCGAGAGCCAGCGGATGTCGGGGATGAGCCAGCAGCAGCCGGGCCCGGTCGAGTCCGACGGCACGGTCAAGTACGTCGGCGGCCCCGGCCAGCCCTCGCAGCCGCCGTTCGGCCCGCCCCCGGGCGTCCCCATCTCGCCGTTCGACCAGCCGGCGCAGTCGCCTCAGCAGATGCCGCCGCAGATGTCCCCGCAGCAGATGCCCGCGGCCGACCCGTTCGGAGGCGGCGGCGGGATGCCGGTCTCCGGCATGCCGGTCTCGGGGATGCCGCCGGTCTCGTCGATCCCGGCCTCGGGCATGCCGGTGTCGGGCCCCGCGGGCCAGTACGGCCAGCAGCCTCCTTACGGGCAGCAGCCGCCGTTCGGCGGCGGCCAGTTCGGCCCCCAGGGCGGCCAGCTCGTCCCGGTCTCCGGCGGCGGGGCGCAGCCGTGGGGCGCGCCCGACACGATCCAGCGCAAGAAGAAGGGCGGCAAGGGCCCCATGTGGCTCCTGCTCGTCGGCGTCGTGGTCATCGCGGCGGCCCTGGGCGTGGGCGGCTTCTTCCTGTTCAACCCGAGCGACGACCCCGACGACCAGGCGACCGGCACCATCTCCTCCCAGGAGGAGGAGCCGACCGGCGAGGCGTCGGAGTCCGGCGAGCCGACCGCGAGCGAGGAGGCCACCACCGAGGCGGCCCCCGAGCCCGAGACGCCCGCGGCGACCACGGTCCTCGCGAACGACGGCTCCGGCCTGAGCATCCTCGTCCCCGAGGGCGCCGCCGAGGCCACCAGCCCGCCCGACGTGTTCTCCGACGTCACCGGGACCACGCTCGGCGCCGACGGCCCGACCGTGTACTTCGGGACGTTCGACCCCGCCAAGATCGGCGTCGCCGACGACGTGGACCTGGAGACGCTCGGCGCGAACCTCCAGGCCGCCGCCGCCACCTGGGCGGGTGGCGCCGCCGAAGGCGCCTCCGGCAGCCAGTACCGCGTGGACGCCCGCGCCGCGTACTTCAACACGTTCACCGTCGGCGGCAACACCGTCATGACCGCGATCGTCCAGAACGGCAGCTCGTACGTCGGCTTCGTCGGCTCGGCCACGCCCGAGCAGGTCGAGGCCCTGGAAGCGGCCCGCACCAGCATCAGCTTCGGCCCCTGATCCAGCGCCCTCCGGGGGAGGCGGCGGCACCGACCGGTACCGCGGCCTCCCCCGGAGGCGTATCCTCATGGCCCGTGGTGGAAATCCCTGAGACCGGACGCCAGGCCCTCGACGCGGACCTCATGCGCGAGTGGGCCGCGCGCGGCATCGACACGCTCACCCGCCACCGGCGCGGGGTCGACGAGCTGAACGTGTACCCCGTCGCCGACTCGGACACGGCGACGAACATGGTCGCGACCCTCCAGGCCGCCTTCCAGGGCGGCACCCCCGGGCTCGGTCTCGAAGCGCTCCTCGACGAGGCCGCCGGGCGGGCCCTGCTCTCGGCGCGCGGGAACTCCGGGGTGATCCTCGCGCAGATGCTCCGCGGCCTCGCCGACGCGTGGAACGCCGACGCGATCGACGCGAAGGGCTTCGCAGCCGGACTCAGGGCCGCGACCGACGCCGCCACCGGGGCCGTCGCCGTGCCGCAGGCCGGGACGATCCTCACCGTCGCCGAGTCCGCCGCGACCGCCGCCGCGAAGGCCGCGCCGTTCGGGCTCGTCTCCGCGTCCCGCGCCGCCGCCGAGGCCGCCGCCGCAGCGGTCGCCGCCACCCCCGGGCAGCTCCCGGCGCTGGCCCGCGCCGGGGTCGTCGACGCCGGGGGCCTCGCGCTCGCCCTGCTCCTCGAAGCGCTCGTGGAGACCCTCACCGGCTCCCGCCCGACCGGGGCCCTGGACCTCCTGGAGCGCCACCGCGTGCGCGCGGTCGAGGAGACCGAGCAGGTCCCGCGCGAGACCGGCTCGGAGGTCTACGGCTACGAGGTCCAGTACCTCCTCGAAGCGGACGCGGGCGCCGCCGCCGAGCTGCGCCACCGGCTCACCGACCTCGGCGACTCCGTCGTCATCATCGGCTCCCGCGCGGCCCGGGACGTCACCACGTTCAACGTCCACGTGCACGTCAACGACATCGGCGCGGCCATCGAGGCCGGGATCGAGCGCGGCCGCGTCCACCGGATCTCCGTGACCCGCTTCGACGACACCGTCTTCGAAGGCACCGCCGCGGTCCACGCGAACGCCCGCATGCACGCCGCGCCGGCGCGTCGCCCGGACCCCGAACCCGAGGCGCCCACGCGGGCCCTCCTCGTCGTCACCGAGTCCGCGGGCCTGCGCGGTTTCCTTGCGGCCGAAGGCTGCCGCACCGCCACCGAAGCCCGCGCGGGCGCCGAGCTCGCCGCCGCCCTCGCCGACGGCGCCGACAGCGTCGTCGTGATCACCGACACCGATGCGGCCGCGCGGACCGCGCACCGCGCCGTCGAGGCCGCCCGCGGCGACGGCGGACGCCGGGTCGCCGCGCTGTTCGCCGTCACCCGCGTGCAGGCCGTCGCCGCCGTCGCCATCCACGACCCCGAGCGGCCGTTCGACGACGACGTCACGGCCATGGGCGAGGCGATCAAGGCGTGCCGCACCGGCGAGGTCCGCACGGTCCCCGACGGGTTCGCCGCCGTCGTCCACGGCACGGCTGCGGCGGTCTTCTCAGGGGCCGCCGAAGCGGCCCGCGACCTCGCCGACCGGCTGTGCGCCGAAGGGGCCGAACTCCTCACGGTCCTGCCCGGCGCCGGGTCGGACCCGGAAACTGTCACAGCCTTGAGTCATCATGTGCGCGAGGCGTGGCCGACCGTGGAGATCCAGCAGTTGCCCGCCGCAGAAGACGAACCGCTGCTGCTGATCGGAGCCGAATGACCGTAGGGCTGGAGACCCGGCTGCGCGAGGTCCTGGGCAAGAAGACCGCCGACGCCCTCGCCGACGGACTGGGGCTGGAGACCGCCGGGGACCTCCTCGGCCACTACCCGTTCCGCTACGCGCAGCGCGGCGAGCGCACCGACCTCGCCTCGCTCGGCATCGGCGACGACGTCACCGTCGCCGCGCAGGTCCGCGCCGCCGTCAAGAAGACCTTCACGCCCCGCTCCGGCAAAGGCCGCGGCAGGGGCGGGCGCGGCGAGCTCCTCGAAGTGATCGTCGCCGACGAAGCGGGGCGCTCCCTGACCCTCACGTTCTTCAACCAGGGCTGGCGCGCGAAGGAACTCGTCGCCGGACGCTGGGGCCTCTTCGCGGGCAAGGTGGCCCAGTTCCGCGGCCGCCTCCAGCTCAACTCCCCGCAGTACCAGCTCCTCGCCGAAGACGCCGACGACCCGGCCAGCGCCATCGAAGAATTCGCCGGGACGCTCATCCCCGTCTACCCGGCCACCGCCGAACTGCCGACCTGGAACATCGCCAAGGCCGTCCACACCGTCCTCGGCCTCGTCCCCAGCCCGCCCGACCCGCTCCCCGCGCCCCTGCGCGACCGCCTCGGGCTCCTCGACTACGGCACCGCGCTCCACCAGATCCACCGCCCCGAGTCCCACGAGTACCTCGGCGCCGCCAAGAAGCGCCTCAAATGGCAAGAGGCCCTGGTCATGCAGACCGTCCTCGTGCGCCGCAAAGCCGAGTCCGCGGGCGAGGCCGCCGACCCCTACCCCGAAGGCGGCGCGATCCTCGACGCCTTCGACGCGCGCCTCCCGTTCGACCTCACCGCCGGGCAGCGCCAGGTCGGCGCCGAGATCGCCGCCGAACTCGCCCGCGAGCACCCCATGCACCGGCTCCTCCAAGGCGACGTCGGCTCCGGCAAGACCCTCGTCGCCCTGCGCGCGATGCTCCAGGTCGTCGCCCACGGCGGCCAGGCCGCGCTCCTCGCCCCCACCGAAGTCCTCGCCGCCCAGCACCACCGGTCCATCGCCGAGATGCTCGGCGACCTCGCCAACGGCGGCCAGCTCGGCGCGCCCCCCGAGGCCACCCAGGTCGTGCTCCTCACCGGCTCGGCCACGGCCGCCCAGCGCCGCCCCGTCCTCGACGCCGTCAAGACCGGCGCCGCGGGGATCGTCATCGGCACCCACGCGCTCCTCTACGAGGGCGTCGAGTTCGCGAACCTCGGCCTCGTCGTCGTCGACGAGCAGCACCGCTTCGGCGTCGAGCAGCGCGACGCCTTGCGCGCCAAGGCGAACAAGCCTCCGCACACGCTAGTCATGACCGCCACGCCGATCCCGCGCACCGTCGCCATGACCGTCTACGGCGACCTGGAGACCAGCCGCCTCACCGAGCTCCCCGCGGGCCGCAGCCCCATCGCCACGCACGTCGTGCCGTACGGCGACGGCCGCTGGATGCAGCGCACCTGGACGCGCATCCGCGAAGAGGTCGCCGCCGGACGCCAGGCCTACGTCGTCTGCCCGCGCGTCGGAGGCGACGACACCGATGATCCGAACATCGGCGACAAGCGCCCGCCGCTCGCCGTCACCGACGTCATCGAGGAGCTGCGCGGCAACCAGCTCCACGGCCTGCGCCTGGGCCTCCTCCACGGCCGCCTCGACGCCGACGAGAAGGACCGCGTCATGCGCGCCTACGCCGCCGGGGACCTCGACGTCCTCGTCGCCACCACCGTCATCGAGGTCGGCGTCAACGTCCCCAACGCCACCGCCATGGTCGTCCTCGACGCCGAGCGCTTCGGCATTTCCCAGCTCCACCAGCTCCGCGGCCGCGTCGGCCGCGGCAGCCACCCCGGGCTGTGCCTCCTCGTCTCCGAGGCCATGGAAGGGACGCCCTCGCGCGAGCGCCTCGACGCCGTCGCGTCCACCACCGACGGCTTCGCGCTGGCCGAACTCGACCTGGAGCAGCGCCGCGAAGGCGACGTGCTCGGCGCGGCCCAGTCCGGCATGAAGTCCCATGTGAAGCTCCTGTCGCTGCTCAAGGACGCCGACATCATCGCCGCGTCGCGCGCCGAGGCGGCCGCGCTCATCGACGCCGACCCGGAGCTCAAGCGCTTCCCCGAGTTCGCCGCGCTCGTCGACGATCTCGCCGCCGACAGGGGCGAGTTCCTGGAGAAGGGCTGACGGCGCGGAGGCGGACTAGACTCGGATCCAAATGACCAGAATCATCGCCGGCAGCCTGAAGGGCCGCCGCCTCGCCACGCCCCCGGGGGACCGCACCCGGCCCACCTCGGACCGGGTCCGCGAAGCGCTGTTCAACTCGCTCGCGCCCGGCGGCGACCTCGACGGGCTCCGCTTCGCCGACCTGTACGCCGGTTCCGGCGCAGTCGGCATCGAGGCGCTCTCGCGCGGCGCGACCGCGGCCCTGTTCGTCGAGTCGCACCCGCTCACCGCGAAGCTCCTCCGCAAGAACCTCGCCGACCTCGGCGTCTCGGGCGGCGAGGTGATCTGCGCCCCTGTCGAGAAGGCCGTCCAGAACGGCCCGGCCGAGCCGTACGACATCGTCTTCGCCGACCCGCCGTACGCCGTCACCGACGCGGCGGTCGCGGGCGTCCTCGAAGCGCTGGTCGAGCACGGCTGGCTCGCGCCGGACGCCGACGTGGTCGTGGAGCGCGGCGGCAAGGACGCCGCGGTCCCGTGGCCCGCGAAGATCGCAGAAGACCGCGTCCGCCGCTACGGCACCACGGCACTTTGCTACGGTCACGCCCTGTGAAACCTGAAGCCCGAATCGCCGCCTGCTCCGGGTCATTCGATCCGGTGACGTACGGTCATCTCGACATCTTCGGACGCGCCGCCCAGTTGTACGATGAAGTCTGGGTCGCGGTCTTCCACAACGCCTCCAAGAACGCGCTGTTCAGCGTCGAGGAGCGGGTGGAGCTCCTCAAAGAGACCACCGCGGACATGCCCAATGTACGAGTCGCGTCCTTCCAGGGACTGGTGGTCGACTTCTGCCAGAAGCACGGCGCCGGAGTGCTCGTCAGAGGCGTGCGCGCGGCCTCCGACTTCGACTACGAACTACAGATGGCCCAGATGAACTACGGGTTGGCGGGTATCGAGACGGTGTTCATCCCGACCAACCCCCTCTACTCGTTTCTGTCGTCCTCGATGGTCAAGGACGTCACGAAATGGGGCGGCGACGTCTCGTCGCACGTGCCCGAAATCGTCCAATCGCGACTGATCGAGCGCTTGCGGCAGGAATAGCAGCACTTTCCACCCTCATACGGGACAATGTCCCCATGACAGACATCGACGGGAGCAAATCGGTGGGTGCGCTCGACCGGATCGAAGAGATCATCGCTTACGTGGAGCAGGCGAAAGCCGTGCCCATGTCCCGCGCCTGCAAAGTCGACCGGGCCGAGATGATCGCCATGCTCGAAGAGCTCCAGAACGAACTCCCCGGCGACCTGCGCCGGGCCGAGGCCATGCTCCAGGAGCGCGACAACATCATCAACGCCGGCGAGCGCGAGGCCGAGCGGATCATCGCGGAGGGCGAGTCGGAGCACGCGCGGCTCGTCTCGCGCCACGAGATCACCGTCTCGGCCGAGCACGAGGGCAACCGCATCATCGCGGAGGCCCGCGGCGAGGCCCAGCGCCTGCGCGACGAGGTCGACGAGTACGTCGACACGACCCTCGCGAACTTCGAGCAGTTCCTGCACCGCGCCCTCTCGGGCGTCGAGCGCGGCCGCGACAAGATGCACACCCTCCGCGAGATCGGCTCCTTCGCGCCCGCGCAGCAGGAGCAGTTCGAGGACGAGAAGCCGCTCCCGCAGATCTAGCGGGGGAGCGGCGGACGCTCCCCGGTCGGCATGGGCGCGAGACCGGCCCGCGGGCCGGGCGGCGCAGCCGCCCCGGCCGTGAGGCCGCGGGTACGGCGCCCCGGTCCCAGGACCTGTGGCGCAGCCGCGGTCGGCTTCGGCCGGACCGTCGCCGGTTGCGGCTCGGCCGCGAGGCTGGAGGCGGCGCGGGCAGGGCGCTCCCGGGTGGGAGGGTAAGGCGCCAGTCTTGCCCGCGGGTCCGACAATCCGGGCCCGCGGACGGGGCGGGTATCGCCGACATCACGTCACCGCTCGGCTCCGGCCTGGGTTGGGCCGGGCACCGGGGCTGATGTAGCATTACCGGTCGGCCTCGATCGAGGCGCACCTCCCTGAACCGAAGGACCGCAGCACGCCCATGACGACCGCTCCTGATCCCGCCGCGCCGCTGGTGTTCGACACCGCGGAGCTCGGGCGCAGCTCGGGCACGACGATGCACGTCGCGCTTGAGGTCCCGGCACCCGCCGGGCTCGGTCTCGCGGGCTACGAGGTCCCGGAGTCGGCCCCGCTCGACCTGGACTTCCACCTGACCGCGGTCAGCGAGGGCGTCCTCGCCGACGGCACGGTCGCGGCGGTCGCCGAAGGCGAGTGTGCGAGGTGCCTCGCACCCGTGGAGGACGCTCTCAACGTCCAGGTGCAGGAGCTGTACGCTTACGAAGGCTCCGTCACCGACGCGACCACCGAAGCCGACGAGATTCTGCGGCTCAGTGGGGACCTGCTCGATCTGGAGCCCGCGGTTCGGGACGCGCTGGTGCTGGCGATGCCGGTCACCCCGCTGTGCCGACCTGACTGCCCGGGGCTGTGCGCCGATTGCGGCGTCCCCTGGGACGAACTGCCCGACGACCACGTTCACGAGACCGTGGACCCCCGTTGGGCGGGTTTGGAGAAGCTTCGGCTCGCCGACACCGACGGCGAATCGAAATAGCACAGCGAATAAGTATGGAGTTCTGAAGTGGCTGTTCCGAAGCGTCGTATGTCGCGCAGCAACACCCGGCACCGTCGGTCGCAGTGGAAGGCGACGCCGATCCAGCTGGTCGAGTGCCCGCAGTGCCACGCCAAGAAGCGCGGCCACCAGGTCTGCGAGGTGTGCGGCACGTACAAGGGCCGCCAGGTTCTTGAGGCCTAAGTCCTCCCGCTTATGGGCGACAAGGCAGTACAACATTTCGAAGCGGTGTTCGGGGTCAGCGAGATCGACCCCGAACTGCTGCGTCTCGCCCTGACCCACCGGTCGTACGCGTACGAGCACGGCGGGCTGCCCACGAACGAGCGGCTGGAGTTCCTCGGGGACTCCGTGCTCAGCCTCGTGGTGACCACGGCGCTGTACCTGAACCACCCCGACCTGCCCGAAGGGCAGCTCGCGCGCCTGCGCGCGTCGGTGGTGAACATGAAGGCGCTGGCGGGGGTCGCGCGCCGCATGGGCGCGGGCGGCATCGGCCCGCACCTCCTGCTCGGCAAGGGCGAGGAGACCTCCGGCGGCCGCGGCAAGAACTCGATCCTGGCGGACGCGGTGGAGGCGCTGCTCGGTGCGGTCTACCTCCAGTACGGGGTCGAGACCGCGAAGCGGGTGGTGCACCACTTCTTCGACCCGCTCATGGAGGCCGCGGCCGGCCAGGGCGCGGCCCTGGACTGGAAGACCAGCCTCCAGGAGCTGACGGCCGACTCCGGTCTCGGCGTGCCCGAGTACCGGATCACCGAGTCGGGCCCCGACCACGCCAAGCAGTTCACGGCCTGGGCCGTGGTCGCGGGCGAGGAGTTCGGCGAGGGCACCGGCGGCTCGAAGAAGGACGCCGAGCAGATCGCCGCCAAACTCGCCTGGCAGGTCCTCTCGGACCGCATGGGTGTCAAGCAGCGGTAAGACTCACGCGAGGGGCGGGAACCGGAGATCCGGTTCCCGCCCCTCGCGCTATTTCTGACACTTCGGGCAGTAGTGGGCCGAGCGGTCGCCGATGACTTCGCGGACGATCGGGGTGGCGCAGCGTTTGCAGGGCTGGCCGGCGCGGCCGTAGACGGCGAGTTCGCGGGCGAAGTAGCCGGCTTCGCCGCGGGCGTCGACGTAGAGCTCGTCGAAGGAGGTGCCGCCGACGGCGAGGGACTCGGTGAGGACGTCCTTGACATGGCCGAGGAGTTCGAGGGCCTTGCGGCGGCTCAGGGAGTCGCCCGAGCGGCGGCCGCGCAGGCGCGCGCGCCACAGGGCCTCGTCGGCGTAGATGTTGCCGACGCCGCTGATCCAGCCCTGGTCCAGAAGCGCCTTCTTGACCTCGATGGTGCGCTTGAGGAGCCGGTCGGCGCTCGCAGAGGCGTCGAAGACCGCTTCGAAGACGTCGGGGGCGATGTGGCCCATGGTCTTCGGCACGTCGTCACCCATCTCGGACAGCTCCCAGTACCCGAAGGTCCGCTGGTCGATGAACCACAGCTCGCGCGCGTCGGTGAACGTGAGGCGACCGCGCAGGTGCTTGTGGGCCTCGCGGCCGTCGGTGACGACGTGGAGCTGGCCGCTCATGCCGAGGTGGCAGATGAGCGCCCGGCCGTCGTCGAGAGAGAGCCACATGAACTTGCCGCGGCGGCCGGTGCCGGTGATCTCCAGGCCCTTGAGGTTCGCCTGGAAGTCGGCGACGCCGGGGGCGTGGCGGCGGACGGTCCGCGGGTTGTAGACCTCGGCGGTGCTGATGCGTCCGCCGCGGAAGGCCGCGTCGACCCCGCGGCGGACCGTCTCGACTTCGGGGAGTTCTGGCACGTTTCAAGTATGCCCAGGGGCTCCGGCTAGCTCAGTTGCGGGTGCTTCTCCCTGACGGTGTCGATGCCGTAGTTGATGGCGAAGGCGATCGCGGCGAGGCGCGAGTTGACACCGAGCTTGCCGAGCACGTTCTGCACGTGCGACCGGACCGTCGAGACCGACACCCCCATCTGGTCGGCCATGTGGCTGGTCGGCTCGCCGCGGACGATGCGGCGGAGCACGTCGTCCTCACGGGGCGTCAGGTGGTGCGCGAGTTCGAGGGCGTCCTGGTCGCCGAGGAGCGGCGCGGGCTGGAGCGCGGCCCGCAGCAGCTGCGGGTCGTAGTACGGCGGGCTCGCGAGGCTGGCGTCGATGGCGCGGAGCAGTTCGCTCGGGAGGATGTGGGTGTTCGCGATGCCTGCGGCCGAGACCGAGACGGCCTTGCGGAGCACCGATCCGTCTTCACGGTCGGTGATGAGGAAGACCGGCCGCTTGCAGTCGGTCAGGACCCGGTTCCGGGAGACCGCTTCGAGGGCGACGAGGCAGCAGTCGACCTGCGCGTCCGCGGCGGCGAGCGCTTTGGCGCTGCGGGCCTCGACGGGGTGGTCGCCGCGTCGGTGGAGCAGGGGTCGAATGCTGGCGGAGAAGACCTGGTTCGGGTCGTACAGCATGACACGCACGGTGGCACCTCATCCTTCGGGTGTGCTTCGGTCGCCTCCCCAGATGCACGCCCGTTCAGGCGGCCACCCCAGCATGACTGTTGGTAATCGCCCAGTCCAGCATTGAGTCGGATGGACGACAGTACGAGGTCGCGGCGCCGTTCACCTGCGATAATGCGGCCCCTGAAGGGCTAGCCGAACATCTGCACCCAGTAGATGGTGCCGTCGCGGTCGTACGCGCCGATCCCGATGACGTCGTAGCCGCAGTTGAGGATGTTGGCCCGGTGCCCCTCGGAGTTCATCCACCCCTCCATGACCGATTCGGCGTCGGGGTAGCCCATGGCGATGTTCTCGCCGACGCCGCCCTCGTAGCCCTGGGCGTTGGCCCGGTCGGTGGGGGTGCGGCCGTCCTGGGAGGTGTGGTCGAAGTAGTCGTTCTCCGCCATGTCCTCGGCGTGGAGGCGCGCGGCGGTGTCGAGGCGGGAGTCGCGGGCGAGGTCGCCGCAGCCGTTCTCGGCGCGGCGGTCGTTGACGATGCCGAGGATCTCCGACTCGGCGTCGGCGTACGGGGCGTCGTCGCCGCCCCCGTCGTCCCCGCCGCCGCCGGAGCCGCCCCCGTCGTCCTCTTCCTCTGCGGCCGTGGTGGTCTCGGCCGCCTCGGTGGTGGGCTCCTCCTCGGCCTCCTGCGGGAGGATCTCGGCCTCCTGGAGGTCCGCGAGCGGGGAGACCGTGGGGCTCTCCTCGGCCGCTGCCGACGATGACGCGCTGGTCGCGGGGTCCTGGGACGCCGCTTCCGTGCCGTCCAGTGGCGACCCGACCGCCCACAGTGAGGTGGCCCCCGCCGCCAGGCCGAACGAGGCCAGGATGGCGATGAACATCCGGCGCGTGCTCTCGGCGGGGTCGCGGTGGCGTCCGCCCTGGAGTCTTCGCATGGGGGTACGGCTCCGTCGCGGGGGGAAATACACGGGGGTTTTTCGCGTTTCACGGGGACCCTACCAGGTTCGGACCGGGCGCGCACTGAGCGCGGTGTGACCGGGCGCCTACGGGAGTACCCCCGCAGGTGTGACCCCCGTCGAATCCGGGGGTAGAAGCATGTGCAAAGCTTGACGAAGACCGCCGGAAAGGCGGAAGATAGTGGGTGACGGCCAGTGTTCACGAGCCGTGCTCCACTGGTCCGGCAAGGGGCAATCGGCCCCGGCGGCTAAAAAAATCACTCAGCAAATGCGACGTCTTTTCCGGTGCGTACGCCAACGCCACCAGACGACGTGATCGCAAGGAGAAACTATGGCGAAAGCCCTCTACGGCCACATCGGCCAGGCTCCCAACAAGCGCCTGCTCGAAGAAGTGGTCCAGCTACGCGCGCGAGTACGGAACCTCGAGACCGAGCTTGCCGAGCTGCGGTCCCGCGAGGACGAGATCGAGCAGGACCAGGTCGAGGAGCTGATGCGGCTGCACGAGCCCGCGTTGACCTAGACCGTCACTCGCACAACGGAAGATAGGCGCGCCAGCTGCCAGCAGCGGGCGCGCATTGTCGTGTTCGGAGGGCGTTCACCCCGCGGAACCCCGGGAACCCGGTCCGGGTTCGTCCTCTTTGAGAGCTTTGATCTCCCCGTTCCGGTCACACCCGCCTTGTAGGCTGGGACGGTCCCGTACCCCGACGACGCCGACAGCCGGAGCGACCGTTGCACCTGAAGAGCCTCACGCTGAAGGGATTCAAGTCCTTCGCCTCGGCCACCACCCTGCGCTTCGAACCGGGGATCACCTGCGTCGTCGGCCCGAACGGCTCCGGCAAGTCCAATGTCGTCGACGCCATCGCCTGGGTCCTCGGCGAGCAGGGCGCGAAGTCCCTGCGCGGCGGCAAGATGGAGGACGTCATCTTCGCGGGCACCACCGGCCGCCCCGCGCTCGGCCGCGCCGAGGTCACCCTCACGATCGACAACTCCGACGGCGCGATCCCCATCGACTACTCCGAAGTCTCGATCACCCGCCGCATGTTCCGCTCCGGCGAGGGCGAGTACGAGATCAACGGCGACCGCTGCCGCCTCCTCGACGTGCAGGACCTCCTCTCCGACGCCGGCATCGGCCGCGAGATGCACGTCCTGGTCGGCCAGGGCAAGCTCGACTCCTACCTCCACGCCCGCCCCGAGGACCGCCGCGCGTTCATCGAGGAGGCCGCGGGCGTCCTCAAGCACCGCAAGCGCAAGGAGAAGGCCCTCCGCAAGCTCGAAGGCATGCAGGGCAACCTCGACCGGCTCTCCGACCTCACCGGCGAGCTGCGCCGCCAGCTCAAGCCCCTCGGCCGCCAGGCCGAACTCGCGCGCCGCGCCCAGACCATCCAGATGGACCTGCGCGAGGCCCGCCTGCGGCTCCTCGCCGACGACCTCGCGTCCCTGCGCCAGAACATCGCGAAGGACCTCGCCGACGAGGAGGCGATCAAGGAGCGCCGCGCCGTCCTCGCCGACGAGCACGAGCGCCTCGCCGCGCAGGTCGGCGAGGTCGAGACCGCGCACGCCGCCGACAAACCGCGCCTCGCGCGCCTCCAGGAGACCTGGTACCGCCTCCAAGCGGTCGCCGAGCGGCTCCGGTCCACCGCGCAACTCGCCGCCGAGCGCCGCCGCTACCTCGCCGAGGAGCAGGACGACCGCGCCGGACGCGACCCCGAGGTCCTGGAGACCGAGGCCCAGCGCATCCGCGAGCAGGAGATCGAGCTGCGCGAGGGGATCGCCGAGGACTCCGAGCGGCTCGCCGCCGCCGTCGAGGCCCGCGAGGAGACCGAGACCGCGCTCAGCGACGCCGAGCAGCGCATCGTCGGCGCCGTCAAGGCCGCCGCCGAGCGCCGCGAGGCCCTCGCGACGCTGCGCGGACGCGTCGACTCACTCAAGTCCCGCACCGCGGCCGCCGCCGAGGAACTCGAACGCGCCTCCATCGCGCTCGCCGAGGCGAAGGAGCGCGCCGAGGCCGCCGCCGAGGCGCACGCCGAGGCCGAGGCCGAGAGCGAAGCGGTCGAGACCGACTCCGAGTTCGACGAGGCCCTCGCCGAAGCGAAGGCCCGCACCGCCGCCGCGAAGGCCGAGCTCGACCGCCTCCAGGCCGCCGAGCGCGACGCCGACCGCGAGGCCTCCCAGTGGGCCGCCCGCGAAGAGGCGCTCGCCGTCGGCCTGCGCCGCAAGGACGGCGCCGCCGCCCTGCTCTCCCGCGACGACGCCGTCCCCGGCGTCCTCGGGTCCGTCGCCGCGCTCCTCACCGTCAGGCCCGGCTACGAGCCGGTCCTCGCCGCCGCGCTCGGGCGCCTCGCCGACGCCATCGCCGTCACCGGCCCCGCCACCGCCGCCGAGGCCATCCGCCTCCTGCGCGACGAGGACGGCGGGCAAGCCGGCTTCTTGATCGCCGGTGCGCAGACGCACGTGGCCGTCCCCAGTGGACTCCTCCCGGTCGCCGACACCGTCTCCGCGCCCGCCGAGCTCGCCTCCACCGTGCGCGCCGTGCTCGCCGGGATGGTCGTCGCCGACGACCTCGACGCCGCCCGCGCCATCGTCGAAACCCACCCCGACCTCACCGCCGTCACCCGCGCAGGCGACGTCCTCGGCGCCGCGACCGCCCACGGCGGCTCCGCGAAGGCCCAGTCCTACATCGAGATCCAGGCCGCCGTCGACGAGGCCCGGGACAAGAAGATCGCCGCCGAATCCCTCGCCGCGCAGCTCGGCGAGCAGCTCGACGCCGCCCGCGAGGCCCACGCCGAAGCCGAGGCCGCCGCCGAGCAGGTCCGCGGCGCCCAGCGCCAGGCCCAGGCCGCGCACAGCGTCGTCGCCCGCCGCCTCGCCGAACTCGGCGCCGCCGCCCGCAGCGCCGAAGCCGAGGTCGCCCGCCTCGCCCAGGCCAAGGACCGCGCCCAGACGGCCCGCGAAGCCGACACCGCCGGACTCGGCGACCTCGAAGCGCAGCTTGAGGAACTCGAATCGCTCCCGGAGATCGAGGAGCCCTCCACCGACGAGCGCGACGTCCTCTCCCGCCAGCTCGACGCCGCCCGCCAGAACGAGATGGAGACCCGCCTCGCGGTCCGCACGGCCGAGGAGCGCGCCTCCGCGCTCGCCGGACGCGCCGACGCCCTCGCCCGCCAGGCCCAGTCCGAGCGCGCCTCCCGCGCCCGCGCCGAGGCCCGCCGGGCCGCCCGCGCCCGCGGCGCCGCCGTCGCCGCGCTCGTCGCCGAGGCCGCCGAGGAGACCGGCGTGCGCCTCACCGACTCCCTCGAAGCCGCCGCCATCGAACGCGACACCGTCGCCGCCGAGCAGGCCCGCCGCGAAGCCGCCCTCACCGAGCTGCGCACCCGCGCCGCCGCCACGGCCGCCGAACTCGAACGCATCACCTCCGCGGCCCACCGCGACGAGGTCGCCCGCGCCGAGCAGCGCCTGCGCATCGAGGCCCTCGAAGAGAAGGCCGGCGCCGAGTTCGGCGTCGACATCGAGACGCTCATCGCCGAGTACGGGCCCGACCAGCCCGTCCCGCCCAGCGCCGACGAGATCGCCGCCGCGGCCGAGAAGGGGAAGCCCGAGCCGCTCCCGGCCGACTTCGACCGGCCCCTCATGGAGAAGCGCGCCGCCCGCGGCGAACGCGAGCTGAAGCTCCTGGGCAAAGTGAACCCCCTTGCGCTGGAAGAGTTCGCGGCCCTCGAAGAGCGGTACAAGTTCCTCAGCGAGCAGCTCGAAGACGTCAAGAAGACCCGCGCCGACCTCACCACGGTCGTCAAGGAAGTGGACGACCGCATCCAGCAGGTGTTCGCCGAGGCGTTCGCCGACACCGCCCGCGAGTTCGAGCACGTCTTCCAGACCGTCTTCCCCGGCGGCGAGGGCCGCATCCTGCTCACCGAGCCGGACGACCTGCTGCGCACCGGCGTCGAGGTCGAGGCCCGCCCGCCCGGCAAGAAGGTCAAGCGGCTCTCGCTGCTGTCCGGCGGGGAGCGGTCGCTGACCGCGCTGGCGCTGCTCGTGGCGATCTTCCGCGCCCGCCCCAGCCCGTTCTACCTCATGGACGAGGTGGAGGCGGCGCTCGACGACGTGAACCTGGGGCGCCTGCTCGATCTGCTGCGTCAGCTCCAGGAGAACTCGCAGCTGCTCATCATCACGCACCAGAAGCGGACGATGGAGATCGGCGACGCGCTGTACGGGGTCACCATGCGCGCGGGTGTCACGCAGGTCATCAGCCAGAAGTTCTCCCGCGAAGAGGAGTAAGGGCAGCCCAGTACAGTGGTTGACGATCGTCAACTCGTGGAGGGCTTACCTGTGGACAACCTGTGGATCTGGGTGGTCGCCGCCGTCGTCGCGGTCGCCGTCATCGTCGGTGTGGTGGTCGCCGTGCGCGGCCGTTCGAAGTCCGCCGTCGAGGCTCCCGCCGAGGAACCGCAGGTCGAGGCCGCGCCGAAGGCCGAGACTCCGGCTGAGGCGCCGAAGCCGGCCGCTCCGGCGGTCGAGACGCCCGAGCCCGTCGCGGGCCGCCTGGTGCGGCTGCGCTCGCGCCTGGCCCGCTCGAACAACGCGCTCGGCAAGGGCCTCCTGGCGCTCCTGGCGAGCGACAAGCTCGACGACGGCGTCTGGGACGAGGTCGAGGAGACGCTCCTGACCGCCGACGTCGGCCTGGACGACACGACCGCGGTCGTGGAGCGCCTGCGCGAGCAGGTCAAGGTCCTCGGCACCCGCGACCCCGAGGAGCTGCGGCGCCTGCTCAAGGCCGAGCTGACCGCGGTCCTCGAACCGGACCTCGACCGGTCCATCGCCACCGCCGCGCCCTCCGGGGAGGGCCCCGCGGTGATCCTCATGGTCGGCGTCAACGGCTCGGGGAAGACCACGACCTGCGGCCGCGTCGCCCGGGTGCTCATCGCCGAGGGCAAGTCCGTCGTGATGGGCGCGGCCGACACGTTCCGCGCCGCCGCCGCCGAGCAGCTGGAGACCTGGGGCGCCCGCGTGGGCGCGAAGGTGGTGCGCCGCGGCGAGGGCGCCGACCCCGCCTCGGTGGCGTTCGACGCGGTGAAGGCCGGTGCCGACGACGGCGCCGACGTGGTGCTCGTGGACACCGCGGGCCGCCTCCAGAACAAGGCCGGGCTCATGGACGAGCTCGGGAAGGTCAAGCGGGTCATCGAGAAGCAAGGCCCGGTGGCGGAGACGCTCCTGGTGCTCGACGCGACCACCGGGCAGAACGGCCTCCAGCAGGCGAAGGTCTTCGGCGAGGTCGTGCAGGTGACCGGCATCGTGCTGACCAAGCTCGACGGGTCCGCGAAGGGCGGGATCGTGATCGCGGTTCAGCGGCAGTTGGGGGTACCGGTTAAGCTGGTCGGACTCGGAGAAGGCCCGGACGACCTGGCCCCGTTCGAGGTCGGAGCGTTCGTCGACGCACTCGTCGACGGCGCCGAGAGCTGACACAGCACGCAGGCGCAAGGGCACAGCGGGGACCGGTGAGCCAAGACGAGATTCCGCTTATTGGCGGCAACACGAGCACGGTCATCCGGCTGGGCGACACGGTCCGCCGGAACACCGGACCCTGGACCCCCGCGGTCCACGCGCTGCTCCGGCACCTGGAGGGCGCCGGGTTCACGGGCGCGCCGCGGGTGCTGGGCGTCGACGAGCACGCGCGCGAGGTGCTGTCCTTCGTGGAGGGCGAGCCGGGCAAGTACCCGCTCGCGCCGCACTGGACCACCGACGAGACCATGAGCGCGGTCGCGAAGATGCTGCGCATGTACCACGACGCGCAGTACGGCTTCCGGCCGCCGCCGGGCGCGACCTGGCGGTCCTTCGGGCCGCCGCCGCCCGACACCGAGGTGATCTGCCACCACGACGCCGCGCCGCACAACGTGGTGTGGCGGCCCGACGGGACGCTGTCGCTCATCGACTTCGACCTGGCGAGCCCGGGGGCGCGGATCTACGACGTCGCGTACGCGGCGTGGACGTGGGTCCCGATCTTCACCGACCGCGACTCGATCACCTTGGGCTGGAAGAAGCCCGACCGGGCGCGGCGGCTGCGGATGTTCGCCGACGCGTACGGGCTCTCCGACCGGGACCGCCAGCGGTTCATCAAGGTCATCCGCAAGCGGATCGTGGACCACATCGAGGGCATCCGCCGCATGGCCCAGGCGGGCGACCCCGCGTTCGAGCGGATCGTCCAGAAGGGGCACCTGCGCCGTCCGGCGCGGGACCTGCGGCTGCTCGACGCCGAGCGGTACATCCTCGACGAAGCCCTTCGGTAGGCGAAGGGCGAAGACCCGCCGACGAGCCGGGAGCCGGGGGTCTTCGCCCAGGGGAGCGCTCCCAATCATGAATCGCCTGCCCGTCGGATGGATCTGGCGGTTCGTTCGGGGGAGCGCCGGGACTTTGGCGCGGGGATGGATTTGAGGGAATTGGAGCAAACCTACCGTGTGAGCGTTTGCCTGTCAATACATTGTCAAACGTCAATATTAAGTGCCCCGGGCGGGTATGCCCGGCGCGCGAGTTCCCAAGGGGCGCAGCAAGACGGGCGCCCCGGCCGTCTGCACTCGGCCGGGGCGCCCGACTCCTCAGGAGCGAAGTTCTGCTAGGCCAGGAGGTCCCCGGCGCGGGTGAGGACGAAGGCCGCGACGTTCCGGCTCAGCTCCACGCCCGCGAGGTCCGCCGAGCGCGAGTGGATGCCCGACCACACGCGCGCGTCGGTGTTCTCGGTGGTCAGCGGGTGCCACGTGGTGTACGTGCGGGTCACGCCCGGGGCGGTCGGGCTCGGGATCGTGAACGCCGCGCCCGGCCCGTCGCCGACGAGCTGCGTGAGCACCTCCTCGGCCGATCCGGAGTAGGTGTTGTGCCCGCTCGGGTAGTCCGGGTGCGAGGGCGTGGTGTGGAGGGGCGTCCAGGACGGGTCCTGCACGGTGGCGGGGTCACCATCCTCGACGGCCCCCGCGATGGCGGTGACCGGGCGCCACCACAGGTGCGCGTACTTCGAGTCCGACGTGGCGATCTGCGTGTCGACCGACGCGACGTGGAACAGCGCCACCAGCTCCACCTGCTCGCGCAGCGACCCCGAGTGGTGCTCCAGGGCCGCCCGCAGCACCGGGTTGTACAGCGTGAACGAGGAGCCGAGCCAGAACTGCGCGGTGTCGGTCTGCGCCTGCGTGCGCGCGGTGCTGTTCAGGCCCCCGTACGCGTACACCTCGTCGAGGTCGGCGCGGTACTGCGGCGTGCCGAGCGCCGGGGGCGCGTCGAGGCGGAACTGGTCGGCGCTGTCGAGCGCGAACGGCACGGCGAAGCGGGTGCCCGCCTGGGCCGCGGGCCCGAACGCGGGCGGCGTCGGCTGCCACACGCCCGGCGCGGCGGCCGGGGGCGTGAACGGAGCGTTCACCGAGGCCGGGTCGAGGCCGTCGCCGGCGCGTTCTTCGAGCAGGTCGTCGGCGCGCTCGACGCCCGCGGCGACGCCCTTGCGCTTGGCCCGCCCGTCGGGGACGCGGGCGAGCGCGGCCTCCAGCGCGTCGTCCAGGGCCGCCTGCTGGGTCGGCGCGAGCGCGTACAGCGCCCGGTGGACCGCGGCCGCGAGCGCGGCCTCGCGGTAGTGGCCCGCGTTGACGCCGTGGGGGACGCGGCGCACGGCGCGGGCCGCGGCGAGCCACGCGATGGCCCAGGTGCGGCTGTTGGTGACCTGGGTGGCGGCGGGCGCCGCGGTGACGGCGGCGTCGGTGGCGTCGAACCAGCCGAGGACGGCCGCGCCGTGGCCGTGAGCGGCCGCGGGCGCGGCGATGCCGATCGCGGCCCCGGTGGCGGCGATGGGCGCGGCGGCGAGGACGGCGCGGCGGGATATGGAGGTGCGGGTGGAGGACATGGGTCTCCTTGCGGTGCGGTGGGATTGAAGGCGGGGAACGGTGATTCGGGGCGCGGACGATCCGCAGCGGCGTGATCGGCGCCGGAAGAGGGGGAGTGGCCCGCCGGTCCGGGAGGCGTCGCAGGGGAGGAACGGCCTGGCGCGGACCGGCGGAGGTCTCAGCGACAGAGGGCGCTGGCGACGCGCATCTGGTCGACTTCGCGCCGCTGTGCGAGTGCGTTGGCGGGCTTCATGAATCGAAGATAGCAGTAATCCCATCGGAATACTAGAGAATACTTCGGATCGTTCCGCCCGCGAAACCGTCCGGCAACGGGACCGGGGGCGGACCAGGCGGGCGAGGAGATCGGCCGCGACGGCGGGGCGGGCTCTGCCCACCCGCTGGGTGGGTAGTTCTACCTCCCACCCTCCCGACCTGGACCGACATTCCGGGCCCGCGCCGTCACCCGATCGGGTCGTGACGTGCGTCGCGGCCGTCAGGCCGCGGTCCAGCGCAGCTCACGACTCGCCAAGGGCCCGTAAGGCGTCAGCGCCGCCAAGTCCGCCTTGTACTCGCCGGGCTCGCGGTCCAGGGCCCGCGTGAACCGCCGCTCGGCGTCCTTCGGCGGCGCCGCGATCGGCTCGCCGTTCCACACCCCGCCGACCGCGTACGGGTGCTCGGGCCTGATGCGCACCGCGGGCGCGCCGTCCTGGGCGACCACGCCGACCGCGACGTCCGACAGCCGCGGGTACGCCCCCGCGGACTCGCGCAGCAGCCGCTCGGTCGGCAGCACCCCGCCCTCCTGGAACACCGGCACGAACCCCTCGGGCGCCCACGCCGCGCCCGTCACCGACGCGTGCGCGAAGTACGCCCACCACAGCGCCGGGTCCTGGATCGCCTGCCGCGGCCCCACGTGCACGGGCCGCGCGGGCCGCTCGCGGGCCTGGAGCTCGGGGAGGCTCAGCGGCCGCCCGTCCTCGTCGGCCCAGTACGCGCCGTGCTGCCCGTCCAGGAGCACCCACCGGTCCAGGTCGTCGATCCACGCCTCGGCGACGGCGTGCCCCTGCCCGACCCCGTCGTGGTAGTCCCCGCGCCGCAGCCACACCCGCCGCGCCGGGATGCGCAGCGCGTTCAGGCCCTGCGCGAGCACGATCGAGTACTCCACGCACGAGTACCGCGCGCCGAGCGCGACCTGCTCCAGCACGTCGACCGCGTCGCCCGCGTTGATCCGCGCGTTCGCGTGCCGCCACAGCGCCGACGTCCACGCCAGCAGGTCCCGCGCGGTCTGCCACGCGCCCTCGCTCGGCCGCGGGAGCCGGGACGCGAGCTGGCCCTCCCGGTGCGCCTCGATGCGGTCCAGGCGCAGCGGCGCCCCCGCCCCCGGCTCGGGCCACGCGGTGATCCGCAGCGGCGGCGCCGGGACGTTCGCCTTGGCGCGCTCCAGGACCCGCGCCCAGTCCGGGTCCTTCCCGAACGCCGCCGACAGCTCCGGCTCGAACAGGTCCGTCTGGTGGAACCCGGCGTCGATCGCCTCGTCGAGCGTCGCCCGGGCGCCCTTGAGCCCCACCTTGTGGGCCGCGATCGCGAGCGACGGCGCCCAGAGGTCCCGCCAGAACTCCGCGTCCGCGCGCAGCGTCTTCTCCAGGTCGAGGAGCGTCCACCACCGCGCGCCGCGCATCGCGTCCTGCGCGACGGTGCGGACGCGCGCGAGTTTCACCGGAGAAGGGGCCTGTGCCATGCGTATGAGCGTAGTCACCGCGGGCGCGGGCGGAAAGGGCGTTGTGTCCGCGGCGGGAGGGCGCTAGAGTGAGCGGCATGATCCTTTAGAAGAGATACGGCCGCTGTGGGCGCGAGCGCCGACCGGCCGACCACGATGAGTGCGGCTTCCGCTGGAAGCCAGGCCATGAGACGTCGAGCAACGCTCCGTTTCGCGCTCACGTCTCTTCAAGCTCGACCCGAGAAGGGGATCCGCATGACTGAAACTCCCGAACCGCAGCAGGACGCCGCCGACGACGCGCCGCTCAACCGCGAGGAGCGCCGGGCGCTGGCCCGCGGCAAGAAGACCGGCAAGGCCGGGCACCAGTCGATCGGCGACAAGAAGTCGAAGGTCCGCTCGCAGATGCCGAAGGGCGGGGTGGGCAAGTTCCAGCTCCCGACCAAGAACGGCTGAATTCACTCAGAAGCGAAGCAGAGGCCGCCGGACCGCAGGGTCCGGCGGCCTCCGCCGTTCATCGCGGCACTAGGTGCCGCTCTAGATCGCCTCGCAGGTCACCGTCGGCGTCGCCGCCGGGGTGGACCCGATGAAGCCGAACACCTCGCGGCTCTGCCCCGAGGCGACCGTGCCGTTCCAGCCCACGTCGGAGGCGGTGACGCCCGCTCCCGAGCTGGTGATCGCGGCGTTCCACGAGGACGTGATCCGGGTCGAGCCCGCCCACGTCCAGGTGAGCCGCCAGCCGTCCAGGGCGGCGCCGGTGGCGGTCACCGTGACCTTGCCCTGCCAGCCCGAGCCCCAGTCGTTGACGACGCCGATCACGGCCGTGCAGTCGCCGTCCGAGGGCCCGCCGGTGGTCGGGTTCTCCGAAGGCGAGGTGGTCGGGTCGGTCGGGTCCGGGTCGTCGCCGAAGACCGTGGCCCGCTCGGCCGTGTTCTGGATGCCGTTCGCGGAGGTGAAGACCCGCTGGCCCCACGTCGTCAGCGCCGACGGGTTGAAGCTGGTGGTCTGGTCGAGGTCGCCGCCGGTGTTGCCCGAGTAGGACCACGCCAGCCACCCGATGCCGCGGGCCTGCGCCTCCGACTGGATGGTCTCCCACGCGACCGTCTGGCCCTGGAAGGTGTCGCCGTACTCGCCGACGATGAGCGGCAGGTTCATCTCCTCGAACGCGTCGAAGTAGTCGATGACCGTCTGCGGGTTCGAGTAGACCGCGTACATGTGGATCGAGAACAGCGTGTTGCCGTCCTCGTCCGCGGCCGCGACGGTCTCCGCGTTGTCGCGCATGACGTTCTGCCAGTCCTGGCCCCAGTTCGGGGCGTCGACGACGAGCGTGTGCTCGAAGCCGATGGACCGCATCCGCTCGATCGCGTCCACGGTCTGCTGCGTCCACTGCTGCGGGTTGGTGTTGCCGACCGGCTCGTTGCCGATGTTGATGAGGACGTACGCCTCCTCGCCGTCGAGCACGCTGAACAGGCCCTGCCAGAAGGTCACGGCCTGATCCAGGGTGGCCGCGCCCGACTCCTCGCCGTAGCCGGTGGTGTCGTGGACTTCGAGCATGCAGATCAGGCGCTGCGCCTTGCACTCGTCGACGATCTGCTGGACCCGCGCGGCGGTGGAGACGCCCCAGTTGCGCTGGCCGGAGCCGAGGACGACGCGGACGGTGTTCGCGCCGAGGTCGGAGATCTCGCCGTAGCTGGCGAACTCGCCTTCGTACCAGACGTCGGGGTGGGAGGTGCCGCGCATGATGAACGGGTTGCCGTTCGCGTCGATGAGCTGCGTGCCGTCGATCGAGAAGCCGCCCTGCTGGGCGCCCGCCGGGACGAGCTGCCACAGGCCGCCGAAGGCGAGCGCTGTCGCGGCCAGTACGGCCATGAGCCATCTGCGCATCCGACGCCGTGCCGGGGCGGCGTCGGTCGTGCCGTGTTCCATGGTGATCCCATCTGTAGGTTCGGGTGAGAGGTGAATCGGTTCAGACCGACCTTCACATAGAGAACCATAAATATCGATGGGGTTCAAGACGTGCTTCGGATTTCCCCTTGCAGCGGCGATGCCGGATGCGGCTTCAGGCCCGCGCCGGTCCGGTGGAGGCGCGCGGGGAGAGCTGCGCGGGCCGGCACTGAACCGAGAAAGTGCGGTCGGCGTCCGGTTCGGCGCCGATGACCGACAGGAGCGCCTCGGCGCACTGCGAGCCGTAGGCGCTGATGTCGCGGGTCAGGGACGTGAGTGCGGGGTGGGTGAGGCGGCACAGCGGCGAGTCGTCCCACGCCACTATGGACAGCCGCCCGGGGACGTCGATGCCGAGTTCGTGCGCGACGCCGAGTCCGGCCACGGCCATAACGTCGTTGTCGTAGATGACCGCGGTGGGGCGCCCGGCCGAGGACAGGAGCCGCCGGGTGATGCGCGCGCCCTGCTCGCCGGTGTAGTCGCTGTGGAACGTCTCCATCGACTCCAGGCCCAGCCCGGCCGCGGTCTCGGCGTAGGCGTTGTCGCGGATCCCGGTGTGCAGCAGGTGCGCGAACCCGGCGACCCGCGCGATCCGCCTGTGGCCCAAGGCGTGCAGGTACCCCAGGATCTCGCGGCACGGCTCGGCGTCGTCGTGCCAGACCGCCGGGAGGCGCGCGCCCTCGATCGGCCCGCCCACGGCCACCGCGGGCAGCCCCAGGTCGGCCACGAAGCCGAGCCGCCGGTCCTCGGTGCCGACGTCGCACATGAGGACCCCGTCGACGCGGCGCTCGGCCCACCAGCGCCGGTAGACCTCCAGCTCCTCCTCGACGGTGTCGACGATCTGGAGCGTCAGCCCGAACGACCCGGCCGAGAGCGTCGCCTCGATGCCGCTGATGAGCTCCATGAAGTACGGCTCGATGCCGAGCGTGCGGGCCGAGCGGCGCAGCGCGATGCCGACCGCCTGCGCTGAGGACACCGACAGCGACCGGGCGGCCCGGTTGGGGACGAAGCCCATTTCGGCGGCGATCGCCAGGATCTTCGCGCGCGTTGCCTCGGAGACCCCGGGCCTGCCGTTGAGCGCGTAGGACACCGCGCCCTTCGACACGCCCGCCGCGGCGGCGATGTCGGCGATGGTCACGCGCCTGGTCATCGGCGGTCCTCTCGGGGGTGATCGGGGGCGGCTGCCGGGGGGCTGGAGCGCCCGGCGGCGGTGAACCGGTTCAGCCGAGTTCTTCAATGTATCGACATGCATCATTTCAAACCGGCCGCGGCGGCGTCAACGGACCGACCGGGCCCGTGCGGGCGCGCCGGTCCGGGGCGCTTACGCGGTTCAGCCGGAGCGGGCGCGAGCTACGCTGCCGACTGTCGTGTTCTCCTCGTTCAGGAGCGCGCCACCTACGGCAACGCCCTCTCCGGAATCAAGGCATAGGACTAGGAGCTTCATTGAGCGCCAAGCGAACCCTGCACGAAGGCTGGACCGTCACCGGGGACCCCGGGGCGCCGCTCGCCGTCACCGCGATCCCGGCGGCGGTGCCCGGGGAGGTGGTCTCGGACCTCCTCGCCGCGGGCCTCGTCGGCGACCCGTACACCGACCAAGCGGAGCATGAGCTCGCCTGGGTCGGCCGCCACGATTGGACCTACCGGACCAGCTTCGATTTCGAGGGCGGGGACTGGGACGGGGTGGACCTGGCCTTCGACGGGCTCGACACGGTCGCGCGCGTCTCGCTCAACGGCGCCGCCGTGGGCGAGACCGCGAACATGCACCGCCGCTACCGCTTCGACGCCCGCGCCGCGATCCGGGAGGGCGCCAACGAACTCGAAGTGGCGTTCACCGCGCCGTACACGTACGCGGAGGCGCAGCGCGAGCGCCTGGGGGACCGGCCGAACGCGTACCCGGAGCCGGGGAACTTCATCCGCAAGGCCGCGTGCAACTTCGGCTGGGACTGGGGCCCGAACCTCGCGGGCGTGGGGATCTGGCGGCCGGTGCGCCTGGAGACGTGGCGGACCGCGCGGCTCGCCGAAGTCGTGCCGCACGTGTCGATCGAAGTGGCCGACGGCGCCGTCAAGGGCGTCGTCGAGTTCGCGGTGGACCTCCAGCGCGCCGGGGACGCAGACCTCGAACTCGTCTGCACCGCAGGCGATCAGACCACGACCGTGCGCGTTCCGGCGGGCACGGGGGCCTCGCGGGCCCGCGTCGAGGTCCCGAACCCGCGCGCGTGGTGGCCGCACAACCGCGGCGCCCAGTTCCTCTACGACGCCGCCGTGTCGCTGCGCTCGGGCGGCGAGGAGCTCGACTCCTGGTCGCACCGGATCGGCTTCCGCAAGGTCGAGCTCGACACCGAGCCCGACGAGGACGGCCGCCCCTACCAGTTGAAGATCAACGGCCGCCCCGTGTGGGTCAAGGGCGTCAACTGGATCCCCGACGAGGCCCTGTTCGGCCGCATCGACCCGGCGCGCATCGAGCGGCGGCTGCGCCAGGCCGTCGCGGCCGGGATCGACTACCTCCGCGTGTGGGGCGGCGGGGTCTACGAGTCCGAGGACTTCTACCGCCTCTGCGACGAACTCGGCCTCATGGTCGGCCAGGACTTCCTGTTCGCCTGCGCCGCATACCCGGAGGAGGAGCCGTTCTGGTCGGAGGTCGAGGCCGAGGCCCGCGACAACCTCGCCCGCCTCGCCCCGCACCCGAGCCTGGTGACGTGGACGGGCAACAACGAGAACCTCTGGGGCTGGCACGACTGGGACTGGCAGGAGCCGCTCGGCGATCTGACCTGGGGCGCCGGGTACTACCACGACCTGCTCCCGAAGCTCGTCTCCGAAGTGGACGGCACTCGCCCGTACTGGCCCGGCAGCCCCTACTCCGGTGCGCGCGAACTGCACCCGAACGAGCAGGCCCACGGATCGGTCCACATCTGGGACGTGTGGAACCGGGAAGACTACGCGCACTACCGGGACTGGAGGCCGCGGTTCGTCGCCGAGTTCGGCTACCAGGCGCCGCCGACGTGGGCCACGGTGCGGCGCATGACGACCGACGAGCCGCTCCGAGCCGAGACCCCGAACATGCTGTGGCACCAGAAGGCCGCCGACGGACAGGTGAAACTCCAGCGCGGCCTCGACGCGCACCTGCCGCCCGTGCGCGACTTCGACGACTGGCTGTACTTCACGCAGGTGAACCAGGCCAGGGCCGTGCGCCTCGGCATCGAGCACTTCCGGTCGCTCCAGCCGTACTGCACCGGCTCGGTCGTGTGGCAGCTCAACGACTGCTGGCCGGTGACCTCGTGGGCCGCGATCGACGGCGAGGAGCGCCTCAAGCCGCTCTGGTACGCCCTCAAGGACGCCTACGCTGACCGGATCGCCACGTTCCAGCCCGAGGGCGACGGCGTGAAACTGGTGCTCGTCAACGACTCCGACAAGCCGTGGGGCTCGGTCGTGGGCTTCTGGAAGTGCACGCCGCAGGGCCGCATCAACGGCCGCGCGCTCCTGACCATCGGCGTCGCGGCGCGCGACACCGCCGAACTCGTCCTCACCGGCGAGGTCGCCCCCAAGCCCGGCGAGTTCCTGGTGACCGGCCGCGAGGATTTCCCGCGCGCGACCTGGTTCACCAAGGAGGACAAGGACATGGACTGGCCCACCGCCGAGTTCACGGCCGAGACCAGGCCCGTCCCCGGCGGCGTCGAAGTGAAGGTCACCGCCGAGACCGTGCTGCGCGACCTGTGTCTCTTCCCCGACCGCCTCGACCCGGCCGCGACGGTCGACAAGGCGCTCCTCACGCTCATCCCCGGCGAGGAGGCCGTGTTCACCGTGACCAGCGAGGCCATCGCGGCATCAGCGGCACTCACGGCCGCCCTCACGTCGAAGCCCGTGCTGCGCGCGATCAACGACTGACCGTTTCTGTTGCGCGGGCGGCTGGGCCGCCCGCGCATCCGCATGCTGAGATCGAAAACGGGCCGATACGCGGCATTCGAGTAGAGTGTCTGCGACCGGCCCGGCCCGACCGCCCCTCCCGCCCCACCGGAGGACCGTGCGCCGCCCCCGCACAACAGAAACGGTCCCCGATGATCCAACGCATCAGCGCCTTCACCGGCACCTGGCTGCCCGCCATCGTCCTCGCCGCCGCCGCGCTCGCCTTCGCCACGCCCGGCACCTTCGCGCCGCTCGGCGGCATCGTCACCTACCTGCTCATGATCATCATGCTCGGCATGGGCATGACGCTGCGGCCCGCCGACTTCACGATCATCGGCCGCCGCCCTTGGCCCGTGATCCTCGGCGTCATCGCCCAGTACCTGGTCATGCCCCTGGTCGGCTACGGCCTCGCCCGCGCCTTCGACATGGAGCCGATGCTCGCCGTCGGCATGATCCTCGTCGGCGCCGCGCCCGGCGGCACCGCCTCCAACGTCATGGTCTACCTGTCCAAAGGGGACACCGCACTGTCGGTGGCGATGACCTCCGTCTCCACCCTCCTCGCGCCGCTCCTCACCCCGGTCCTGGTGCTGTGGCTCGCCGGGGAGTTCCTGCCCGTCGACGCCGGGGCCCTCCTCGTCTCGATCCTCCAGATCGTGCTCGTCCCGGTCGTCGTCGGACTCCTCCTGCGCCGCTTCGCGACCCGCTTCGTCGAGAAGGTCATCGACGCCCTGCCGCTCGTGTCGGTCGTCGGCATCACCCTCGTCGTGATGGCCGTCGTCGCGGGCAGCGCCGACGCCCTCCTCGAAGTCGGCGCGCTTGTGCTGCTCGCCGTCGTCCTCCACAACGGGTTCGGCCTCGGCCTCGGCTACGCCCTCGCGAAGCTCGGCCGCCTCCCGGTCACCAGCCGCCGCGCCGTCTCCATCGAGGTCGGCATGCAGAACTCCGGGCTCGCCGCGGCGCTGGCGACCGCGCACTTCAACCCCGTGGCGGCCCTGCCCGCCGCGGTGTTCTCGGTGTGGCACAACATCTCCGGCTCGCTCCTGGCCGGGTACTGGTCCCGCCGCCCGGCCCGCGATGCGGAGCCGGTGCCCGAGGACGCCGCGTCCTGAGCGCAAGGAAACGGCCCCGCCCGGGAACGGGCGCGGCCGTTTCGCATGCGTCTCTTAGGAGTTCTCGGCGCCTTCCTCAAGGGCCGCTTCGCTCGCCTCGGGCGTCGGGACAGGGCCGATGCCGCCGACGACCGGCTCGTTCGGCTCGGGCTCCGGCTCCTCCTTGACGGGCATGGGGAGCGACCGGGAGATCCGCAGGCTCGTCTGGACCAGGTCCCAGCCGAGCGGGAGCGCGGTGCCGTCGGGCAGGTCGAGGTCCAACGCGAGGTCGTCGGCGAGGCCGGCCTGCTTGGCGAGCTTGACGACGACCGGGTGCGCGGAGCGGTTCGGGGCGTAGCACCACTTGGGGGCGGCCAGGCCGAAGTCGCGGGCGAGCATGACCGCGGCGACCGCGGCCGGGCCGTCGACGAGCATCGCCGTCGAACGCGTGGCCGCGGTGAAGATCGCGGCGGCCATCGCGCCGAGCTGGGCGCCGCCGAGGCGCGCGATGAGCTCCTGCGGGCTGCGCTTGAAGCCGCGGTTGAACGCGAGGTGGTCGCGCAGGGCCGAGACGCGGCCCATCCACGCGGCGTCGAAGACCGAGCCGCCGGGGGCGTGGAGCTGCGGCTGGAAGTTGGTGATCTCGTCCTTCGCGATGAACGAGCAGACCGCGACGGACGCGGTCACCGCGCCCGCGCCGAGCCCGGAGATGAGGAGCACGTCGGCGCCTTCGTCGATCGCGCGGTCGGCGGTCTCGCGGCCGAGGCGCAGCGCCTCGTTCAGCTCCGTGTCGTCGAGGAGCGGTCCCTCGCGGCCCTCGCTGGCGCCGGTGCGGACGACCGTGAGCGGCAGCCCGGAGCGGGCGGCCTGCTCGGCGAGGGGGCCCTCGCCGCGTTCGAGGGCCGCGGCCTGCTCGTCGACGGGCGCGTAGTCGCCGGCGTCCCAGTTCTCGGGGTACCCGCCCGCGAACAGGAGCATCCGCGGCGCCGTGAACGGCTCGGGGTCGTCGGTGGCCTGCATGCGGGCGGCCCAGCCGACCGCGGCCTGGAGGCGGCCGAGGCCCGACCCTTCGATGAGCGCGTCCTGGAGCCGCGCGTTCGCGCGGGTCGTCCACACCCCGTTGGGGAACTTCGCTTTCAGCTCGGCGAGGGGCCCGGCGTCGGTCGTCTGTGTCACGGCACAAGGCTAGCGCGGGGGCGGTGGGGCACAATTGCCAAGTGACCACCATCGAGTTCGCCAAAGGGCACGGCACCGGCAACGACTTCGTGATCGTGCCCGACCCCGAGGACGCCCTGCCGCTGAAGGACGCCCAGGTCGCGCTGCTGTGCGACCGCCGCTTCGGCATCGGCGGCGACGGCCTGCTGCGCGTGGTCCCCTCCGAGGACCCGGTCGCCGAGTGGTTCATGGACTACCGGAACGCCGACGGCTCGATCGCCGAGATGTGCGGCAACGGCGTGCGCGTCTTCGTGCGCTACCTCCTCGACAAGGGCCTCGCGGAGGGCCCGGAGGTCGCCGTGGCGACCCGCGCCGGGATCAAGACCGTGACGGTGGCGGGGGATGAGCTGCGCGTCGACATGGGCGCGGCCGAGTTCGGCGCGGTCTCGCAGGCGTCGGTGGAGGGCTTCACGTGGCCCGGCCAGGCCGTCTCGATGGGGAACCCGCACCTGGTGTGCCACCTCGGGGACGAGGCCGAGCTGGAGGCCCTGGAGCTGTTCCACCAGCCGCGCTACGACGCGGCGCTGTTCCCCGACGGCGTGAACGTCGAGTTCGTGACCGGCACCGCCCCGCACGTGCGCATGCGCGTCCACGAGCGCGGCGTCGGCGAGACCGCCTCCTGCGGCACGGGCGCGTGCGCCGTCGGCGCGGTCGCCCTGCGCCACGCCGGGCTCGACACGGGCGTGTGCAGAGTGGACGTCCCCGGCGGGACCCTCACGATCGAGGTCACCGCGGACACCCTGTTCATGACGGGCCCGGCCGTGATCGTCGCCGAGGGCGCCTTCCGGCTGTAGTGGCGGGCGCGCGCCGCCCGAAGGGCGTGGGTGGGCGGGCTAGTAGTAGTTCCATCCCTAACCCCCACCCTCCCAGGGGAAGAGGATAGGGCCGACTCTGCCGCGGGGGTGCGACAGAAACCGGCCCTCATCGTCGTCGTGTCACCCGGGCGGGTGACCGACTACCGCATCACGCGCTTGACCGCCGCCGCGACCGCCGGGGCCACGTTCGGGTCGAAGACGCTCGGGACGATGTAGGTCGCGTTGACCTTGTCCTCGCCGACGCAGTCGGCGATGGCCGTGGCCGCCGCGAGCGCGGCGTCGTCGTTCCAGTCGCGGGCCTGCGCGTCGAGGAGCCCGCGGAACACGCCGGGGAAGGCGAGCACGTTGTTGATCTGGTTCGGCTGGTCCGACCGGCCGGTCGCCACGATCGCCGCGTACCGGGCCGCCTCGGTGGGGGAGATCTCCGGGTCCGGGTTCGCCAGCGCGAACACGATCGGGTCCTTCGCCATCTTCGCGACGTCGGAGCCCTTGAGGATGTTCGGGGCGCTCACGCCGATGAAGATGTCGGAGCCCTCGACCGCGCCGGAGAGGTCCCCGGAGTAGTCGCCCTTGTTGAAGTGCTCGCCGAGCCACTTCCACGTCTCGTTCTCGCACTCCATGCCGGAGTGCAGGGCGCCGTCGCGGTCGACGGGGATGATGTCGCCGATGCCGGCCTTCTCCAGCAGCCGCATGATCGCGGTCCCGGCGGCGCCGCAGCCGACGACGGTGGCGCGCACGTCCTTGAACTCCTTGCCGACGACGCGGAGGGCGTTGGTGAGGGCGGCGAGGACGACGATCGCGGTGCCGTGCTGGTCGTCGTGGAAGACGGGGATGTCGAGGCGCTCGCGCAGGCGGGCCTCGATCTCGAAGCAGCGGGGGGCGGCGATGTCCTCCAGGTTGATGCCGCCGTAGGTGGGGGCGAGGGCGGCGACGATGTTGACGATCTCGTCGGTGTCCTGGGTGTCGAGGCACACCGGCCAGGCGTCGACGTCGCCGAACTTCTTGAACAGGGCCGCCTTGCCCTCCATGACGGGCATCGCGGCGGCGGGGCCGATGTTGCCGAGGCCGAGGACGGCGGAGCCGTCGGTGACGACGGCGACGGTGTTGCGCTTGATGGTGAGGCGGCGGGCGTCGTCGGGGTTCTCGGCGATGGCCATGCAGACGCGGGCGACGCCGGGGGTGTACGCCATGGACAGGTCGTCGCGGTTGCGCAGGGGCACCTTGGGGGCGACCTCGATCTTGCCGCCGAGGTGCATGAGGAAGGTGCGGTCGGAGACCTTCTTGACGTCGAAGTCCGGCATGGATTCGAGGATGTGCGTGACCTGCTCGGCGTGCGAGGCGTCGGAGGTGTCGCAGGTGAGGTCGACGGTCATCCGCTTGTTGTCGGAGCCGACGACGTCGAGTGCGGTGACGATGGCCCCGGCCTGGCCTACGACGGTGGCGAGGCGTCCCGCGGCGCCCGGGTCGGCCGAGAGGGCCAGCCGGACGGTGATCGAGAACCCTGCGCTGGGAAGACGGGCAGTGCTCATGCCGCTCCTTTGATGTGCACTTCGTTGTGGACCAGTTGCCGGATGCTTGAATGATGCCACTGTTCGGGACGCCGCCGCCTGGGCCCTGCGCTGGGCCGGGGCCCCGCCACAGCGCCCCGGAGCGGCAGGGATCGACGCCGTTCGCTGTGCGCGATATCGGCTCGCCTCCGGGGGCGGCGCGTGTCAAGCTTGTGGTGATGCACGAACCTTTTGAGAACACCCGAGAAGACTTCTCCTCCGACGCCCCCTCGACGGGCGAACTGGACCTGGAGGCGCGCCAGGCGCTGCGGCGCGTCGCCGGTGTCGCCTCCACGGAGCTCGAAGACGTCACCGACGCCGAGTACCGGCGGCTGCGCCTGGAGCGCGTCGTCCTGGTGGGCGTCTGGACCGAGGGCACCATCGAGGACGCCGAGAACTCCCTCGACGAGCTCGCGCAGCTCGCGGAGACCGCGGGCTCCGAGGTCGTCGACGGCCTGATCCAGCGCCGCTCCAAGCCCGACGCGGGCACGTTCATCGGCTCCGGCAAGGTCAAGGAGCTGAAGGACACCATCGAGGCGCTGGGCGCCGACACCGTGATCGCCGACGGCGAGCTGTCACCGGGCCAGCTGATCGCCCTTGAGAAGGCCGTGAACGTGAAGGTCATCGACCGCACGGCGCTGATCCTCGACATCTTCGCGCAGCACGCGAAGAGCGCCGAGGGCAAGGCCCAGGTCGAGCTGGCGCAGCTCCAGTACCTGCTGCCGCGTCTGCGCGGCTGGGGCGACGCGATGAGCCGCCAGGCGGGCGGCCGGGCCGGCTCCAACGGCGGCGTGGGCCTGCGCGGCCCCGGTGAGACGAAGCTGGAGACCGACCGGCGGCGCATCCGCGCGAAGGTCGCGAAGCTGCGCCGGGAGCTCGCGAAGCTCACGGTCACCCGCGAGACGAAGCGCGATTCGCGCACCCGCAACCGGGTGCCGGGCGTGGCGATCGCCGGGTACACGAACGCCGGGAAGTCGAGCCTGCTCAACGCGCTCACGGGCGCGGGCATCCTGGTGCAGGACGCCCTGTTCGCGACCCTCGACACGTCGACGCGGCGCTCGCGCACGGCCGAGGGCCGGGAGTACACGGTGACCGACACGGTCGGCTTCGTGCGGCACCTGCCGCACCAGCTCGTGGAGGCGTTCCGCTCGACCCTCGAAGAGGTCGCCGAGTCGGACCTGGTGGTCCACGTGATCGACGGCTCGCACCCGGACCCGCTCGGCCAGGCCGAGGCGGTCCGCGAGGTGCTCGCCGAGGTCGGCGCCGAGGAGATCCCGGAGCTGGTCGTGGTCAACAAGCTCGACCTGGTCGACCCGGACACGATGCTCCAGCTGCGCTCGGACTGGCCCGACGCGGTGTTCGTGTCGGCGCACTCGGGTGAGGGGATCGACAAGCTCCGTGACGCGATCGAGCAGGCGCTGCCGCAGCCGGACACGGAGCTGACGGTCTGCATCCCTTACGTCAGAGGCGATCTCGTGTCGCGGCTGCGGTCGCGCGGCGAGGTGCTCACCACTGAACACCGAGGTGACGGCACGGTCATCACGGCCCGTGTTGACGACCGGCTGGCCGGTGAATTGCGAGCGTTCGTCCTGGAAAAGGACTGAATCGCAGTGGTCCTGAACATGTCTCATGGGGGTCCCCGCGCTGACATGGCGTGTTCTGGAACACTTGCGTGATGCGAGAGCGCCGTGTGGGCCGTCGGCCCCTGCCTGCGCGGCTCGTCGCCGGGACGGCCGGAGTGCTGGTCCTGGCCACGGCCGCGTCCCCCGTCTTCGCCCAGGATGAAGAGTCCGGCGGCGAGGTGCTGTGCAATCTCCACGGCACTCAGGCCCCCGCGGGCATCGCCGCCGCCGCTGACGGCGACGGCTGGTGGATCGTGTCCGGCGGCACCGAGCAGGACGCGACCCTGTCGGTGGACCGGACCGGCGCGGACTGCAACGTGCGCCCCGCGGACGAGGCGTGGATCGACCACCAGCCCCGCGACCCGCAGGCGCTGGTCCTCGACGACGACGGCGGCGAGTTCCTGTGGGTCGGGGACATCGGCGACGGCGCCAACCGCGAGTGGCTGACCCTGAACCAGCTCGACCTGAACGACCTCGCCAACAGCGCGGTCTGGCGCTACGTCTTCCCCGACGGGCCCCAGGACGTCGGCACGTTCCTGCTCCTGCCGGGCAAGAAGCCGCTGTTCGTCACCGCTGACGCAGGCGAGGCCACGCTCTACTCGACCTCCGGGGACAACCAGCCCGAGAACACCCCGCTCGACGAGGTCGGCACGGTCGCCCTCCCCGACGGCGGCACGGTCTCCGGCGGCGCACTGAACGCCGACGGCTCGAAGGTCGCGCTGCGCACCGAGGGCAACGTCTACGAGTGGACCGTCGAGGGCGGTGACGTGCTCGCGGCCCTGGGCGGGGAGCCCGTGGCGACGCCGGTCGCCGACTCCGGCCAGGCCGAGGGCCTCACCTACGACGCCGACGGCAACTTCATCACCCTCGCCTCAGAGGACAACGACGGCTCGTTCGGCACGGTCACCCAGTACGCGCCCGCCGCACCGGTCGCCGAGGAGGAGACCTCCGGCGGCGACGACGAGGCCGCGCCCGCCTCCGGCGACGACGGCAAGAGCCTCGTCGACCGGATCCTGGACCTGGGCTTCGGCACGATCGTGAAGATCCTCGCGGCCATCGCGATCCTCGGCATGCTCGTCATGGTCCTGGGCATCGTGGTGATCCGCAAGCACCGCAAGGCGAACGGCGACGGCAAGGACGAGGACGACGAGCTCGGCTTCGCCGCCGAGGAGCCCCCGCGCGGGCGCAGGGAGTCGTCCTTCCTCGCCGACGACGACCCCGTCGACCTGGGGATCGACTCCGGCCAGCCCGACCCGGACCTGGGGGAGGTCGCCCGCGGCAACGTGTACGGCGGCGCCCGCCAGGAGCCGAGCGGCAACGTCTACGGCGGCGGCCAGCAGGCCCGCCCCGAGCCGCAAGGCGGCGTCTACGGCGGCGGCGCCCGCCAGGAGCCGTCCGGGAACGTCTACGGCGGCGGAGGCGGCCAGCCGCCGCAGGGCCGCCCCCCGCAAGGCGGCCGCCAGGAGCCCCAGTACGGGGCGTTCGAAGGCGGCGGCCACGGCAGCGTCTACGACAACGCCGGGCCCGGCCAGTCCTTCGCCGCCCGCCCGGAGCCCTCCGGGAACGTCTACGGCGCCGGAGGCGGCGGGGGCCAGCAGCCGCCGCGGCGCGAGCCCACCGGCAACGTGTACGGCGCCGGAGGCGGCCGGCAACAGCAGCAGCGCCCGCAGGGCGGGGTCTACGGCGGCGGCAACGCCGAACGGACCCCTGACGCCGATGACGGCTACTGGGGCCCGCCTGAAAGCGGCACGACTTACGGTCGAAACCGCTAGGCGCACAATGTAGTTGGCGTTCGAGTACTGATTCCGCCGTCGCGCTAGATCTTGCGGAGCACCGCGACCACGCGGCCGAGGATCTCGGCCTCCGAGGCGTCGATGGGGTCGTACAGGGCGTTCGCCGGGAGCAGCCACGGCTTGCCGTTCTTGCGCTTCCAGGTCTTCACGGTGGCCTCGCCGTCGATCATCGCGGCCACGATCTCGCCGTTGAGCGCGTCGGGCTGCTGGCGCACCACGACCCAGTCGCCGTCGGTGATCGCGGCCTCGGTCATCGAGTCGCCCTTGACGCGCAGGAGGAAGTGGACGCCCTCGCCCACGAACTCCGCGGGCAGGGGCATGACGTCGTAGTCGCGCTCCTCGGCCAGGATCGGCTGCCCCGCGGCGATCTCGCCGACCATCGGGACGTACCGGGGCCGCGGGTGCTGGGAGCAGGTCTGGACGCCGCCCGGCGTGGACTGGCGCACCCCCACCGCGCGCGGCCGTCCGGCCAGGCGGTTGAGGTAGCCCTTCCGTTCGAGCTGCTTCATCTGGTACGCGACGGACGACGCCGAGGCGAGTCCGACCTCCGCACCGATCTCGCGGACGCTCGGGGGGTAGCCCTTGTTGTTGATGAACTCCTCGATGTATTCGAGGACTTGCTGCTGCCGACGCGTCAACTTGCGCGTTTTCGGCCGGGATGTCGTGGTCTCGCTAGCCACAGGAGGCTCCTGTAAGACAAATGGGACGGTATGTCTGATTCCGACAATGTAACTCACGTGCAGGTTCTAGTCAAACATTCGTGCGACGTCGGCGTGTCGCCGCGCTGGTAGGAATGTGTTTCGGGGCGTATTCACCCGAACGGGTGAACGATAATACGCGGCGGCCTGGTTGACTGCATGTCCCGGGGTGTCCGGTCTCCAGTGCTCGCGAGTCGCCGTTCTGCGCTATTCTTGGCACTAGATCTTGTGGTGTGTTGTATCGTCTCTCACTAGGTGTTGGGGTTCCCGCACCCGCCGGGATGGCGAGGGGGCAGACTGTCCCTCCCGGCGCGACGGCCGGGCCGCCCGACAGCGTCGCTCCGACGGTGTCGGTGGTCCGCGAGACGATGGTTGTGAGAAGGAGACTAGCGATATGCGATGCCCTTACTGTCGCCATCCCGACAGTCGCGTGGTCGATTCGCGCGAGGCGGAGGACGGCAAGATCATCCGCCGCCGCCGGGTCTGCCAGGAGTGCGAGAAGCGCTTCACCACCGTCGAGGAGTCCATCCTCGCCGTCGTCAAGCGCTCAGGGGCCACCGAGCCGTTCAGCCGCGGCAAGGTCGCCAGCGGCGTCCTCAAGGCCTGCCAGGGCCGTCCCGTGGACGCCGACGACGTCGCGAAGCTGGCCCAGGCCGTCGAGGACGAGATCCGCTCGACCGGCGCCGCCGAGGTCCCCGCCCACGAGGTGGGCCTCGCGATCCTCAAGCCGCTCCGCCAGCTCGACGAGGTCGCCTACCTGCGCTTCGCCAGCGTCTACCAGGACTTCGAGTCCCTGGAGGACTTCGAGGCCGCCATAGCCCAGCTCCGCGAGGAGCACGCCGCCCGCAACGGCGGCTAGCGCACCACCCTCAGAACATCCGATTCCCATGACCAGGCATGAGCAGACAGGGGCGAGGAACATGCCGAAGACCACCAAGGCCGCAGCGACGACCACCAGGACCGCCAAGAAGACCACCGGGCCCGCGGAGAAGGGCCTCACGGTCGAGCGCGTCTTCACGACCGCCGGCGTCCACCCGTACGACGAGGTCGAATGGGAGCAGCGCGACGTCGTCATGACGAACTGGCGCGACGGCTCGATCAACTTCGAGCAGCGCGGCGTCGAGTTCCCGGAGTTCTGGAGCCAGAACGCCACCCAGATCGTCACCTCCAAGTACTTCCGCGGCGCCCTCGGCACCCCACAGCGCGAGACCGGCCTCAAGCAGGTCATCGACCGCGTCGTCCACGCCTACCACGTGGCGGGCGAGAAGCACGGCTACTTCGCGACCGCGGAGGACGCGCAGGTCTTCGCCGACGAGCTCACCTGGCTCCTGCTCCACCAGTACTTCAGCTTCAACTCCCCGGTCTGGTTCAACGTCGGCACCGCCGCGCCCCAGCAGGTCTCCGCGTGCTTCATCCTCAGCGTGGACGACACCATGGAGTCGATCCTCGACTGGTACAAGGAAGAGGGCATGATCTTCAAGGGCGGCTCCGGCGCCGGGGTCAACCTCTCCAAGATCCGCGCCTCCGCCGAGCTGCTCTCCTCCGGCGGCAACGCCTCCGGCCCGATCAGCTTCATGCGCGGCGCCGACGCCTCCGCGGGCACCATCAAGTCCGGCGGCGCCACCCGCCGCGCCGCGAAGATGGTCGTCCTCGACGTCGACCACCCCGACATCGAGGCGTTCATCGACACCAAGGCCCGCGAGGAGGACAAGATCCGGGCCCTGCGCGACGCCGGCTTCGACGTCGACCTCGGCGGCGAGGACATGTTCTCGGTCCAGTACCAGAACGCCAACAACTCCGTGCGCGTCTCCGACGTGTTCATGAAGGCCGTCGAGGAGGGCACCGACTACGCCCTCACCGCCCGCCAGACCGGCGCCGAGATCGAGCGCCGCGACGCCCGATCCGTGTTCCGCCGCATGGCCCAGGCCGCGTGGGAGTGCGCCGACCCGGGCATCCAGTACGACGACATCATCAACGACTGGCACACCAACCCGAACACGGACCGCATCTACGCGTCCAACCCGTGCTCGGAGTACATGAGCCTCGACGACTCCTCGTGCAACCTCGCCAGCCTCAACCTCATGAAGTTCCTCGGCGAGGACGGCTCCTTCGACGTCGACCGCTTCACCAAGGCCGTCGAGTTCGTCATCACCGCCATGGAGATCTCGATCTCCTTCGCGGACTTCCCGACCGAGAAGATCGGCGAGACCACCCGCGACTACCGCCAGCTCGGCATCGGCTACTCGAACCTGGGCGCCCTGCTCATGACCTCGGGCTACGCCTACGACTCCGACGAGGGCCGCGCTCTGGCCGCCGCCATCACCGCGCTCATGACCGGCGTGTCCTACCGCCGCTCCGCCGAGATCGCCGGAGCCGTCGGCCCCTACGCCGGGTACGAGCGCAACGCCGAGCCGCACCAGCGCGTCATGGCCAAGCACGCCGCGGCCGCCGACGCGGTCGAGACGTTCGGCGACGTCGACGCCACCGTCCTCGAAGCCGCGAAGGCCGAGTGGGCCAAGGGCAACGAGATCGGCGCCGTCAACGGCTGGCGCAACGCCCAGGCCTCCGTGCTCGCGCCGACCGGCACCATCTCGTTCATGATGGACTCCGACACCACCGGCATCGAGCCGGACCTCGCCCTCGTCAAGCACAAGAAGCTCGTCGGCGGCGGCTCCATGGAGATCGTCAACCAGTCCATCCCGCGCGCGCTCACCCGCCTCGGCTACAACGCGGACGACCGCCAGGCCATCGTCGACTACGTCGCCGAGCACGGCCACGTCGTCGGCGCCCCGGCCCTGCGCGAGGAGCACTACCCGGTGTTCGACTGCGCCATGGGCGAGCGCGCCATCGCGCCGATGGGCCACGTGCTCATGATGGCCGCGGTCCAGCCGTTCCTGTCGGGCGCGATCTCCAAGACCGTGAACCTGCCCGAGTCGGCCACCGTCGAGGACATCGAGGAGGTCTACTTCCAGGGCTGGAAGCTCGGCCTCAAGGCCCTCGCGATCTACCGCGACAACTGCAAGGTCGGCCAGCCGCTCTCCGCGAAGAAGAAGGAGATCGACAAGGCCGTCGAGGAGGCCGTGGAGCAGGCCGTCGAGACCATCGCCGTGCACGGCCCGGTCCGCCGCAAGCTCCCCAAGAAGCGCCCGAGCCAGACCATCTCGTTCTCGGTCGGCGGCGCGGAGGGCTACATGACCTCCTCGTCCTACCCCGACGACGGCCTCGGCGAGGTCTTCCTCAAGATGTCCAAGCAGGGCTCGACCCTCGCGGGCGTCATGGACGCCCTGTCGGTGTCCATCTCGATCGCCCTCCAGTACGGCGTGCCGCTGGAGAAGTACGTCGAGAAGTTCACCAACATGCGCTTCGAGCCCGCCGGCATGACCGACGACCCGGACATCCGCATGGCCTCCTCGGTGGTCGACTACATCTTCCGCCGCCTGGCCCTGGACTACCTGCCGTACGAGGAGCGCGCCGCCATCGGCATCCTCACCACGGCCGAGCGCACCGCCGAGCTCAACGGCGAAGACCCCGCCAAGGTCTCGCAGCCCGAGGTCGACCTCGACGCGCTCCGCGCCTCCGCCCCCATCGAGGAAGCAGTGGCAGAGCGCGTCCAGATCGAGTCCAAGCCCTCGCGCCTGGACATCCTCACCTCGGCCCAGGCCCGCAGCGCCGACGCGCCGCTGTGCATGAACTGCGGCACGAAGATGCGCCCCGCCGGCTCGTGCTACGCCTGCGAGGGCTGCGGCGCCACCAGCGGTTGCAGCTAGGCATCGATTGACGTGAGAGGGGCCGTTCCGCACCCGCGGAGCGGCCCCTTTCGCGTGGTCTGATCCGCTTGTGTCCCATAGGCCCCCGCGCTCGCGTCCAGCGCACGCTGGCACAACGGCAATAGAATGGTGGTTACCGCCCGCCCCTCGCTTCCCGGAGGCATCAATGCAGCCCTTGGCTCCCGGCGATCCCGAACGGATCGGTCCCTACCGGACCATCGCCGAACTCGGCCGCGGCGCCATGGGCCGCGTGTTCCTCGCCAGCGCCCCCGACGGCCGCCCCGTGGCCGTCAAGCTCATCGCGGCCGCGCTCATCCAGGACGAGGAGTTCCGGGCCAGGTTCCGCCGCGAGGTGGACGCCTCGAAGCAGGTCGCGGGCGCGTACACGGCCTCGGTGCTCGACGCCGGGCCCGACGACCAGGTCCCATGGCTCGCCTCCGAGTTCCTGCTGGGCCCTAACCTGAAGGACGTCGTGGAGTCGTCCGGGCCGCTGCCGGAGGCGGCCGTGCTGCGCCTCGCCGCGGGGCTCGCGTCGGCGCTGGCCGCGATCCACAAGGCCGGGATGGTCCACCGGGACCTGAAGCCCGCCAACGTGATCCTGGCCGCGGACGGACCGCGGGTGATCGACTTCGGGATCGCGCGCGCCGCCGACGGGATCACCGACACGAACCTGACGAAGACCGGCGGCGTCATCGGCACGCCCGGGTTCATGTCGCCCGAGCAGGCCGAGTCCGGGACGGTCTCGGCCGCCTCGGACGTGTTCTCGCTCGGCTCGGTCCTGGTGCTCGCCGCGACCGGCACGAGCCCGTTCACGGGCGCCTCGACGCTGGAGACGCTGAACAACGTGGTCCGGTCGCAGCCGGACCTGTCGGCGCTGTCGCCGCGCGTGCGCGCGATCGCCGAGCGGTGCCTCATCCGCCTCCCCGGCGCGCGCCCCACGCCCGCGGAGCTGATGTCGCTCATCGGCCCTGTGGCGCCCTCTACGCGCCCGTGGCCGGACGCGGTGAACGCCCTCGCGGAGCGCCAGCGCTGGGAGCTGTCGAGCCTCCTGGGGGACTCGGGCGTGCCCTCGACGCTCGTCGACAGCGCCGCCCCGACGGGCCCGCCGCCGACGCCGAACGCGCCGACGTCGGTGTTCGACTCGCCGTACCCGGGCGCGGTGCCCGGCGGCGAGCCCCCGGCGCCGAGCACGGCGTTCCCGATGTCCGCGCCGCCCGCCTCGCCGGTGACCTCGGTGCCGTACGCGCAGCCGGGGTCCTACTCGGCGCCCCCGCAGTCCCCGGCGCCGGGCTACGCGCCCGGGCAGGTCTCGCCGGGCCAGTACCCGGCCGGGCAGCCGACGATGCAGTACACGGCGCCGCAGCAGACGGCCCCGCAGTACACCGCTGCGCAGCAGGCGGGGCAGTTCGGGCCGCCGCAGTACCCGGGCCAGCCGCCGGCGTACGGGGCGCCGCCGCCGTTCGGGCAGCCGCAGAAGTCGAACGCGACGGCCGTGGGCGTCACGGTGATCGCGGCGATCCTCGCGATCGCGCTCATCGGGGGCCTGGTGTGGTTCCTCAACGGCGACGGGGACGACCCGGGGGGCGACGACGACCCGACCGGGGCGATCTCGCAGAACGACCCCGACGACCCGGAGACCTCGGACCCCGACGACCCCGAGACGTCCGAGCCGGACGAGGAGACCACGGCCGCCTCGGGCGGGTGGACGGAGGTCTACTCCGACTACCCGATCACGCTGACGACGACGTTCGACGAGAACTCGACCTGCGAGTACGCGATGGTCGACTTCGACGACATCACCACGACCGGCTCGATCTACGTCGAGTACCTCACCGACGACGCGGCGGCGTCCTACACGGACCTGGTCCTGAACCCGTGCGACATCGACTACTCGACGAACACGGGTCTGACCAGCTACCTGTACACGCCCACGGGGATCTCGGGGACGTTCTTCGACGCCTCGGTGACCCCGGAGGACTGCTGGGCGGAGATCGACGGGTCGTACCCGGAGCTGTACTGGACGATCGACCCGTGGGACCCGGGCGCGGCGCCGCTGACCGAGGGCATGAGCCTGTGCATGTACACCGACAAGCTCCAGATCGTGGTCGCCGACGTCACGTCGGTGGTGCCGGAGGACTCCTCGGCCTGGATGAAGGTGGAGTTCACGGCGGCGGTGTACGCGCCGGCCTAGCTTTTTCAAGCACGACCGTGCTATTTTGAGGACGTGCGGAAAGGCGAACTCACCAGGCAGGCCATCCTCGACGTCGCGGTCCGGATGGCCAGGTACTCGGGGCTGTCCGGGCTGACCATCGGGTCGCTCGCGGCCGCCGCCGACATGTCCAAGTCCGGCGTGTACGCCCACTTCAAGTCCAAAGAGGCCCTTCAGCTCGCCTGCATGGAGCGCAACAGCGAGCAGTTCAGCGAGGAGGTCGTGCGCCCCGCGCTGAAGAAGCCGCGCGGGACGACCCGGCTCCAGGCCGTGGTCGAGCACTGGATGGACTGGTACGCGCGCCCGGGCGGCTGCCTGTTCCTGGCCGCCGCCGCCGAGTTCGACGACCTGCCTGGCCCCGTGCACGATCGCATGGTGGCCGAGCAGCGCCTGATGCTCGACTCGCTCGCCCGGATCGCCTCGACGGCGGTCGCCGAAGGCGAGCTCGACGAAGACACCGACGTCTTCCAGGTCGCGCAGGAGGTCTTCGGCATCCTGCTGTCCTACAACTGGATGAGCCGCATCCTGTCCTATCCCGACGCCGCCGACCGCGCTTGGGCGGCGTTCCACCGGCTGATCGACAGTCACCGTTCCTGACCAGGAAGGCCACGCACCCATGGCGTCCACCACCCAGAGCTCCGGCTCGTCAAATAAAAGCACGACCGTTCGTGCTCCTTGGTACCTCCGCTCGGCCTTCACCGCAGCAGAGCGCGTCGCGCCCGGTCCGGCCGCGAAGTTCCTGTGCGAGATGTGGTTCCGCCTCCCCGCGGGACCCGACAAGCGCCTGCGCGGCGAGGCCCCCGCTGGGGCCTCGGTCTTCGAGCTCGAATGCCTCGGCACGACCCTCTGGGGCTACGACTGGGGCGAGGGCCCCCTCGTCTACCTCGTGCACGGCTGGGGCGGCTCGACCGGCGACTTCAAGTTCATCGCCGCGAACCTCGTCGCCTCCGGCTTCCGCGTGGTCGCCTTCGACGCGCCCAGCCACGGCAACTCCGGGGCGGGCCCGTGGGGCGACCGGCACGCCAACGGCATGCACCTGGTCGACGCGATGAGCGCGGTCCACGAGAAGTTCGGCACGCCGTACGCGGTCGTGGGCCACTCCATGGGCTGCCTCAGCGCCGTCCACGGGATGCTCGCGAACGGGGAGGACCTCGCCGCCGTCCGCCTGGCGATGCTCGCGCCGTTCATCGGCGGCAAGGAGGGCTTCCGCGACACGATCGGCGCGATCGTGCCCGTGGGCCCGCGCATCATGGACCGCCTCGCGCCCCTCGGGGAGGCCAAGGCCGGGGTGAAGCTCGACGACTTCTCCCTGCGCGGCCTCGACGTGCCGTCCCCGGCGCTCGTCGTCCACGACCGCCGCGACCGGCCCAACCCGTTCCGCCACGGCGAGGCTCTCGCCGCCGCCTGGCCGAACGCCGAGCTCCTCGCCACCGAGGGCCTGGGCCACCGCAAGATCCTGGTGAGCCCGGCCGTCAGCAGCGCCGTCACGCAGTTCTTGAAGCAGGGGTAGGGAAGCGGAAAGGCCGGGTCCGAACGGACCCGGCCTTTCCTGCTGTCTCGCTTAGCCTTCGTAGTGGATCGTCAGGCGCGTCCACGCACCGATGTTGATGTAGGTGCCGTCACCGACCGGGAACTCCACGTTCGGCGCCAGCGGCTCGTCGGAGCCGTTGAGGAACGTGCCGTTCGAGGAGCCGACGTCCATGATCGTCCACGAGCCGTCGGGCTTGGCGTACAGGCGCGCGTGCTGGGCGCTCACGCCCGGGTCCGCGACGTCGCCCGACAGGTCGATGTCCGGGGTGATGCCCCGCTTGGCGCTGTAGCGGCCGATGCCCAGCTCGCCCTTGTCGAGCGGGAAGCGGCGCGGCTTAGCGAACGACGGGTACTGGAGCTGCGAGGCCCCGTCGGAGGCCGCGACCTTGTTGAAGTACCCCTGGTCCGCGGTGACGGCGACGCCCCAGCGGGTGGCCGCCTGGCCGGCGGGCGCGTAGTTCGACGCGAGGTCCGCGGGCTGCGCGTCCGGCATCGAGAACCCGCCGGTGCCCGTCGAGGGCGGCGCGGAGGTCGGGGCGCCGAACGGCGCGGCCGGGACGCCCGGAGGCGGCCCGGGAGGCGCCGAGGTCGGCGCGTACGACTGCTGCGCGTACGGGTCCTGCCCGTACCCGCCGGGCTGCTGCCCGTACGGGTCCTGCGCGGGCTGGCCGTAAGGGTCCTGCTGCGACGGCTGACCGTACGGGTCCTGGCCGTACCCGCCCGGCTGCTGGCCGTAGGGGTCCTGCTGCTGCGGCTGCCCGTAGGGGTCCTGCCCGTAGCCTCCCGGCTGCTGCTGCCCGTACGGGTCCTGCTGCTGCGGCTGGCCGTACGGGTCCTGCCCGTAGCCGCCGGGCTGCTGCTGCCCGTACGGGTCCTGCTGGCCGTACCCGCCGCCCTGCGGCTGCGACGGCTGACCGTACGGGTCCTGGCCGTACCCGCCCGGCTGCTGGCCGTACGGGTCCTGCTGCTGCGGCTGCCCGTAGGGGTCCTGCCCGTAGCCCCCCGGCTGCTGCTGCTGGCCGTAAGGGTCGGGCTGACCGTACGGGTCGTTCGACGGGTAGCCCTGCCCGAACGCGGCAGGGGACTGCGGAGGCTGGCCTTGCTGCCACGCCGGGTTCGGGGTCCCGCACTGCTCGCAGAACTGTGCCTGCGGGAACGCCCCGCACGCGCACTGGTACCCGCCCGGCTGTGGGGCACCGCCGTAGGTCGGCTGGTAGGTCAAGGTCGTCCCCCTCCAAGCATTTGGGTGTACTCGGCCTCGCTGACGACACCGAGCAGCGGGGCGGCCCCGTTCTCCCCGTTCGGCGAGCCCTGGTCAGCGCGCTCGCGCGCGCGTTCGTCGACCTGGACCGAACCGGGGGATTCGAGTTCCACCACCGCGACACTGATGTTGTCATGCCCGCCGTTAGCGAGCGCTTGTCGTGTCAACGCTACCGCCTTCTCGCCAACACTGCCGTCCGGCAGTGGCAGAAGGTCGTGATCGTCATTGAAATAACGCGACAGACCATCGCTGCACACTACGACATGCCCTCCGCCCAGGTCCACGCGGAGGAGGTTCGGGTTCAGGGTCGGCGCGTCCGCGCCGAGCCACGCCAGCAGGGCTTTCGCGTACGGATTCTTGTACCGTTCATCGGACGGGTCCACGCCCTGGTACTCCAGCCGCGCCTGGATCGTGTCGTCCACCGTCAGGCACCGCGCCTCCTTCTCGCCGGCCCAGTACGCCCGCGAGTCCCCGACCCAGCACAGCACCGCCTGGTTCCCCTCGACCACCGCCGACACGTACGTCGACGACGGCGGCGAGTTCGGGTACTGCTTGCCGACCGCGGCCACCGCCGAGTGGGCCGCGCCCACCCCGCGCCGCGACGCGTCCTCCGCCGACAGGCCCTCGGCGAGCGCCGAGCGGATCTCCGTCACAGCCGCTTCCACCCCTGCGAGTGAAGCCCGCTCGGAGTCGGAGGCGCCCGAGACGCCGTCGCACACCACCGCGATCTTCCGGCCGTCCTCGGCCAGCGCGATCGCGATCGAGTCCTGGTTGTAGTGGTGGCGCTTCCCGACGTCCGTCGCCGCGCCGATCCCCGGCATCTCGAACGTCAGGTGGTCGTCGGAGCCGCCCGGATGGTCCGGGTTCTCCTCGACCGCCGCCGACGAGCGCCACGGGAGGGCCTCGGCGGGGACCTCGAACTCCTCCAGGTCGCCGCCGCAGTCCTCGCAGAAGCGGCCGAGGTCTGCCGGGAGACCGCAAGCGGTGCAACGCTTCGCGGCGCCCATGGTCGGTGAGGGCTGCATAGGGCTCCTTCGCTACAGCATCGTGCGGGGGCGGTGGCGGTTCGCCAGGTCGAAGTAGTACACCTGGTCCTCCCTGCGGGTGCAGGCGTGGGCCAGGTCCCGGTAGGACCGCTCCAGCGCCAGGCGCAGCTCCCGCTCCTCGGGGCGCGCCCCGAAGACCGGCGGCTCCGCGGCCGGACCGGTGCGCTGCACCGTGTCCAGCGCCAGGTGCAGGATCCGCGTGGACACCAGGTGCCGGCGCCGCGGTTCGAGCTTCAGCTCGTCCAGCCGCCCGGCCATGTGGTGCAGGTCCAGCAGCGACGGCGGCGCGGTGCGCGAGTGCAGCGCCGTCTGGATCGCCGCGGTCTGCGCGATCCCGTACTGCGCCGAGGTCTTCGGGACCTGGTGCAGCGTCGTGATCGCGTCCGTCGAGTTGCCTTCGAGGTCGAGCAGGCGCGCCCGGCCGTACGCGGCCGACACGAACCGGTGGTCGCACGCCCAGATCCGCGTGTAGTGCGGCAGCGCCAGGTCCGCGCGGCCCGCGAGCTCCGCGCATGCCGCCAGCGCCAGGCGCGGCGACAGCTCGCCGGGCAGGTGCGAGTAGACCGCGTCGAAATGCGCCGCCGCGGTCGCGAAGTCCGCGGCCAGCAGCGAGATGATCCCGCGCAGCCACGTCACCTGCCACGTGTTCCCCTCGCGCTGCGCGAACTGGTCGAGCACCGCCGCGGCCTGGTGCAGCTCGCCCGCGTTCACGAGCGTGCGCACCCGCCGCAGCTGCACCTCCGGGCTCTGCTGCGGCGCCGAGTTCAGCTCCTGGAGGATGCCGTTCACGTCGGTGGCCTGCTGCGTCGCCAGGAACGCGGCCATCGGGTCCGCGAGGTCCACCATCGGCGTCGGCAGCGCGTGCGCCACCTCGAACGGGTCGCCGATCTTGTGGACGTCGTACTCCACGTCCGGCTCCCCGAACACCGACTGCTCGCCGGAGAACAGCGTCGACGGCTCCGAGCGCGGCTCCCCGCGCTGCACCGACTGCACCTCGTGGAGCACCCCGCGCACCTGCGTGCGCATGTCGTCGGCGTCCTGGAACCGCGAGCGCGGCTCGATGTGCGTGGCGCGCAGCAGCAGCCGGTGGAACGACCCGTACTCCGCGAACTGCGGGGCCTCCGACGCCGGGGGCAGGTGGTCCCGGTACGTCGTCGTGAAGCCCTTGAAGTCCAAGGCCAGCACGGCCATCGACCGGCCGATCGTGTACAGGTCCGAGGTCACCGACGGGCCCACCGAGAGGATCTCGTCGTTCGGCACGGAGTACCCGGGCGTCCCGTAGATCGCCGACTCCATGTCCTCGACGTGCCGCACGGCCCCGAGGTCGATGAGCTTCAGCCACGTCTCCACGTGGATCACGTTGTCGGGCTTGAAGTCGCAGAACAGCAGGCCCCGGTCGTGCAGGTAGCTGAACGCGGGCAGCAGCTCCGCGGTGTACGTCAGCACCTGCTCCAGCGGCAGGGGCTTGCGCTCGCCCTCGTCGTCCGTCGCGTCCCTGATGTCGCGCAGGGACTTCCCCGCGATGTACTCCATCACGATGTACGACTGGAGCTGCCCCGACCGCGGGTCCGCCGCGGTCACGAAGTCGTGGATGTCCACCACGTTCGGGTGGTCGATCCCGACCAGGAACCGCCGCTCGTTGATCGCCGCCTCGATCGCGTCCTCGTCCGAGGTGTTGATGAGGCCCTTGATGACGACCCACCGCTGCGTCAGGTCGTCGGCGAAGTTCCGGTCGTTCGCCAGGTAGATCCAGCCGAGCCCGCCGTGCGCGATCGCGCCCAGCACCTCGTACCGGTCCGACAGGAGGTCCCCGGGCGACAGCGCCGGCGTGAACCAGTACCGCGCCCGGCAGTACGGGCAGAAGCCCTCCACACGGCCCGTACGGCCCGCCTGCGGGCGCCCCACGGGCTTCCCGCACGAGGAGCAGAACCGCTTGTGCTCGGGCACCTGCGGGGTCGCCATGACCGCCTCGGCGGGGTCGCGCGGCGGCACCGGCGGCATGTCCGACAGGCCCCCGCGCTGGCGCGTGCTCGACGTCGTCGACCGCGTCACCGGCCCGGTGATCGGCTGCGGCAGCGGTGCGGCCGGGGCCCGGTACGGCGCCGGAGGCGGCGAGGCGACCGCGTTCGCGGGCACCACCTGCTGCGACTGCGCTACCTGCGCTTGTGCCGCAAGGGCCTGCGGCGGCCCGACGGGCGCCGTCATACTCGGCGGCGACAGCGCCGCCGTCCCGGGCTGGAGCGCCGCGTTCGGGGGCGGCGAGCCCGTCCCGGGCGGCCCGGGAGGCGCGGGCGCGAAGCCCGGCTGCGGCGGCACCGCCGGAGGCGTCGACATGCGCCTGCGGACCGCGAGCGTGTCGCTCTCCTCGGTCTGCGGCTGCTGGTACTGGCCCGCCATGTACCGCTGGGTGTGCTCGGGCGGCGGCTGCTGGTCGCTCATGCGGTCCCCTCAATCCCGGTACTGCGTGGTCAGCGCGGCCGGCCCCGTCGCGAGCGGCCCGGCCAGCCACTCGTCGTACGAGTCCTGCCAGCGCCCGTCCGCGATCATCGCCGCGAGCGCGCCGTTGACGAACCGCGCGAGGTCGGTGTCGCCCTTCTGGAACGCGATCCCGTAGTGCTCCTCGGAGAACGCGTCCCCCACGACCTGGAGCGTCGGGTCCTGCACGGCCATCCCCGCGAGGATCGTGTCGTCGATGGCGACGCCGTCGACGGTGCCCTGCTGGAGCAGCACCAGGCAGTCGTTGAAGTCCGGGACCGTGACCGGCTGGACCTCCGGGTTCACCGCCGCGATGTTCCCCACCGAGGTGGAGCTCGCACCGGTGCACACCAGCTGGTCGGCGGTCATCTCGGCGAGGCCGGCGATCCCGGAGTCCTTCGCGACGAGGAGGCGCTGGCCCGCGTGGTAGTACTCGGTCGAGAACTCGACGTTCTCCCACCGCTCGCAGGTGATGGACATGGTCCGCACGACCATGTCCACGCGGCCGTCGGCGAGGGCCTGCTCGCGGTCGGCGGAGTTCATCGGCACCCAGCGGACCTTCGTCGCGTCGCCCATGATCGCCTGGACCATCGCGGTCGCGATGTCGATGTCGAACCCGGCGAGCTCGTTCGTCTCGGGGTCGCGGTAGCCCATGAGGTTCGTGGACTGGCTGATGCCGATGCTGATCTGCTCGGGGTCCTCCAGGAGCGCGCGCGCCTGCTCGGCGGTGACCGAGCCGGGGGAGTAGGAGGAGAGCGGGTCGCAGGAGGTGTCGGCGTCGGCGGGGCTCGCGTCGGGCGAGAAGTTGACCCCGTCGGGCAGCGGCGTCGGCACGTCGACCACGGGCGGCTCCATGCTCGCGGGCCCGGTGCACGCGGCGAGGGCGAGGCACGCGGCCGCGGCGAACGCGGCGGCGGTTCTTCCGGTTCGGTTCATGCGTAGTACTCCGCCACTCGGACTTGGATGCCGACGGCCGCGCAGATGAGCGCGGCCAGGGACAGGGCCGCGAGGCCCGCGGCGGCGCCCTGGAGCGACCGCTGCGCGTCGAGGGTCGCGTCCACGAACCGGTCGGCGCTGGTCTCGGTGGCCTCGGTCAGGGCCGCGTTGAGGCCGTTGAAGGAGGTCTGGAGGCTCGCCTCGTCGTCGCCGACGGCGAGCGCCACGGCCTCGGTGTAGCTGCCCTCCTGGGCGAGCTTGACGACTTCGCCGTGGCCGTTGCTCCACGCGGTGGCCGCGTCGCGGGCGTCGTCGATCTTCGCCGCGAGGTCGGGGTCGTCGGCGAACGCGTCGTCGAGCTGGTCGAGCAGGCCGCCGTCGGCGGTCAGCTCCTCGATGTGCTCGGCGTACCGGTCGGCCGCCTCGGGGGCCTCGCCGCGGGCGATGAGCAGCAGCGACTCCTCGGCGCGGGCCTGCTGGGCCGCGATTTCGGCCTGCGCGAGCAGTTCGAGCGGCCGCGAGCCCTCCTCGTGGGACCGGGACGTGTGGCTCGCCGACGCCAGCGACGCCATCGCCAGCCACCCGGCGAACACCACGAGCAGGACAGTGGCGCCCACGAGCCCGAGGTTGAACGTGCGGTTGGTCTTGCGGGTGAGCCACAGCTGCGCCCACACGAGCGTGCCGAGCGCGGCGATCACGAGCGCGGCGGCGGCCCACGGGAACGCCGCGGCGCCGTCGCGGGACTCGGTGAGCTGCGCGAGCGCGTTCTCCTGGAGCGTGTGCGCCGAGGGGAGCATCTCCTGGCGCATGAGCGTCGAGGCCTGCTCCTGGTACGTGGCGCCGACGGGCTCGCCGAGGCGGTTGAAGGTGCGCGCCGACTCGACCAGGCCCGTGTACACGGGGAGGCGGGCGTTGAGCTGGGCCACGAGTTCGACGTCCTCGGCGTGCTCGACCTCGCCCGCGGCGGTCGCGAGCGCGACCGTGGCGTCGCGCAGCGCGGTCCGGTACGCGTCGTTCATCGACTCCGAGGGCGTGCCCGCCGTCAGGTACGAGGACGCCGCGGTCGCGTCGGCCTGCGAGAGCGCCTGGTACAGCTGGAGCGCGGCCACCGAGAGGCGACCGGACTGGCTGGTGGTCTCCTCGATGACCGCGGACTTCGCGAGGATCGAGGTCATGCCGGTGACGCCGGCGCCGAGGATGAGGACCGCGAGGACCGCGAGGACGCCCCGCAGCTGGCCGGGCGTCTGCCGCAGCGCGGCCGCGACCCGGTCGGTCCACCGCCCGGGCGCCGCGCCGGGCGCGGGCGGTCCCGCGGCAGGCGGCGCCTGGGTCGGGGCTGGAGGGGACTGGACGGCCAAAACTGCTGCACCTCAACTCGAAGACGACTGTCGGGACTGCGCCGCGCGCACGGAACCGTGACTGGAGTGTCGGGGGACTCCCACATGGTATCGGCAAGCGGCAAGGAACGCGGGCTGCCGCCCTGTCGCGAATCCTCCCGGTACGGTAGGCCCCGTGCAGCACCCGAAGAGCCCGCCCCCGAACGCCGCCAACAGGTCCGATGCGGACGACGCCGCGTGGATGCGCCGCGCCTGCGACCTGGCGCTGCGCTGCCCGCCGTCGGCCACCGCGTTCAGCGTCGGCGCGGTGATCGTCGCGGACGGGCGCGTCGTCGGCGAGGGCTGGTCGCGCGCCGAGGGCCCGCACGACCACGCCGAGGAGGTCGCGCTGCGCCAGGCCGGGCCCGCCGCCCGCGGCGCGGTCGCCTACTCGTCCATGGAGCCGTGCGCCCGCCGCGCCTCCAGGCCGCGGCCCTGCGCGCACCTGCTCGCCGACGCCGGGGTCGCGCGCGTCGCGTACGCCATGCCCGAGCCCGCGAACTTCGTGTCCGCGCCCGGCGGGGACGCCTTCCTGCGGGAGCACGGCGTCGCGGTGACCGTGATGCCCGAATTCGCGGCGGCGGCCGAAGAGCCGAACGCGCACCTCCTATAACCTGGGACCCATGAGGCCGATCATCGACGCTGTCGAGGCCGCCGCCTGGACCGACGCGGTCCCCATCGACGTCCGGTGGACGCTCGGCGGCGACTCCAAGGAAGCCGAGTACGCCGCCGGGCACCTGCCCGGGGCCGTCTGGCTCGACTTCGACCGGGACGTCTGCGGGAAGGTCGGCCCCGTCGGCGGCCGCCATCCGCTGCCCGAACCCGAAGCGCTCCAAGTGGTCCTGCGCGCCGCGGGGATCGACGACGGCACGCCCGTGCTCGTCTACGACGGCGGCGATGGCATGTCCGCCGCCCGCACCTGGTGGACGCTCCGCTGGGCCGGGATCGAGGACGTGCGCGTCCTCACCGGCGGCCTCGCCGCCTGGAACGCGGCCGGGCTCCCCCTGGAGACGCAGGTCCCGCAGCGGCCTGAAGGCAACGTCACGGTGCGCCCCGGGGGCCTGCCCGTGCTCGACGCCGACGGCGCCGCCGCCTGGGCCGCCGAGCACAGCCTCGTCGACGTGCGCAGCCCCGAGCGGTACCGCGGCGAGATGGAGCCCGTCGACCCCGTCGCCGGGCACATCCCCGGCGCGATCAACCGGTTCCTCGGCGAGGACGACCTCGCCGACGTCGATCGCCTCCGCGCCCGCTACGAGTCCCTCCCCGAGCCCGCGTTCTACTGCGGCTCCGGGGTCGGCGCGGCCCGCAGCGCGCTCGCCGTCACCGCCGCCGGGCTGCCGACGCCGCCGGTGTACATCGGATCCTGGAGCGACTGGGCCTCACGGGGCCGCGAGGTCGCCCGTGGGGAGGAATCATGAAGCGACTCCTGATCGCCGCCCCGGCGGCGCTCCTCTTCGCGCTCGGCGCGTGCAGCGACGAGGCGCCCGAGGACGAGGGCCCGCTCGACACGGCCGCCAACGAGGAGACCGCCTCCGTGGAGGACACCGAGCCCGTGGAGCTCGACCTCGCCGACGCCGCGGGCGCCTGCCCGTACATCGACTCCGACCTCCTCAACTCCACGACCGGCGAGGACTTCCGGTTCGCCTCGGGCGGGCCCGGCGAGGACGCGGGGGAGGACGCGCCCGCGCAGCTCACCTGCGCCGTCCAGACCGGTGAGGCCGCCTACCCGGACCTGACGCTGTTCATCATCGGCACCGAGGCCACCGTGGACGTCTACGAGGACGAGCTCGCCGACGGCACCTCGGAGGTCTCCGGCCTCGGCGAGGCCGCCTACTGGGTCGTCCACACCGAGGACACCGGCGCGGGCCCGGCCCTGGAGATGGGCTGGTACGAGGGCGGCACCATCTTCGAGATGCGCTACACCACGCCCGCCGGCACCGACGCGGCCGCGGTCGAGGGCCTCGTGGACGGCTTCGCGCAGCTCGCGGTCGGCGTCTCGACGGCCCACGCCGAGGCCGCCGGATAACCCGCGAAGACCCGAAACGGCCGCCGGACCACAGGTCCGGCGGCCGTTCCTCTCCTGAACGCGAGCGCCCTCCTTGCCGGGGGTGCAAGGAGGGCGCTCAGGTGCGGAGTGCAGTTCGGGGGGTTTCAGCCCATCGGCTCCGGCAGCGGAGCTGTCGCGCGGTTGAAACCGTTTCCAACGCTTTGGTCAGCCTACTACCCGGTAGTCCGGTGGTCAAGACTCGGTGACGCGTTTGGAACGCAGCGCAATCGCGATGAAACGGCTTGCGCCGCAACGGAATCGGACTAAACGACAGGAACGGCGAAGATCTTCGCGGCGTCGTCCACCGACAGGCGCAGGGTCTTCGTCGCGGAGGTCACCGCGACCTGCCCCTCCTGGCGGTCCACCGCGATCTCGGCGCCCGGGTCCACGCCCGCCTCGTGCAGCGCGTTCAGCAGGTCCGGGTGGGTCTGCGCCGACTCGCACAGGCGCGTCACGCGCACCTTCGCGCCCGCGGAGACCACGCTCATGGGCCGCTCGTCGGCCTCGTGCGCGTCGGACGGCGCGTTCGCGTCCAGCTCGCCCAGGCCGGGGATCGTGTTCCCGTACGGCGACCGGGTGGGGTGCTTGAGCAGCTCGTACACGCGCTTCTCGACGGTGTCGCTCATGACGTGCTCCCACTTGCACGCCTCGTCGTGCGCCTCGGTGTAGGACATCCCGATGACGTCGACCAGGAGCCGCTCGGCGAGCCGGTGCTTGCGCATCACCGCGACCGCCTGGCGGCGGCCCTCCTCGGTGAGCTCCAGGTGCCGGTCGCTCTTCACGTTCAGCAGGCCGTGGCGCTGCATCCGGCCGACGGTCTGCGAGACCGTCGGACCGCTCTGCTCCAGCCGCTCGGCGATCCGGGCGCGCAGCGCAGGGACGCCCTCCTCCTCCAGTTCGAGGATGGTGCGCAGGTACATCTCGGTGGTGTCGACGAGGTCCGTGGTCACAGCTTCGTTCCTTCACTCTGTCCGCCCGCAGGGCACCGGGCGGGGTGGGTCAAGTAGCCGCCAGACCCCCTGTCTGCACCAATGGTATACGGCGATCAGGCCACATAGTCGGCGAGCCGACCCGCGTAGTCGGGCTGGCGGAGGCGGTGCAGCGCGTTCTTCTCGATCTGGCGGACCCGCTCGCGGGAGAGACCGAAGTCCGCGGAGACCTCTTCGAGGGTGCGCTGGCGCCCGTCGTCGATGCCGAAACGCAGGCGGAGGACGGTTTGTTCCCGCTCGGGGAGGGAGGCGAGGACGTTCGCGATGTGGCGGCGCAGCAGCGCGTAGGAGACCGCGTCGTCGCCGGCGTTCTCGCGCGGCAGGTGCGCGACCAGGTCGCCGAGGGCCGTGGAGTCGTCCTCGCCGACGGTCTGGTCGAGGCTCACCGGCTCGCGGTCGTAGGACATGAGCTCCAGGACCTTGCCCGGGGTCGTGTCGAGCTCGCGGGCGATCTCCTCGTAGCGGGGCTCGCGGCCCAGCTCGGCCATGAGGTCCTGGCGCACCCGGTTCATCCGCTTGATCTGGTCCACCGTGTGGGCGGGCACCCGGATCGTGCGGGACTGGTCGGTGACGGCCCGGTTGATGGCCTGGCGGATCCACCACGTGGCGTACGTGGAGAACTTGTAGCCCTTCTGGTAGTCGAACTTCTCGACCGCGCGGATCAGGCCCAGGTTCCCCTCCTGGATCAGGTCCAGCAGGCTCATCCCGGCGCCGGAGTAGCGCTTCGCCACGGACACGACCAGGCGCAGGTTCGACTCCAGCATCCGCTGCTTGGCGGCGCGGCCGTCGGCGGCGACGCGGGCCAGGTCGCTGCGCAGGTCGGGGTCGGTGGTCTCGGAGATGCGGCACTCGGCCATGAGGCCGGCCTCGATGGCCTTCGCGCACTCGACCTCCTCGCACGCGGTGAGGAGGCGGTGCTTGCCGATGCCGTTGAGATAGGCGCGCACGGGGTCGCCGGAGTACTCGGTCGCGCGCTGCGCCGGTCGCTGGGCCGGTCGCTGACGGATGCTGTCGACAGGTGCCATCGGTTTCGCCTTTCGCTGCAATCCCCCCGTGCGGGAGGGGCCCCGCACCGCGCCCGGCGGGCACCGGGCTGAGGAGTACCAGCTTGCAGCGGATTTCGAGCGTTGCGATCCCCCGGCTCGAAGGGTGGCACGAACCCGGGAGACACGATCAGATATTCGGCTTCGGGGCCTGCCAGCGATACCTGATGGCCACCATCCGTACAACGAAGATCGTCGCGATGGCGATCAGCATGAGCGTCCAGTGCCCGATCTGCGACTCCCATCGCGCGCCCACCGACACGATGATCGCGCCGATCACCGCGGCCATCGCGTAGAAGTCCTCGCGCAGGACCGCGGGGATCTCCTGGACGAGCACGTCGCGCAGGATGCCGCCGCCGATACCGGAGAGTACTCCGACGATGCAAGCCGCGTAGACCGCGAAGCCGTAGTCGAGGCCCTTCAGCGTCCCGACCACGGTGAACAGCGCGAGCCCGGCCGCGTCGAGGACCAGCATCGTGGGGCGCATCCGCGACAGCGCGGGGTGGAACCGGAACACGACGAGCGACGCGAGGACGGCGACGAGGGGGTACCGCCAGTCGGTGAGCACCAGGGGCTTGGCGTCGATGAGGATGTCGCGCACGGCGCCGCCGCCGAGCGCGCACAGCGTCCCGATCACGACCACCCCGAACAGGTCGAGGCGCTTGCCGACCGCGGCGCTCGCGCCGGAGGCGGCGAACACCGCGGTGCCGATGAGCTCCGCGACGAGGCTCAGGCTCGTCGGCTCGAATCCCGAGATTGCAGTGACCACACGTGCGTTATAGCAGGCAGCGCCGCGTCACACCGGTGCTCCGGGGGGAACGCGGGAGCCGCGGTCCGCGCTAGGCCTTCATCTTCTCGTAGATGTCCTTGCACTGCGGGCAGATCGGGAACCGGTCGGGGTCGCGCGAGGGGACCCACATCTTGCCGCACAGGGCCTTCACCGGGACGCCGTCGACCATCGCGGCCATGAGCTTGTCCTTCGGGACGTAGTGCGAGAAGCGCTCCTCGTCGCCGTCCTCGTAGGTGTAGTTCGGCTGGGTCTGGGTCTGCTCTTCGAGCAGGGTGGAACCGCCGCCGTCCAGGCCGCCGGTGCCGGTCTCGGGAAGTCCGCTCACGTTGACTCACTCCTCATCGCGCGGGCAATATCCGTCAATATTGCCACGCGGCGGGCCCTCACTCGGAATCGATCATGGGCCTGTCGGGCGCCTGGAGCGTCTCGGCCCGGCGCTGGCGGTGGAAGAAGCTCCCGGGGCGCTTGACGACCCGGTCGTTCGCCAGGAGCACCGCCAGCCACGGCAGCACCGCCATGCCCGCGACGCCGAACAGCAGCCACAGCCACAGCAGCGGCACGTCGAGCATGACGAGAATGCCGAGGAGGATCACCAGGAACGCGCGGATGGACATCATCACGACATAGCGGATCGTCCGGTACCGGCGCTCCTCTTCAAGGGAGATGGCCGCATCGGTGATGACCGCTGTCTTCTCACGCCGACCCACCCTTCGAGCGTACGCCTGCGCCATAGGGGAGGATCGGGGGCATGAGAGCAGTGGTCCAGACCGTCGCCGAGGCCGAAGTCACCGTCGACGGCGCGAGCGTCGGCAGGATCGGGGAAGGGCTCCTCGTCCTCGTCGGCGTCACCCATACGGATGGAGACGACGAGGCGCGCTGGATCGCCGAGAAGATCTGGAGCCTCCGCATCATGGAGGGCGAGCGGTCCGCGTCCGACAACGAGGCGCCGATCCTGCTCGTCAGCCAGTTCACGCTCTACGCCGACACGCGCAAGGGCCGCCGCCCGTCCTGGAACGCCGCGGCCCCCGGGCCGGTGGCCGAACCCCTGGTGGAAGCCGTCGCGGCCCGCCTCCGCGCGCTCGGCGCGCACGTCGAGACCGGGAAGTTCGGGGCGATGATGCGCGTCTCCAGCGTCAACGTGGGCCCCAACACCATCCTCCTGGAGCGCTGAACGTGACCGTCCCGATGTACGGCTGGCAAGCGGGCGCCGGGACGGCCGCCGCGGCCTAGAATCATCCGGGTCCGTCGTCCACCGGAAGGAGCCCGCATGATCCCGGCCGCCCCACCCGAGTCGCTTCCGTCGCTTCGGGTCTGGCAGCGCAAGGCGATGGTGTCGTACCACCGGGGTCAGTCGCGGGACTTCCTCGCCGTCGCCACCCCGGGCGCCGGGAAGACCACGTTCGCCCTGCGCATCGCCTACGACCTGCTCGCCGACGGCACCGTCGACACGGTCACGGTGGTCTGCCCGACCGAGCACCTGAAGGTCCAGTGGTCGGGCGCGGCGGCGCGGTTCGGCATCCAGCTCGACCCGGCGTTCCGCAACTCCGACGTCCATAGTGCCACCGACTACCACGGCGTGGTCCTCACCTACGCGCAGATCGGCGCGGACCCGGCCGTGCACCGGCGGCGCACGCTCGCCCGCCGCACGCTCGTGATCCTCGACGAGATCCACCACGCGGGCGACGCCCGCTCGTGGGGCGACGGCGTCAAGACCGCGTTCGAGGAGGCCGAGCGGCGCCTGGCGCTCACCGGCACCCCGTTCCGCAGCGACGACAACCCGATCCCGTTCGTGGAGTACGAGGAGTACGACGACGGCGCGAAGCGCTCGCGCGCCGACTCCCTCTACGGCTACCGGGACGCGCTCGCCGACGGCGTGGTCCGCCCCGTCATGTTCATGGCCTACTCCGGCCAGGCGAAGTGGCGCACGAGTGCGGGCGACGAGCTCGCCGTGCGCCTGGGGGAGCCGCTCACGAAGGACCTCACCAGCCAGGCGTGGCGCACCGCGCTCGATCCGGAGGGGGAGTGGATCTCGCAGGTGATCCGGGCCGCCGACCGGCGCCTGTCGTCGCTGCGGGCCGCGGGCATCCCGGACGCGGGCGGCCTCATCATCGCCTCGGACCAGAACTCGGCCCGCGCGTATGCGGGCATCCTGAAGCGGGTCACCGGCAAGAGCGCCACGATCGTGCTGTCGGACGACGCGGGCTCCTCGGAGAAGATCGCGAAGTTCGCGGTGTCCGATCAGGAGTGGCTGGTGGCGGTGCGCATGGTGTCGGAGGGCGTGGACATCCCGCGCCTGGCGGTCGGCGTGTACGCGACGAACGCGCACACCCCGCTGTACTTCGCGCAGGCGATCGGCCGCTTCGTGCGGTCGCGGCGCCCGGGGGAGACCGCGTCGGTGTTCCTGCCGAGCGTGGTGCCGCTGCTGAGCCTCGCGGAGAACCTGGAGCAGGACCGCGACCACGTGATCAAGCCGAAGTCCGAGGACCAGGACCCGGAGCTGCTGCTGGAGCAGGCGCAGCGGGTCCTCAACGAGGGCACCGAACTCGGCGGGCAGCGCGAGACCCTGGAGTCGAGCGCGGAGCTCGACCAGGTGATCTTCGACGGCGGCTCGTTCGGCCTGCCGGTGCAGTCGGGGAGCCACGAGGAGCAGGAGTACCTGGGCCTGCCGGGGCTCCTGACGCCCGAGCAGATCCACCTGCTGCTCCAGAAGCGGCAGCGCGAGCAGATGTCGAAGCAGGGCGGCGGCGCGCGCACGGAGGTCGCCGAGCGCCAGACGGCCGAGCCGCCGATGACGAACGCGCAGCGGCGGTTGAAGCTGCGCAAGCAGTTGAACGCGCTGGTGGGCGCCCGCTCGTTCGCGACGAACGAGCCGCACGGGAAGATCCACGCGACGCTGCGCTCCAAGTGCGGCGGCCCGCCGAGCGCGCAGGCGACCATCGAGCAGCTGGAGGAGCGGATCGCGGAGATCCGTTCGTGGTAGCGAAGCGGGCGATCAGGTCCGGGCGGCGCAGCCGGGAGGCGCAGCCGCTCCTGGTGACTCGATAGCCCGGAGACGAGGCAGGGCCCGAGCGGATTTCCGCTCGGGCCCTTGAAGTCTCGTGAGGCGCTAGTTCTCCGAGGCCATGAGGTCGGTGCCGCGCCACTCGAATTCGGGGTCGGCGGTGAAGTCGATGGCGATCGGGACGAGCTTCTCGGCGAACTGGTTCGCGTGGTGGCCGCAGAAGACGAGGTCGCCGCCTTCGGCCAGGGTCACGCGAAGCTTTGCCGCGGCGCTACACCGATCGCAGCGCTCGCCCGCGATCGGACGTTCCTCCGTCTGGGGCGGGGGCGTCAGGGTGGATGTCATACCAGGTCCTCCGCTGCGTTCGGTCGTTGTGCGATCTGCACAACGCGGGTGTTCTGTCAGCCGGTTGACCGGCTCGTTCCGTTCAACGCCTGCACTGTACTACCCCTTCCCGACAAGTTCCGACTGAGACTCGGCTCACTCGCTCTTGCGGTCGCGATAGTTGTTCCACACCGTAGCCCACCTAGCGGCGATCGACAACCCGGCGCGTTGTTCAGGTACCCACCCGTTCGGGTGATACACACCAGGTCCGGGCCTCGCGGCGGCGGCCGGTTCGCCTGCGGCGTTTGCCGACAGCGAACGCGGTGCCGCTAATCGAGGTAGTCGCGGAGCACCTGCGAGCGCGACGGGTGTCGCAATTTGGACATCGTCTTGGACTCGATCTGGCGGATCCGCTCGCGCGTGACGCCGTAGACCTGACCGATCTCGTCCAGGGTCCGCGGCTGGCCGTCGGTGAGGCCGAAGCGGAGCCGCACGACGCCGGCCTCGCGCTCGGAGAGCGTCTGGAGCACCTGCTGGAGCTGGCCCTGGAGGAGCGAGAAGGAGACGGCGTCGACGGCCACGATGGCCTCGGAGTCCTCGATGAAGTCGCCGAGCTGGCTGTCGCCCTCGTCGCCGATGGTCTGGTCCAGCGAGATCGGCTCGCGGGCGTACTGCTGGATCTCCAGGACCTTCTCCGGGGAGATGTCCATCTCCTTGGCGAGCTCGTCGGGGCTCGGCTCGCGGCCGAGGTCCTGGAGCAGCTCGCGCTGGATGCGGCCGAGCTTGTTGATGACCTCGACCATGTGGACCGGTATGCGGATGGTCCGCGCCTGGTCGGCCATGGCCCGGGTGATCGCCTGGCGGATCCACCACGTGGCGTACGTGGAGAACTTGTAGCCCTTGGTGTAGTCGAACTTCTCGACGGCGCGGATGAGGCCGAGGTTCCCCTCCTGGATGAGGTCCAGGAACGCCATGCCGCGGCCGGTGTAGCGCTTCGCGAGCGAGACGACGAGGCGGAGGTTCGCTTCGAGGAGGTGGTCCTTGGCGCGGTCGCCGTCGCGGACGATCCATTCGAGGTCGCGGCGCATCTGCGTCGGGATCTCGCCGCCGGCCTCCTTGAGCTGCTTGATGCGCTCGACGGCGTACAGGCCGGCCTCGATGCGCTTGGCGAGCTCGACCTCCTGGGCCGCGTTGAGGAGCGGGACCTTGCCGATCTGCTTGAGGTAGGCGCGGACGGAGTCGGCCGAGGCCGTCATCTCGGCGTCCTTGCGGGCCTGCTTCAGGGCTTCGGAGTCCTCCTCGTCCCACTCGAAGCCGTCTTCCTCGTCGTCGTCCTCGTCGTCCTTCTTGGACTTGCGGGACGTCGCCTTCTTCGCGGCCTTCTTGCGGGACGCCTTCTTCGCGGGGGCCGCGGCGGCGGCCTCGGCCAGCGCGTCGTCGTCCTCGGCCGCGGCGGCCAGCTCGGCCTCGTCGGGCTCCTCGTCGCCGGAGGGGGCCTTCGCGGGGACGGCCTTCTTGGCCGTCTTCTTCGCGGCGGCCTTCTTCGCGGTCTTCTTGGCGGCCTTCTTGACCGGGGCCTCGGCCTCGTCGGTCTCGGCGGCGGGGGCGGCCTTCTTCGCGGCCGTCTTCTTCACCGCGGTCTTCTTGGCGGCCTTGGCCGTCGTGGTCCGGGAGGAGGTGGCGGTGCGGGCGGCGGGCACCCGCTTGCGGGTGGAGGAGGAGCCGTCCACGACCACGGTGACGTCGGCCTCGGCGAGCGCGCGGAGGACCTTCTTGCCTTCGGCGGGGGAGGCCGACGCCGACTCCAGAACCTGGGCGACCGTCGCGGACGTCAGCTGCCCGTTGCTCTCTCGGGCCAGAGCGAGCAGCGAGTCGGTCAGGGAATTGACGTCTGTGCCGGTGGGACGTGCGTCAGTCACGAGCAACCTTCCGAGGCAATGGCGGGCACGGCGCAGCCGGGCTCCATAGCGGGTGAGCATTGGATATTGGGTCGGCAGCCCAGGTCGGCACAACGACCGGGCAGGCGTGAATTGTAGCGCCGAAATTCGCCTGCGGCCCGTCCGTGATGCCGTTTCGAGCTGTGTTTCCGCATTTTCAGTGAGGGCGTCGGGGGTGACGGCCGCCTATTCTACCGTGCAGGTGCCCTCCGGCGCCTCGATGCCGCCGCTCTGCGCGAACGACTGGCGCGCGTCGGAGGCCGACCTGACCTCGCGGAAGTCGCTCCCGAGGGTGATCGTGATCGGCTGGTCCCAGTCGAGCGCGAAACCGTCCCGGCCCTGGTAGAAGTACGCGTACGTGTGCAGTCCGGCGGCGTACTGCTCGGGCCCGTACTGGACCAGCGCGGTGCCGTCGTACTCCTCGGGGGCGTCGCCGGTGTCGACCACGACGAAGCCGCGGTCTTCGAGCTGGGAGGCGGCCTGCTCGGCGAGGCCGGACTGGTCGGTCCCGTTGAGGACGACCACTTCGATCTCGGAGGGGTCGGGGATCGGCGCGGTCTTGATCTCGACGGCGCCGGGCTCGCAGTCGCTGCTCGCGGAGAGCTGCGAGTCGTTCCTGATGGCCCAGAGCGTTGCCAGTCCAGCGACCAGCGCCAATGCGCACAGCACGATCAAAGCGCGGATACGAGCGATACGCACGGTTGCCTCCCCGAGTGTTCAACACCAGCAGTTCATCTTCTGGCACCTAGACGATCCGACGTCCCGCAAACGTTGCCATGGAGAGGCTATCGTGCGCGGGTCGTCTTCGTGGGCGAGAGGCGGTACACTCGCAGCCCTCCTAAAGAAAGTGTTTCTCGCCACAACAGGGATGAAAAAGCGGGGGGCATCGTGTATAGGAATGGACTGCACGCGGTAAGGTACGCCGCCTGCACGGAGGAACCGAACCCGCCGAACCCGAGCCGAGCCGCCGTGTACCCGAGCACGACGGCGGCACCCCGAGCCCGGATCCGGTGCCACGATTGCAAAACCAATGGGAGTGGAAAACGATGGCAACCGACTACGACGCCCCCCGCCGGGACAAGGAAGAGAGCGCCGGGCCCGACGGCATCGAGGCCCTTGCGAAGGGCCGCACCGATCAATCGGGGTCGGTCGATGTCGATGAAGCCGAGGTCGCCGAGAACTTCGAGCTGCCCGGCGCCGACCTCGGCGACGAGGAGCTCTCGGTGAAGGTCCTGCCCATGCAGCAGGACGAGTTCCGCTGCTCCTCGTGCTTCCTGGTCCACCACCGGAGCCAGTTCGCCAAGGAGAAGAACGGGCAGCCGATCTGCAAGGACTGCGCGTAAGCGCGAAGATCGACCCCTCGGAAAGCGCACGGCCTGCGGGAGCGTTCCGCGGGCCGTCTCGCTTGTCCGGGAGGGCCCGTTCACCTCGCGTTCAGACTGCGGCCGACTCCGGCGCCAGCATCGCGTCGCGCAGGCGCTCAGGACGGCGCGAGGACACGATCCAGTACGGGGTCGGGTCCTCCGGGTCGTCCAGGACGATCCGCACGCCCCGGTTCAGCCACGGCCGCTGCACCGCGAACGCCAGCGGGTGCTGGGCCACGCCCAGCGCGTCGGAGTACGCGACGGGCTCCAGCACCTCGACCGAGGCCACGGCCGACATCGGCAGCCGCGCGTCGTCCACGTGCAGCCACACCTCGCCGGACTCCTCGACCACCCGCACCGGGAGCCGCCCCAGCCACCAGGCCCCGACCAGGGGCGCGACCAGCACGACCGCGCTGGCGGCCACGCGCCACCAGCGCAGGTCGCCCATGTTCGACAGGGCCGCGGCGATCACCGCCAGCGCCAGGACGGCGAGCCAGCCCGCCACCGGGAGGCTCATGCGCTCGGCGTACCGTTCCCCACTCCTCATGTCTGAGACCATATCCCCGCCCCCTCGGCGACGCGTATCCACCGTGAGACGACACTCAAGGTGGAAGCCGGGGCGGAGCCGTAAATGTGCGCAGCCGGACCCGTGACGCGGCGTGCGGCGCGAGTGAGAGGAACCCGATGACCGCGGAAGTCCCGGTCGCCATCCGGCGGCTCGACCCCGACCTGCCCGTCCCCGCCTACGCCCACGAGGGCGACGCGGGCGCCGACCTGTACGCCGCGGAGGGCGTGGAGCTGAAGCCCGGGGAGCGCGCGCTCGTGGGCACCGGTGTGGCCGTGGCGATCCCCGATGGGCACGTGGGGTACACGAACCCGCGGTCGGGGCTCGCGCACCGCCTCGGCGTGACCATCGTCAACGCGCCCGGCACGATCGACTCCGGCTACCGCGGTGAGATCAAGATCAACCTCGTGAACCTCGACCCCGAGCGGACCGCCGTCATCGAACGCGGCGACCGTGTCGCACAATTGGTTGTCCAACCGGTGGTGCGAGCCCGCTTCACCGAAGTCGACGAGTTCGCGCCCACGGCGCGCGGCACGGGCGGCCACGGATCCACCGGCGGGCACCGCCGACTTGCAGAGGAGAGCGAACGTGTTTAAACGGCGACGGGGGTCGAAGAAGCAGCGCCCCGCTGAGGGCGCGGTCCTCGACTCGCTGGCCGAGAGCGGCGACACCTACGAGCGTGAGGCCACCGAGGGCCCCTACGACGTCGCCGACGCCCCCGAGGACGAGATCCGGCGCATCGACCTGGGAGCGATCCGACTGCCCGTCCCCAAGGGCGTGGGCTTCCAGGCGCAGACCGACGCCAAGGGCAACATCAGCCAGGTCCTGCTCACCACGGGCGCGTCCGCGCTCCAGCTCCTCGTGCGCGCCGCCCCCCGCTCCGAGGGCATCTGGCCCGAGATCCGCGAGGAGCTCGCGGCCACCGTCAAGGGCCAGGGCGGGGAGACCGAGGAGGTCGAGGGCCGCTGGGGCACCGAGCTCATCGCGAAGGTCGCCACGAAGAAGGGCGTGAACTCGGTGCGCTTCTGCGGCGTCGACGGCCCCCGCTGGTTCGTGCAGGCCACGTTCCAGGGGCAGCGCGCCCTCGACGAGGACGCCGCGCCCGAGCTCGACGAGGCCCTCACGAAGCTCGTCATCGACCGCGGGAGCATCGCCATGCCGGTGCGCGAGCCGCTGCCGCTGAAGCTCCCGCCGAAGATGGCCGAGGAGGCCGCCGCCCGCATCGCGCAGCGCAAGGCCGAGGGCGGCGACGGGTCGCGCGCGATCATCGCCGCCGGGGACACCCCGCGGCCGCAGGTGCGCCGCAAGCCCTCGCCCCGCCCGAAGCGGTAGTGGACGCCGCCCCCGCGCGGAGCGGCCTGCGCGGCTGGTTCAGGCGCTTGGCCGTCCCGCACCAGGAGCTGTTCGCCGCCGAGGTCCGCCGCGAGACCGACCCGGACGCGGTCCCGCTCGCGGACCTGGAGGCGCGGCAGCTGGCCGTCGTCGCCGGGCGCCTGCGGGCCGTCGTGCACCGCACCGACGGCCGCTCGCCGTCCGTGGAGGCGGAACTCTACGACGGCACCGGTCAGGTCGCATTGGTCTGGATGGGCCGACGGCGTATCGTGGGCTTGGAGGCCGGGACCAGGCTCGTCGCACGCGGACGGGTCGGCCGGCTGGGCGACGGACGCCTCGCGATCTACAACCCGACCTACGAGCTGCGCCCCTGAGCGCGGACCGTCCCGATCTGGAAGGCCCGCTTTGAGCACCGAGACGCCGAGCCGCAAAACGGACGCCGAGACCCGCGACGGGGCCGACCCGGACGAGCTCCCGCCGTTCACCGAGCAGCTCTCGCAGCAGCTCGGCGGCGTCAAGGGCGTCGTCGAGGCCGCCGTCCCGATCACCCTGTTCGTGGTCCTCAACCCGCTCCTGCCCGAGCAGATGGGGCCGCTCAGCGGCCTCCAGTGGGCGATCATCCTCTCCGCGGCGAGCGCGCTGGGCATCGCGACCTGGCGGGCGCTGCGCAAGGAGTCGATCCGCCACGCGCTCAACGGGCTCTTCGGGATCGCGCTCGGCGCGTTCCTGGCGTGGCGCTCCGAGGACGCCCGGAACTTCTACCTCCCCGGGATCATCCAGGGCGCGGTCTACGGGGTCCTGCTCATCGTCTCGGCGCTGGTGCGCCACCCGGTGATCGGGTGGATCTACGCGGTCGTGGCGCAGGGCGGCAAGAAGGAGTGGCGGCAGAACAAACCGCTCGTGGACGTGCTCAGCCGCATCACGATCCTGTGGGGGATCGTCTTCCTCGTCAAGAACGCGGTCCGGGTGTGGCTGTACTGGATCGACGCGGAGAACGCGCTGGGCCTGGTGACGCTGTTCGGCGGCTGGCCGGTGACGATCGCGCTGACGGCGTTCACGATCTGGGCGGTGCGCCGCCACATGAAGGCCGTGGAGGCCGCGGGCGCCGCGTCCCCCAACGCGGCCTAGAGACGTGCGCAGAACGGCCCGGAGCGGACGCTCCGGGCCGTTCTCAGTGTCCGCCTAGGTCGGGAAGCACTCGAACTCCGGTGCGCTCGTGAGCGATCCGGAGACGTTGAACCCGAACTCGACGGTGCCGTTCAAGGCGACCGCCGCGTTCCAGGAGACCGGGGACGCCATCTCGACGCCGCCCATGGTGCTGTGCTCGGCGTTCCACATCTGGCTGACCGTCACGCCCGACGACGGCCAGGTCCAGTGGAGCATCCAGTTGTGCATGGCCTGCGTGCCGGTGTTCTTGACCTTCACGCTGACCGTGGCGCCCGAGCCCCACGAGTTGACGGTGGCCGACGCGGAGCACGCGTACCCGGCGGCCGGGCCGCCGGTCGTGGGCTCCTCGGTGGGCTCGCCGCTCGTGGGGCCGCCGGTCGGCTCGCCCGTGGTGGGCCCGCCGGTGGGCTCCTCGGGCTGGCCGTCGCCGAACCACACGTCGGAGCACGAGTAGAACGACTGGTCGAAGTGGCTGGCCTGCCAGATCATGAAGACCACGTGGTGGCCCGAGCGGCCGGGCGCCGAGACCGGGATGTCGACGAGCGTGCCGCCGCCGCTGGGCGGGGTGCGCCCGACGCCCGGGTCGATGTCGCCGGTGTCGGCGAGCAGTTCGAGGTCGGCCCAGTCGAGCGCGTCCGTCTCGGCGTCGTAGCCCTGCTTCGTGACGTAGATCCGGTAGTAGTCGGCCCCGTGGTTGGCCTGGTCCCAGTTGGTGAACGTGAAGTTGCTGTTCACCTGGGTGGTCTTCCAGGGTCCGGGGTCGTCGAGGGGGGCGTACCGGGTGCCGCCCGTCAGGCCGCCGGAGCAGAGGTGGTTGTCGGGCAGGGCCGCCTGGTGGTTGCCGCCCACCTGCTCGCGGTAGAGGCCGTTCCAGTTCCACATGGCGTTGGGGTCGTTCTGCCAGGCGGCCCAGCACATCGGGTCCTCCTGCGCCATGTCCGGGTTCTGGAAGTCCGAGCCCCACCGCTCCCAGCAGCTGTAGTGCCGCGAGGAGGGGCCGATGGCGGTGCCGTGGCTGGAGGCGGGCTGGACGAACAGGACCGCGGCGGTCCCGGCCGCGAACAGCGCGGCGATGAGGACGATGAGGCTGCGCAGCCGTGTGCCGCTGACGCCTCGTCTTCGGAAGTTGAGCATGATAGCGCTCCCAAAATATAGGAACATTGAGAACTTTCAATGTAACGTGGGCGCGGACCGGAAGTAAACCCCACCAGGGGGAATTTCGTCGGCTCGTGCGGTCAAAAGCGGGACTTGCCGAGCATGACCGCCCGCGTCGCGTCCTCGGCGTCCTCGTGGCACACGAACACCAGCTCGTCGCCCGCCTCCACGGTGTCGTCGGGCGTGGGCGCGATGACCCGCCGGCCCCGGATGACCGCCACGAGCGCCACGTCGTGCGGCAGCGGCACCTCCGCGACCCGCCGCCCCACGTGCGGGGCGTCGGCGGGCAGCGTGATCTCCACGAGGTTCGCCTGCGACTGGCGGAACGTCAGGAGCCGCACCAGGTCCCCGACGCTCACGGCCTCCTCGACGAGCGCGGCCAGCAGCCGCGGCTTCGAGACCGAGACGTCGACGCCCCACTCCTCGTTGAACAGCCACTCGTTCTCGGCCCGGTTCACGCGCGCGACCACGCGCGGCACCGCGAACTCGGTCTTCGACAGCAGCGACACCACCAGGTTCACCTTGTCGTCGCCGGTCGCCGCCACCGCGACGTCGCACATCTCCAGGTGCGCCTGCCGCAGGTTCTCCAGCTCGCACGCGTCGGCGAGCAGCCACTCCGCGTCCGGGACCCGCTCGGGCCGCATCGAATCGGGGTCCCGTTCGATCAGGAGCACCTGGTGGCCGTTGCCGACCAGCTCCGACGCGATGGACCGGCCCACGTTCCCGGCCCCGGCGATCGCCACCCGCATCACGAACCCCCCTGCGGGGCCGCGCCCGCGATCCGCTTGATGCCCGCCTCGTCGCCGTCGGCGACGAGCATGAACACCTGGTCGCCGTCCTGGAGGACCGTCGACGCGGTCGGCAGCGCCGCCCGCCCGAACCGGTTGATGTACGCGACCCGGTGGCCCGTGGCCTGCTCCAGCGCCGACAGCGCCGTCCCGTACCAGCCCTCGTCGCAGATGACCTCGATGAGCGACAGCGTCGCCGTCGGGTCGCGCCACAGCGCCTCCTGCCCGTCGGGCACGAGGTGGCGCAGCAGCCGGTCGGCCGTCCACCGCACCGTCGCCACCGTCGGGATGCCGAGCCGCTCGTACACGGTGGCCCGCTGCGGGTCGTAGATCCGCGCGATCACCTTCGGGACGCCGTAGTTCTCGCGCGCGACCCGCGCGGCGATGATGTTCGAGTTGTCGCCCGAGGACACCGACACGAACGCGTCCGCGCGCCCGATCCCGGCCTTCGCGAGCACCTCCCGGTCGAACCCGACGCCCCGCACCGTGGTCTCGTCGAAGTCGGGGCCCAGCCGCCGGAACGCCTTCGGGTCCTGGTCGATGATCCCGACCGTGTGCCCGCGCTCGACCAGGCTGCGCGCCAGGGACGAGCCGACGCGCCCGCACCCCATGATGACCACGTGCACCGGCACACCACCCCTCGATCGGACGTGCAGTGACCTTACCGCGCCCGCCAGGGGCGCGCCCCGCTCGCGTCCGGGATGAACATTCCGGAATTCCCGCCCGAACCCTGCAACATCCGGCGCCCGAAAGCGTCTAGACAGTGGACCTCCCACTCTCGCAAAGGAGCACTGATGGCACACCACCCGTCCCTGTCCCGCCGCGCCCTCATCGGCGGCATCGCCGCCGGGGCCGTCGCCGCCGCCGCGACGGCCTCGCCCGCCGCCGCGAAAGGCGGCCGCAAGCCGAAGAAGCTCGTCCCCGGCGACCTCGTCGTCGTCCCCGCCCCCGGCGGGCCCTCCACCGCCGCGGCCGTCGCCCGCGGCACCGCCATCCTGGAGAGCTGGGGCCTGCGCGTCGAGCTCACCGAGCACGCGCTCGACACGTTCGGGTACCTCTCGGCGCCCGACGAGGACCGCCTCGCCGACCTCAACTACGCGCTCGCGCACCCGGAGGCCAAGGCGCTCATGACCGTCCGCGGCGGCTACGGGACCACCCGGATCATCGACGGCGCCGACGTCGAGGCCCTGGAGGACCACCCGAAGCTCGTCATCGGCTACTCCGACATCACCGCGCTGCACTTCGCGGTCGCCGAGCAGACCCGCATCCCCACGCTGCACTCGCCGATGATGGCGTGGTCCTCGAACAACACCGCCGCGACCGCCGAGTCCCTGAAGGCCGCGATCATGACCGCCGACCCGGTGGTCCTCACCCGCGACCCGGCCGAGTCCACCGCGGGCGTCGAGGTCCCCGGGACCGCCTCCGGGAAGCTCCTCGGCGGGAACCTCTCGCTCATGGCCGCCGAGCCGGACCGGTCCAACTGGCCCGACCTCGACGGCGCGATCCTCCTCGTCGAAGAGGTCGAGGAGGCCCGCTACCGGGTCGACAACATGCTCACCCGGATCATCCGCGCCGGGCACTTCGACGGCCTCGCCGGGATCGCGGTCGGCCAGTTCGTGCCGCACCCGCTCGACGAGCACAAGCCCGGCGAGTGGACGATGAACGAGGTCCTGCTCGACAAGCTCGGGGACCTCGGCGTGCCCGTCCTCGGCGGCCTCAAGATCGGCCACGACCTCGACCCGCGCGTCGTGCCCCTCGGTACCGAGGCGGTGCTCGACACCGATGCCGGGACGCTCACTGTCGAAGCGGCCGTGAAGGACTAGCGCGCGCGACCGGGGCCGCGGGGAAACTCGCGGCCCCGGGCCCGGCCGCGGGACGCTACGCTACGGCCGTGACAAGGTCGTGGGCGGTCCTCAAACGGCTGCTGGTGGGCGAGCCGTTCGCCTCCGGGCGCGGATCGTCCCTCGTGCTCTCGAAGCGGTACGCGATCCCGCTGCTCGCGGTCAACCCCATCTCCTCGATCGCGTACGCCCCCGAGCAGGTGTTCCTCGTCCTCGGCGTCGCGGGCACGGCCGCGTACGCGCTGTCGCCGTGGACCGGCCTCGCCGTCGCGGCGGTCATGGTCGCGGTCATCGCCTCCTACCGGTACACCGTGCAGGCCTACCCGGGCGGCGGCGGGGACTACCGGGTCGTCACCGCGAACTTCGGGCCCGGCGCGGGCCGCCTCGCCGCGGCCGCGCTCGTCCTCGACTACATCCTCACCGTCGCCGTCTCGACCGCCGCGGCCGTCGCCGCCCTCGACGCGCTCATGCCGGGACTGCACCCGTGGCGCGAATGGCTCGCCGCCGCCGCGATCGCGCTCCTCGCCGCGTTCAACCTGCGGGGCCTGCGCGTCTCCGGCCGCGTCGCCGCCGCGGTCACCGTCGCGTTCGTCGCCGGGGTCGCCGCGATCGTCCTCACCGGCCTCGCGCGCCTCGCCGCGGGGGAGGACCTGACCTCTTCCGCGCCCGCCCCCGCCGAGGAGGCCGAGTGGACCTCCGCGGCCCTGTTCCTGCTGTGCGCCAGGGCCTTCGCGGCCGGGTCGGTCGCCGTCACCGGCGTCGAGACCTTCACGACCCGCGTGCGCTTCTTCCGGCCCCCGCGCGGGCGCAACGCCGCCGCCGCGATCACCACCGTCGGCGCGGCCACCGTCGCCCTGTTCACCGGCACCGTGGTCCTCGCGTTCCTCGTCCGCGCGCAAGGGCCCGAAGCGCGCGGGTACCCGCTCCTCGCGCAGCTCTCGGACGCCGCCTTCGGCGCCTCGCCCGCCGTGCGGTGGCCCGTCATGCTCGCCACCGCCGGGGTGCTCCTGCTCGCCGCGAACACCGCGTTCGTCGGCTTCCCGCAGCTCGCGTCGGTGTTCGCCGAGGACTCGCTGCTGCCCCGCCAGCTCCACAAGCGCGGCGACCGCCTCGTCTACTCCAACGGCATCCTCATCCTCGCCGTCGCCGCCGCGCTCCTCGTCGTCCTCTACGGCGGCGGCGCGTTCGAGCTCATCGGCCTGTACGTCGTCGGCGTGTTCCTCTCGATGGTCCTGTCGCACGCCGCGATGTCGCGCCACTGGCGGCGCGTCCTCGACGTCGAACGCGACCCGGCCCGCCGCGCCCGCGCCCGCCGGGCCCGCGCCACCGCCGTCGCCGCGGTCCTCGCGTGCGCCGCCGTCCTCGTGATCGTCGCGTTCACGATGTTCCGGCGCGGCGGCTGGATCGCCGTCCTCATCATCGGCGGCTGCTACCTCCTCATGCGCGCCATCAGCCGGCACTACGCGGCCGTGCGCGGCGAGATCGAGCACCCGAAGGGCAAGCCGCAGCTGCCCTCGCGCAGCCACGCGATCGTCCTCGCCTCCAGCGTCAACCTGCCGCTCATGCGGATGCTCTCCTACGCGAAGGCCACCCGCCCCGACACCGTCACGGCCCTCACCGTCAACGTCGACGCCGCCGCGTCCCGCCGCCTCGTCGCCGAATGGGACCGCCGCCGCATCGGCGTGCCCCTCACCGTCCTCGACTCGCCCTACCGCGAGATCACCGGCCCGATCGTCGACTACGTCAAGGCCCGCCGCCGCGACGCCCCCAGGGACGTCGTCACCGTCTACCTCCCCGAGTACGTCGTCGGCCTCGGCCCCCAGAAAGGCCGCCTCTCCCGCGGCTACTTCAACTGGTCGACGAGCCTGCTCCACAACCAGACCACCAAGGCCCTCCACCGCCAGCTCAAGTACGAGCCCGGCGTCATGGTCTGCACCGTGCCGTGGATCCTCGGCGACAGCACCGAGCCGCCGCCGCTGCGCCGCATCCCCAAATAGCGCGTCCCGTATCCTTGCGTGCGGCCCGCCGCGCCCGGCGCGGGCCGGGAGGAAGAAGGACACCATGATCGTCACCGTCGGAGACGTCGCGGCCGGAGGCCACTGCGTGGCCCGCGTGGACGGCGAGGTCTACTTCGTGCGCCACGCCCTCCCCGGCGAGCGCGTCCGCATCGAGATCACCGACCGCAAGAAGCGCTTCGCGTTCGCCGACGCCGTCGAGGTCCTCGACGCCTCCCCCGACCGCGTCGAGCCCCCGTGCCCGTGGGCCGGGCCCGGCAAGTGCGGCGGCTGCGACTTCCAGCACGCCAGCCCCGACGCCCAGCGCCGCCTCAAAGCGAAGGTCCTGTTCGACCAGCTCACCCGCATCGGCGGCATCGACCCGGCCCTCCTCGAAGGCGTCGAGGTCGAGGCCCTTCCGGGCGGGCCCCTCGCATGGCGCACCCGCATGCAGTACGCCGTCGACGAGGACGGCCGCCCGGGGCTCCGCAAGCACAAGTCGCACGAGCTCGTCCACATCGACTGGTGCCGCATCGCCTCCGAGCGCCTCCGCGAAGCCGACGTGCTCGACCGGACCTGGGACGGCATGGGCGCCGTCGGCGTCGTCGAGGCCGACGACGAGCAGCTCGCCGTCTACACCCAGCTGCGCCGCACCGCCCGCCCGCACCACAAGAGCGGCCCCAAGCTCCTCCACCAGACCGTCGGCGACACGACCTTCGAGATCGGCTTCGACGCGTTCTGGCAGGTCCACCCCGCCGCCGCCCCCACGTTCCTGGAGACCGCGCTCGACTTCCTCCAGCCGCGGGAAGGCGAGTCCGCGTGGGACCTGTACGCGGGCGCCGGGCTCTTCGCGAGCGGCCTCGCCGCCGCCGTCGGCGACACCGGCCGCGTCATCGCCGTCGAGAACGCGCCCGCCGCGCGCACCGCCGCGAACCTCGCCGCGTTCAAGAACGCCGGGGCCATCGACGGCGACGTCGCCTCCATCGCCCCCGACCTCGGCTCGGTCGACCTCGTCGTCCTCGACCCGCCCCGCGCCGGGGCCGGGCCCGAGGTCGTCGTGGCGCTCGGCGAGGCCCGGCCGCGCGCGATCTGCTACGTGGCGTGCGACGCGGGCGCGCTGGCGCGGGACGCGAGCGACCTCGCGATCGAAGGCTATGCGCTGACACGCATCCGCGCGTTCGACGCGTTCCCGATGACCCAGCACTTCGAGACGGTCGCCCTCTTCGAGCCGGTCGACTGAGGCGCACAATGGTCGGGTGAGGTAGCCTGTCGCCGCAACGGAACGCACGCCTCGGAGCCGATCGATGACCAACACTCCCACCGGGCCCGGCCCGAACCGCCCGCCGCAGGCCCCCGGTTTCCAGTACCGGCCGCAGGACCCGGGGGAGGTCCAGTACGGGCAGCCGACCGGGCCGGTCCTGCCGCCGCCGCCCACCTGGGGCCAGCGCTGGGGCGTCCTCCCGAAGGACGACCGGCCCAAGCAGGTCACGGTGATCCTCCAGACGCTGTGGATCCACTTGGCCGCCACCGTGGTCGCGACCCTGCTCGGCCTCACCGGCTCCGCGGGTCTGAGCATCGCGCTGGGCATCCTGGCCGCTGCCGTGAACCTCGTCCTCATCTGGGCGGTCGCACGGGAGGCCCTGGGCCGCTTCGGCTCTGACGACCCGCGGCTTCCGATCTATATCGGACTCGGGGCACTGGCCCTCATCGCGCTGTTCCGGGTCTTCAACCCGTTCACGGTGGTCCCCGCGATCCTCCAGATCACGGCCGCGCTGCTGATCCTGGTGCTCGCGTTCACCAAGCCCGTGCGCGCGTGGCTCGACCGCCCCGGCAACCGCCGCAAGGGAACCGACGCCCCGCCGCCCGCGGCCCCGCAGGCCCCGCCGCCGCAGTGGCGCGACCCCGCGGGCCCGGGAGCGCAGGCCCCGTACGGCTACGGCGCCCCGCAGCAGCCGGGGCCCCCGCAGCCCGGCCCGCCGCAGCAGCAGCCGGGCCCGCAGTACAACTGGCCGCAGCAGCCGCGCTGAACCCGCCTGCGGCCCTGCGTCAGTCGCACCCGCACGGGCAGCAGTCGCAGTCGCAGCAGTCGCATCCGTCCCGGCAGCAGCCTTCGCGGCGCTTGCGCGACCACGGGCCCTCGTAGTGCTCCCGGCAGCACATCTGGCAGGTGCAGCACAGGAAGGTGAACGCGCAGAGCCCTGCGAAGAAGTTCCGCCCCTCGGGCCGGTACCGGTCGTGGTCGTAGTAGTCGCGGTCGCGGCGGCGCTCCCGGTAGCGGCGGTACTCGCGCCGCTCGGCGGCCGGGTAGGTCGCGCAGGTCGAGCCGAATGTGCGCGAGACCGCATGGTGCGCATAGCGGTCCAGCAGCAGGCCCGTCATCGTCCGGTCGACCAGCGACGCCGACTCCAGGGCCGCCCGCAGGTCGGCGAGGGCCCCGCGCACCAGCGGTCGCGCGCCCTCGACACCGGTCCCGGTGGCGGCCAACGGGTTCCACGCGCCCTTCGCGGCGTCGTCGTCGAAGTCCTCCGCGGCGTCGAGCAGGTGCGCCAGGCGGCCGAACGCCGCGCCGGCCCTGCGGAACGCCCCGGCGTTCTCGGGCCTGCCGCCGAGGACCGCGGCGTGCGCGAACAGCTCGGCGGTGGCCGTCTCGGTCGGGGCCGTGACCTCGGCGAGTGCGGTCCCGGGCCCGCAGGCGGCTTCGGCCTCGCGCTGGCCCGCGATGGCCGCGACGAGCGGCTCGACGTCCAGGGCGATCGACTCGCCTAGTCCGATCGCTTTGGCGCGCAAGCGGTCCGCGGTCATCCCGGCGAGGCCGCGGGCGCCGGGGCGGGCGGCGATGCCGTTGCCGTCCTCGACGTGGTCGCGCAGCTTCGCGGAGGCGAGCAGGAGCGAGGCGGTCGCGGCCAGCCGCGGGCCGCCGCCGGTGGCGACGGTCTGGCGGCGCATGCCGCGCAGCGCGCACGGCCCGGCGTTGCGGGAGTCGGCCTCGTCGCCGAGCTGGGCCTCCACGAGGACCGACAGCGCGAGCGCGTCGTAGTTGGTGGTGAGGCGGGCGAGGTGCCCGGCGTCGTCGCGCAGTTCGAGGCACAGGCCGCAGAAGTGGCCCATCCAGCGGGGTTTGAGGTCGTCGGGGGTGCGGGACGGGCAGGGGGCGAGCATGCCGAACAACGGGTCTCCTAGCTCGTCGGCAGCGCGCCGGCGGGGCCGGCGGCTGAAGGCGGGTCCTGCCCGGGGATGCTACCGGCTCCCTGCTACGCGAACGGTCCGCGCGTCCCGGGCGGCCGGGCGCACCGCGCCCGGCCGCAACGGGCCTTACCCCAAGGGGGTCAGGTTGTCCGGCATCTCGTCCCAGGTCAGGCGCACGTGCGCGAGGGTCCCGAAGCCGAGGGTGTCGAAGCCGCCGGAGGTGGTGCCGTAGTCGCCACCGCCGCCTTCGGGGCTGTTCGCGCCGCACATGTTGGCCACGTTCGGCATCGCGAAGCCCTTGCGGGAGGTGTAGTGGTGGAACACCATCTCCCACACCGGCCGCACCTGGCCGCGCCCGCCCGAGCCGATGACGGTCTGCTCGCTGTAGGCGCAGTTCTGGCCCGTGCCCCAGCTGTAGGTCGTGTACGGCACGGTGTTGCCGAGGTTGTAGCGCGCCACGTACTCCGCGGCCTTCGCGAACGAGTTGTTGTTGGCGCTGTACAGGTCGATCCCCTGGTTCCAGGCCATCTCCATGAACGTCGCCATGAGCCCGATGCCCATGATCGAGTGCCCCTGGTCGCGCCCGGACTCCTGCCACTGCGCGAGCCCGCCCGAGTACAAGAACGGGATCGCGTTCTCGATGGAGCCGTTGCCCTCGCCGTTCCAGAAGTAGTCGATCGCCTGGTCCCGGATGGCGTTGTCGTCGCAGATGAGGCCGATCGCGAGCTTGGACGCCATGTTGCACAGGTCCCAGTTCGCCCAGTAGTTCGTGATGCACGCGTCGTTGTGGTTGGTGAGGAACGAGTTGTTCATCGGCAGGAAGATGCTCGTCATCATGTCCTGGAACGCGCCCAGGTCGAACCCGGACTGGCCGCGCACGATGTCGGCGGCGCAGCAGAACTGGTAGCCGTAGATGCCCGCCGCGAGGAACCGGTCGGCGTTGCCGGTCACCGTGGTCAGCGTGTTCGACCACGCGTTGAGGATCTCGATCGCCTTGTCGCGGTGGGCGGTCGTTCCGGCAACGCGCCAGCGCAGGGCGTTCTGGTACGCCGCGTGGATGTCGTTGTACAGCTGGGGGTAGTTCTGGCCGTCGCCGCCGCGGATGATCGTGGCGGTGGGCCGGGCGGTCCAGGTGCTCTGGGCGTGGGAGTTCGCGATGAGCTTGTTCCAGCCCGAGAGCCACGGCTCCAGGCCCGCGTTCACTTTGGCCTTCATGCGGTCGAAGTCGGCCTGGGTGTGGAGGAGGCCGGGGTGGACGGCCAGGGCCGAGACGTCCTCAGTGGACGATTCCTGCGCTGCGGCGAGCCCGAGGCCGCCCGCGCCCGCGACGGCGAGGCCGCCTGCGGCGAACGCGCCCTGGATCAGGCGCCGCCGCTTGAGGCTCGGGCCCTGAACCGGGGTTCCGGTCTTGCTGTGGTTGTCGTACGACATGGTGCTCCTATGCGCCATGCGGTGCGCGATGCCGGGGAATGCCACCGCCAACCTGGCGGCCCCCGGTCCTGAGACCGGTTGCCGTGAGCCAGCATAACCGACCCATCAACATATTTCAATACAAACGAACGCTCTGGGACTGTGCCGGTGCGGGACCGGGGATCGGCCGGTCCCGCACCGGAGGCCGCCGCCTGTGGGGGCGGGCGGCCGGGCCGCGTACGGCCGACGCGCGCGTGCGCCGCAGCTGGAGGCGGCTCAGTCCTCGTTCCTGCCGCGGGGCCCCCAATGCCCCGGAGCCGTGGCGCCGCGCGCGGGCACTATGCGATGAGGTCCTTGAACTCGTTGTCCTGGAGCCACGCGGTGACCCCGGCCTGGACGTCGCCGCCGTTCTCGGCGAACACCAGGTTCTCCAGGTCCGCGAGCTGCTCGTCGCTCATCGCGAACGTCTCCAGCGCGCCCGCGACATCCGCGAACTCCTCGCTGAACCCGGTGCGCGCCAGCACGTTGATGGTCTCGGCCTCGCCGAGGGTCGTCTGCGGGTCCGCGAGGTTCTTCAGGTCGTACTTCGCGTACGCCCAGTGCGGCTGCCACAGGGTCACCACGATCGGCTCCTCCGCGGCGATGGCCGAGTCGAGCTCGGTGAGCATCGCCGTCGTCGAAGAGGTCTCCAGCGTCAGGTCGGTGATGCCGTACGTCGGGATCGCGCTGTTCTGCACGGCCTCGGTGAGCCCGGCGCTGGCCTCGATGCCGACGATGCGGCCGCCGAAGAGGTCGGCGTTGGCGTTGAGGTCCTCCAGCGAGTCGACGTCCACATAGGTCGGTACTGCGACGGTGAGCGCGGCGTTCTCGTTCCAGGTGCCGAGCTGCTCCAGCTGGTCCCCGTACGTGTCCATGTAGGTCTGGTGGGTGATCGGCAGCCAGCCGTCGAGGAACACGTCGAGGTCGCCCGAGGACAGGCCTTCGAACAGCGGCCCGACCTCGGTGAACTCCTGCGTGGTGACGGTGTACCCGGCGGATTCGAGGGCCTGGCGCCACAGCTCGGTGGCGACGACGGCCTCGTCCCAGTTGATGTAGCCGATGACGATCTCGCCTTCGCCTTCGGGCAGGCCGAAGTCGACGCCCTCGGCGGCGGCGTCGCCGGGCTCCTCCTCGACGGAGCATCCGGCCAGGACCAGGGAGGCGGTCGCACCGGTGGCGACGGCGCCCTTCATGATCGAACGTCGTTGCATGTCTCCTGCTTTCCGGCGCACGGGCGCGCCTTCCTCTGGGGGCGTTTGGTACTGGGGCGGTTTAACGAGCCGCGAGCCTGGCGGCGCGGGCCACCGGGGTGCGGTCGGACAGGCCCTGCGTGACGCGGTCCAGGAGGATCGCGAGCAGGACCACGGCGAGCCCGGCGTTGAACCCGGCGGCGATGTCGAGGCGGCCGAGCGAGCCGGAGATGACGGCCCCGAGGCCGCCCCCGCCGACGAGGCCCGCAATGACCACCATGGACAGTGCGAGCATGATGACCTGGTTGAGCCCGGCCATGATCGTGGGCAGCGCGAGCGGTAGCTTGATCCGCACGAGGATGCGCGCGGGGGAGGCGCCGAAGGCCTGCCCGGCCTCGACGACCTCGCGGTCGACTTGGCGCAGGCCGAGTTCGGTGAGGCGCACCCCCGGGGGCATCGCGAAGATGATGGTGGCGATGATGCCGGGCACCACGCCGACGCTGAAGAGCATCACCACGGGGATGAGGTACACGAACGCGGGCAGCGTCTGCATGAAGTCCAGGACCGGCCTCGCGATAGCCGAGAACGTGCGGTTCTCGGCGGCGGCGATCCCGAGCGGGATCGCGAGGATGATCGCGATGACGGCGGCGACGAGGACCATCGACAGGGTCTGCATCGTCTGCTCCCAGTACGGGGTCCACGCGACGACGAACATGCCCAGGCCGATCCCGGCGCCGAGCTTCCACCCCTTCGCGGCCCAGGCGGCCGCGGCGAACAGCAGCACCATGACTCCTGAAGGGAGCCACAGCAGTCCGTCGGCGAGGTGCACGTACAGGAACTCCAGCCCGGCGTCGACGGCGTCGAACCCGGCGGCCCACGCGTCCCGCGCCCAGCGGATGAACGTCTCCATCCAGTCGCCGAACGGCATGTCGGGCAGGGGCTTCCAGATGTAGGTCCAGAGCCAGTTGCGGAGGTACTCGATCATGCGGGCTGGGCCTCCTGCTCGGTGTCGCCGACCGCTTCGGGGTCGGGCGCGAGCGACTTGATGATGGACCGGGGCGTGACCACGCCGAGCGGGTCGGCGTTGTCGTCGACGACGAGCAGCGGGGCCTTCGAGTTGAGGACCGGCTCGTACAGCTCGTTCACGGGCACGCCGGACTCGACCTTCGGGAACGCGCTCGTGTCGCGGGTCCCGCACGGCTCCATGACCGCCTCGGCGGTGAGCACGCGGGTGCGGTCGACGTCGGCGGTGAACTCGGCGACGTACTCGTCGGCCGGGTGCATGAGGATCTCCTCGGCGGTGCCGAGCTGCTTGACCTCGCCGTCGCAGATGGCGATCCGGTCGCCGATCCGCATGGCCTCGTTGAGGTCGTGGGTGATGAAGACGATGGTCTTGCCGAGCTTCCCCTGGAGGTCGAGGAGCTGGTCCTGCATCTCCTGGCGGATGAGCGGGTCGAGGGCGCTGAACGCCTCGTCCATGAGCAGGATCTCGGTGTCGGCCGCGAGCGCCCGGGCCAGGCCCACGCGCTGCTTCATGCCGCCCGACAGCTGCGCGGGCAGCTTGTCCTCGTGCCCGGCGAGGCCGACGAGCTCGACGGCCTCCCTCGCGCGCTCCAGGCGCTCGGTCTTGTTCAGGCCCTTGATCTCCAGGCCGAACGCGACGTTCTCGACGACCGTGCGGTGGGGGAGGAGCGCGAAGTGCTGGAACACCATCGAGATCTTCTCGCGGCGCAGGCGGCGCAGCTCCCGGGCCGAGAGCGAGCCGAGCTCGACGCCGTCGATGCGGATCGTCCCGGAGGTGGGCTTGATGAGGCCGTTGAGCATCCGGAGCAGGGTGGACTTCCCCGATCCCGACAGGCCCATGACCACGAAGATCTCACCGGGCTCGATGGCCCAGCCGTGGTCCACGACGGCGGCGGTCACGTTCCTGGCGTTGAGTTCTTCCTTCGGGACTCCGGCCTTGAGTTGGGCGACGGCGCTTTTGGCGCCTTTGCCGAAGACCTTGTACAGGGACTCCACTTCGATCGCTGGCATTGCTTCCTTTCACAGCGCGGCACGCCCGGCCTTGGGGGAGGGGGCGCGGCGCGGGGCGTCATCCGGGGGCGGCAACACTTGGAACAGTAGTCAACAACTGTGGTTTTTCAACCCCGAGCACCGCGTGAGAAGATCGACACGGGACGTTGCGGACCAGTGTTTCTGCTGGTAGAAGCCGTGAAAGTCGCCATTAGCTTGTTGCCAGTTGGATTGTCTACAAACAGACATTCGACAGAATTGAGACCGTGCGGAGACCCCTCCGAGTCCGATTTGTGACCTCGTACCCGGTCGCTACTTCAGCCGGGCCGCCTTCGCGCGCGCCGTCAGGTCCGCCAGATCCCCGTCGCTCAGCCCGAGCTTGCGGGCCTTCTCGTACTCCCCGGCGATGTTGGTGCCCATCCGCATCGGCGAGTCCGTCCCGAGCACCACCGCGATCCCCGCCTCCAGGAACCGCGGCAGCGGGTGCGCCTCAAGCGCGGGCACCATCCCCAGCACCACCGCCGACGTCAGGCACACTTCGACCGTCACGTTCCGCTCAGCGAGGAGCCGCATGATCCCCGGGTCGCTCGCCGCCCCCACGGCGTGCCCGATCCGCCCGATCTCCTCGATCTCCGCGAGCACCGCCAGGTTCGAGGCGTTGAACGCCCCCGCCGGGACCGTCACCCCCAGGCCCGCCGCGCCCGCCGCCTCGGCCACTACCCGGCCCCGCGACCAGTCCGCCTCGGCCGCATACGGGACGTAGATGATCTCCACGCCCGACAGGCCCGCCGCCGCGGCGTCGGCGAACGCGTCGCACAGCTCCCGCAGCATCGGGTCCCACAGGTTCATCGACAGCACCGCGCCCGCGTCGAACTCCGGGTAGTCCTCCGCGACCCGCTCCCGCGCCGCCTCGAACCGCTCCATGAACTGCGGGTACACCACCGACTCCTGCGGCAGCCGCAGCTCGGTGTAGACGGCGCCCCCGCGCGCCGCCGCCGCCAGCGCGTCGACCAGGATGCCCTCGTAGACCTCCGGGTCCACCGCGTCCAGGTCGAACCGCGGCACCGCGGACATCCGCTGGAGCCGGGCCAGCCCCGGCGCGACGTCGCGCACGCTGTCGCGCCGGTCGCCCCAGTCCACCGGGGAGGAGCTCAACACCTGATCGAGGCGCGCGGGCCATTCCGTGTTCTGGTGCAGGTCGATGAGGTCCATGTTGGGATGATCACATTCCGATCACGGAGGGGCCGGGCTTTCGCCCGGCGTGTCCCTTTCGGGGACTGACCGCTTTCCGACAGTCAGGCGCGGTGTCCCTCCTTCGGATGAATTTCCGGTGCCCGGCTGCGGACTCCGTCGTACACGTGCCGCCGTGACGGCCGCCCGTCCGGACCGTGACCGCCGCCCGGCCCCGGAATGACTCCCTGATCACGGCCCCCGGACCCCCATGAGACACGTCCCAGGCGCACTCGCTGAGGTTCCCTCCAGGCGGTGCCGCGGATAGACTTCCGCGTTATGAACCCGCACGACGAACCCGAGATGGGCCCGCTGTTGTCGAGCATCGGCGCACTGGCCGATTTCAAGTCGCTGGACGAGGACGACCTCCCGGAGCTCGCCGACGAGCTGCGCCGGTTCCTCGTCGACGCGGTCGCCAGGACCGGCGGCCACATCGGCCCCAACCTCGGGGTCGTCGAGCTCACCATGGCGATCCACCGGGTCTTCGACTCCCCCCACGACCAGATCGTCTTCGACACCGGCCACCAGTCGTACGTCCACAAGGCCCTCACCGGCCGCGCCGGCGACTTCGCGGGCCTGCGCGGGCGCGGCGGCCTCACCGGCTACCCCAGCCAGGCCGAGTCGCCCCACGACCTCGTCGAGAACTCCCACGCCTCCACGTCCCTCTCGTACGCCGACGGCCTCGCGAAGGCCCACGCGCTCTCCGGCTCCGACCGCCACGTCGTGGCCCTCGTCGGCGACGGCGCGCTCACCGGCGGCATGTGCTGGGAAGCCCTGAACAACATCGCCGCCCGCGACGACCTCAAGCTCGTCATCGTCGTCAACGACAACGGCCGCTCCTACGCGCCCACCGTCGGCGGCCTCGCCAAGCGCCTCTCGGCCCTGCGCCTCAACCCCGGCTACGAGCCCGCGCTCCGCAAGATCCAGGAGCTCGTCGAGCGCATCCCCGTGTTCGGCCGCGCCGCCTACGCGGGCCTCCACGCCGCCAAGACCGGCCTCAAGGACGCCCTCGCCCCCCAGGGCATGTTCTCCGACCTCGGCATCAAGTACGTCGGCCCCGTCGACGGCCACGACCTCGGCGAGCTCACCCTCGCCTTGGAGCGCGCCAAGGGCTTCGGCGGCCCCGTCATCGTCCACGCCCTCACCGAGAAGGGCCGCGGCTGGGCCCCCGCCCGCGCCGACGAGGCCGAGCAGATGCACTCCCCGCCCGCGTTCGACCCGATCACCGGCGAGCCCGTCGGCTCCTCCAAGCGCCGCTGGACCGGCGTGTTCGCCGACGAGCTCGTCGCCCAGGCGAACCTGCGCCCCGAGGTCGTCGCGATCACCGCGGCCATGCCCGGCCCCACGGGCGTCGACAAGCTCATGAAGCTGCACCCGAACCGCGTCTTCGACGTCGGCATCGCCGAGCAGCACGCCGTGACCTCCGCGGCCGGGCTCGCCATGAACGGCATGCACCCCGTCGTGGCCGTGTACTCCACGTTCATGAACCGCGCGTTCGACCAGACCGTGCTCGACGTCGCCATGCACAAGCTGCCGGTGACGTTCGTGCTCGACCGGGCCGGGATCACCGGCCCCGACGGGCCCAGCCACTACGGCATCTGGGACACCTCGATCTTCCGCGTCGTCCCCGGTCTCCGCATCGCCGCGCCGCGCGACGCCGCCACGCTCCGCGAAGAGTTCGCCGAGGCGCTCACCGTGGACGACGGGCCGACGATGCTGCGCTGGCCCACGGGCGCGGTGCCGGAGCAGGACATCGCCGCCGTCGACGTCCACGAAGGACTCGACGTGCTCGTCAAGCACGAGGACGACGAGCTCCTGATCACCGCGTGCGGCTCCCTCGCCGGGACCGCGGTCGAGGCCGCGTCCCTCCTTGCGGCCCAAGGCATCCGCGCCACCGTGGTGGACCCGCGCTGGATCTCCCCGGTCCCCGATGCGCTCGTGAAGCTCGCGGGCCAGTACCCGCTCGTCGCGACCGTCGAGGACGGCATCCGCACGGGCGGCTTCGGCGACGCGCTCGCGCAGGCTCTGCGCGACTCGGGCGACGAGACCCCGCTCGTGGACTTCGCCGTCGAGCGCGGCTGGCACCCGCACGGCTCCCGCGGCGAGCTGCTGGAGGACCTGGGCCTGACGCCCGCGGCGATCGCCGAGCGCCTCGCCGCCGAAGTCCACCGCCGCGGCGAAGCCGAAGCGCACCACCACCACTAGCCGTAGACGCAGAGCGGCGCGGCGGTCCTGGTGGGACCGCCGCGCCCGGTGCTACTCATTCAGACGCCGCGAAGCGCTGATCGGTTGCATCCTCATCGCATCGCTTTCAGTCCCTGCCTGATCCGGGCGAGGTCGCGGCGGCGCTTCTCGAACGTCGCGCCCGCGCCGATGAGGACGACGCCGCCGATCGCGGGCGGGATCCACACCGGGATGTAGTCCCACACCAGCGACAGCTCGTTGATCGTGAGCACCGCGAGCGCGATCGACCCGAGCACCAGGGGCGCCTGCCAGCGGCGTCCCAGTCCCGCGATGATGACCGCGATGGCGGCGGCCCCCACGCCGACGCGGCGGGCCGGTTCGCCGTCGCCGAGTGCGAGCAGCAGCGAGGGCCCGATGCCGATGAGGATCGGGACGGCGAGCGTCGCCCACGACCCGGTCTGCGGGCGCTTCTCCAAGCGCCACAGGCCGATGAGGAACAGGACCGCGGCCGGGGGCGCGGTGAAGAACTCAAGGGTCTGCACCTCCTGCGCGGCCAGCAGCAGCCACCAGCCGACGGTGCCGGTGCACAGGGCCGCGATGATGTAGCCCCACTTGCGGACCGGCACCATGAGCGCGGTCCCCGCGAGCGCCAGCGTGTACACCCCGAACTGGGCGGGCAGGAACAGCCGCAGGTCCGAGCCCTCCCAGACCGCCTCGACCCACGGGAACAGGCCGCCGATCACGGAGACGGCGGCGACGACGTGCGCGAGGACCGAGCCCAGGACCCGGTCCGGGCGGCTGCGCCGCGGCGCGCCCGCGGCGACGGCGAGCATCGCGGCGGCGGTCACGGTGAGCCAGAACGGGACCCAGCCTTCGCCGGGGTCGATCGAGCGCGAGTCGGAGGCCGCGAGGGCCGCGATCGGGGCCCACACCGCGAGGGCGACCCAGCCGCAGCACCGGCCCGCGAGCGTGCGGGAGGCCAGGGCCGTGACGAGGCCGACGACCGCGCACAGCGTGAAGCCGATGAAGGGCACCGCGTCCCACTGCTCGGGGTCGCTGTGCCACAGCAGGATCGAGGTGGAGACGACCGCGAACGTGAGCGCGAGCGCCGCGCCCTGGACGCGGAACCGCACCGGCAGCAGCACCGCCGCGAACGCCAAGGCCACCAGGACGATCGGGATCTCCCACGTGAACACTCCGGCGGGTTCGGCGCCGAACCACAGCACCCCGAGGCCGCCGAGCGTGATGAGCGAGGCCGCGAGCGCGGTCCCCGCGCCGACCAGGTAGGAGGCGATCCGCAGCGGCTCCCCGAGCGGCTCGCCGAGGAGCGGCGCGACCAGGCGGGCGGCGAGGAACACGGCGAAGTAGGCGCTCAGGTCCGGCGCGTCGAACGCGACGGTGGCGAAGGCCGCGAGCGCGGCGAGTCCGGCGCCCTGCGCGAGCGCGAAGCCCCACTTGTAGTCGCGCGACCCGGCGGTGGCGAAGGGGACGATCGCGGCGGCGAGGAGCGCGAGCGACGGCACGGCCAGCTCGCCCGAGCCGGAGCGGACGGCGAGCGTCCACGCGCACAGCACGAGCGATCCGGCCGCCGAGGCGGCGATGAGCATCGACGTGGTGGAGACGCGCAGCCGCTTCGCGAAGCCCACGCCGACGAGGTTCGCGGCGGCGAGCACGGCGACGGCGGCGGCGACGGGCGGGACGACCGGGTCGTCGAGCCCGAACGCGGCCCGCAGCCCCGCTGAGCACGCGGCGACCACTGCCGCGCAGGTGAGGAGGCGGGAGGCCCACAGGTCCGAGCGCGCGTACCGGCCCGGGAAGCGGGCGGTGAGCCACGCGGCGATGCCGAGGGCGAGCGCGATGGTGAGCATGAGGATGACGGCGAGGCCGAGGTCGCTCGCGGCGGCGTACGAGGCGCCGATCGCAGCGAGCGGGAGCATCGCCCAGCTCGTGGCGCTCAGCCGGGATGCGCCGCGGTAGGCGGCGAGCACGGCCAGGACTCCGGCGGTCCAGGCGCCCACGGTGTCGGGCCCGAAGTCGGTGCCCGGCGGGCGGTACAGGTAGTAGCCCGCGAGGGTCGTGCACCACAGCGCGAGCGCGCCGAGCGCGGCGAACGTCTCGGCGGTGGCCCACAGCTTGAACCGCTTGAACGGGAACGGGACCGCGAGCAGCAGGATCGTGGCGATGCTCAGCACCGCGGCCCGGCCCCCGTTGCCCATGTTGCGCCAGGCCACGGCCGTGAAGATGATGAGCGCGGCGGCGACGAGCAGCCCGCCGAGGCTCAGCAGCACGGTCTGCACGGTCTTCGTCCCGACCTCCCCGCCCGGAGGCGGAGGCGGCGGGGGGAGGTAGGCGGCCGGTGCGCCGCTGGGCGGCGTGTGCGGCTGGGGTGCGTAGGGCGCGGCGGCGGCCGGTGCCGCCTGCGGAGTGCCGTGCGCGGGCGTCTGCGGCACCTGCGGAACTTGCGGCACCGGAGCGGCCTGGGCCTGCCGCTCGGCTTCGGCGAGATATCCGGCGGCCACCTCGCGGAGGCCGTCGAGCACCTCGATCCGCTCCGCCTCCACGGCGGCGCGGCTGGTGAGGGCGGTGGGCATCGACGCCAGGACCGCGTCGAGGTCGCCGAGCCGCTGCAGCAGCGGCTCGGGTCCGCGCCCGCAGGCGGCGCACCCGGCGGCCGTCGATGGACGCCCGCAGCGGGGGCAGTTGTACGTCGTCATGTGCACAGTGTGCTGGGCCTGTCAAATCAAGCACGGCACAAAACGGGCGCCAGTTGTGCACGTCCCACAACCCGACCGCCCCGCGGCCTCGTCAGGGACCCCGTATTTTTCAGGTTTCCTCCAAACGGACCACCAACGCGATCCCCTTGGACTCCCATAAGCGGCAGCCTGCACCGCCAAATCCGGGAAGTCGATATCCCTTCTCCCGGTGTCAGGGCGATTCGGATCTGACGGATCCGCGCTAGGGACGCCCATGTGGTTGATTCACCTCCTCATGTGGTGTGTCGCCGCCGGCTTCCACTCCGGGACGGCCGGCTGTCCGATGTCGCTCCTCCGGGTCGCGGGTGCGCCTGGCGGATATTGCTTCCCGGTGGGCGTGCTGGTGCCCATCGGAGGTGGTGCGTCCCTCTGGGCAGGCTTGCGCCCGTGCCGGGATGATGCGTCCTCCGGGCAGGCTTGCGCCCGTGTCGGGGTGGTGCGTGTGTGTGGCCGTGGCCGCGGTGTGCGGGTGCGCATCGGGGTGGTGTCGCGGTGCCGGGTCCTCTAATGCCCGGCCGGGTGCGGCACTTCCCTGCGTGTGCGCGGTCGCTGCGTGCGGCGTGTGTGTTCGGCCTCGTCGGTCGCTTGCTGGTCCGGTCGTGTGTCTCGTAGCGGACACCGCCCGGGGTCGAGGTGATCCCTTCCCCGGGTCCCCCGCCCGATCACCATGCCCCCGCCAAGGGGGGTGGTTGACTGCTGCGGGTCCCGATAGCACTCCGAGATGAGATCTGCCGTCGGCCCGACACCTTGCGTCGGCGGCGCTGCCTCGGAAAAGGTCTGGTTTGCCGGTCGGCCAGAGGCTTGGCTTAGTCTGCTTACACCGCCCGACACCTGTACGATTTCCCTGTCCCTGTGCGTACCCCAATCATCCCTCGCACCAGGCGCCACTGTCATCACCCACACGCGGGCAATACCCTCACGTTCCGCCCCCAACCCCCCACTGCCCCAAGGCAACCCGCGCACCCCCGGCCCACCACCCACCCTCTCGTCGCCGCCCGCACGAACCCCAACCCCCACCCCACCCGCAAGCAGCAAGGACCCCCGCACCATCCCGATGCGAGGGCCCTTCCAATTCCCCGACAAGCGTCAGCGCATGGCCTTGAGCGACCGGCCGATCCGGGCGAGGTCGCGGCGCCGCTGCTCCAAGGTCGCGCCCGCGGCGATGAGGACCGCGCCGCCGATCGAGAGCGGGATCCACTTGGGGACCGCGCTCCACACCAGGGCGATCTCGTTGACCGCCAAGGCCGTCAGCACCACCGCCCCGAGGACCAGCGGCGCCTGCCAGCGCCGCCAGGCGCCCGCCATCAGCACCGCCACGGCGGCCGCGCCGACCGCGATCCGGCGCCAAGGGTCGCCCTCCGGCCCGAGCGCCATGACCAGCGACGGGCCGAAGCCCACCGCGAGCGCCGGGCCCAGCGCGAGCCACGAGCTCGTCGCCGCGTCGTGCCGCAGCAGCCACAGTCCCAAGCCGACCAGCACGACGGCAGGCGGCACGGTGTACCACTCCACCGCGGTCGCCCCGCCGTACGCGGCGAACATGAGCGCGGCAACGACCATCGAGGCGCACGAGCCGAGCACGTGCCCGAGCCGCTTCGCCGGGTTCGCGATCGCGGCCGCCGCCAGTGCGCCCGCGTAGGCCGTGAACCCCAATGGCGCGTCCAGGCTGATCCCGTCTGCCAGCGCGATCCCGGTGAGCCACACCAGGTACACCCCGATCATGGAGTGCGCGCCGACCCGGCCCCACACCAAATCCGCGCGGCCGCGGTCGCCGCTGCTGTCGCCGCCGCGGCGAACGAACCAGGTCGCCGCGAGCAGCACCGAGACGACCCCGACCGCGACCGCCAGGGCCGACCCGGGGTCGAGGTCGTTCGTCGCAGGACGGTAAGCCCACGCCAGCGCCGCCGCGGTGACCGCCGGGTACGCCGCCGTCCACCCCAGGACCCTGCGGCCCGTCCCGGGCGAGGTGAACGCCACCAACACCGCCAGCGCCGCGACCGCGGCCAGGGATGCGGCCGACCTCCCGGCCAGCGCCCCTGCGCTCATGGCGGCCGTGGCCGCGGCCAGCGCCAGGAAGTCGCGCCGCCAGCCCTTGGCGACGAGGAAGACGCCGACCGCGCTCCCGACCGCGATCGCCGGAACCTCCCACTGCACCAGCGGGTTCGGCTCGGCCCCGTAGGCGACCGGCAGCGCCGTGGCGCTCACGAACGTGCACCAGGCCAACACCGAGGCGCCGATGACCATGGCGCCCTTGCGGAGGGCGTCTGCGAGCGCTGCGGGGAAGATGAAGGAGACGGCGAGCGAGAGCACCGCGGCGGCGAAGAACGCCGTCAGCTCGTACGCATCGGTGATCACCGCGCCGAGCACCGCGAGCGAAGCCGTGACGGCGCTGGCGGCCGCGCCGAGCGGCAGGCGCTCGTAGCCGTTCGGGTCGGTCCAGGAGGCGGCCAGGATGACCGCGACCGCCGAGAGGCCGAATGCGGGGACCGCGACCAGCGGCTCCAGGGACCGGAGTGCGAGGACCCACGAGGCGATGGTGAGCGCGCCCGCCGCCGAGCCGAGGACTGCGACGGCAGCGGTGGAGGCTCCTGCGAAGCGGGCGTGGGCGGTTGCGAGCATGCACGCGGCGGCGAGGAGGCAGCCGGTTGCCGCCGCCACCGGCAGGATCGCGGCGTCGAGGCCGAAGGCGGCCCGCATGCCTGCGAGGAAGACCGTGGTGATCGCGGCGGCCAGGAGCACGCGCGCGGACCACTGGTCGGCGCCCGTGTGTCGGGTCGGGGCGGCTTTCACGGTCCAGGCGGCACCGGCGAGGAGGAGCCCGATGGCGCCCATGTGGAGTGCGGCTTCGAGGGCGTCGCCGAAGGCGGCGAACGCGGCGCCGGTCGCGGCGAGGGGGAGGAGCGCCCAGGCTGGGGCGGCGACGCGGGCGGCGATCCGGTAGAGGGCGGCGGCGACGAGGACGGCCGCGGTCCAGCGGGCGACGGACACGGCGGTGAGGCCGGTGCCGCTCGGCAGGTACAGGTAGTACCCGGCGAGTGCGGAGCACCACAGCGCGAGCGTGGCGGTGGCCGCGAGCGTCTCGGCGGTCGCCCACAGGCGGAACCTGGTGAGCGCGAACGGGACGGCCATGAGCAGGCCGGTGGTCCCGGCGAGGATGGTGAGCCGTCCGCCGTCGCCGAGCTGGCGCCAGGCGACGGCGGTGAAGACGATGACTCCGGCGGTGAGCAGGAGCCCGCCGAGGCACAGCAGGACGATCTGGACGGACTTGGCGGTGACCTCGGCGCGGCGGCCGGGCCGGTCCGCGGGAGGCGGAGGGGGTTGCGGCGGAAGGTGTTCCGATGCGGTTACGGGCTGATCCATACGCACAGTGTCGAGGCGATGTCAAACCAGTAACCGGACAAATCGGGCATTATTTGTGGAGTTCCGACAGTGTCCGGAGCCGCCGCGCCGCCCGGTCGCCCCGTTTTTCTCGGGTTCCTCCAAACGGACCGCGGCCGCGGGGCCGAATCGAGGGCACCCGACATCGGAGCGCCTAAGGGACCCCCGGTTTTCAGTATCTCTCGGGGGTACGACATTTCGGGGAAATAGGAACGGGCCTCGCGTTGTGGAGATCGCGAGGCCCGTTCCGTCGGGAGGAGGATAAGTCGTTAAGACGCGCTCTCGTAGGCGTCGATGATGGACCAGGCGAGGTCCTCCCACTGGGCGTAGTAGTCCGGGAAGGCCGAGACCTGGACGGCCTGGGCGGCGGAGGCGATGGACATGTCCTCCCAGCCGTCGACGTCCTCAAGGGTGCCGTAGAACTTGCTGGCGGAGGTGGAGACGTCCATGAGCTCCTCGACCGAGCCCCAGCCCATCGAGGTGCGCTGCTGGAAGATGCCGACCGAGTCGTGGTCCTCGTAGTGGACGTCGGAGTCGGTGTAGTCCCAGGACTCGGGGACGTCGTTGGAGGCGGCGTTGTAGAGCTTCGCCTCCTGCATCGCGGTGGCGAGGGCGACGGCCCAGCCGTTCTCGTCGAAGCCCATGTCCTTGCCGGTCTCGATGATCGTGACGGCGTTGGCCTCCTGCTCGTCGTCGATGCCTTCGACATCGATGTCGACGGGCCCGGCGGGCTCCTCGGTGGTCTCCTCCACGACCGGCTCGGGGGCCGGCTCGGTGGTGGCCTCCTCGGTCGGCTCCTCGGTCGCGGGGGCCGCTTCCTCGGTGGTCGCCTCCTCGGTGGTGGCCGGGGCCTGCTCGACGGCGGCGGTCTCCTCGACCGGCTCGTCGGTGTTCGAGATGGCCCAGGCGGCGGTGGCGCCCGTGCCGGTGAACACGGCGGCCGCGAGGCCGACGGTGGCGATGCGGCGGAAGCGGTGGTGCTCCCCGGCCGCGTCATTGAAGGACAGCCGCTGGGAGAGCGCGGCGGCGGCGCTCCGGACCGGACCGGTCACGCCTTCGATGATCTTGCGAAAATGCACTGGGCAAACCTAGGGGCGAAAATCCCCAGGTCAAACCGGGTCGCGGCCGCGGAAACGCAGGTGGCAAGGGGTTTCCGTACCGGCGAGTAGACTCTATGGCTTTTGCCCGGTACCGGCCCTATCGGCGCCCTCGCCCGAGCGCGTCACCGCTGCCGTCCGGCCCCGTCGGTACACGGGACGAGCCCGGACTCGTCCTTTCGGAGGAGTCCGGGCTCGCCGCAAAGATAATGTGATCGGGCACACCGGACGCTACGAGGCGAAGGGCTTTCCGGTCACATCGGTCGAAATCCCCTCGCGGTCCAGGTACGGCGTGAGGCCGCCGAGCCAGAACGGGAAGCCCGCGCCGAGGATCATCGCGAGGTCCACCTGCTTCGCCGAGGGCACGACGCCCTCGTCGAGCATGAGGCCGATCTCCTCGGTCAGGCCGCGCAGCACGCGCTGCTCGACCTCCTCCGCGGACTGCGGCGAGTCACCGAGCGCGATCTGCGCCTTGGCTTCCTCGGTGAGCTTCCCCTTGCCCTTGTGCGCCGGGTCGAAGACGGGGAAGTCCGCCTCGGCCATGCGCCGCAGGTTCTCCGACGCGGGGAAGCGCGGCCCGAGGTCCTCGTTCAGGTGCTGGCACAGGTGCCAGGCCACCTGGAGGCCCACGAGCTCCAGGAGCGCGAACGGGCGCATCGGCAGGCCCAGCCGGTCGAGGGCCACGTCGGCGGTCTCGACGGGCGTGCCCGCGTCCACCGCGCCGGTGACCTCGGCGAGCATGCGGCCGAGCAGGCGGTTCACGATGAACGCCGGCCGGTCCGCCGAGCCCACGGCGGTCTTCTTGAGCTTCTTCGCGACCGCGTAGGCCGTCGCCAGGGTCTCGTCGTCGGTCGAGTCGGTCGCGATGACCTCCACGAGCGGCATGACGGCCACCGGGTTGAAGAAGTGCATGCCCACGAGCCGCTCGGGGTGCTTCAGCTGCGAGGCCATCGCGGTGATCGAGAGCCCCGAGGTGTTCGTGACGAGCAGGGCCTCCTCCGAGACGATCGGCTCGATCTCGGCGAACACGGCCTGCTTGACGCCCAGCTCCTCGAAGACCGCCTCGATGACCAGGTCGCAGTCGGCGTACACCGACTTGTCCGCGCTGGCGGAGACGAGCGCGCGGAGCTTGGCGGCCTTGAGCTTCGAGGTGCGGCCCTTCGCTTCGAGCTTGTCGATCTCGGCCTGCACGTACGCCAGGCCCCTCTGGGCCCGCTCCTCGTCGAGGTCGGTCATGATCACGGGTACTTCGAGGCGGCGCGCGAACATGAGCGCGATCTGCCCGGCCATGAGCCCGGCGCCGACGACGCCGACCTTCGTGACGTCCTTCGCGAGCCCGGGGCTCGGGGCGCCCTCGGGGCGCTTGCCGAGCGAGCGGACCAGGTTGAACGCGTAGATGCTGGCCTGGAACTGCGGCCCGGCCTCCAGGTCGGCGAGGGCCTCGTCCTCGGCGAGGGACCCCTCCTCGAAGGAGGCGTGCTGCGCGAGTTCGAGCAGGTCCAGGGCCCGCACCGCGGCGGCGGAGGCGTTGTGGACCTTCTCGTCGACGAGCTTGCGGGCGCCCGCGATCACGGCCGGCCAGGCGTCCCGGTCGATCTCGGGTCGCTCGACGGCGATCGCGCCCGTGGCGACTCCCACCGCCCAGTCCAGGGACTCCTCGATGAAGTCGGCGCCCTCGAACTCGGCGTCGGCGATGCCCAGCGGCACCAGGTCGGCGCCCTTGAGCATCTTGTTCTGGTTCAGCGGGTTCCCGACGACGACCTGCGCGGCCTTCTCGATGCCGATGAGGTTCGGCAGGAGCTGCGAGCCGCCCCAGCCGGGGATGAGCCCGATCGAGACCTCCGGCAGGCCCAGGCCCACCGCGGTCTTGGAGACGGTGCGGTAGTGGCAGTGCAGCGCCAGCTCGAATCCGCCGCCGAGCGCCGTGCCGTTCACAAACGCGAACGTCGGCACCGCGGAGTCCTTGAGCCGCTTGTACAGCGCGTGCCCGGCCTGCGCGAGCGCCAGGCCCTGCTCGCGGGTCTCCAGGCTCGGCATGAGCTTGATGTCGGCGCCCGCCAGGAAGATGAACGGCTTCCCGGTGACGGCGACGAGCTTGACCCCGTCCTCGGCCTCGACGGTGTCGAGGGCCCGCCACAGGCTCTTGAGGCCCCCCGGCCCGAACGACGAGGGCTTGGTGTGGTCGTAGCCGTTGTCGAGCGTGATGATCGCGGCCTTGCCGCCGAGCCCGCGGGGCTCGACGAAGCGCACGTAGGACTCGGTGACGACCTCTTCCTCGAAGTCGGGGAGGTCGAGCGGCGTCGCGGACATTAGTTGGCCCCCTTGAAGTTCGGGTTCTCCCAGATGACCGTGCCGCCCTGGCCGAGGCCGACGCACATGGTCGTGATGCCGTAGCGCACCTCGGGGTGCACGGCGAACTCGCGGGCGAGCTGCGTCATCAGCCGCACGCCCGAGGAGGCCAGCGGGTGGCCCATCGCGATGGCGCCGCCCCACGGGTTCACCCGCGGGTCGTCGTCGGCGATCTTGAAGTGGTCGAGGAACGCCAGCACCTGGACGGCGAACGCCTCGTTGATTTCGAACAGGCCGATGTCGTCGATCGTGAGCCCCGCGCGCGCGAGGGCCTTCTCGGTGGACGGGATCGGCCCGACGCCCATGGTCTCGGGGTCGACGCCCGCGAACGCGAAGCCGACCATCTTCATGGCGACCGGCAGGCCCAGCTCGGCGGCGGTCTCGGCGTCGGCGATGAGGCACGCGGTGGCGCCGTCGGTGTTCGGCGAGGAGGTCCCGGCGGTGACGCGCCCGTGCGGGCGGAACGGGGTGCGCAGGTTCGCGAGCCCCTCCATGCTCGTCGACGGCCGCGGCAGCTCGTCGGCGACGGCCACGGTCCAGCCCTCGTCGGAGCGGGCGGCCATCGTGGTGATGTCCGCCGACAGCTGCTCCACCGCTGCGGCATAGCGCTGCTGCGTCTGCACCGCGTACGCGTCGGCGCGCTCCTTGGTGAGCTGCGGGTACAGGTCGTGGAGGTTCTCGGCGGTCACGCCCATCTGGAGGGCGTCCGGGTCGACCAGGCGCTCGGCGATGATCCGCGGGTTCGGGTCCACGCCCTCGCCCATCGGGTGGTTCGACATCGACTCCACGCCCCCGGCGATGGCGATGTCGTACTGGCGCGAGGCGATCGCGGCGGCGACGTTGGTCACCGCGGTCATCGCGCCCGCGCACATGCGGTCGATCGAGTAGCCCGGGACGGACCGCGGCAGGCCCGCCAGGAGCGCGGCGGTGCGGCCCAGCGTCAGGCCCTGGTCGCCGATCTGCGTCGTGGCCGCCAGCGCCACCTCGTCGACCCGCTCAGGCGGCAGACCCGGGTTGCGGCGCAGCAGCGTCCTGATGCAGCGGATGATCAAGTCGTCGGCGCGGGTCTCCTCGAAGAGTTTCCCCGCCTTGCCGAACGGGGTGCGGACCCCGTCGACGAAGACGACATCGCGGATGGTGTCGTTCACGCCAGCCCCTCCTTTGGGTATGCAGCGTCGGTGAGAGTGCACGTCGGCACGAGTGCAACGTCACAACCGATGTTACCCGTTAGTAAGTTCAGTGTCACGGCCCCCCGCCGCGTGTCGGACATCCGTCTTCCGCGAAACGTTCGCCCTGCTCGCGACCGCCCCCGGAGACGGCGAAGGCCCCGCCTCGGCGGGGCCGTTCCGGCGTGCAGGGGTTCAGTCCTTGAGCGCCTCGGCGAGGCCCTCGGCGAGGAGGTCGATCTGCCATTCCCGGGCGCCGCCTTCGGCGAGGACCGTGCGGACGTGCTTCTCGGAGACCTTCTTCGGCGGCTCCCACGCCAGGCCCCGCACCAGCGCGGGGGAGATGAGGTTCTCGGCGGGGAGGCGGTGCTTGCCGGCGATCTCGGTGACGACCTCCCGGGCAGCGGCGAGGCGCTCGGCCGCGACCGGGTCGCGGTCGGCCCAGCGGTGGGTCGCGGGCGGGCCGTCCTGGGGCGGGGTCGTCGACGGCAGCTCGTCGGCGGGGACGAGCCGCGCGTCGGCGAGGGCCTGGAGCCACAGGCGCGCGTTCGTGCGCCCGCCGCGGCGGCGGAACCCGGGCAGGCCCATCAGCTCCGCGAAGTCCGTCGGGTCGGCGGTCGCCGCCTCCACGATCGCCGCGTCCGGCAGGACCTTCCCGGGCGCGCGGTCGAGCTTGCGCGCCAAGGCGTCCCGCGCCTCCCACACCGCGCGCACCCGGCCCAGGGCCTTCGCGCCGCGGACCTTGTGGATGCCGGAGGTGCGCCGCCACGGCTCCTTGCGGGGCTTCGGCGGGCCCGCGGTGCGCACGTGCTCGAACTCGGCCTCGGCCCACGCGGACTTCCCCTGCTTCGCCAGCTCCGCGGCCAGCTTGCCGCGCAGCTCCGTCAGCAGCTCCACGTCGAGCGCGGCGTACACGAGCCAGTCGTGGGGGAGCGGGCGCGAGGACCAGTCGGCCGCCGAGTGCTGCTTCTCCAGCCGGTACCCCAGCAGCTGCTCCGTGATCGAGGCGAGCCCGACCTTCTCGAAGTCGCACAGGCGCGCGGCCAGCTCCGTGTCGAACAGGCGTGTGGGGTGCAGCTCCAGCTCCTCCAGGCACGGCAGGTCCTGGCTCGCGGCGTGCAGGATCCACTCCGGGCCCGCGAGCGCCCGGCGCAGCGGGCCGAGGTCCTCGATCGGGATGGGGTCGACCAGGATCGTGCCCGCGCCGGCCCGGCGCAGCTGGATCAGGTACGCCCGGCCCGAGTACCGGAAGCCGGAGGCGCGCTCGGTGTCCACCGCGATCGGACCCGACCCTGCTTCGAGCCGCTCGGCGGCCTCGGCGAGGTCCGCGGAGGTCTGGATCAGCGGGGGCATGCCTTCGCGAGGCTCGGTGAGGAGCACGGCTTCTGGTTCGGGCTGGGGATCGGTCACCTGTTCACCGTACGGGCAGGTAACCTGCGCGCGCTACTGCCCCGCCGTCCAGGAGACCGATTTCCACCCGATAGTGGGCTCATCACCCTATTTCTCCTCTATCGTGGACGGCCGCCCCCGCCGACCTCCCTCACAGTGCCCCTCCCGGTGCGGGCCACATCGCACTCGCCGCTGCGGGCGGACCGCCCCCGCGCGTGCAAGGATGGCCCTGTGGTCAACGCCGTTCCTTCCCCGCACGAGTCCCCGTTCCTCGCGGCCTGCCGCGGTGAGGAGCCCGTTCACACGCCCGTCTGGTTCATGCGCCAGGCCGGCCGCTCCCTCCCCGAGTACAAGGCCGCCCGCGGCGAGACCTCCATGCTGGAGGCCTGCCGCACCCCCGAACTCGTCTGCGAGATCACGATGCAGCCGGTGCGCCGCCACGGCGTCGACGCCGCGGTCTTCTTCTCCGACATCGTCGTCCCCCTCGCCGCCATCGGCGTCGGCATCGAGATCGTCCCCGGCGTCGGCCCCGTCGTCGCCGAGCCGTTCAGCACCGAGGCCGACGTCAAGCGCCTGCGCAACCTCGACCCCTGCGACGTCCCCTACATCACCGAGGCGGTCGGCCTCCTCGGCAAGGAGCTCGGCGCGACCCCGCTCATCGGCTTCGCCGGGGCCCCGTTCACCCTCGCGTCCTACCTCGTCGAGGGCGGCCCCTCCCGCGACCACGCGAAGACCAAGGCGCTCATGAAGTCCCGCCCCGACGTCTGGCACGCCCTCGCCTCCCGCCTCGCCGCCATCTGCGGCGAGTTCCTCCGCGTCCAAGTGGACGCCGGAGCGAACGCCGTGCAGCTCTTCGACTCCTGGGCCGGGGCCCTCTCGGAGGCCGACTACCGCGAGTTCGCCCTCCCGCACTCCACCGCCGCGCTGGCGGGCGTCGCCGAGTCGGTGCCGCGCATCCACTTCGGCGTCGGTACCGGGCACCTGCTCGAAGCGATGGCCGAGACCGGCGCCGAGATCTCCGGCGTCGACTTCCGCACGCCGCTCGACGAAGCCGCGAAGCGCCTGCCCGGCAAGGTCCTCCAAGGGAACCTCGACCCGGCGCTCATCCTCGCCGACGACGACGCCCTGATCGCCGAGACCGACAAGGTCGTCGCCGCAGGCCGCGCCGCCAAGGGCCACATCTTCAACCTCGGGCACGGGGTCCTCCCGTACTCCGACCCCGCGAAGCTGAAGCTCGTGGTCGACCGCGTGCACGAGACCACCGCCCGATGAGCCCCATGACGCCCGCCCGCGTCACGGGCACGCCGGGGCGCACCCGGGTCCTCGTCGCGGGCGGCGGCATCACCGGGGTCGCCGCCGCGCACCGGCTCCGCGAGCGCCTCGGCCCCGACGCCGAGATCATCATCGCCGAGCAGTCGATGCGCCTGGGCGGCAAGATCCGCACCGCCGACTTCGCCGGGCGCCCGGTCGAGACCGGCGCCGAATCGCTCCTCGCGGCCCGCCCCGAGGCCATTCGGCTCGCCGAAACCGTGGGCCTGGGCGACGCGATCGTCCACCCCGCGGCCCTCAAGCCCGCGCTGAGCCTCGGCGGCGAGCTCGTCGACTTCCCGGCCGGGCACATGATGGGCATCCCCGGGGACCCCGCCGACGTCGCCGCCATCGCGAACGCGAAGGAGCGCCCCGACAACGGGCTCCCGATCCTCGAAGCGGGCCAGGACATGTCCGTCGGCGCGCTGGTGCGTTCGCGCCTGGGGGACGAGGTTCTCGACCGGCTCGTGTCCCCGATGCTCGCGGGCGTCTACGCCGGGGACGTCGACCGCCTCTCCGTGCGCGCCGTCATGCCGCAGCTCGCCGCCGCGCTCGAACGCCATGCGCGCCTGACCGAAGCGGTCGCCGAGATCAAGCGGCCGTCCACGGGCAAACCGGTGTTCGCGACGATCGACGGCGGCCTGGACCGGCTCGTGACCGCCACGTCCGCCGCCGCGCGCGCTGAAATCCGCCTCGGCATGACCGTGCGCGAGCTGCGCCAGACCCCCGACGGCTGGGAGGTCATCACCGGCCCGGTGCCCGACCCGATCCGGGTCCGCGCCGACGCCGTCGTGGTCGCCGTGCCCGCGTCCCCCGCCGCCGAGCTGTTGCGCGCCGTCGCCCCCGAGGCCGCCGCCGCGCTCTCCGGGGTCGCCTACGCCTCGGTCGCCTTGGCCGCGTTCGCCTTCGATGGCGTCGAGCTCCCCGAGCGCTCCGGGTTCCTCACGCCCGCATCTGAAGGCAAGACCGTCAAGGCCGCGACCTTCGCGTCGAAGAAGTGGCCGCACCTGGGGCGCCGCCGCCAGATCGTGCGGGTCTCCATGGGCCGCCTCGGCGAGGAGGCGCTCCTCCAGTACGACGACGCGACCCTCGCCAAGACCGCCCTGCGCGAACTCGGCGAGCACCTCGGGCAGCGCCTGCCCGAGCCCGTCGAGCAGCGCATCGACCGGTGGGGCGGGGCCCTCCCGCAGTACGCGCCGGGCCACGTCGCCCGCGTCGCGGCCGCCCGGGTCGCGCTCGCGCGCCACCGCGGCGTCGCCATCGCCGGGGCCGCCGTCGACGGCGTCGGCATCGCCGCGTGCATCGCCTCAGGCCAGGCCGCCGCCGACGACATCGCTCAGCAACTCGCACCGAAGTAGAAGGGCCGCACCGTGACCGAACGCCAGTCCAACAACCCCAACGCCGCGCGGATCAAGGAACTGAACGACACGATCCGGTACACGCTGTGGTCGGTGTTCCGCGCCGAGGAGCCCATGCCGTCGATCCGGCAGGACCTCGCCAGCGACATGGAGGCGTTCTTCTCCAAGCACTGCGGCGACCAGGGCGTCACCGTGCGCGGCACCTACGACCTCACCGGGATGCGCGCCGACGCCGACCTCATGGTGTGGTGGCACGCCGAGAGCAGCGACGACCTCCAGAAGGCGTACTCGGACTTCCGCCGCTCGGCGCTGGGCCGCCACCTGGCCCCCGTCTGGTCGAACATGGCCGTGCACCGGCCCGCCGAGTTCAACCGCAGCCACCTGCCCGCGTTCCTCACCGAGGAGCCCCGCGGCTACGTGAGCGTCTACCCGTTCGTGCGGTCCTACGAGTGGTACCTCCTCCCCGACGAGGAGCGCCGCGACCTGCTGCGCGAGCACGGCCAGATGGCCCGCGACTTCCCCGACGTGCGCGCCAACACCGTCCCGGCGTTCTCCCTCGGCGACTACGAGTGGATCCTCGCGTTCGAGGCCGACGAGCTGCACCGCATCGTCGACCTCATGCGCGAGCTGCGCGCCTCCCGCGCGAGACTCCATGTGCGCGAGGAGATCCCGTTCTTCACCGGCAAGCGCCGCTCGATCACCGACATCATCAACGACCTGCCGTAATGGACCAGGGCTTCGGCATCGGGGTCACCGCGGCGCAGGTCGCGGTGATCGTCCTGGTCGCCCTCGGGGTCCTCTACGCGATCCTGTTCGCGACCGCCGCGCTCGGACTCGGCGGCTTCACGATGTTCGAGCGCTTCCGCAGGAAGCGCGAGGAACCGGAGGACGACGGCATCGATGGGCTCTTCTAGCTGGCTCTTCCCGGTCCTGCTCATCGCCGCCGCGGCCCTGGTCGCCGAGAGCGTCAGGCAGCTGCGGCGCCGCTGGACCCTCGTCAAGGTCGAGGGCCGCTCCATGGAGCCCGCGCTCAAGGACGGCGGCGAGGTCCTCGCCAAGCGCACCAGGCGGATCGCCGTCGGCGACGTCGTCGTGGTCGCCGCCCCCGACCCGGACCTCGGCTGGGCCGAGGTACGGCGGCTCAAGGCCCCGTGGTGGATCAAGCGCGTCGCCGCCGGGCCCGGCGACGCGGTCCCCGGCGGCGAGGGGACCGTCCCGGCCGGGCACTACTACCTCCTCAGCGACAACCCCGACGGCGAGGACTCCCGCCGCCACGGCCCGTGCCCCGAGCAGATGATCTTCGGCACGATGGTGCACGGTTTCTGACGGGATAGGCGATCCTAACCACCGGGCGCGTCGTCCCGGTATTCGAGACGTGGCAGACTGGAACCATGCCAGCGCTTCGTTCTCGCACTTCCACGCACGGCCGCCAGATGGCGGGCGCTCGCGCGCTGTGGCGCGCCACCGGTATGACCGACTCCGACTTCGGCAAGCCGATCGTGGCCATCGCCAACTCCTACACCCAGTTCGTCCCCGGGCACGTCCACCTCAAGAACATGGGCGACATCGTCGCCGAGGCCATCGCGGAGGCCGGGGGCGTCTCGAAGGAGTTCCACACGATCGCCGTCGACGACGGGATCGCCATGGGCCACTCCGGGATGCTCTACTCGCTCCCCTCGCGCGAGATCATCGCCGACTCGGTGGAGTACATGGTGAACGCGCACTGCGCCGACGCCCTGGTGTGCATCTCCAACTGCGACAAGATCACCCCGGGCATGCTCATGGCCGCGCTGCGGCTGAACATCCCGGTCGTGTTCGTCTCAGGCGGGCCCATGGAGGCCGGGAAGACGATCGACAGCGACGGGATCGTCACGCAGAAGCTCGACCTCATCGACCCGATGATCGCGGCCGCGAACGACGACGTGTCGGACGCGCAGCTGCTCAAGATGGAGGAGCAGGCCTGTCCGACCTGCGGCTCCTGCTCGGGCATGTTCACCGCGAACTCCATGAACTGCTTGACCGAGGCGCTGGGCCTGGCCCTGCCGGGCAACGGCTCGACCCTCGCCACGCACACCGCCCGCCGGGCCCTGTTCGAGCAGGCCGGGCGCACCGTGATGGACCTGGCCCGCCGCTACTACGAGCAGGACGACGAGTCGGTGCTGCCGCGGTCGATCGCCACCAAGTCCGCGTTCGAGAACGCGATGGCCCTCGACGTGGCCATGGGCGGGTCCACGAACACGATCCTCCACCTCCTGGCCGCCGCGCGCGAAGCGGAGCTGGACTTCAACGTCGCCGACATCGACGCGGTCTCGCGCCGCGTCCCGTGCCTGGCGAAGGTCGCGCCGAACTCGGCGAAGTACCACATGGAGGACGTGCACCGGGCCGGCGGCATCCCCGCGATCCTCGGCGAGCTGCGCCGCGGCGGCCTGCTCCACGAGGAGGTCGGCACGATCCACTCCGCGTCGGTGGACGAGTGGCTCGGCACGTGGGACATCCGCGCCGAATCGCCTGCGCCCGAAGCGGTCGAGCTGTTCCACGCCGCTCCCGGGAACGTGCGCACCACGCAGGCGTTCTCGACCTCGAACCGCTGGAAGACCCTCGACACCGACGCCGAAGACGGCTGCATCCGGTCCGTCGAGCACGCGTACACCGTCGACGGCGGCCTGGCGGTCCTGTTCGGGAACCTCGCCGAGGACGGCTCGGTGGTCAAGGTCGCGGGCGTGCCCGAGGAGAACTGGACGTTCACCGGCCCCGCGCACGTCTTCGAGTCCCAAGAGGACGCCGTGCAGGGCATCCTCGACAAGTCCGTGGTCGAGGGCGAAGTGGTCGTCATCCGCTACGAGGGCCCCAAGGGCGGCCCCGGCATGCAGGAGATGCTGTACCCGACGTCGTTCCTGAAGGGCCGCGGCCTGGGCCGCAAGTGCGCGCTCATCACCGACGGGCGCTTCTCCGGCGGCACCTCGGGCCTGTCGATCGGGCACATCAGCCCCGAGGCGGCCGGCGGCGGGCTCATCGCCCTCGTCGAGGACGGCGACGTCATCTCGATCGACATCCCGAACCGCAAGCTCGAACTCCAGGTCGACGACGCGGTGCTCCAGCAGCGCCGGGTCGCGCAGGAGAAGCGCGAGCAGCCCTACACGCCCGTGAGCCGCGACCGGGTCGTCTCCCGCGCGCTCCAGGCGTACGCGTCGATGGCGACCCCCGCGAGCGACGGCGCCGTCCGCAAGGTCGACTGAGGACAGAAGCCGCGGCGGGGTCCTCCGAACGGAGGGCTCCGCCGCTGGCGTTCCCGGGGCAGAATGAAACCGCCCTCATTCCCTCGAAGCCACCCGGAGCAGCCGCATGGCCCGCACTGTCAGCCAGTGGAACTGGACGGATTTCGGCCAGGAGTGGTCCCAGACCGCCGCGATCAACGAGCTCAACCACGACATCGGCGCCGAGCGCCGGGCCCGCCGCCGCGAGCTCGAAGCCGTCCAGAGCGAGATCGGCCAGGGCCTCAAGCAGGTCGGGTCGCGCCTCGACACCGTCGCCGACCGGATCGACCTCCTCCTCACCTGGACCGACCTGCGGTTCCAGGTCCTCGAACTCGACGAGTACCAGGCGCGCAGGGAGATCCGCTCCGCGTTCCGCGCCCTCGCCGAAGGCCGCCCCGCGCGCTTCCCGGAGCTCCCGGACCTGCCCGGGTACTGGCTGCCGCCCGCCGCGGCCGCGATCCTCCCGCTCGTGTTCCGCGGCAGAGGCGGCGCGAACGCGAAGGGCGCCAACCTGACCACGGGCCTCGACGCCGCGCGCGGGCGCGACGCCGTGCGCGCCGAGCTGTTCAATCTCGCCGTCGGCCGCTGCTTCGGGCAGGCCGTCCTCGTCGACGCCGCGTTCCTGCGGCTCATCGCCGACCCCGCCGACCTCGGTGAATGCGGGGACGGGCAGGTCGCAAACGCCTGGCGCGCACTGTGGGAGCACGCCGCGCTCGGCGCCTTCGGCCCGAACGCGGCCGTCCAGCTCACCGGGCGCCTGCGCGAGCTGTTCGACCCCGAGAAGCTCGACGACGAGGAGACCGCCGCCTGGGACGCGGCGATCCTCGGCACCGGAACCGTTGCGGCCGAAGCGTTCAACGCCCTGCGCGTGCACCTCGCCGCCGAGCCCGAGCCGGTCGACCTCGCCGACCTCGACCGCCGCGACGGCCGCTGGCGCCGCTACCTCGAAGAGCTCATCGAGGAGCCCAGCCCCGCCGAGCTGCCGATCGTCGGCGAGATCGAATCCCTCGGCTTCGACGACGGACCCGACCGCTCCCGCCCCACCTGGGCCGAGCCCGCCGGGACCGTCGCGGCCCTCGTCCGCCGCGACCTCTTCGAGCCCGAGACCCCGATCGCGCTGCGCCGCCTGGCACTCGACCTCGCCGCGCCGCTCCTGCGGGCCCGCCTCGAACACCTCCAGGAGTCCATGGAGGCCCCCGCGCCCGCCGTCGTCACCGTCAGGCGCCGCGGCGCCGCCGTGGACGTCACCGCCGCCGGGCACGACGCCGACGAGGCCGCCGCCCTCGAAGACCGCATCGGCCTGCACTTCGACACGAAGGGCCCCTCCAAGCCCGTGTACACGGCCACCGGCGCCGCCATCGGCGTGCTCGCCGCGGCCCTCGCCGCGTTCGGCCAGTGGGTCCCCGCCGTGTTCGTCGCGCTCGCCGTCCTCATCCCCGTCCTCATGTACCGCGGCGACGACAAGAAGGCCCGCAAGGAGACCGAGAAGCGCGACGGGCAGCTCGCGGACCTGCGCGCCGCGCTCTTCACCGCCCGCGCCGACGCCTCCGAGGCCGACAAGGCGGCGGCCGCGGCCCACCTCGCCGACCGGACCGCCCTCGAACGCCTCATCAAGGCCCTGCCCGGAGCCGACTGACCGGACGCGAACGGGAATCGCGGAGGGCCCGAGACGGAAACGGCGGACCATGCGGCATCCTGTAATGCACGAGGCTTCCTACGATCGGACCAGTGGATGACGCCAACCCCCCGTCGCGTCCGGCAATCGCTGTCGTGGACCGCGACCGCCGCAGTGTGGTGCTCCGTGCTCGCGGCGGCCGTCGCCGTCGCCCTCGACACCGCGTTCGGGACCATCGCACCCGGGACCGCCGCCGCCCTCGGCTCCGTCGGCGCCGCCTGCGCCGGATCGCTCATGTGGCGCGCCGCCCGCCGCATCGAGGCTGGCCGCCGCACCACCTACCAGCTCATGGCCGCCGGCATCCAGACCATGGCCGCGTCCTTCGCCGCCGCGGTCTGGCTCCCCGACCCCGCGGGGGACGCCGTCGCCGGGTCCGGGTTCGCCGCGGCCGTCGTCCTCTGGGCCCTCGCCCTCCTGCGCCTGCCCGACCGCGGCTGGGCCCCGCAAGCGGTCCAGCGGCGCCTCGTCGACGGCTCCTTCGTCGGCCTCTGCGTGCTCTTCTTCGCCTGGACCCTGTTCGCGCGCCCCCTGTTCGCGCAGATGCGCGGCCCCCTCGGCGAAGGCGACCTCGCCATCGTCATCCCCGGCATGATGGGGATCGTCATGCTCGGCGTCGGCTTCACCACCACCTTCCGCATCCAGCGCTGGCGCCGCCGCCACGCCTCCGCGTACCTCGCCGTCTTCGCCGTCCACTTCACCGGCCTGTCCACGTTCGTGGCCTGGCAGTGGCTGCGCCCCGAGGAACGCGTCCTGTGGTGGTCCGTCGCCTGGGTCGCCACCTGCGCGGCCCTCCTCGGCGTCACCTACTTCGCCGCCCGCCACCACAAGCCCGCCCCGATCGACAAGCCCAACTACCCCGGCGTCCACTACACCGTCATGGCCGGAGCCGGCGCCCTCGCCGCCGCCACCGTCCTCATCAACGGCGCCACCCGCGGCGCGCTCCCGCTCGACGCGGCCCTCCTCGGCCTCGCCGCCGTCGGCGCCCTCGGCGCCCGCCTCGTCCTCACCTACTTCGACGTCAGACGCGTCACCGGCGAGGCCGCGGCCCGGCAGCGCCGCCTCTCCGCGATCGTCGGCGTCGCCTCCGACACCGTCCTCGTCCTCGACGAGAACCTCAAGGTCACCTGGCACCCCGAGGACTCCGCGTGGCGGCCCGCCACCGAAGCGGGCGAATGCCTCGGCGCGTCCTTCCTCGACCTCGTCCACGTCGACGACCGCCGCCACACCCAGGAGGACCTCCGCACCCTCCTCGACGGCCTCAGCCACACCGGCCAGGTCTCCCTCAACGTCCGCGTCCGCGACGCCTCCCGCCGCTGGCGCCACACCGAGACGGTCGTCTCCGACCTCCGCGGCCGCCCCCAAGTGCGCGGCCTCGTCGCCCGCGTCGAGGACGTCGGCGCCCGCAGGAGCCTGGAGACCGAGCTCGCCCGCATGGCCTACTCCGACCCCCTCACCGGCCTCGCCAACCGCCGGGCGCTCCTCCAGAGCCTCGAAGACGGCGTCGCCGCCGAAGAGCACCAGACCGCCCTGCTCCTGCTCGACCTCGACGGCTTCAAGAACGTCAACGACACCCGCGGCCACGACTTCGGCGACGAGCTCCTCGTCGAGGTCTCCCGCCGCATCAAGGAACTCCTGCGCCCCACCGACGTCGGCGCCCGCCTCGGCGGCGACGAGTTCGCGATACTGCTGCGCGCCAGCCGGGCCGAGGCCGTCGCCACCGCCAAGGCCCTCGTCGCCCGCCTCGGCGAGCCCTACGAGTTCCACGACGAGTCCACCGTCTTCGTCACCGGCTCCGTCGGCATCGCCACCGCCGCAGAGGGACTCGGCGACCCCGAACTGCTCCTGCGCAACGCCGACCTCGCCCTGCGCGCCGCCAAGCAGGCCGGGAAGAACCGCTACGCCACCTACGACGCCGAGTTCGACCGCGTCGTGCGCCGCAAGAACGAACTGTCCCAAGAACTGCGCGGCGCCATCCTCCGCGACGAGCTCCGCCTCGTCTACCAGCCCGTCTTCTCCACCGCCGACCGCTCCATCGTCGGCGCCGAGGCCCTCATGCGCTGGCACCACCCCCGGCTCGGCCACGTCAGCCCCGCCGAGTTCATCCCCGCCGCCACCGAGTCCGGCCTCACCCAGGACCTCGCCGTGTGGACCGTCAACCGCGCCGCCGAGCAGCTCGCCGCGTGGGCCAACGGCGGCATCAAAGCCTGGATCTCCGTCAACGTCTCCGTCAAGGAGCTCCACACCCACCTGTTCGCCACCGAGGTCAACACCGCGCTCATCGCCGCGGGCGTCCCCGCCAAGCGCCTCGTGCTCGAAGTCACCGAGCACGACTTCTCCCACCAGATGAACACCCTCATCGCCCAGCTCGGCGCGCTGCGCGGCGCGGGCGTGCGGATCGCCTTGGACGACTTCGGATCCGGGTACTCCTCCCTCGGCCAGCTCGACCGCCTCCCCGTCGACATCCTCAAGATCGACCGCGACCTCATCGCCAAGGACGACGGCGGCGTCGGCCCCCTCGCCGCCGTCACCGTCGCCCTCGGCCGCATCCTCGGCATGGAGGTCATCGCCGAAGGCGTCGAGACCGACCTCCAGCTCAACGCCATGATCACCGCCGAAGCCCCACTGGTGCAGGGCTACCTGCTCGCCAAGCCCATGGACCCCGACGACCTGACGCGCTGGCTCACCGAGGAGCCCAGGGCCCTCCCGTCCGGGCCGTACGACGTGCCCGGGCCCCGCGACACGCCGAGCGACGTCCCGGAGTCTGAGAAAAGTTGACTCACGGGCCGGAATCGTGAATCATGGGGGGCGTGCCGCAGCAGAACTACGACCAGAACGCGACCGAGGCCCTCGCCGCCCGGCCGCTCGTCGTAGTACTTACCTAGCGCACCGTCGTTCCTTGACGGTGCGCTCGCCCCGTGCGTCCTAGCACGCGGGCGATTTTTTCTGCCCGGGGAACGACGCCGCATGTCGAACCAGCCACATCTCCCTATTGGACGAAGGACATGAGCACACCAGTGAAGGCACCCAAGCCAGGCCCGCAGGCCGGATCGGCGGGGACGCAGGCTGCCAAAGCTCAGCCCGCGAGGCCGAAGGCACCCAGGCCCGCACCCCCGCTCGGCGCTCCCGCCGCCGCGCCCGTCCTCACCGGGGCGCAGGCCGTCGTCCGCGCCCTCGAAGAGCTCGAAGTCGAGGCGGTCTTCGGCATCCCGGGCGGCGCGATCCTCCCGGCCTACGACCCGCTCCTGGACTCCGAGAAGGTGCGCCACGTCCTCGTCCGCCACGAGCAGGGCGCCGGCCACGCCGCCCAGGGCTACGCGCTCGCCACCGGCCGCGTCGGCGTGTGCATGGCGACCTCCGGCCCCGGCGCGACCAACCTGGTGACGCCGCTCGCCGACGCCCACATGGACTCCGTCCCGATCGTCGCCATCACCGGCCAGGTCGCCTCGACCGCGATCGGCACCGACGCGTTCCAGGAGGCCGACATCGTCGGCATCACCATGCCGATCACCAAGCACTCGTACCTGGTGACCACCGGCGAGGAGATCCCGCGGGTGCTCGCCGAGGCCTTCCACGTGGCCTCGACCGGCCGCCCCGGGCCCGTCCTCGTCGACATCCCCAAGGACATCCTGTCGGGCTCCGCGCCGTTCGTGTGGCCGCCCAAGATGGACCTGCCCGGGTACCGGCCCACGACGCAGCCGCACGGCAAGCAGATCCGCGAGGCCGCCGCGCTCATCGCCGAGGCCAAACGCCCCGTGCTCTACGTCGGCGGCGGCGTCGTCAAGTCCGGCGCCCACGCCGAGCTGCGCGAGCTCGCCGAACTGACCGGCGCGCCCGTCATCACCACGCTGATGGCCCGCGGCGCCTTCCCCGACTCGCACCCGCAGCACCTGGGCATGCCCGGCATGCACGGCTCGGTGCCCGCCGTCCACGCGCTCCAGAAGTCCGACCTCATCGTCGCCCTGGGCGCGCGCTTCGACGACCGCGTCACCGGCAAGCTCGACTCGTTCGCGCCCGAGGCGAAGATCGTCCACGTCGACATCGACCCGGCCGAGATCGGCAAGAACCGCGAAGTGGACGTGCCGATCGTGGGCGACTGCCGCGCCGCCATCGCCGCCATGACCGAGGCGTACGCCGACCCCGGCAAGGAGCGCCTGAAGACCTGGTGGGAGACCCTCGACGACCTGCGCGGCCGGTACCCGCTGGGCTACACCGACATCGACGACGGCCTGCTGTCCCCGCAGTACGTCATCGAGCGCCTGGGCGCCCTCGCCCCCGAGGACACCATCTGGACCGCGGGCGTGGGCCAGCACCAGATGTGGGCCTCCCAGTTCATCAAGTACGAGACCCCCGGGACCTTCCTCAACTCGGGCGGCCTGGGCACCATGGGCTTCGCCGTCCCGGCGGCCATGGGCGCCAAGCTCGGCGAGATGGGCCGCACCGTGTGGGCCGTCGACGGCGACGGGTGCTTCCAGATGACCAACCAGGAGCTCGCGACCTGCGCGGTCGAGGGCATCCCGATCAAGGTCGCCGTCATCAACAACGGCAACCTCGGCATGGTGCGCCAGTGGCAGACCCTGTTCTACGACAAGCGGTACTCCAACACGAACCTGTCGACGCACCACTCCGAGGCGTCCCCGCGCATCCCCGACTTCGTGAAGCTCGCCGAGGCCCTCGGCTGCGTCGGCCTGCGCGCCGAGACCCCCGAGGAAGTGGACGCGGTCATCGCCCAGGCCAACGCGATCAACGACCGGCCCGTCGTCGTCGACTTCACCGTCGGCCCCGACGCCATGGTGTGGCCGATGGTCCCCGCCGGGGTCTCCAACGACGAGATCCTCTACGCGCGCGACGTGCGCCCCAACTTCGACGACGAGGGCGAGATCTGAGATGAGCAAGCACACGCTGTCCGTCCTCGTCGAGAACAAGCCGGGCGTCCTCGCCCGGGTCGCCGCCCTGTTCTCCAGGCGCGGCTTCAACATCGAGTCCCTCGCCGTCGGGCTGACCGAGCACCCCGGCGTCAGCCGCATCACCATCGTGGTCGACGTCGAGGCGGGCTCGCTGGAGCAGGTCACCAAGCAGCTCAACAAGCTCGTCCACGTCCTCAAGATCGTGGAACTCGAAGCGGGCGCCTCCGTGCAGCGCGAACTGCTGCTGGTGAAGGTCCGCGCCGACGCCGCCACCCGCGGCCAGGTGATCGCGGCCGCCGAGCTGTTCAAGGCCCGCTCGGTCGACGTCACACCCGACACGGTCACCTTCGAGGTCACCGGGAACCACGACAAGATCGAGGCGTTCCTGGAAGTCCTGGAACCGTTCGGGATCAAGGAGCTCGTCCAGTCGGGGACGGTCGCACTCGGGCGGGGGGCCAAATCGATGGCCTCGCTGTCGCGCTACGTCTCACCGAATAGCTAGTCAAGAAGGAAGCATTTGCATGTCCGCTGAAGTGTTCTACGACGACGACGCCGACCTGGCCCTCATCCAGGGCAAGAAGGTCGCCGTCCTCGGCTACGGCTCGCAGGGCCACGCCCACTCGCTGAGCCTGCGGGACTCCGGCGTCGAGGTCGTCATCGGCCTCCAGGAAGGGTCGAAGTCCCGCCCGAAGGCCGAGGAGGCGGGCCTGAAGGTGCTCACCCCGGCCGAGGCCGCCGCGTGGGCCGACGTCATCATGATCCTCGTCCCCGACACCGTGCAGGCCAAGCTGTACGCCGACGAGATCGCGCCGAACCTGTCCGCCGGGAACTCCCTGTTCTTCGGCCACGGCTTCAACATCCGCTACGACCTGATCCAGGCCCCCGCGGACGTCAACGTCGCCATGGTCGCCCCGAAGGGCCCGGGCCACATGGTCCGCCGCCAGTTCGTCGACGGCAAGGGCGTCCCCGCCCTCGTCGCGGTCGAGCAGGACCCGTCCGGCGACACCCAGGCCGTCGCCCTCTCCTACGCGAAGGCCATCGGCGGCACCCGCGCCGGCGTCCTCAAGACCACCTTCAAGGAGGAGACCGAGACCGACCTGTTCGGCGAGCAGGTCGTCCTCTGCGGCGGCACCGCCGAGCTCATCCGCGCCGGCTTCGAGACCCTGGTGGAAGCGGGCTACGCGCCCGAGGCCGCCTACTTCGAGTGCCTGCACGAGCTCAAGCTCATCGTGGACATGATCTACGAGGGCGGCCTCACCAACATGTGGTACTCCGTCTCCGACACCGCCGAGTACGGCGGCGTCTCCCGCGGCTCGCGCATCATCAACGACGACACCCGGAAGGAGATGAAGCGCATCCTCGGTGAGATCCAGGACGGCACCTTCGCCAAGGAGTGGGTCGCCGAGTCCGAGAAGCGCGAGAACTTCAAGAAGCTCCAGGCCGTCCAGACCGACAACCAGCTCGAAGAGGTCGGCAAGAAGATGCGCGACCTCATGCCCTGGGTCCAGCGCAAGATCACGGAAACCGCCTAGGTTTTCAGCACCCCGACCGGTGGGCCGGGAGCCGCGAAGCGGCTCCCGGCCCACCGTCGTTCGGGCTCGGCGCGTTCGCGGTGACGATTCCGGATCTGCGGCATCTGCGGTAAAACTGTGGAATGGCACTGAGGATCGACAGCCCGGCAGTCGAACAGCTTGCGCGCGAACTGGTCGAGGCGACCGGCGAATCCCTGACCGAGGCCGTGGAGACGGCGATCCGGGAGCGGCTGGACCGACAGACCCGCGGCGCCCGCGCCCGGCGCATCCGCCGCCGCATGGATGCACTGCGCGCCGAGCTCTGCTCCTTGCCCCGGGCGGACAATGCAGCATCTGGTGTGCTGAATCAGCCGATTGTGTAACCGCTCGTCAACTGCGGCGATCATTTGCTCTAGGCCCCTAGAGGTCGATACTCTAGGGTCGATAGAGTTCGCTGCATGATGATGATGGCCGCTCCGCTGAAGCGGCGTGAGGTTGTGACCGCACTGCTCAAGGCCGGATGTTCTCCGCGAGGCACCGCCAAGCGCGGAGGCCACGAGATCTGGAACTGCCCTTGTGGGGCTCACACGACCGCGTTGCCACGGCATCGAGACATCAGTCCCGGTACCTGTGCCAGCATCATCAGGCATCTGGAATGCCTGGAGGAGGGGTGGCTGCGATGAAGGAATACACCGTCACTGCGACGCGAGTGCACGGCCTGTGGGAGCTCGACGTCCCCGGTGTCGGCGTCACCCAGTCGACCACCGCCGGAGGCGCAGAGGAGATGGTCCGCGACTACCTCGATTGCCTGGGAGTCGCGGAGGCCGATACCGCTCCTATCGCCATCGTCTGGCACATCGCCCCTGAAATTGACGCCCGCATCATCGAGGCCAGAGAAGACGCTGCGAAGGCCGCCGAACTCCAAGCGCAGGCGTCCCGCATCAATCGCGAGACCGTGGTGCTGCTCAAGGAGTCAGGGATGACCGGCCGCGATATCGCGGCCGTCCTCGGGATCTCGGAACAGCGCGTCTCGCAGCTTTCGAAGGCCGCCTGACCGCTTATAGGCCTGTGGTTTATAAAACTGTGGACCTGCAAACCTGAGGCCGGAAGCCGCGGAGCGGCTTCCGGCCTCTTTATTGCCTGTCAGTGCTGCTGGTATTGGGCGGCGTAGACCTGGCGGGCGGCGGGGGTGAGGGCCGGGCCGACCTGGTTGATGAGGTTGGCGAGTTCGTGGCCGACCTGGCCGATGTCGCAGTTGAGGCCGGCGAGGGCGAGGATGCTGGCGCCGCTCGACACGGACATCGAGAACATGAAGCCGCCGTTCATCTCCGTGAGGTTGGAGATGACCGGGTCGGCCTGGAGCGACCGGGCCGCGCCGGCGAGGAGGCTCGTCAGGCCCGAGGCGATGGCGGAGAGGCGCTCGGCCTCGTCGCGCGGCAGCGTGTTGTTCGAGGCGATGAGCAGGCCGTCGGCGGCCACGGCGATCACGTGCGTCACGTGGGGCACCCGGCCGACGAAGTCGTTGAGAAGGAAGTCCAGTTGCGCACTAGTGGTGTTCATGATCGTTCTCCGGGTCATTTCTCATTTTGGGGTCCAGCGGTCCTGCTGCTCGAAAGGCCGCGGGCGTACGCGGAGTACGTCGCGCCGATGCTCCGGGGGTTGCGCTCGATGACCATGCCGTCCTGACCCGGGCTGGGGGCGACCGCGCCGGGGACCAGATTCGTCATCGGGTCCCGCCGCGGCAGGCCGTTCGGCCCGAACGCGGGCGGTTTCTTCGGTTGGGGCAGTGCGTGACCGGCCCGCAGGGACGGGTCGGCGTGCACCACGGTCACGTCGAACTTGATCTCCGGGAGCTCGGAGAGCACGGCCGTCGTCGAGGAGGAGAGTACCGGGAGCGGGCGCGTGTCGTCCACAGCGGAGACACGCGGGCTCGGACCCGCGGGGAGCGCCTTCGGTTCGGGCGCAACGTGCTTGGCGGGCTGGCGCTGCCCCGGGACCTGGGGCGGCGCGGCGTCGGCGCCGTCGGGGCGGCCGAACAGCGGGGCGTTGCGGCGGGGCCGCGGCAGCGGCACGGTCCGGGCCCCGGCCGCGGTGCCCGTGAGGTTCTCCGGGCGCTGGCTGCGCGGCGGCGGGGTGAACGAGAGCAGCGTGCCGGGCACGGCGATCTCGGCGACGACGCCGCCGCCGATCGAGGGCCGCAGCTCGACTTCGATGCCGTGCCGCCCGGCGAGGAAGCCGACCACGGTGAGCCCCATGGCCTGCATGGCCTCCAGGTCCACCGGGGTGTCGCGGCGGAGGCGGTCGTTGAACCGCTCCATCCGGTCGGGCTCGATGCCGATGCCGTGGTCGCGCACCTGGATGATGACCTTCCCGGTGAGGACCCGGGCGGTGATCTCGGCGGCCGACTCCGAATAGCGGGTGGCGTTGTCCATGAGCTCGGCGAGGAGCTGGACGACGTCGTCGACGTGGTCGGCCTTGACCCACGCGCCCTCGTCGGCGGCGGCCTCGATGCGCGTGTAGTACTCGATGCGGCTCTGGGCCGCGATGAGCACGTCGTCGAGCGAGGCGTCGGTGGTGCGGACCTTCGCGGCCGAGGAGCCGCCGAGGACCAGCAGGGAGTCGTTCGCGCGCCCGATGAGCGACGCGAGGTGGTCGAGGCGGAACAGCCGCTGGAGGCGCTCGGGGTCCTGCTCGTTCTGCTCGGCCGCGTCGAGTTCGGCGGTGAGCCGCCCGGTGAGCGAGTGGCCGCGGCGGGCGAGGCGCACGAAGATCGCGCCGACGTGGTACCGCAGGAGCGCCTGCTGCGCGGAGACGCGGATGGCCTCGCGGTGGACGATGTTGAACGCCTCGCCGACCTCGCTGAGCTCGTCGTCGCCGCGGACCTGCATGGGCGGGGTCGTGCGGGCGGCGTACTCGAACGGGCTGAGCCCGCCCAGGCCCTGCTGCTGGTCGACGCGCTTGACGGCCTGCGGGAGGTCGACCATGGCGATCTGGCGGGCCGAGCCCGACAGGTCGCGCAGACCCCGCGTGACCGAGCGGCCGATCGTGAACGCGATGAGGAACGCGATGGCGAGTGCCACGATCGCGATGATCGATTCCGTTGCGAGCCTTCGGATCGCGGCGGCGCTGACGGCTTCGGCCTCTGCGGTCGCCTCGTCGAACGAGGCGGTCACGAGCTCGGTGGTCGCCGCGTGCCGGGCGTCGTACGCGGCCATGAGCGCGTAGTGCTCGACCTCCTGCTCCTCGTCGGAGCGCGAGCCCGCGATGGTGCTCTCGAACGCGTTGGCCTCGCGGGCGTCGGCGGCGCCGAGGCCGCCCACCTCGAAGACGGCGGCGTCGGGGTCGGTCTGGGCGAGCATGCGGCGGTACTCGGCGAGGGACTCCTCGCGGGCGGCGGTGAGCCGCATGAAGGTCCGGTGCTTGCCCGCGAGCGGGCGGCCGTCTTCGAGCGAGAGCACGAGCATGCGGATCTGCTCGGAGGACTCGTCGATCGCGGCCAGGAGCGCGGCGGTGCGCACGGTCCGGGTCAGCTCCGAGGTCCCGGCGAGGTCGACGACGTGGTCGAGGACGGCCGCGAGGCGGGAGACCACGGAGTTGTACACCGTGAGGTGGACGGCGGCGACGGAGCCGTCGCGGACGGCCTCGCGGGCGATGCCGAGCCGCTCCAGCGGCGCGTCGGCGCGGTCGAGGAGCGCCTCCGATTCCTCGTCGAGGTCGAGGGAGGCACGGGTCGCGGCGAGCGCGTCGAGCGCCGCGCCGGTGTCGGTCTCGTTGCCCGCGAACGAGTTCTGGATGGACTCGACGTCGGTGACGCCGGTCTGCTCCTGGTACACGAGCCGGGCGGCGTCCTTGCGCTCGGCCTGGATCGCGACGATCACGGCGTTGACGTCCCGGGCGAGCTCGACGGCGTCGGCGGTCGCGCCGATGTCGCGCGCCTCGTCCGCCGACTCGACCAGGCGGAGCGCTACCATCCCGGCCAGGGTGAGCGCCGGGACGAGCAGCATGATCGTCAGCTTGGTCCGGATTCTCATGCGGGACCAGGGGCCGCCGCGCGGGCGCCGCTTCGACTGCGAAGGCGGGGACTCGGCTAGCTCATCGTTCATCTCAGGGGTTCCTTCGGCGGGCGCGGCGCTACTCGACGCCCAGATAGGCTTTCACGACTCGGGGGTCTTGCAGGAGTTCGGAGGCGGGGCCGCTGTGGGCGATCTCCCCGGTCTCCAGGACGTGCCCGGTGTCGGCCGCGCGCAGCGCCCTGCGGGCGTTCTGCTCGACCAGCACGACGGTCACGCCCGAGGCGCGGATCTTCTCGATGACCGCGAATACCTCGTCGACCATCTTGGGGGCCAGCCCCATCGAGGGCTCGTCCAGCAGGACGACCCGCGGCCTGGCGATCATCGCGCGCGCGATCGCCAGCATCTGCTGCTCGCCGCCGGACAGCGACCCGGCGGGCAGGGCCCGCCGCTCGGCCAGGACGGGGAACAGGTCGTACATCTCGGATTCGGGGGCCGCCTGGCGGCGGCGCCGGTGCGCGCCGAGGAGCAGGTTCTCGGCGACGGTGAGGGTGCCGAGGATCTGGCGCCCTTCGGGGACGAGGACGAGCCCGGCGGCGACGCGGCGGTGCGCGGGGCGGCGGGTGACGTCCTCGCCTTGGAAGCGGATGCGGCCCGCGGCGGGGCGGACCAGGCCGGAGGCGGCGGCGAGCACGGAGCTCTTGCCCGCGCCGTTGGCGCCGACGAGGGCGAGGAGGCCGCCTTCGGGGACGCTGAAGGACACGTCCCTGACGGCCTGCACGCGCCCGTAGGCGACCTTGAGCGAGTCGACTTCGAGGATCGGTTCAGACATGTTCGGACTCCTCGTGCTCGGTGCCCAGGTACGCCTCGACGACCCGCGGGTCGGCGGCGACCTCGCGCGGCTCGCCCTCGGCGATGACCTCGCCGAAGTCGAGGACGACGAGGCGGGTGCAGGCGTCGAGGACCATCTTCACGTTGTGCTCGATGAACAGGACGGTGACGCCGTCGTCGGCGAGGCCGCGGATGAGCGCGGCGAGTTCGAGCGCCTCGACGTGGTTCATGCCCGCGGCGGGCTCGTCGAGGATGAGCAGGGTGGGGTGGGCGGCGAGGGCGCGGGCGATCTCCAGGCGGCGGCGGTCGCCGTAGGAGAGGGCGCCGGGGCGGGCGGCGGCGCGGTCGGCGAGGCCGACGCGCTCCAGCTGGGCCCAGGCGAGCGCGAGGGCGCGGCGCTCGTCGCGGCGGGCCGACGGGAGCCACAGGAGGCGGCGCAGGTACGTGGAGCGGCTGACGACGTGCGTCCCGACGAGGACGTTGTCGAGGACGGTGAGGCGCTCGAACAGCTTGGAGTGCTGGAAGGTCCGGCTCACCCCGGCCTGCGCGAAGCGGTGGGGGCGCGAGCCGATCGGGACGCCGAGCACGGTTCCCTCTCCGGCCGTGGGGGGTTCGAGGCCGGAGATCATGTTGACGAGGGTGGTCTTCCCGGCGCCGTTGGGGCCGATGACGCCGAGGACCTCTCCGGCGCGGATCTCCAGGTCGACGCCGCGCACGGCGTTGACGGCGCCGTAGCTCTTGGCGAGGCCGGTCACGGAGGCGAGGGGCGTCCCGGGGTCGGGGAGCGGGTCGAGGGCGTCGAGGGGCGCGTAGTCGGGGCCGGGCCGCGTCGGCGCGGGTCGCAGCCGCGCGAACAGGGTCGACAGGCCGCCGGGGAGGAACAGGATCACCGCGAGCAGGAGCACGCCGGTGACGAGCGGGTGGATCCAGCCCGCTTCGAGGCCGAGGGCGTTCTGCACTTCCGGGACGGCGCCGAGGAACACGGCGCCGAGGACGGGCCCGAAGAACACGAGGTAGCCGCCGAGGACGGCGGTGACGAGGCCGCTCACGGTGAGGCTGAAGTCGAACGAGACGGGCGTGATGCGGCCGAAGAAGTACGCGAACATGACGCCGTAGACGCCCGCGATGGCGCCGGAGGCGACGAACGAGGCCATGCGGGTGCGGGCGACGTCGACGCCCATGGACCCGGCGGCGAGCTCGTCCTCGCGGACGGCGGCGAACGCGCGGCCCGAGCGCGAGGGCCCGAGCCGCCAGAACAGGTACGCGAGGACCGCGACGACGGCCCACGCGAAGTCGAAGGTCACCCACCGGTCCAGGCGCATGCCGAGCGCGCCGTTGGTCCACTCGGCGTTGTTGATGAGCACGCGGATCATCTCCGCGGACGCGATGGTCGCGATCGCGAGGAACACCCCGCGCAGGCGCAGCACCGGCAGTCCCACGACGAACGCGGCGGCGGCGCCGACGAGCGCCCCCATGGGCAGGCCCACGATGACGGGGGAGATCGATCCGGCGATGGGCTCGGTCGGGACCACGAGCGTCGAGACGTAGGCCGCGAGGGACGCGAACCCGGCCTGGCCGAGGCTGAGCTGCCCGGCCATGAGGACCACGTGGAACGAGTAGGCGAGGATCGCGCCGAGCGCGATCGTGGTGATGAGGGCGTCGTATCCGGCGAGCATCAGACCTCCCTGACCTTGACGTGGCCGAAGAGGCCCCTCGGGCGCAGCACGAGCACGGCGAAGAGCAGCGCGAACGCGACCATGCTCTTCCAGGTGGAGTCGAACAGGTGGATCGTGAGGGCCTCGGCGACGCCGAGCACCACCCCGGCGGCCATGGCGCCCCACAACGAGCCGAGGCCGCCGAGGATGATGACGGCGAAGCCGACCAGCTCGATCGAGGCGCCGAGGTCGCGCCCGGCCTGGCCGAGGTTGAGCGCGAGGAGGGCCCCGGCGACGGTGCCGAGCGCCGACGAGAGCGCGTACGTCCCCGCCGTCACCCGCCCCACGTTGACGCCGAGGACCTTCGCCGCGGTCGGGTTCTCCGCGACGGCCCGCATGGACCGGCCCAGCGAGGTGGCCGAGACGAGCCAGGCGAGGCCGAGCATGAGGACCAGCGCGAGGCCGAGCGTCACCAGCTGCGTCAGGGTGACCCGGACGCCGGCGACCTCGAAGAGCCGGTTGGGGAAGTAGTCCGCCGCGAAGTGCTGCGGGTCGGTGCCGTAGCGCGCCTGGAGGAGCGCGATGACGACGCCGCCGAGCGCGACGGAGGAGATGAGGCCGGCGAAGTGCTCGTCGTCCCGGCCGCGCAGCGGCCGGAACGCGATGCGCTCCACCAGGACCCCGGCGAGCGCCCCGAACAGGGCCACCACCGGGAACAGGATCCAGATCGGGATCGCGGTCCGCGCCGCGACCTCGATGCCGATGAACGCCCCGGCCGTGAACACCGCCGGATGGGCGAGGTTCAGGTGTCGGAGCACGCCGAACACGAGCGTGAAGCCGATCGCGAAGAGCGCGTAGATCGAGCCTGCGAACACGCCGTTCGCCAACTGTTGCAGCATGTCTGGATTCCTGTGAAGTGGTGGGGAAGGGGGTCCGCCGGGGGTCCCGGCGAAGCGGTTACAGCAGCGTGAAGGCGCCGTCGTGGACGATCTGGACGACGGCCTCCTGGGTCACCTCGCCGTTCTCGTCGATCGAGATCGGGCCGAGGATGGAGTCGTATTCGAGGATCTGGCCGAGGTTGTCCTTGATGGCCTCGCGGTTCGCGTCGCAGTCGGCGCGGATCGCCTGGTCGAGGAGGTACGCGGCGGTGTACGCCTGGGCGGCGAACTGGTCGGGCGCGCGGCCGTACTTCTCGGTGTAGTTGGCGATGAACTCGGCGTTCCCGGTGGTGTCGGAGGCCGCGCTCCAGGCGCCGCCGACGATGAGGCCCTCGGAGGCGTCTTCGAGGGCGCCGACGAGGACGGGGGAGTTGAAGGCGTTGCCGCCGACGATGGGGGCCTCGATGCCGAGGTTGCGGGCCTGCTTGACGAGCGGGACGGTCGCGCCGGGCAGGGCCGAGAGGATGACGGCGTCGGGCTCGGCTTCGAGCACGGAGGTGAGCTGCGCCGCGAAGTCGGTGTCGGCGGTCTCGAAGGTCTCCTCGGCGACGATCTCGATGTTCTCGTCGTTGAGGACGTCCTTGATCGTGTTGGCCGCGGAGGTGGTGAACTCGTCGGCGTTGTCGTAGAGGACCGCGACCTTGGTCAGGCCCAGGGCCTCCTTGGCGGCGGGGATGGACGCGGCGAGGGCCACTTCCTCGGGCAGCGAGGCGCGGAAGATGTAGTCGCCCATCTCCGGGATGCCCTCGGCGGTCGTGGAGACGCCGAGCGCGGGGACGCCGGCGCTCTCGGCGTCGGTGTAGGTCGTGAAGGCCATGTTGGAGAGGGTCGGGCCGACGATGGCGGACACCTCGTCGCGGTCGATGAGCTTCCCGAACGCGGCGACGGAGTCCTCGACGCTGGTCTTGTCGTCCTCCTGGATCACCTCGTAGGTGATGCCCCCGGCGGCGTTGAGTTCTTCGAAGCCCATCGCAAGGCCCTCTTGCTGATAGGTGCCGGCGAACGCGGCTGCTTCGGTGAGGCTGAAGACGGCGCCGATCTTGACGGTCTCGTCGATGGTGCAGTCAGCTCCCGTGCCCGAGCCGGAGAGGGCGCTGTCGGAGGAGGCTTCGTTCGTGTCTTCCGAGACACAGGCACCGGTCGCGAGCAGGGCGGCAGCGGCCAAGACCGCGCCGGTGGTGGATTTGAGGCGCATGTTCTTCCTTGAATGGAAATGATGGTAAGAGAGGCTCGTGGGGTCTTTGGTGGGGAAGCCACCGTCTCGTGGGGGATCAGGCGGCACGCAGGCCACCTTATAAGGACGGTGAGAGCCGCACAAGACCGGACAACAATAAGTTTGCGCGACTAGCGGGCTTTACCGTGAACAATCAGGGTGAACATCGCGCACTCTGTGAAAGGTTGTGAACAGGCGGACGGACGACAGTGCACTGTGGGCGGTTGACTGACTGCGGAGCGTCACCGTCCCGTCGCGCTCCCGGCCCTCAACGTGTGACCGGCCTCGCGTCTATCCTGGGGGTGTGGCTGTGAACGGTGTGAAGACGTACCAGGTGAAGACGTACGGCTGTCAGATGAACGTGCACGACTCCGAGCGCATCGGGGGCCTGCTCGAAGCGGCGGGCTACGTCCCGGTCGAGGGGGAGTCGGCGCCGGACCTGGTCGTGTTCAACACCTGCGCGGTGCGCGAGAACGCCGACAACAAGCTGTACGGCAACCTGAGCCACCTCGCGCCCGCGAAGCGCGCCAACCCCGACATGCAGATCGCCGTCGGCGGCTGCCTGGCGCAGAAGGACCGCGGCGAGATCGTCAAGCGCGCCCCCTGGGTCGACGCGGTCTTCGGCACGCACAACATCGGCTCGCTCCCGGTCCTCCTGGAGCGCGCCCGCCACAACCGCGCCGCCGAGGTGGAGATCCTGGAGTCGCTGGAGACGTTCCCCTCCGCGCTCCCCACCAAGCGCGACTCGACCTACTCGGGCTGGGTCTCGATCTCCGTGGGCTGCAACAACACCTGCACATTCTGCATCGTGCCCTCCCTGCGCGGCAAGGAGAAGGACCGCCGCCCCGGCGAGATCCTCGCCGAGGTGCAGGCGCTCGTCGACGAGGGCGTCTCCGAGGTGACCCTCCTGGGCCAGAACGTGAACACGTACGGCGTCGAGTTCGGCGACAAGCTCGCCTTCGGGAAGCTCCTGCGCGCGTGCGGGGAGATCGAGGGCCTGGAGCGCGTGCGCTTCACCAGCCCGCACCCGAAGAACTTCACCGACGACGTGATCGCGGCGATGGCCGAGACCCCGAACGTCTGCCACCAGCTGCACATGCCGCTCCAGTCCGGCTCCGACCGCGTGCTCAAGGAGATGCGCCGGTCCTACCGGTCGGCCGCGTACCTGGAGATCCTCGACAAGGTCCGCGCGGCCATGCCCGACGCGGCCATCACCACCGACATCATCGTGGGCTTCCCCGGCGAGACCGAGGAGGACTTCCAGGCCACCCTCGACGTCGTGGAGAAAGCGCGCTTCTCCAGCGCGTTCACGTTCCAGTACTCGATCCGCCCCGGCACGCCCGCCGCCACGATGGCCGACCAGATCCCCAAGGCCGTCGTCCAGGAGCGGTACGAGCGGCTCGTCGAGCTCCAGGAGCGCGTCTCCTGGGAGGAGAACCGCAAGCTCGAAGGCGCCGAGGTCGAAGTGCTCGTCACCGTCGGCGACGGCCGCAAGGACGAGGCCACCGGCCGCCTCTCGGGCCGCGCCCGCGACGGCCGCCTGGTCCACTTCACCGTCACGCCTTCCGAATCGGACCCCACCGGGAACGCCGAGGGCGTGCGCCCCGGCGACGTCGTCACCACCGCGGTCACCTACGGCGCCCCGCACCACCTCGTCGCCGACGGCCCGGTCCTCAAGCACCGCAAGACGAAGGCGGGCGACGCGTGGGCCTCCGGCAAGGCCACCAAGCTCCCCGGCGTCAGCCTCGGCATGCCCTCGATCGGCAAGAAGCCCTTGCCGAAGCAGGACGCCCCCGGCTTCGGCACCTGCTGACCGGCCCCCGGCCCGGCGCATGAGGCGGCCGTCGGCCCCCCGTGCCAGAATCGGGCGATGGAACAGGAAATCGACGTACAGGCCAAGCGCGACCTCATGTACGGCGAACTGGACTTGAGTTCGCTGTCGCTGTTCTCGGGGTCGTTCATCAACTACGGGTACTGGGGCGAGGTCGCGCCCGGTCGCGACATCACGCTCGCCGAGCGCACCGCCAGCCAGGCCGAGCTGTACCGGCAGACGCTCGCCCGGATCCCCACGCCCCCAGGGGTGGAGCTGCTGGAGATCGGCTGCGGCATCGGCGTGGGGACCGCGCTCGTCGCCCGCGAGTACGCGGCCTACGCCACGGGCCTCGACCGCTCGAAGGCGCAGCTCGCCCGCGCCGCCGACGCCAACGCCGAAGCGCTCGAACGGCTCTCGGGCCGCCTGTCGTTCCAGGAGGGCTCGGCCACCGAGCTGCCGTTCCCCGACGACGCCTTCGACGGCGCCTACTCCGTCGAGGCCCTCCAGCACGTGGACGACCTCGCCGCGGTGGGCCGCGAGGCCCGCCGCGTCATCCGGCCCGGCGGCCACTTCGCGGCCGCCACGTTCTTCGCGCCCGTGGACTCAGGGGACGGCCCGCTCGCCGACCTGTTGGAGACCGTCGCCTCCGGCGTCGACGTGGTCCACTCCCTCGGGGCCTTCACCGCCGACCTGGAGCAGGCCGGATTCGCGGACGTGGCCGCCGAATCCATCGGCGGCCACGTGTGGCACCAGTTCGACCGCTGGGTCGCCCAGACCGAGTTCAAGGACTCCTGGGGCCGGAACCTGCTGCGCTGCTACGAGAACGGCTGGCTCGACTACTACGTCGTCACCGCCTCCTAGCGCCGGCCTAGACCAGCGAGTCCTCCCACTGCCGGTGCAGCGTCGCGTACTCGCCGCCGCGGTCGATCAGCTCGTCGGGGCGGCCGTCCTCGATGATCCGGCCGTGCTCCAGGACCAGCACCCGGTCCGCGATCTCCACAGTGGAGAGCCGGTGCGCGATGATGATCGCCGTGCGGTCGGCCAGGATCGTGCGCAGCGCCCGCTGCACCAGCCGCTCCGACGGGATGTCGAGCGAACTGGTCGCCTCGTCCAGGATGAGCACCCGCGGGTCCGCCAGGAACGCCCGCGCGAACACCACCAGCTGCCGCTGCCCCGCCGACAGGCGCCCGCCGCGCTTGCGCACGTGCGTGTCGTACCCGTCGGGCAGCGCGTCGATGAACTCGTGTGCGCCGACGACCTTCGCCGCCTCCACGATCCGCTCCCTCGACGCCCCCGGCTTCCCCAGCTCGATGTTCTCCGCGATCGTGCCGTTGAACAGGAAATTCTCCTGCGTGATCATGACGATGTTCCCGCGCAGGTCCGCCTCCGACAGGTCCCGCAGGTCCACGCCGTCGAGCGACACCGACCCCGAACCCGGGTCGTAGAACCGGCTCACCAGCTTCGCGATCGTCGTCTTCCCCGCGCCCGTCGCGCCCACCAGCGCCAGCGTCTGCCCGCCCGGCACGCGCAGGTCCAGCCCCGGCAGGACCACCTGGTCCTCCCGGTACCGGAACTCCACCGCGTCGAACCGCAGCTCGCCGCGCGGCGACGCGATCGCCTTCGGCTCCAACGGCTCCGGCACCTCCACTGGCTCGTCGAGCACGCCCGAGAGCTTCTCCAGCGCCGAGGTCGCCGACTGGAGCACGTTGTAGAACTGCACCAGCTCGTTCAGCGGGTCGAAGAACCGCTTCATGTACAGCAGGAACGCCGCGAGCACACCGAGCTCGGTGTTGCCCTGCATGACCTGCCAGCCGCCGAACAGCAGCACCACCACCGTCGCCAGGTGCCCGATGCCGCGCATCCCGCCCGACATGAACGCGTTCTGCTGGTGCCCCTTCGCCTGCGCGAACTGGTTGTCGGTGTTCAGCCCCGCGAACAGCTCCCGGTCGCGCGGCTCGCGCCGGTACGCCTGCACCGCGCGCACCCCGCCCATCGACTCCACGAAGTACACGATCAAGAGCGCCACGGTCTCGCGCGCCTTGCGGTACGCCACCGCCGACACCTTGCTGAACCAGCGGCCCAGCAGCAGCATCAGCGGGAACGTCAGCAGCGACACCGCCGCCAGCATCGGGTCGATCACCAGCATCACGATCGTGATCGTCACGACGTTCAGCGCCGCCAGCACCAGGTCGTCGACGCCGTTCTCCGTCATCTCCCGGATCGACTCCATGTCCGAGGACTGCCGGGCCGTCACGCGCCCCGACGTGAACCGCTCGTGGAACGACACCGACAGGTCCTGGAACTTGCGGAACACCCTGCCGCGCAGCGCGAACAGCATCGCGTTGCCGACCTTCGCCGACTGCGCGATGTACAGCCGCACGCACACGTACTTCAGGACCGACACGAGCGCGAACACGACCGCGATCCCGACGAGCATCGTGTAGTCGCCGCGCTCGGAGATCGCCGGGATCGCGTTGTCGATCCCGAACATGACCAGCAGCGGCGTCGCCATGCTCGTGAAGTTCTGCACCACCAGGATCGCGCACAGGAACGCGATCCCCTTCTTGTGCGGGCGCATCATCCAGCCCAGCAGCGCCCGGCTCTTCTGCCGCAGCTCCTTGATCGACTCGGCGTCGTCCACTTCGGCGCTGGTGCGGTCGGCCTCCGCGGACTCGGCGCGCCCGCGCCACGCCGCGTGCTTGTCGGGCTTCTCGGTCTCGGTGACGGTCACGCCGCAACCTCCTCGGACTCGGCCGACAGCACGTCGACGTACTCGGGACTGGACGCCATCAGCTCGGAGTGCTTCCCGAACGCCGCGATCCGGCCCTCGTGGAGCAGCGCCACCTTGTCGGCCAGGGCCACGGTGGACGGCCGGTGGACCACGACCAGCGCGGTCGTGTCGCGCAGGACCTGCGCGAGCGCGCGCTCCACCAGCTCCTCGGTGTGCACGTCGAGCGCGGACAGCGGGTCGTCGAGGACGAGTACCGCGGGGCGCACGACGACGGCGCGGGCGAGCGCGAGGCGCTGGCGCTGGCCGCCGGACAGGGACAGGCCCTGCTCGCCGATGCGGGTGTCGAGGCCGTACGGCAGGTCGTAGACGAACTCGGCCTGGGCGACGCGCACGGCCTCTTCGAGGTCCGCTTCGCTGGCCCCGGGGCGTCCGAGGGCGAGGTTCTCGCGGACGCTCATGGAGAACAGCGTCGCCTCCTCGAACGCGGTGGTCACGACCGAGCGGAGGTTCTCCAGCTTGAGGTCGCGGATGTCGGTGCCGTCCAGGAGGATCCGTCCGGCGGTGGGGTCGTTCAGGCGCGAGGGCAGGGACACGAGCGTGGTCTTGCCCGAGCCGGTCTTGCCCGCGATGGCGACGGTCTCGCCGGGCTTGACGCGCAGGTCGACGCCCGCTAGGATCTCGCGCGAGTCGTCCTCGAACGCGAACCGCACGTCCTCGAAGACGAGCTCGCCGCGGACCTCGCTGCGGTCGATCACCTTGGCGTTCGGGCGGTCCTTGATGGCCGGCTCGGTGTCGAACACGTCGTAGACGCGGTCGGCGGCGGTCATGGCCTCGTTGCCGTGGGCCATGACCCAGCCCGAGGCCTCGATCGGCCACAGGAGCGCGAGCTGGAGCATGATGAACGCGGTCAGGTCCCCCACGGACAGGGACCCGCCCGCGACCATGGTCGCGCCGAGCACGAGGACGCCGCCGACACCGGCCGTGGCGATGGCGTCGTAGCCCGACCAGGACCGGGACGCGATCATGCTCTTGAAGATCGAGCGGGACCGCAGCTCCTCGGCCTCCTTCTCGAAGCGGGCGGCCATGAGCGGGCCGCGCCCGAGCGCCTTGATGGCGCGGATGCCGAGCGCCGACTCCTCGGCGGCGCTGGAGACCTCGCCGGACTGGTCCTGCTCGGACCTGGCCGCGGGGAGGTACTCGCGGAAGAACTTGCGGCCGATGAGGAACAGCGGGACGGCCGTGGCGAGGACGATGAGGGCCAGGCGCCATTCGATGAACAGCAGCTGCCCCATGATGATGGCGATCATGCCGACCGAGGTGATCGCGAAGACCAGGCCGCCGGCGAAGAACCGCCGGACCATGCCGAGGTCGGAGGTGACGCGGGAGAGGAGCTGCCCGGTCTGCCACCGGTCGTGGAACCCGGTGTGGAGCACCTGGAGGTGCTCGTACAGGGCGCCGCGGATGTCGGCCTCGATGGCCATCGCGGTGGTGGTCTGGAAGTAGCGCCGCACCAGGTTGAGCAGTGCGTCGGCGGCGCCGAGGACGGCGATGACGCCCACGATCGCCCACAGCCCGGGGATGTCCCGGTGCGCGATCGGCCCGTCGATGGCACGGCCGACCAAGGGCGGGATCGCCAGGCCGGACACGATGTTCAAGAGCACCATCGACCACAGCAGCGCGAGGCGGTACCGGTACGGATGCAGGTACTTCTTCATCCGCCACAGGTTCGTCAGCGCCGACTTCTGTTCGGGGGGATTGTCGGATTCTTCTGGAGTTTTCAACCGCTCTGAGCCCACTGTTCAAACCTACGAGCGGCCTGTGACATCGTGCAACCGATTTCCCACCTGCCGACCGGTAAGTGACGGCAGGTGGGGGCACGCCGTCACTCAAGCAGTTGCGCGCGAAGGGAATCCGACTGATCGAACTCGATCGCGGCGATGTAGTCGACCATCGACCCGTAGCGGGCCTTCATCTCCGCGAGCGTCTCCAGCATCGCCTCCGGGGGCGTGCGCAGGCCCGACTCGAACCCGGGCCTCCCCAGGTTCGCGTCCCGCCAGGCCCGCCACCGGTCGATCCCGAACTCGGTCAGCGCGTACTCGGCGGCGATGTCCTCCTCGCCGACGCCGAGCGCCGACAGCAGCGCCGCCGCGACCAGGCCGGTCCGGTCCTTGCCCGCCATGCAGTGGAACAGGACCGGCTCGCCCGAGGCGATCACGTCGAGGGAGTCCTTCACGCTCCGGTACCCGGATTCGAGCATCGCCGAGTAGCGCTGCCGCAGGAACGGGACCACGTCCGCGCCCTCGGGGTAGTCCTTGCCGATGTTCTCCCACTTGACGTGCAGCAGCTCGAAGTGGTGGAACTCGACGCCGCCGGTCTCGGGGAACCGCCCGTACTCCTCCAGCTCCTCGCTCCGGCGCAGGTCGATCACGTGCCTGATCCCGAGCCGGTTCACGAGCAGGTCCACGTCGGCGTCGGTGACCATGCCGAGGTTGTCGGACCGGAACACCCGCCCGGTCCGCACCTTCCGGCCGTCGGCGGCGTCCCAGCCGCCCAGGTCGCGGAGGTTGAAGATCCGGTCGGCGTCGATGAACTGGCGGGGGAGCGGTTCGAGGGTCATTGCGGCTGCCTTCCTGTCCGGGGGTGACGCGGTAGGGGCGGGGCAGAGCGAATGGCGCGGACCATAGCGGTCCACGCCGTCGTAGCCCATATCCGATTATCCCGATCCGTCCGCGAACGCCAAACTGACGTCCAACGGAGGGCAGGTTCCGTCTACTTGGAGCCCTCGGCCAACTGCAAGAACTGCTTCTTGCTCGCCAAGTCGGCCTCGGCCTTCTTGATCCGGCCCGCGTTCCCGTCGGCCTTCGCGCGGGCGAGCTTCTCCTCGGCCTCGGCGACCTGCTGGCGCATCTGGAGCAGCAGCGGGTTCTCCTCGACCGGGACCTTGCGCCACGCGGTGTCGAGCGCGTCGCGGAGCTTGTCCTCGACGTTGCGCAGGCGCCGCTGGAGCTTCGCCTGGTTCTTGCGCGGGACCGCGCCGATGTCGTGCCACCCGGCCTGGAGCTCGCGGAACGCGTTCTGCGCGGCCTTCGGGTCGGCCTCGATGTCGAGGGCCTCGGCCTGCTTGAGCAGCTCCTCCTTCGCGGCCTGGTTCGCCTCCAGCTCCGCGTCGCGGGCCGAGAACACCTCGGAGCGCGCGTTGAAGAAGACGTCCTGCGCCGCCCGGAACCGCTTCCAGGCCTTCTGCTCGGCGTCGGGCGCGAGCCGCCCGGCCTCTTTCCACTCGGCCATGAGGCCCTTGAGCGCGTCGGCGGTGGGCCCCCAGTCGGTGGAGGTCGACAGCGCCTCGGCCTGGGCGATGAGCTCTTCCTTCTTCGAGCCGATCACCTTGCGCTCGGCGTCGAGCTGCGAGAAGTAGGCCCCGCGGTGGCGCGTGAACGTGTCGCGCGCGGCCGAGAAGCGCCGCCACAGCTTCTGATCGGTCTTCCGGTCGACCCCGTGGATCGCCTTCCACTCCTCGATCATCTCGCTGAAGCGCTGCCCCGACGCCTTCCAGTGGCTGTCGCGCGACGCCAGGTCCTCCGCCTCGGCCACCAGGGCCTCCTTGGCGGCGACGGCCTCGGCGCGCTCGGTCTCCTTGGCGGCCTTGAACTCGCCGAGCTTGTCCTCCGCGTGCTTGGAGAGGCCGTCGAGGCGGGTCGCCAGGCCCTCGACGTCCCCGACCACCGCGGCCGTGTCCAGGCCCTCGCGGAGCTTGCGCAGCTGCGAGGCGGCCTGCTCGACGTCGGCGGACTCCGAGTTCAGGCGCGCGGCGATGAGATCGACCTCCACGACGAGGTCGGCGTACTTGCGCGCGAAGTGCGCGAGCCCCTCCTCCGTGGAGCCGGCCTGCCACGAGCCGACCGCGCGCTCGCCGGAGGAGGTCTTCACATAGACCGTGCCGTCGGCGTCGATGCGGCCGAAGCTGGTCCAGTCTCCGAGGTCACTCATCGCGGTAATCTCAAATCCTTCACACGAACTTAGGGACGTATTTCCCGTACCTTACGGTGGTCGGCGGGTCGCCGCCAGCCGGGTGGGGGCCGCGCGAACCGAGGGGGTCGTTCAGTTGAGGAGCGTAGTCGGCGGCAACCCAACCCTACAACCGCCGGTGATCGCCGTCGTAGGCCCTACCGCGGCCGGGAAGACGGCGCTGTCGATCGCGCTCGCCGAGGCCCTGGGCGGGGAGGTCGTCAACGCCGACTCGATGCAGCTGTACCGCGGGATGGACATCGGCACCGCGAAGATCACCGCGGCCGAGCGCCGCGGCGTCCCCCACCACGTGTTCGACGTCCTCGACGTCACCGAAGCGGCCGACGTCGCCGGATACCAGCGCCTCGCCCGCGAGGCGATCGCCGACATCCGCGCCCGCGGGAACCGGCCGATCCTCGTCGGCGGCTCCGGGCTCTACGTGCAGGCCGCGCTCGACGAGATGGACTTCCCCGGCACCGACCCCGCGATCCGCGCCCGCCTCGAAGCCGACCTGGAGCGCGACGGCTCGGCCGCGCTGTGGGAGCGCCTGAAGGCCCGCGACCCCGAGGCCGCGAAGGCGATCCTCCCCTCGAACGGGCGACGAGTCGTGCGCGCCCTCGAAGTCGTGGAGCTCACCGGCTCCTTCACCGCCTCGCTCCCCGAGCCGAAGGCCCACATCGAGGCCGTCCGCATCGGCGTCGACCTCGACACGCCCGTCCTCGACGAGCGCATCGAGCGGCGCGTCCAGCACATGTGGGACGCCGGGCTCCTCGACGAGGTCCGCGACCTCGAATCGAAGGGCCTGCGCGAGGGCCGCACCGCCTCCCGCGCCCTCGGCTACCAGCAGGTCCTCGCCCACTTCGCGGGGGAGTACTCCGAGGAGGAGGCGTTCCGGCTCACCGTGCAGGGCACGCGCCGGTTCGTGCGCCGCCAGCGCTCCTGGTTCAAACGGGACGGCCGCATCGAATGGTTCGATGCGGCCGATCCCCAGCTGAATCAGAAGGCGGTTACGCGCGCGGGTTCGGCGCCGTCGTCTCCTTCGGGTCGGTGACCGACACCGGCGCGAACAGCTCGTTGATCTTCGCGTAGACGTCCTCGGGCAGCTTCACGCCGACGGCCTTGACGTTCTCCACGACCTGCTCGGGGCGGGTCGCGCCGATGATCGCCGCCGAGACGTTCGAGTTCTGGAGGACCCACGCGAGCGACAGCTGCGCGATGGTCAGGCCCAGGTCCTCGGCGATCGGGCCGAGCTGCTGCACGCGCTCCAGGACCTCGTCCTTGAGCCAGCCCTCGACGAACCGCCCGAACTTCGGGTCGGCGCCGCGCGAGCCCGCCGGGGCCGCCTGGCCCGGCTTGTACTTGCCCGAGAGCACGCCGCCCGCGAGCGGGGACCACACGATCTGGCCGATGCCCAGCTCCTCGGACGCCGGCACGACCTCCTCCTCGATGACCCGCCACAGCAGCGAGTACTGCGGCTGCGAGGACACGAGCTGGATCTTCAGGTCCTTGGCGAGCGCGGCCGCGGCGCGGATCTGCTCGGCGGTCCACTCGGACACGCCGATGTAGTGGGCCTTCCCGGAGTGGACCACGTCGGCGAACGCCTGCATGGTCTCTTCGAGCGGGGTCTCCACGTCCCAGCGGTGCGCCTGGTACAGCTCGACGCGGTCGGTCTGGAGCCGCGTCAGCGAGTTGTTGATCGACTCCTTGATGTGCTTCGCCGAGAGGCCGCGGTCGTTCTTGCCCGGGCCCATCGGCCAGTAGACCTTGGTGAAGATCTCGATGCCGTCGCGGCGCTGGTCCTTGAGGGCCCGCCCGAGGACCTCTTCAGCGGCGCCCTGCGCGTACACGTCGGCGGTGTCGAAGGTGGTGATCCCGGCGTCGAGGGCGGCGTTCACGCACGCGACGGCGGCGTCCTCCTCCACCTGCCCGCCGTGGGTGATCCAGTTGCCGTAGACCAGTTCGGAGATGACGAGGCCGGAGCGGCCGAGATGACGGAATTCCATGGGTACAGAGCCTACCTGCCGAGCGGCTAGCGGCGAAAGCAACCGTCATCACACGGGCTACAGGGGCCCGTCGTCGATCGAGACGGCCGCGTCGAGGTGCCGCAGCGACTCGCCGCGGTCGCCGCGCACGGGCAGGAGCTCGTTGCCGTCGAATCCGAGTGCGCCCCACGAGTACCCGTCGGTGACGAGGAACCCCGCGGGGTGGACCTCGACGCGCTGGTAGCGCGGGGGGACGACGACGCGGCCGGTCTTGTGGACGGCGATGACGCGCCCGCGCTGCCCGGCGACGGCGACGCCGTTGACGAACCCGGTGACGGTGCGCCCGTCGGCGGTGGGGGTCTCCATGGACCCGTAGAGCATCGGCACGACGACGGTGCCGTTGCGGTCGATGGCGCCCCAGTCGGCCTGGCAGACGGCGGCGACGCCGCCGCGGAAGTCCCCGGCCTGGCTGAACGCGGCCTGCACGACGGGCCGCCCGTCGTGCCCGAGGTACCCGAAGCGGCCGGTCTGCGGGTCCTGGAACCGCTCGGGCGCGGGGTACCCGGCGCGCTCGGCCCAGCCGCGCGGCGGGGCGCCGAACCCGTACTTCGCGGCGTGCTCCTCGATGAGGCTGAGGGCGGTCTCGACGATCTGCATGACGAACCCGTGCGGGTTCTGCTCGGAGGCGCGCTGCACGTGGATGAGCGATTCGGTGATGCGGCCCTGCGCGATGCACGAGAGCCCGGCGTAGGCGCGCACGGCCCCGGTGAGGGTCCGCGGCAGCTCCCCGGCCTCGGCGAGCGCGAACAGCTGGTCGGCCTCCTCGTAGCGGCCCCGCACGCGCAGGATCTGGGCGAGGCGGGCGCGGGCGGGGGCCAGGAGGAGGTCGGCGCCGACGGCCTCGGCGTACTTGACGGCCGCGGCGGCGTCGACCTCGGCGCCGTCGAAGTCGCCGAGGACGCGGAGGATGACGGCCCGCACCCCGAGCAGCCGCGACTGGTCGGCCTCGGCGGCGTGGCGGGCGAGCCGGAGGGTCGCCTCTTCGCGGATCTGCTGGAGGGCGACGGTGTCGGCGATGGCGTGGCGCATGGTGGCGCGATCGAGTGGGCCGAGGGCGCGGAACAGCCCCGCCCGCAAGTCCGCCGCGACATCAACCACGTTGACTACTTTCCGGGGTCAGAGAGGGCTACGTCAGTATCGAGGGTAAGCCATCGGGACCGGGGAGGGACAGTCGAGCGACCCCGGGCGCGATCGCCGTGCATTGGCGGGGCCGGGCGGCCCCGCCTCGTCATTTGACAATCTTGCCGAGGTCGTCCTCGGTGGCCTTGTAGCTCATGCGGGCGCGCGGGTTGCGCATCGAGCGCGGCATGATGCCCCGCTGGATCGCGTACCAGTACAGGCCGCCCATGCGCTGCGTGGTCTTCGGGAATCGCTTGAGGACGATGCGCTTGACGCGGCGGGTGAGGAGCACCGACTCGATCACGATCGCGGCGGTCAGGACCAGCAGCGCGATGAACAGGTAGCTCTGGAGCTGGACCGAGCCGGTGGACAGGATGAGGATCGCGAACGCCGCGAACATGTAGTACTGCCCGATCGACCAGCGCGAGTCCACGATGTCGCGCACGAGCAGCCGCTCGGCGCCGCGGTCGCGCGGGAGGTGGTACTTGTCGAAGAGCGGGTCGCCCTTCCACTGGCCCTCGGCGATGCGGGCGCGCTCGGCCCTGACGTCCTCGCGCGCCTGCTTCTTCTGCTCCTTGGTGAGCGGGCCGGCCTTCTTGGCGGCCTCCCGCTTCTCCTTGTTCGTGAGCGGCGGGTTCACCGGCGGCCGGGCCTTCGACTGGTTGGGCCGCTTGGGCGTGGCCTTCCCCTTCTTGTCCGTGGCCGAAACCGGCTTCGGTTCCTCGGTTTCCGGTGCTGCCTGGACGGACTTCTTGGCCACGGACGATCGGCCTTCCTCAACTCGCTGCGGGCGGTGCTCCTGCAAGCATACCTACGTCCCGGACTTCGCCTATTTCGTGACAGGTCGCTCGATCTTCGCGCCGAGGCCGAGGAGCTTCTCCTCGAAGTTCTCGTAGCCGCGGGTGATGTACCGGTCCACGCCGTAGACGCGGGAGGTGCCCTCGGCGGCCATGGCCGCGATGAGGTGGCTGAAGCCCGCGCGCAGGTCGGGGATCTGGAGGTCGGCGGCGTGCAGCTTCGAGGGCCCGGCGATGACGGCCGAGTGCAGGAAGTTGCGGCGGCCCCACCGGCACGGGGTGCCGCCGAGGCAGTCGGAGTACAGCTCGATGTTCGCGCCCATCCGGCGCAGCTCGGAGGTGTAGCCGAAGCGGTTCTCGTACACGGTCTCGTGCATGATCGACAGGCCGTCGGCCTGGGTCAGCGCGACCACGATCGGCTGCTGCCAGTCGGTCATGAGCCCGGGGTGGACGTCGGTCTCCAGCGCGACCGGCTTGAGCGGGGTGCCCGGGTGCCAGAAGCGGATGCCGCCCTCGACGGGGTCGTCGTCGACCTCGTACGCGCCGCCGATGGAGCGGAACACGTTGAGGAACGTCATCATGTCGGCCTGCTGCGCGCCGCGCACGAACACGCTGCCCTCGGTGGCGAGCGCCGCGGACGCCCACGAGGCGGCCTCGATGCGGTCGGGGAGCGCGCGGTGCCGGTAGCCCTTGAGCTCGTCGACGCCGACGATCTCGATGACCCGGTTGGTGTGGACCTTGATGATCGCGCCCATCTTCTGGAGGACGCAGATGAGGTCGATGATCTCCGGCTCGATCGCGGCGTTCCGCAGCTCCGTGGTGCCCTTCGCCATGACGGCGGTGAGCAGGACCTGCTCGGTGGCGCCGACGCTGGGGAACTCCAGCTCGTAGCGGATGCCGTGGAGCCCGTTCGGGGCCGACAGGTGCGTGCCGGAGGCGTCCTTCTCGACGACCGCGCCGAACTGGCGGAGCGCGTCGAGGTGGAAGTCGATGGGGCGGCCGCCGATGTTGCAGCCGCCGAGGTCGGGGATGAACGCGCGGCCGAGGCGGTGCAGCAGCGGCCCGCACAGGAGGATCGGGATGCGGCTGGTCCCGGCGTGGACGTTGATCTCCTCGACGCCCGCGGACTCGACCGAGGTCGGGTCCATGTACAGCGTGTCCCCGTCGAGCTCGACGTCGACGCCGTGGACGCGGAGCAGGCCGGTGACGACCTCGACGTCGCGGATCGCGGGCACCGAGCGCAGGACCGAGGGCGACGTCCCCAGCAGGGCGGCGACCATGGCCTTGGAGACGAGGTTCTTCGCCCCGCGGACGGTCACCTCCCCTTCCAGGGGGGTGCCGCCGTGGATGATCAGCATGTCCTCGGAAAGCGGGGTGGCGTCGGTGCTGCTCAACAGATCTCCTCGGATGGAAGGGAGTACTGGTTACGGAAGCCGGGAAGCGTCAATGCGACGGCCGTTTCGCGGCGGTGTCTCGTTCACCGGGAATCGACTTGGCGGACCAACGATAACGGAATAGCCACATGGAAAACGCCCAGGTAGCCGTATAACCCTCGGTGATCATGCGCACCCGCGGCTCCGAGGAATACACGTTCGGGGGACCCGGAACCGTTCACCTCGCGGACGTCTTTGTGGCGAACGACTCCGGGCCCTTGCCGCTACGGCAGTGCGAGCATCCGGTCGAGCGCCTCGCGCGCGTACGACGCGGTCCGCTCGTCGACGGTGATCACGTTCGGCACGCGCCCGGCCACGAGCTCTTCGAGCGCCCACACCAGGTGCGGCAGGTCGATCCGGTTCATCGTCGAGCAGTAGCAGACCGTCTTGTCCAGGAACGAGATCTTCTTGTCCGGGAAGCGGTTCGCCAAGCGCCGCACCAGGTTCAGCTCGGTGCCGATGGCCCATGAGGAGCCGGGCTCGGCCGCTTCGAGCTGCTTGATGATGTACTCGGTCGAGCCCACGTAGTCCGCGGCCTCGACGACCTCGTGCTTGCACTCGGGGTGGACCAGGATGTTCACCTCGGGGTCGACGCGGCGCATCTCCTCGACGCATTCGAGCGTGAACCGGCCGTGGACCGAGCAGTGGCCCTTCCACAGGATGATCTTCGCGTTCCGCAGCTCGTCGTCGGTGAGCCCGCCGTTCGGCTTGTGCGGGTTGTAGAGCACGCAGTCGTCGAGCGAGTAGCCCATGTCGCGGACCATCGTGTTGCGGCCCAGGTGCTGGTCGGGCAGGAACAGGACCTTCTCGCCGTGCTCGTAGGCCCAGCGCAGGGCCCGCTCGGCGTTCGAGGAGGTGCAGACCAGGCCGCCCTCGCGGCCCACGAAGCCCTTGATCGCGGCCGTGGAGTTCATGTACGTGACCGGGACGGTGACGTCGGCGATCCCCACGCGCTGGAGGTCCTCCCAGCACTGCTCGACCTGGGAGGCGGTCGCCATGTCGGCCATGGAGCAGCCCGCGGCCATGTCCGGGAGGACGACCCGCTGGTGGTCGCCGGTGAGGATGTCGGCGCTCTCGGCCATGAAGTGCACGCCGCAGAACACGATGTACTCGGCGTCGGGCCGCGCGGCGGCCTGCTGCGCGAGCTTGAAGGAGTCGCCGGTGACGTCGGCGAACTGGATCACCTCGTCGCGCTGGTAGTGGTGGCCCAGGACGAACACGTTGCCGCCCAATGCCTCCTTCGCGGCCTTCGCGCGTGCGACCAGGTCGGGGTCGGAGGGCGCGGGCAGCTCGCCGGGGCAGTCGACGCCGCGCTCGGACCCGGCGTCGGAGCCGCGGCCGAGGAGCAGGAGCGCGGTCTGGGTGTTCGCAGGTTCAGTGAAGCCCGTCATGGCCGCAATCGTAGTCGCTTCCGAGGCTGCTTCGGCCTCCTCGAATCCGCGATGTGGATTCCGGAAAGCGGTTACCGCATCGTCCGCGGCATCCACTACCCTCTAGGTGTGCGCATCCTCATAGCCCCCGACAAGTTCGCCGGAACCATGAGCGCCGGCGAGGCCGCCGACGCCGTCGCCGCAGGCTGGCTGCGCGCCCGCCCCGGCGACACCGCCGAGACGCTGCCGCTCGCCGACGGCGGGCCCGGGTTCGTCGAGGTCCTCGCCCGCGCCAAGCCCGGCGCGGAGCTGCGGACCGTCGACGTCTACGACCCGCTCGGACGCCCCACGCAGGCCGACTACCTCCTCGACGGCGACACCGCCTACATCGAGTCCGCCGCCGCCTGCGGCCTCCACCTCCTCGGCCCCGGCGAGCGCGACCCGCTCGGCGCCACCACCTACGGCGTCGGCCTGCTCGTCTCCCACGCCGTCGAGCACGGCGCCCGCCGCGTCGTCGTCGGCCTCGGCGGCTCCTCCACCACCGACGCCGGAGCCGGGATGCTCACCGCCCTCGGCTGCACCTTCCGCGACGCCACCGGCCGCCCGATCGCCTACGGCGGCATGGGACTCCCCGAGGTCGCGTCCGTCGACTGGCAGCCGCGCACCCGCGGCGCCGAGTTCATCGCCGCCACCGACGTCGACTCGCCGCTCCTCGGCCCCCACGGCGCCGCGCACGTCTTCGGCCCCCAGAAGGGCGCCGACCCGCAGCAGGTCGCCTTCCTCGAACAGGCCGTCGCGCACTTCGCTCAGGCCGCCGAACCCGCGACCGGGTACGTCGGCGCAGCGAACCTCCCCGGCGCCGGAGCCGCCGGGGGCCTCGGGTTCGCCCTGTTCCTCCTCGGCGGCACCCGCGCCTCCGGGGCCCGCCTCACCTGCGACGCCGTCGGCCTCGACGCCAAGATCGCCGCCGCCGACCTCGTCATCACCGGCGAGGGCTCCTTCGACTCCCAGAGCCTGCGCGGCAAACTCGCCGCCGAGGTCGCCTCCGGCGCCGCCGCCCACAGCAGGCCCTGCCTCGTCATGGCCGGGCGCTCCGACGTCGACGCCCACCCCGACCTCGCCGGGGTGCATTCCGTCACCGAACTGCTCGGCAGCGCGAAGGAGGCCATGGCCAGACCGGTCGAGGGACTCACCGCGCTCGCCGAGAAGGTGGCGAAGGAATGGCGGGAATAGGTACCGTCGGACATCAGCCGTTATGGCGAGTCATTCCACTCCCCGAGTGATCTCGGGAATAGGAACACTTCCGATGCGGTTGGGTACTGTTGACGGGTCGAATCGACCCGGTCGACCCGGGTCTCGCACACATCAGAGGAGTAGCAAGTGAGCGCCACTCAGCAGGCTGACACCGAGCAGTCCACCGAAGCCAAGGACGCCAAGGTCGGCGTCGTGCTCACGGATGCCGCGGCCGCCAAGGTCAAAGCCCTGATCGAGCAGGAAGGCGAAGAGGGCCTGCGCCTGCGCGTCGAGGTCAGCCCCGGCGGCTGCTCCGGCCTGCGCTACGGCCTGTACTTCGACACCGACGTGCGCGACGGCGACATCGTCCAGGACTACGAGGGCTTCGGCGTCATCGTCGACAAGATGAGCATCCCGTACCTCATCGGCGCGAACATCGACTTCGCCGACCGCATCGACGCCCAGGGCTTCACCATCGACAACCCGAACGCCCAGGGCTCCTGCGCCTGCGGCGACTCGTTCCACTAGGCCCCCGGCCAGACTCGCGCAGCCCGGTCGGACGCTTTCGCCGGCCGGGCTTCGCCGTGCGCTAGGCTGAGCGCCCCCCGCCGGACGCATCGCATTCGTCCCGCGAATTCCTTTTCCGATCTTCCAGTCCCCGACTGATGCGAGGACCATCTCAGTGGCACTTGTCGTGCAAGGCATGAAGACCGCCGTCACCGGCACCACCGCCGAAGCCGTCGGCACCGGCCTCGCCCGCCTCGGGCAGTCCCCGGTCGTCCTCGGCGGCGACGAGCTCGACCTCATCGAGGTCATGGAGCGCGGCGGGTCCCTCGGGCTCATCCACATCGGCCCGGCCGAGCCCAAGGCCATGCACGCCTACGCCGACCAGGCCCGCGACCTCGGCCTGGAGTTCAGCGCCGATCCCGGCGACCTGGAGGGCGAGGAGGCCGTCGAGTTCCTCACCGGCGCCAAGTTCCTCGTCACCAGCGAGCACCGCTACCACCTGCTCCAGGCCACGACCGGCCTCGCCGACGACGAGATCCTGGAGCGCGTGCGCGTCCGCGTGACCACGCTCGACCAGGACGGCGTCGAGATCGCCGGGCACGACATGGACCGCGTGCGCGTCCCGTTCGCCCGCGCCCGCGAGATCATCGACCCCGCCGGAGGCGTCGAGGCGTTCACCGCCGGGCTCCTCGCCGGGCTCGGCTGGGGCATGAGCCTGCGCCGCGCCTCCGAGGTCGGCAGCCAGCTCACCGCGCTGGCGCTCGAATCGGTCGGCCCCCAGGGCTACTCGGTCAACCCCGTGGAATTCGTGAACCGCCTGGAGCAGTCCTACGGGCCCGCCGCGGCGGCCGAGGCATCCGCATACCTGTTGCCTGATTGACCTCCTCTTCGCCCTGTCGGGGAAGATTCCCGGCTTGCGGTTCGCTGTCGCGTTCCGTCTACGGGAGGGTTCCTGTTTCAACGGGCCGTGCCGGGTATCCCCGGTCTTACCGGCCCTCCGCAGGCGTTTTGCGTGTCCGCCAGCCCGGCGGCCACGAGGCGTCTTCCTTCGCGCCTGATGTTGATCTCAGCATTCTCATCCCGGTCGTGGATGGCGCCGCAGTCGCAGATCCAGGAGCGGACACGCAGCCCTTCGGGCCCCTTGGGACCTGACAGCGCCCCGCATGTCGAGCACAGTCGGGTGGACGGGAAATACCTGTCTATCTTTGCAAGAACACGGCCGGTGCGGGCCGCCTTCGAGGCGAGCATGTCCAGGAACCGGCCGAAAGCGGCGTCTTGGATGGACTTCGCACTGCGCCCGCGGGAGAGGCCTTTGACGCACAGATCTTCGACATAGAGAGCTTGGTTCTCGCTCACGAGTGCCTTGACCTGCTTGTGCAGCCAATCGTCCCTGCGATTTCTGGTCTTCTCATGGAGGTTCGCAATACGGAGCCGGGCTTTGGCCCGGTTGTTCGATCCCTTCTGTGTTCGGGACAGTGCTTGCTGCGCCTTCTTCAGCTTCCGCTCCAGCCTCCGGAAGAAGCGGGGGTTGTCTATGACCTTGCCGCCGCGCAGCACTGCAAAGGACTTCAATCCCAGATCGACACCGGTCTCGGCGTCCGGATCCGCCAGTGGTTCCAGTCGCTCGGCGTCGTTGTCGACACGGACCACGAAGGAAGCGAAGTACTTCCCGGTAGTGGTCTTGACGATCGTCACCGAACTGGGTTCCGATGCCAGGCCACGCGACCAGGCGACCTTGAGTTCGCCGATCTTGGCGATGTACAGGCGACCGCTGGCCCTGATACGGAATCCGTTCCGGGTGTAGCGAGCCGTCTGGCGCGCCGACCTACGCCTGAACCTGGGAGGTCCGACACGATCCCCGGCCCGCTTTCCGGTCAACGACTCGAAGAAGTTCCGGTACGCCGCTTGGCAGTCTCTGAGCGCCTGCTGTAGTGGGACCGTGGAGACCTCGGCCAGCCAGGATCGCTCCGTGGTGCGCTTGGCCTTGGTGATGAGTTGCTTGTCCAGCGCTCCCGTTGAGGGATAAGGCAGACCGGCTTTGAAGGCTGCGCGCCGGGCCGCGACTGCGTCGTTGTACACCGTTCGGACGCACCCGAACGTTCGCGCGAGCGCCTTGCGCTGCGGACCGGTCGGGTAGATCCGATAGGAGTACCGAAGTAGCACGCCTGTTCAACGAACGTCGTTCGGACTTGGATGCGGGGCCGTGCTCATGACGCCGCTCACATTCATGTTCTGGATGGCCAACCGGCTGTGGCGGGCCGAATCGACGCGAGGTGCGCGAGGCGCTGGTGAACTCACGGGTCGTATTGTCCCGCAACGGCAACTCCGCTCCCGCAAAGCGGGATATAGGCGGGCAGACCGGTGGTGGACTGCACGTGCAAGGTCTCTGCTTACCGTCCGACAGGTAACGATTTCACAACGCACTCTTTTATTCTGTTGTGTTGTGCGACATGGTGTGAGTTATCCCACGACCCACTCACACCCTGGAGCGTTCCCAGTGCGACGAATGCGAATGACGGTGGCCGCGATCGCGGCCGCCGGGCTCGCGGTATCCACCGCTGCCTGTAGCGGCGATGAAAGCGATGTCGACGGCGAGGGCGGCGGCAGCGGCGGCACCGTCAACATGCAGATCGGCGAGATCCGCAGCCTCGTCCCAGGCGGCTCCGGCGAGTCCGAGGGCTACCGGATCATGAAGAACGTCTACGACGGCCTGGTCTACTACGACCGCGAGACCGGCGAGCCGGAGAACCTGGTGGCCGAGGACATCTCCTCGGAGGACAACACGGTCTGGACCATCAAGATCAAGGACGGCCTGACCTTCCAGAACGGCGAGCCGGTGAACGCCGACGCCTTCATCCGCTCCTGGGACCGGACCGCCCTCGCGTCCAACTCCCTGCCGCTGAACTACTTCTTCGCGACCTTCGAGGGCTACGCGGAGATGAACCCCGACCCGCTGCCCGAGGACCAGTGGGCCGACCCGGAGGTCCCCGAGTGGGCCCCGATCGACGTCACCCACCTCTCCGGCGTGACCGCCGTCGACGACCTCACCATCGAGGTCAAGCTCTCCGCCCCGTTCATCGGCTTCCCGACGATGCTCGGCTACGAGGCGTTCTACCCGGTCGCCGAGGAGTGCCTGGCCGACCTCGAAGCCTGCGAGGCCAAGCCGATCGGCAACGGCCCCTTCATGTTCGAGGAGCCCTATGACATCGAGAGCGGCGGCACCGCCGTCCGCTGGGAGGACTACGCGGGCGACATGCCGGCGCACATCGACGCCGTCAACTGGAAGGTCTACCTCGAAGGCGACGACTGCTGGGCGGACTTCCTGACCGGCGACATCGACGTCTGCCGCCCGACCGCCGCCGACTACGAGAACGCGATGAACGACCCCGACCTGGAGTCGCGCCACATCCAGCAGGACGACCCGTCGATCCTCATGCTCGCGTTCCCGCTCTACGACCCCCAGTACCAGGACGTCAACGTGCGCCGCGCCATCTCGATGGCGATCGACCGCGAGGGCGTCGCGAACGTCGTCGGCCCCGAGCGCTTCTACGCGCTCGACCAGTGGGTGCCCGAATCGATCCTCGGCGGCGGCACGCACTCCTGCGGCGAGTACTGCACCTACGACCCCGAGGCCGCGGCCGCGCTCCTGGAGGAGGCCGGCGGCTGGCCCGAGGGCGAGAAGATGCAGATCTGGGTCAACGACGCGGCCGACAACGTGGACATCTTCCGCGCCATCGGCGACTCGATCTCCCAGTCGCTGGGCATCGAGTACGAGCTCGTCACGCTCGACTTCCCCGAGTTCCTCGCCACCCGCGAGGAGCACGGCGTCGACGGCCCGTTCCGCTCCGGCTGGAGCCCGGACTACAACCTGAACGAGAACTACCTGGAGCCGATCTACGGCGGCGGCGCCTCGGTCAACGACCAGGGCTACGAGAACGCCGAGTACGACGCGAAGATCGCCGAGGCCGGCTCCGCCGCGACCCTCGACGAGGCCGTCGCGCTCTACGCCGAGGCCGAGGCCATCCTCGCCAACGACATGCCGAGCGTTCCGGTGTTCGGCGAGCGGTTCAACTACTTCTACACCGAGCGGCTCGAAAACGTGTACGTCCACCCGATCTACAGCGGACCGGGCGGCGACTGCGAGCTGCGCGAAGTCACGATCGCCGAGTAGCGCCCGACAACTGAAGACCGCCCGGGCGGAGCCGCCGCGGCCGCGAGAGCGCGCCGCGGCGGCCCCCGCCCGGCGGATTCTGGAACTGGAAAGAACCAATGGGACGCTATGTGATCCGCCGACTCCTCCAGGCCCTGCTCACCCTGGGGATCGTGCTCTTCCTCCTCCACTACCTGACCGCGCTGTCGGTCCAGATCAGGGGCAATCCGGCACTGCTGTTCTTCGGCGGCGACCGCACCCCCGACCCGGGCATGCTCGCCCAGGTCGAACGCCTCTACGGCCTCGACAACAAGTGCTACGAGCGCACGGGCGACCCGTGCCTGGCCCCGTTCGTCGACCGCCTCCAGAACTTCGTGCAGGGCGACTTCGGCACCACCCTCAACGGCAACCGGGACGTCGGCCAGCTCCTGGCGATCTACATCCCGAACACGCTGCGGCTGTTCATCTTCGCGACGATCACGCTGGTGGCCGTCTCGATGGTGCTCGGCACCTGGGCCGCCCGCCACCGCGGCAAGTTCATCGACCACACCGTGCGCGGCACCACGATCCTCGCCGACTCGATCCCGGTCTTCCTCATCCTGCTGTCCTACGTGTACATCGTGGCGGTGCCGCTCACCCGGTGGGCCAGGGACATCTGGGGGACCGAGTCGTTCATGGGCCAGGTGTTCAGACCGAACTACAACCCCGACTACCCGTGGACGACGATCATCATCCCGGGCATCATCGTCGGCACCGTCGGCCTCGCCTCCATGACGCGCCTGATCCGCGCCAGCCAGCTGGAGAACCTCGGCTCGGACTTCGTGAGGACCGCGAAGGCCAAGGGCCTCAAGCCGCTGCGCATCACGATCGTCCACGTCATCCGCAACTCGATGATCCCGATCATCACTGGCATCGGGTTCCTGTTCGCGTTCATGCTCTCCGGCGCCGTCCTCACCGAGGGCGTCATGGGCATCCCCGGGATGGGCCGCATGATCTTCCAGGCGGTGCAGCGCCAGGAGGGCAACCTCGTCATCGTCGGCCTCACGGTCTCGGCGGTCGTCGTGGTGTTCGTGAGCCTGATCGTCGACCTGCTCTACGCCGTACTCGACCCGAGGATCCGCTATGAGTGAGCTGACCGCCCCGACGCCGACCGCCGAGCGGCAGGCGTCCCTCTGGTCGGACGCCTTCCGCACCATGCGCAAGCGCCCCGACGTCATCATCGCGAGCCTCGTGCTGCTGTTCGTGTTCGCGATGGCCGCGTTCCCCTCCCTGTTCACCGACCAGGACCCCACGGTGTGCTTCGGCCGCGACGCCAAGCAGCGGCCCGGGACCTGGTTCACCGGCGAGCATCCACTGGGGACCGACGCGTTCGGCTGCGACTTCGCCGCGACGCTCGTCCACGGCACCCGGCCCACCATCGCGCTGGCGCTGAGCGTCATCGTCGCGTCGGTCGTGGTGGGGCTGATCCTGGGCATCCTGGCGGGCTACTACGGCGGCTGGCTCGACACGCTCATCTCCCGCGCGCTCGACGTGTTCATCGTGATCCCGATGCTCATGGGCGCGGTCCTGATCCTGAGCCTGTTCCGCGGCCGCGTCTCGACCGACACGCTGGCCGAGACGATCGCCGTGCCGTTCCTCGCCCTCTCGTTGTTCGGGTGGATGGAGTTCTGCCGGTACACGCGCGCGGCCACGCTGGAGACGAAGAACCTCGACTACGTGGTCGCCGCGAAGTGCCTGGGCGCCTCGGACCGCCGGATCATGTTCAAGCACATCCTGCCGAACGCGATCGTCCCGGTCACCGCCGTCGTCCCCACCACCATCGGCGGCATCATCGTCACCGAGGCGGCGCTGGCGGTGCTCGGCATCGGCGTGCAGCCGCCCGCGACGAGCTGGGGCGTGCTGCTGTCCAAGGGCACCGAGTGGGCCGGCGGCGGGTACGTCTACCTCTTCGCGTGGCCGCTGGGCCTGCTCATCCTGACCGTGTTCGCGTTCGCGACCTTCGGGGACGCCCTGCGCGACGCCCTCGACCCGAAACTGAGGTGACAGCGGTGGCAGAGACCGTACGCGTCATCGGCGACACCCTCCCGGGCGCCGACTTCAACTCGCCGCTGCTCGAAGTGGACGGACTGCACGTGGAGTTCCGGGTGCGCGGCGAGCGCATCCCTGCCGTGCGCGGCGCGAGCTTCACCTTGGAGCAGGGCCGCACGCTCGCCGTCGTCGGCGAGTCCGGCTCCGGGAAGTCCGTGACCTCCCAGGCGATCATGGGCATCCTCGACACCCCGCCCGCGAAGATCACCGGCGGGGCGGTGCGCCTGCACGGCGTGGACCTCCTTGAGCAGAACGAGGAGACCCGCAGGGCGGTGCGCGGCAACCACATCGCGATCGTCTTCCAGGACGCCCTGTCCGCGCTCAACCCCTTGTGGTCGGTCGGCTTCCAGATCGGCGAGCTGTTCCGCGTCCACCGCGGCACCAGCCGCAAGGAGGCCCGGCTCAAGGCGATCGAGCTGCTCGACCAGGTGGGCATCCCCGACGCGAAGAACCGCGTCGGGCACTACCCGCACCAGTTCTCCGGGGGCATGCGCCAGCGCGTGATGATCGCGATGGCGCTCGCGCTCGACCCGGAGGTCCTCATCGCCGACGAGCCGACGACGGCCCTGGACGTGACGGTGCAGGCGCAGATCATGCGGCTGCTCAAGCGCATCCAGACCGAGCGGCGCATGGGCCTGATCCTCATCACGCACGACCTCGGCGTGGTCGCCGACGTCGCGGACGAGGTGGCGGTCATGTACGCGGGCGAGGTCGTGGAGCGGGCGGGCATCCGGGACGTGTTCAAGCGCCCGGCGCACCCGTACACGAAGGCGCTGCTGCGCGCGATCCCGCGCGTGGACACGGTGGGCCAGGAGCTGGAGGTGATCGGCGGGCTGCCGCCGAACCCGGCGCGGCTGCCGGGCGGCTGCCCGTTCCACCCGCGGTGCTTCGCCGCGGAGGACAAGTGCAAGACCGAGGTGCCGCCGTGGGCCGAGCCCGCGGAGTTCCACGGCTCCCGCTGCCACTTCGCCGAGGAGGTCTACGCCGATGAACGCTGAACTGGGCCAGGCGGACCGGGGTGTCGACCCGGTCCTGGAGGCGAAGGACCTCGTGAAGCACTTCCCGATCCAGCGGGGCGTGGTCGTCAAGCGCACCGTGGGGCACGTGCAGGCCGTGGACGGCGTGGACCTGAAGCTGTACCCGGGGAAGACCCTGGGCGTGGTGGGGGAGTCGGGGTGCGGGAAGTCGACGCTCGCGAAGCTCCTGGTGGGCCTGGAGTCGCCGACGTCGGGTTCGATCAAGTTGCAGGGCAAGGAGATCGGCAACCTGTCGAACCGGCGCATGCGGCCGTTCCGGCGCGACATCCAGCTGGTGTTCCAGGACCCGTACACGTCGCTGAACCCGCGCCTGACGGTGGGCGACATCGTGGGGGAGCCGTTCGAGATCCACCCGGAGGTGGTGCCGCGGGCGAAGCGGGCCGGCGAGGTGAAGGAGCTGCTCGACATGGTCGGGCTCAGTCCCGACCACGTCAACCGCTACCCGCACCAGTTCTCGGGCGGCCAGCGGCAGCGCATCGGCATCGCCCGCGCGCTCGCGCTGCGCCCGCAGGTGCTGGTGTGCGACGAGCCGGTGTCGGCGCTGGACGTGTCGATCCAGGGGCAGGTGATCAACCTGCTGGAACGGCTTCAGAACGAGCTGGGCCTGGCGTACGTGTTCATCGCGCACGACCTGTCGGTGGTGCGGCACATCGCCGACGAGGTCGCGGTCATGTACCTGGGCAAGGTGGTCGAGCAGGGCACGGGCCCGGAGATCTACGACCACCCGAGGCACCCGTACACGCAGGCGCTGCTTTCCGCTGTGCCCGTGCCGGACCCGGACCTGCGGGGCCAGCGCGATGAGATCGTCCTGCAGGGGGATGTGCCGTCCCCGATCGATCCGCCTTCGGGCTGCCGGTTCCGCACCCGCTGCTGGAAGGCGACCGACCACTGCGCCGAGGAGGTCCCGTCCCTCGACGTGGGCGACAACGGCACTCATCCGACGGCGTGCTTCTACGCCGAGGAGCGCGACGTCACGCACGCGGTGAAGTAGCCCGCTGCGGGACGGGAGGCCGGTTCCCCCTGTCCGGCCTCCCGTCCCGCGTTCAGTCGTCGGGGCTGGTGCCCTGCAAGGCTTCCCGGAGCTTCTCGCCGCCGATCTCGGCGATCGTCGTGCCCGCTTGGAGGGTGTGGAAGACGGGGGTCGCGGGGTCGGCGAGGTCGATGAGGGTGGCCGCCGATCCGGCGACGTACCTGACGGCGTCGTCGCCGCAGGAGAGGTCGCGGCGGTTGACGACGGCGGGGCCGGTCCAGACCATGGCCGGGCCGAGCCTGCCGGCGAGCTGGAGGTGGTAGTGGCCGGTGAGGATCACGCGCACGTCGGTGCCGTCGATCGCGTCGGCGAGGTCGGCGGGGTTGATGAGCGTCGGGGGTTCCTGGATCGCGTTGGGGAACCGGATGGGCGGGTGGTGGAAGGCGAGGACGGTGCCGCGCGGGGCGGGGGCGGCGAGGAGGCCGCGGAGCCAGGCGAGCTGCGCGGTGCCGATGCGGCCGTGGACTTTCCCGGGGACGAGCGTGTCGAGGGTGACGAACCTGATGCCGTCGAGGGCGGTGGCCGCGGCCCGGTCGGGGCCGTCGACGGCGTCGACCGCGCACGGGCCGCCGGAGGGCCCGAGGTGGCCGCTGCCGAGGACCTCGGTGAAGTTCCGGCGGTCGTCGGCGTTGCCGGTGGTGAAGAGGACGGGCGCGCCGCGGTCGGCGGCGTAGGCGCCGATGAGGTCGCGGGCGAGTTCGTAAGCGCCCGTTGCGCCGTCGTCGGCGATGTCGCCGGTGACGACGACGAGGTCGATGCGGCGCAGCGGCTCCAGGTGCGCGAGGAGCCCGGTGAGCGCCGCCTTGGCGTCGATGCCGGTGCGGTGCAAGGAACCGTCGCCGGTCAGGTGCGTGTCCGAAAGGTGCAGAACCCTCATCGGGTGAGGCTAGCGGTCACTTCCGCGGCCGGTGCCTCGTGGTCTTGCGGACGGTTCCGTCGGGGTTGAACGCGGTCCACTCGCCGGTCTTGCGGCCGTGGTCGTACTCGCCGCGGTCGAGGGGCGCGCCCTCGGCGGTCCAGCGCTCCCAGAGGCCGTGCTTGGCCTCGGCGTCGTCGAAGCCGCCGCGCTGGAGCAGTTCGCCGTTGGCGCGCCACCAGGTCCACCGGCCCGCGACGAGCCCGTCCTGGAAGGGCCCTTCGGATCTGAGCCGCCCGTCGTCGCCGTAGTGGCGCCACACGCCCTGGCGGCGGCCCTCGCCGTACTCGCCGACCATGTATCCGCCGTGCTGGTCCCGGTCCGACCACAGGCCGGTCTTGCGCCCCTGCGCGTCGAGCTCGTCGGGGCAGTCCTCCGGCCGCGGTGCTGTCGATTCGCCCATGCCCCCACCCTAGGCGCGCTCACGCCTGGACGGGCCGGTTCGGGCACGTCGGGCCGGGACCTCGTAGGATGGAATATCACTCGATGATCGGAGACTCCCATGTTCCGACCGCTGACCGGGCTCCCGGACCCCGCCCCGCGCCGTTCGCGGGCGGCCTTCCTGACGACGGCGGCGGTGGCGGTCGTCTCGCTGGTGTGCGCGGTCGCGGTGTGGATCGCCGCGGCCGAGGCCCGCGCGGGGGCCGCCGAGGCCCTCCGGGCCCGCGGCGACGACTTCGTGGAGGTCTACCTCCTGCACCTCGACGAGATCGTCCGGTTCCGGTTCACCGACTCCGCGGTCGCCTACCTCGCCGTCGCGGTCCTGTTCGCCGCCTTGGCGGTCGCGATCCGCTTCGGTCCCCAGTGGTCGGTCCATGCAACCGTGGGCCTCAGTGCCGCGGGCACTGCGATCATCGCCTGGTTCGGCATCGCGAAGGTCGCGGGCGACCTCCCGCTCGGCGACTGGGCGAGCTACGAGCTGACCGCGCTCCTCAAGGACGCCGCCCCGTCCTGGTTCGGCCCCGCCGACCAGCTCCCGCTCCTGGCTGCCGCCGCGGGCCTCCCGCTCATCGCCGTCCTCCTCGCCGCAGAGCGCCTGCGGGCCCGCGCCGAGGACGAAGCCGACCTCACCTTCTGAGACGGGACCGGGTCGCGGCCGCCACGGGGGTGAGCGGACGCGGCCCGGAGACCGAACGGACTTACGCGGCCTTGGCCGCCTCGTAGCGCGCGGCCACGTCGCGCCAGTTCACGACCTCCCACATGGCTTTGACGAAGTCGGGGCGCACGTTCTTGTACTGGAGGTAGTACGCGTGCTCCCACGCGTCGAACGCGAGCAGCGGCACCGAGGTCTGTGCGACGTTCCCGTGGTGGTCGTAGACCTGCTCCACGATGAGCCGCTTGGAAGTCGGCTCGTACGACAGCACGCCCCAGCCGGAGCCCTGCACGAGCGTCGTCGCCGCCGAGAGCTGCCCGTGGAAGCCTTCGAACGACCCGAAGTACTCGTTGATGGCGTCGGCGAGGTCGCCCTCGGGGCGGTCCCCGCCGTCGGGGCTCATGTTCTCCCAATACAGGGAATGCAGCACGTGTCCGGAGACGTTGAACGCGAGGGTCTTCTCAAGGCCCACGATCGACGTGAAGTCGCCCTTGTCGCGCGCCTCCTCGATGCGCTCCAGGGTGTCGTTGGCGCCCTTGACGTACGCCGCGTGGTGTTTGTCGTGGTGCAGTTCGAGGATGTAGCCGTTGATGTGCGGCTCCAGCGAGCCGTAGTCGTAGGGCAGGTCCGGAAGCGTGTAGACGGTCATCGTCGCCTCTCTCTATCGCGGCAGTTCGAACACTGTTGCCACCGTTTCACAACTGCAAGTTGTTTGCAATAGAAAGCCGCACGGGTCGCCCCGTGATCCCGGTCGTCTTAGGACTTAAGTCGCAGTCGTTCTGAGGCGCAGTCGTTCTGAGGCGCAGTCACCTTGCGAGGCGCCGGATCGATTCCACGATCCCCGGCAGGACCTCCAGGAACCGCTCCACCTCGGCCTCGGTCGTCTCCCGGTGCAGCGACACCCGCACGTTCCCGTGCGACAGCACCCCCATCGCCTGGAGCACGTGCGAGGGCCGCAGCCGCGTCGACGCGCACGCCGATCCCGACGACACCGCGAACCCGGCCCGGTTCAGCTCCGTCAGCAGCACCTCGCCGTCCACCCCCAGGCACGAGAACGTGACGATGTGCGGCAGCCGGTCCACCGGGTCGCCCGGCAGCTCGACCTCCGGGACCGTCTCGGCGATGTGCTCCCGGATCCGGTCCGTGAGCACGCGCATCCGCGCCGACAGCTCCTCGCGCTCGGCGACGACCGCCCGCAGCGACGCCGCCGCGGCCACCGCCGCCGCCACGTCCACCTCGCCGATCGCCTCCCGGATCGACGAGTCCTCCCCGGGGAACGGGTTGCGCCAGCGCACCCCGCTGCGCACCACCAGGATCCCCGCCCCCGACAGACCGCCCCACTTCCGCGCGCTCGCGGCCAGCACCGACCAGCCCTCGGGCACCGGCTCCCACGGCAGACTCGCGGCCGCGTCGACCACGAACGGCACGTCCCCGGCGTTGGCCGCGATCTCCGCGATCGGCTGCCGGGTCCCCACCTCGTGGTTCGCCGACTGCACGGCGAGCACCGACGCGTCCCCCTCGACCGCGGCGAGGGGATCGGGATCGACCCGCCCGAGCCGGTCCACCGGGACCACCGCCACGGTGCCCCCGCGCGCTTGGTGCCATTGCGCCGCGTGCAGCACCGCCGAGTGCTCGACCGCGCTGTGGACGAGCGGGCCGGGGGTGCTGCGGGCCGCGATGACGCCGAGTACCCCGGCGTGCACGGCCTGTGTCCCGCTCGATGTGAAAGTGACCTCATCAGCACTCACGCCGAGCGAGGCCGCCGCCGACTGGCGGGCCGCCTCCAGCAGCATCCGGGACCGGCGGCCCAATGTGTACAGACGTCCGGGCCCCGCCCAGCCCTCCGACAAAGCCGCAGCATAGGCGTCGCGGGCCGCCGGATGGGGCGGCTGGGCGGTCGCGCCGTCGAAGTAGGTCTCGGTCACCGTTCCAATCTAGAAGACGCGCGTCCCCGAACCCAACCCCTTGCGCCCCGCTTCACGAGCCAAGCAGTAGGCTCTTGCCGTCAAGTCCGTGCCATGTCGCCTGCCCGGCGGCGGACGCCCGGAGCCGAGCGCTGAGAAAGGCATGAGACAGGTGGTCGGAACACCGTCCCGAGAACGTCGCGGCCGAGCCCGCCGCGCGATAGGTCTCACCGGGATCGCCGCGCTGCTCCCAATCGTCCTCGCGGGGTGCAGCCTTGACGACGCCTTCTACTTCGGCTGGCCGCGGACCCGCCCCACCACGCAGTCCGAGCAGATGTTCGACCTCTGGATCGGCTCGACGATCGCGGCCCTCGCGGTCGGCGTCATCGTGTGGGGCCTGATCTTCTGGTGCGTCGCCGCCTACAAGAAGAAGGACAGCGACACCGAGCTGCCCCGCCAGACGAAGTACAACCTCCCCGCCGAGCTCACCTTCACGGCCCTGCCGTTCGTGCTCATCGGCATCCTCTTCTACTACACGGTCGTCGTCCAGGACAACGTCACCGAGCTGAGCGAGCAGCCGCAGGCCTGCACCGAGGTCACGGCGTTCAAGTGGAACTGGCAGTTCACCTACACCGATGAGAACTGCGAGCCCCTCACCGGCGCCGACGGCCAGCCCGTCACCGAGACCGGCGACTCGGACTACATCCCGATCATCGTGGTCCCCAACGAGGACGACGTGCGCTTCGTCGGCAACGCCGAGGACGTCATCCACTCCTTCTGGGTCCCCGACCTGCTCTTCAAGCGCGACCTCATCCCCGGCAGCGAAGCGCAGACCACCCGCTGGGAGGTCGACTTCAACTCCGAGGGCACCTTCGTGGGCCGCTGCGCCGAGCTCTGCGGCGCCTACCACGCCTTCATGAACTTCGAGATGCGCGTGGTCTCCCCCGAGGACTACGAGACCTTCGTGAGCGCCCGCGTCGAGGGGATGACCACCCCCGAGGCGCTGGAGCTCATCGGCCAGGACCCGTACGCGACCACCACGCACCCGTTCAACACCGACCCGGCCTCGGGCGAAGCGAGCTAGGGGACCAGCGATGAAGACCGAGAACAAGCTGTTCGCGATCGTGGCCGTCACGATGTTCATCTTCGCGGCCGGATACGGCTACTGGACCCACCTCAACGACAACCCCGCCTACGGCCACCCCGGCCAGGTCGAATGGGTCGGCACCATCGCACTCATCTTCTCGGGCCTCCTGACCGGCATGGTCTGGCTCGTGTTCTGGGTGATCTCCCGCCGCATCGACCCGCGCCCGGAGGACCGCCCCGACGGCGAGATCTCCGACGTCGCGGGCGAGGTCGGCTTCTTCAGCCCCGGCTCCTACTGGCCCCTGGGCCTGGCGCTCGCCGCGGTCCTCACCGGCCTCGGCCTCGTCTTCTGGCTCCCGTGGCTCATCACCGCCGGGATCGTCGCGGTCCTGTTCGCCGTCGGCGGCCTGACCTACGAGTACTACACGGGCACGCGCAAGCTCGGCCCGCAGTAGCAGCAGTGCATTGAAGGCCCGGAGCGCCACGCTCCGGGCCTTCCGCGCGTCTGTAGGGTGTGGGCGTGACTCCCTCTGTGCGGCGCCGGAAAGCGCCTCTGCTGCGGCGCTTCGTGGGCACGGTCTTCTACAGCCTCCCGCACCCGGTGCGCCGCCGGATCGTGCGGATCGCGACGCCCACGTACACGCTCGGCTCCGTCGTCCTCGTCATGGACGAAGACCGCACACGTCTCCTGATGCTCAAGCAGCCCCCCGGGAAGCGCTGGTCCCTCCCCGCGGGCCTCCTCAACCGCCGCGAGCAGCCGATCGAAGGCGCCCGCCGCGAACTGTGCGAGGAGACCGGCATCGAAGCCGACCTCGACGAGCTTGTCCCCGCGAAGCCCAACGCCGTGGTCCACACCGACGGCCGCTGGGTCGACAACGTCTTCCGCCTCGTCCGCGACCCCGAGACCACCGAGGTCATCGTCGACGGCCATGAAGTCTGGGACGCCGGGTGGCACCCCGCCCACGACCTCCCCGAGATGACCCGCGCGACCGCGAAGCTCCTGTCCCACTACGGACTCGGCCCCCTCGCCGAAGGCGACCCGGCAGAGGAACCCCCGGCCTCGGCTTGAACAGGTGGAACGAGATGGCCGGTACGCCGGATTCTGTCGTTGAGCGGCCATCCATCTTGGTGCACCGTCGCCGATGCACTCGCGCGGTCTACCCGTGAAGGTGCCCTGACGGGCTCGGGCGGGCCGCCCTCGAACCTTCACGCAGCGCCTCGCGGCGCCTCTTGACCTTGCTCCGGGTGGGGTTTACCGAGCCGCCGCCGTCACCGGCGGCGCTGGTGGTCTCTTACACCACCGTTTCACCCTTACCAGCGCGAACACTGGCGGTCTGTTCTCTGTGGCACTGTCCCGCGGGTCGCCCCGGGTTGCCGTTAGCAACCACCCTGCCCTGAGGAGTCCGGACGTTCCTCGACAGCAATGGTCTCCCGTCACTGCCGCGGCCGCCTGGCCATCTCGTTCCAGCGGTCAAGCGTACGCTGACCCGGCCATGAATCTGCTCCAGGTCTCCCTGCTGGTGGCCGCGGGCCTCCTCGGCGGCGGGCTCAACGCCGTCGCCGGAGGCGGGTCGCTCATCACCTACCCCACGCTGATGGCCGTCGGCGTGCCCGCGCTCCAGGCCAACGCCACCAACGGCATCGCCGTCGCCCCCGCCTACGCCGCCGCGGCCGTCGGCTCCCGCGAGAACCTCCGCCCCCAGAAGCGCCGCGCGCTCCTGCTCATCCCCACCGCCCTCGCGGCCTCCGTGTGCGGCGCGCTCCTGCTGCTGAACACCCCGCACTCGGTCTTCGAGGCGATCGTCCCCTACCTGGTCCTCGCCGCCACGGTCCTCATGGCGGTCGGCCCGTGGATCAACCGCAAGGTCACCGCCCTCAACGGCGGCCGCCAGCCCCACGCCCTCGCCCTGCACGCCGGGGTCTTCGCCGGATGCCTCTACGGCTCCTACTTCAACGCCGCGCTCGGCCTCATCCTCATGGCCGTCATCGCCATGAGCGTCTCCGAGAAGCTCGCGAAGGTGGGCGCGCTCAAGAACTTCTGCACCACGATCGTCGGCGTCGTCACCAGCGTCATGTACGGCATCTGGGCCGACGTCGACTGGCTCGCCATCGCCGTCCTCGTGCCCGCCACGTTCATCGGCGGCTACATCGGCGCCCGCGTCTTCCAGCGCATCCCCGAACGGCCGCTGCGCATCGCGATCGTCGTCTACGGGCTCGTGCTCTCCGGCATCCTCGTCTACCGCTCGCTCTCCTAAAAACTGGACTTCGCGCAAGTCACATGACGTAAGGCACGGAAGCGCGGAAGAATAGGCGCATGCCGACGCTTCGTATCGCCCTCGCCCAGGACAACCCCGTCGTGGGCGACCTCGACCGCAACGCCGAACTCATCCGCAGCGCGGCGACCGCGGCCACCGCCGCGGGCGCGCACCTGCTCGCCACCGGCGAGCAGTCCCTCACCGGCTACCCGGTCGAGGACCTCGCCCTGCGCCACTCCTTCGTGGAGGCCAGCCGCGAGCGCCTCGCGCGCCTCGCCGAGGAGATCGCCGCCGACGGGAACGGCGCGCTGCCCGTCGCCGTCGGATACCTGGACGCCGACGGGTCCGTGCCCGCGAACATCGGCGCGGTCGGCGGGCGCGGCATCCGCAATGCGCTGGCGCTGATCCAGGACGGCAAGGTCCTGTTCCGCTACTACAAGCGTCACTTCCCTAACTACGGCGTCTTCGACGAGGAGCGGTACTTCGTGCCCGGCCACGAACTGCACCTCGCGCGCATCGGCGGCGTCGACGTGGCCTTCACCATCTGCGAGGACGTGTGGGGCGGGGTCCCGATCACCGCCGCGGCGCAGGCCCGCGCGGGCCTGGTGGTCAACGTGAACGCCTCCCCGTACGAGCAGGGCAAGCAGGAGCGGCGCCGCGCGCTCGTGGAGCAGCGCGCCGCCGAGGCCGGGGCGCCGATCGCGTACCTGAACATCGTGGGCGGCCAGGACGAGCTGGTCTTCGACGGCGGCTCGTTCATCACCGCCGCCGACGGGAAGCTCCTCGCCTCGGGCCGCCGCTTCGGCTCCGAACTGCTGGTCGCCGACCTCGAACTGGCGGCCGCGGGCGAAGGCGACCTCGCGAACCACTCCGCGACCGAGATGAGCACCGTGCTGCACGTCCTCTCCGAGGAACCAGCCGCGGTCGAGACCCGCATCGAGCCGCCGTTCGCGCCCGAGCTCGACCGCCTGGAGGAGATCTGGGAGGCCCTGCGCCTGGGCCTGGGCGACTACGTGCGCAAGAACGGGTTCAAGTCGGTGGTCTTCGGGCTCTCCGGCGGCATCGACTCCGCGCTCACCGCGGTCCTGGCGCGAGACGCGATCGGCGCCGACAAGGTCCACGTCGTGGCGATGCCGAGTCAGTACTCGTCGCAGCACTCGGTGGACGACGCCGCCGACCTGGCCGAGCGCTGCGGCCTGCACTACTCGGTGGAGCCGATCCAGCCGATGGTCGACGCGTACGTCTCGCAGATCGCGCTCTCGGGGCTCGCCGTGGAGAACCTCCAGGCGCGCGTGCGCGGCACGCTGCTCATGGCCCTGTCGAACCAGCACGGGCACCTGGTGCTCGCGCCGGGCAACAAGAGCGAGTACGCCGTGGGGTACTCGACGATCTACGGCGACGCCGTCGGCGGGTTCGCGCCGATCAAGGACGTCTACAAGACCCTCGTCTACGAGCTCGCGACCTGGCGCAATGAGAAGGCCCGCAGCCTCGGCGAGACCGAGCCGATCCCGGAGAACACGATCCTCAAGCCCCCGAGCGCGGAGCTGCGGCCGGACCAGAAGGACTCCGACTCGCTGCCCGACTACGAGGTCCTCGACGGCGTCCTCGCCGGGTACGTGGACGGCGACGCCGGGCGCGAGGACCTGATCGAGCAGGGCTACCCGGCCGACGTGGTCGAGCGGATCGCCGGCCTGGTCGACCGCGCCGAGTACAAGCGGCGCCAGTCGGCGCCGGGCACGAAGATCACCGTGAAGTCCTTCGGGCGGGACCGGCGCCTGCCGATCACCAATCGCTTCCGAGGGAAGTAGCCGATCACCCCGGGGCCCCGCCCCGGGGTGATTTGTCACATCGGCATTGCGGAAGCGTGACATAGATATCGATGAGCGTTAGTTTTGTCCAGTAACCACCCGGGGACCGGCGAGCCGGCCACGAGGAGATTCTGGAGCACGACGATGTCGTCATCTGTCAACGAAGCACCTGCACCCGACGAGATCCCGAGCCTGTACGGGCCGGGCAAGACCGTCAAGCGGGTCCGCACCCGCCACCTCATCGAAGCCAAGGAGCGCGGTGAGAAGTGGGCGATGCTCACGTCCTACGACCAGTACACGGCCGCCCTCTTCGACGAGGCCGGCATCCCGGCGCTGCTCATCGGCGACTCCGCCGCGAACAACGTCTACGGCTACGAGACCACCCTCCAGGTATCGGTCGAGGAGCTGCTGCCGCTGGTCGCGGCCGTCGCCCGCTCGACCCACCGCACCCTGATCGTCGCCGACCTGCCGTTCGGCTCCTATGAAGCCGGGCCCGCGCAGGCCCTGGAGACCGCCGTCAGGTTCATGAAGGCCGGCGCGCACGCCGTCAAGCTCGAAGGCGGGCGCCGCATGGCCGCGCAGATCCGGGCCCTCACCGGCGCGGGCATCCCCGTCATGGGGCACATCGGGTTCACGCCGCAGAGCGAGCACACGCTCGGCGGCTACCGCGTCCAGGGCCGCGACGCCCAGGCCGCGGAGATCGAGGCCGACGCGCACGCCGTCGCCGAGGCCGGGGCGTTCGCGGTGGTCCTGGAGATGGTGACCTCCTCGGTCGCCGCCGAGATCACCAAGCAGCTCCCGATCCCGACCGTGGGCATCGGCGCCGGGTCCGAGACCGACGCGCAGGTCCTCGTGTGGCAGGACATGGCCGGGCTGCGGCGCGGCAAGCCGCCGCGCTTCGTCAAGCGCTACGCCGACCTCGCCACCGTCCTCCAGGACGCCGTGAAGGCCTACGCCGACGAGGTCCGCGCGGGCGAGTTCCCCGCGAAGGAGCACGGCTTCGAATAGGAGTCCCCGCCGGGCGCGTGTGACGAAGCTTGCGACTCGCATCCGCGCCCGGCCCTAGGGGTTCCACTTGGGCATCGCGTAGCGTTTCCGTACGTGAACGACGCCATCCTGCTCTTCGACTACGACGGCACCGTGCGGCTCGGCTCCGAGCACGCCACCCATTACGCCCGCCTCGTCGCGGCCGAACTCGAACCCGAGGACGAACGCGCCTTCCTCGCCGCCCACGCCGCGTTCGTCGCGGGCAAGCCCACCACCGCGTCCACATTCGACGCCTACGACGCCGACAACGCCGTGCGCCGCCTCGCGGGCGAGTACGGCGTCCCCGACGCGGTCCGCGCCGCCGCGTACGAGGCCACCCGGGAGCGCATGGCCGCGGGCGAGTTCAAGGTCTGGGGGCCCGTGCGCTTCGCGGAGTTCATCTTCAGCCTGCCGCGCTCGGTCGAGATCCGCCTCGTGACCAACGCGCCCGAGGCGACCCTCGAACCCGTGCTCGACCGGCTCGGCCTCGACGGCCTCTTCGACTCCGTCGTCGGCGACGCCGCCAAGCCCGTGGGCCTGGAGCGGATGCTCGACGACCTGCTGGAGGACCGCAAGCCCGAGCAGATCCTCAGCGTCGGCGACATCCCCGTCAACGACCTCGCCCCCGCCGCCGACCGCGGCTGCCCGACCGCCTACATCGACCACTACGGCCGCCCGTGGCCGCGCGCGACCGCCACCGGACGCTCCGTGGAGGACCTGTACCCGTTCATCCACCGCTGGGCGACCGAAGGCCGCTGAGCCGCTGGAGTCGAGCGCGTGCACGTGAGGGTCACGCGCGTCACGGGCTCGTGAACCCAGCATGTCGCACCCGGCGTTTATGCTGGGGTTGCGCCCTGAGCCGACCGATCCCCGGCTCAGGGCGTCCTACGTCTTCACGGGGGGGATTTCAGGCGGCGATCTTGTCGCCCACGCGGATGATCGCGCGCTCAGGGGTCTTCAGGTACAGCCCGAAGTGGTTGTCCAGCTCGTTGATGATCGCGCGGTGCAGCTCCTTGTCCCGCTCGTTGGACCCGTCGGGGGTCCAGCTCGGCAGGACGCACCGCTCGCACGGCTTGTGGAGCACGAACTCGTTGTCGCCCAAGCGGATCGGCGTGCCGATCGGGATCTTGTACTCGGCGAAGGGCTCCAGGTCGGCCGAGGCGATCACGTTCGGGCGGAACCGCGCCGCCTCGATCTCGCGGCCCATCCGCTCGCTCAGCGCCTTCAGGCTCGCCTCGAAGACCACGAGGATGCGCTCCCCGCTGCCCTTGACCGGCCGGATCTCGACGCCCTTCTTCGCGTCGATCGTCTCGGCCAGGCGCGCGGGCAGGCCCGCGTCGTCGAGGCCCCAGGCCGCGCCGCCCGCCTCGTAGAGCACCGGGTCGCCCGCCGACGAGTCGGCGGTGCCGCACTGCGCCGGGAACGCGGCCTCCCACCCCATCATCTTCGGGTGGCTGCCGCCCCACACCGCCTTGTCCGTGCCGGGCTCGTACACGCCGAGGCGCCGGTCGCCCGCCATCCCGGCCGCGTCGACCACCGCCGACGTCAAGGGCTCCCCCCTGAGCCCCTTGACCGGATAACGCCACAATTTCTGGATCTCACCTGCGAACACGCTCCCGAATGTACCTCCTCTCACGTTTTGGAGTCGGCCTGGACGGGTTAACTTCGAGGACATAATCAGGTGAGACAATTGCCGCCCCAGGACCAGAGGAGACCAGCCATGGAACGGCAGAAGGAGTTCGTGCTTCGCACGCTCGAAGAACGCGACATCCGCTTCGTGCGGCTGTGGTTCACGGACGTCCTCGGCACGCTCAAGTCCGTGAGCGTGGCGCCGGCCGAGCTGGAGTCCGCGTTCGAGGAGGGCATCGGCTTCGACGGCTCCGCCATCGAGGGCTTCGCCCGCGTGTACGAGTCCGACATGGTCGCCATGCCCGACCCGACCACGTTCCAGGTCTTCCCGTTCGAGGGCCGCGGCATCGGCGAGTCCGCGCGCATGTTCTGCGACATCCTCACGCCCGAGGGCGCCCCCTCCTGGGCCGACCCGCGCCACGTGCTGCGCCGGGCCCTCTCGAAGGCCGCCGACCGCGGGTTCACGTTCTACGTGCACCCCGAGATCGAGTTCTTCCTGTTCAAGGACATCTTCCCGGAGACCGGCGCGAAGCCCGAGCCCGTCGACGACGGCGGCTACTTCGACCACACCACCCACTCCGTGGCCCGCGACTTCCGCCGCCAGGCCATCCTCGCTCTGGAGCGGGTCGGCATCTCCGTCGAGTTCTCCCACCACGAGGTCGCCCCCGGCCAGCAGGAGATCGACCTGCGCTACGCCGACGCGCTGACCACCGCCGACAACATCATGACGTTCCGGCACATCGTCAAGGAAGTCGCGATGACCAACGGCGTCACCGCGTCCTTCATGCCCAAGCCGTACAACACGCAGCCCGGCTCCGGCATGCACTCGCACCTGTCGCTCTTCGAGGGCGAGGACAACGCCTTCCACGACCCGGGCGACGAGCAGCGGCTCTCCAAGACCGCCAAGGCCTTCATCGCCGGGCTCCTGCGCCACGCGCCCGAGTTCACCGCGATCACCAACCAGTGGGTCAACTCCTACAAGCGCCTCTACTCCAGCGCCCAGCCCGGCCAGATCTCCGAGGCGCCCTCGTACGTCTCCTGGGGCAAGGCCAACCGGTCCGCGCTCGTGCGCGTCCCCGTCTACGGCAAGCCGAACTCGGCCCGCGTCGAGATCCGCTCCCTCGACTCCGCGACGAACCCGTACCTCGCCTACGCCGTCCTCCTCGGCGCCGGCCTCAAGGGCATCGAAGAGGGCTACGAGCTGCCCGCGGGCACCGAGGACGACGTCTCCGCGCTAACCAGCGCCGAACGCGTCGCCGCCGGCTACCAGCCCCTCCCCGGCAACCTCGTCGAGGCCCTCGACAAGATGGAGTCCTCCGAGCTCGTCGCCGAAGTCCTGGGCGAGCACGTCTTCGACTACTTCCTGAAGAACAAGCGCCAGGAGTGGGAGGACTACCGCACCCAGGTGACCGCCTTCGAGCGGAAGCGCTACATCAATCTGTGACGGTTTAGCATGTACGGGTGACCACCGCACTCGTCATCGAGAACGATCCGGAGCAGGGCCTCGGGCGGGCCGCCGCATGGCTGGCCGAGGCCGGTATGGAGCTCGACACGGTGCGGCCGCACCTCGGTGAGGCCGTGCCGAACTCGGCCGGGGGGCACGAGGCCCTCATCGCGCTCGGGGGCGGCCGCGGGAAGGACTGGAGCGACGAGCTCACCGGGCTCCTCGCCACCGCGGTCGCCGACCAGACGCCGCTCCTCGCGATCTGCTCCTCCTCCCGCCTCCTCGCCGCCGCGTTCGGCGGGCGCGTGGAGGACCACGACGCGCCGAACGGCCCGCGGATGCTCGCCAAGCGCGACGCCGCCGGACGCGACCTCATCTTCGGCCCCGCGCCCATGACCATCGACGTGATCCGCTGGCGCCGCCAGGAGCTCGTCGAACTCCCCGAGGACGCGACCCTGCTGGCCGCGTCCCCCCAAGGGGCCCTTGAGGTCTTCCGCATCCGCGACAGCGCCTGGGGCGTCCAGTCGCACTTCGAGTTCACGCCCGAGCAGCTCGCGGGCTTCGGCGGTTTCGACGAAGCCGCGCTCGCCAAGGCCGCCGAGGTCGACGAGCACATCGTCCACACGTGGAAGCCCATCCTCCAGCGGTTCGCGAAGGTCGCCGCGGGCGAGAAGAAGGCGCTGCCCCTCCTTGACGTCTGAGAGCGAGCACGCGGTGGACGCGGACGAGGCGCGCCTCGCGGTCGTCGCGGCCAGCAACGCGCTGGCCGAGTTCCTGCGCGCCCACCCCGAGTCCGAGCCCGCGCTCACCGAGGACGAGGACGCCGGGTTCGCGCGCCTGCGCGCGGCAGGGCCCTTCCAGCTCAACACCGCCTGGAAGGAGAACCTGCTCCGCATCGCCGCCGCCGACCTCACCGGCCGCACCGATCTGCGGGCCACCTCCGACGCCCTCTCCCGCCTCGCCGACGCGGTCCTGGCCCGCGGGCTCGACCTGGCCCGTGAAGAGCACCCCGGGGACGCCCGGCTCGCCGTGATCGCCATGGGCAAGACCGGCGCCGAGGAACTGAACTACGTGTCCGACGTGGACGTCGTGTTCGTCGCCGAAGGGGACCTCGCGCTCGCCACCCGCCAGGCCGCGCGGCTGATCCAGGTCGTGGGCCCCGCGACGTGGCCCGTCGACGCCGGACTGCGGCCCGAGGGCCGCTCGGGCGCGCTGGTGCGCACCGTCGAGTCGTACACCGCGTACCTCAAGGACTGGGCCCGCACCTGGGAGTTCCAGGCGCTCCTCAAGGCCCGGCCCGCCGCGGGGGACCTGGAGCTGGGGCTCGCATGGCTCGCGGCCGTGCAGCCGTTCATCTGGGGCGCGGCCGACCGGCCCGGCGTGGTCGCCGACATCCGCGACATGCGCCGCAAGGTCGTCGACTCTGTGCCCGCCGCCGAGCGCAAGTACGAGATCAAACTCGGCCCGGGCGGCCTGCGCGACATCGAGTTCGCCGTCCAGCTCCTGCAGCTCGTCCACGGCCGCGGCGACCCCGCTCTCCGCGTCCGGTCCACACTGGAGGCCCTCGACGTGCTCGTCGCGGGCGGGTACCTGGCCCGGCGCGACGGCGAGGACCTCGCCGAGACCTACGTCTTCCTGCGCACCGTCGAGCACCGGCTCCAGCTCCAGCGGCTCCTGCGCACCCACCGCGTGCCGAGCGAAGGCGAGCCGCTGCACCACCTCGCCCGCACCCTCGGCTACAAGACCGACGAGGGTTTCCTCGCCGCCTGGCGCGCGCACGCCACGACCGCGCGGCGCCTCCACGAGAAGCTCCTCTACAAGCCCCTGCTGGACGCCGTCACGCGCGTGTCCACCGCCGAGCTGCGCATGAGCGAGGCCGAGGCCGCCGGGCGCCTCGCCGTCCTCGGCTTCAACGACCCCGCGAGCGCGCTCACCCACATCAAGAAGCTCACCGCGGGCGTCTCCCGCACGGCCACAGTGCAGAAGGCCCTCCTGCCGGTCGTCCTCCACGAGCTCGCCGACTCGCCCGAGCCCGACCGCGGGCTCCTCGCCTACCGGCAGGTCTCCGACAAGCTCGGCTCCACCCCCTGGTACCTGCGGCTGCTGCGCGACGGCGGCCCCGCCGCGGTCCGGCTCGCGCGCCTGCTCGGCACCTCCCGGTACTTCACGTCCTTGCTGCTCCATGTGCCGCAGTCGCTCCGGTACCTCTCCGACAACGCGGACCTGACGCCGCGCCCGCGCGAGGAACTGGCGCTCGGGATGCGCCAGGCCGCCGCGCGGCACGCCGACGCGACCGCCGCGATCGGCGCCGTCCGCTCGATCCGGCGCCGCGAGCTCATCCGCATCGCCGCCGCCGACCTCCTCGGGCTCCTCGACGACCAGGACGTGGGCCTGGCCCTCTCGGACCTCACCGATGCCGTGCTCGAAGCGGCCCTGGAGATCGGCGCGCGCGGGCTCGGCGACGCGCCGCCGATGCTCGTCGTCGGCATGGGGCGCCTCGGCGGGCGCGAGACCGGGTTCGGGTCCGATGCGGACGTCGTGTTCGTCCACGACGGCGCCGACGACGCCCAGCGCAAGGCCGCCGCGAAGATCGTCGGCACCGTGCGCACCCTCCTCGCCGCGCCCACCGCCGACCCGCCGCTGGTCCTCGACCTCGACCTGCGGCCCGAAGGCAAGGGCGGCGCGCTCGCGCCGAGCTTCGCCGCGTACCGCCGCTACTACGCCGACCGGGCCCGCCTGTGGGAGCGCCAGGCGCTCCTGCGCGCCCGGCCCGTCGCCGGGGACGAGGCCCTCGCCGCACTGTGGACCGAGTTCGCCGACGGCGTCAGGTACCGCCCCGGCGGGCTCACCGAGGCCGAGCGCACCGAGTTCCGCCGCGTCAAGGCCCGCGTCGACTCCGAGCGCCTCCCGCGGGGCGCGGACCCCAACGGCCACACCAAACTCGGCCGCGGCGGCCTCGTCGACATCGAGTGGACCGCGCAGCTGCTGCAGCTGGAGCATCCCGAAGCGCCGGGCATCCGCACCACCCGCACCGTCCCGGCCCTCGAAGCCGCGGCCGCGGCCGGGCACCTGAACGCCGCCGACCTGCTGTCGCTGCGCGAGGCGTGGCTGTTCGTCTCGCGGGTGCGCAACGACATGACGCTCGCGCGCGGCGTCCCCCGCGACGACCTGCCGCGCTCGGGCCCCGAACTCGCCGCGCTCGCACAGACCCTCGGGTTCGGCGAGGACACCGAGCGGTTCCTCAACGAGTACCGCCGTCTCACCCGCCGCGCCCACGAAGCCGCGCAACGGATCGTCCTGGGCGGCTTACACTCGAACCGCCAGGCGGAACGGGGGAGCGGATGATCGACTACACCGTGGTCACGGCCGACGGCGCCGAGGACCGCCGCGGAGGCGGCGATCGGCTCAGGGCCGACGCGGGCGCCGAGGGCGCGTTCGCGTGGGTCGAGTTCGCCGCCGACGACGCCGACGCCCTGCCCGAGGCCCTCGCCGCGCTCGGCATGGACCGCTTCGGGACCTACCCCGCCACCGCCGTCCACCCCCGCCCCAAAGTGGAGATCGTCGACGACGCGGCGCTGCTGCTCGTCAAGACCGTCTGGTACATCGAGGCCACGCGGCAGGTCGAGACGGGGGACCTCGCGATCTTCACCGACGGCCGGTCCCTGGTCACCCTGCGCCGCGGCGTCGTGGACCCCGTTCCCCATGTGCGCGAACGGCTCCGGGACGCGAAGTTCCGCTCCGGCGGGCTCGCCGCGGTCGTCCACGCCCTGTTCGACGCCGTCGTGGAGCACTACGACGACGCCGTCGAGGACCTCACCGACGACGTCGCCGACCTGGAGCGCGACGTCTTCTCCGGGCAGCGCATCGACCGCAACCAGGAGATCTACTTCCTCATCCGCGAGACCCTGGAGTTCCAGAACGCGGTGCGGCCGTTGATCACGTTCGCGCACTCGGTGCGCCAGGGCCGCTCGGGCGCGCCGCTGTTCGACCGCTCCGGCTTCGGGGAGGTCGCCGGGCACCTCATCCGCGTCGACGCCTCTGTCGAGACTTGCATGAGTCTCCTGACGACCGTCCTCACCGCGCACCAGGGGCAGATCGGGACGTGGCAGAACGAGGACACGAAGAAGATCTCGGCGTGGGCGGCGATCGCGATCGCGCCGACGATCATCTCCGGGATCTACGGCATGAACTTCACGGTGATGCCGGAGCTGCACTGGACCGTCGGGTATCCGCTCGCGCTGGCGGCGATGGCGATCGTGTGCTTCCTACTCTTCCGAGGTTTCAAACGCAACGGCTGGCTGTTACGGATCGATGTCCGTGAATCGCAATGGTGAAACGGCGAGGGGCGGACCCGCCGTGCGCCGCATCGCGAACGATGCCCTTGCGCGGCGGATCCGCCCCTCCGGCCCTGCCTGCCTTCAACGAACACCATAGCGGTGCCCCGCAAAACGAAAACGTCGAGCCAATGGTGACGGTCCGTGCGCGCCGCGGCCGCGCTCCCATTTCGGTAGCAAAGCCGCCATTGAAATTTTTCAATCCGAATGCTTGACTTTCGACAGGCCCTCCCATAAAAATAAAGATACCTATCAGTTAAGTCTCTTTACTTTTGGGAGGAACATTGAGACGACTGAGGACCCGACGGTTCATCGCCGTCGCGAGCGCGGCCCTGGCCCTGCTCACGACCGGTCTGATCTACACCGTCGCGAATCCCTTCACCGCCAACGCCGCCGTGACCTGCAACGAGCCGTGGGCCGCCTCGGAGGTCTACGTCGGCGGCGACCTCGTCAGCCACGAGGGCTACAACTACAAGGCCAAGTGGTGGACCACCAACGAGGAGCCCGGCACCACCGGCGAATGGGGCGTCTGGCAGACCCTCGAAGCCTGCGGCGGCGGCACCGACCCGACGACCAGCGCGAACCCCACCAGCCAGGAGCCCACCGAGGAACCGACCGGTGAACCCGGCACCGGCGGCGACATCAACGCCGCGTACTTCACCGAGTGGGGCGTCTACGGCCGCAACTACCACGTGAAGAACATCGTGTCCTCCGGCTCGGCCGAGGACCTCACCCACATCAACTACGCCTTCGGCAACGTCAAGAACGGCCAGTGCACCCTGGACGACTCGTACGCGGCGATCGACAAGGCGTACACCGCGGACCAGGCCGTCGACGGCGTCGCCGACACCTGGGACCAGCCCCTGCGCGGCAACTTCAACCAGCTCCTCAAGCTCAAGGAGATGTACCCGCACATCAAGATCGTCTGGTCCTTCGGCGGCTGGACCTACTCCGGCGGCTTCGGCCAGGCGGCGCAGAACCCGGCGGCCTTCGCCGAGTCCTGCTACAACCTGCTGCACGACGCCCGCTGGGACGGCCTGTTCGACGGCATCGACATCGACTGGGAGTACCCGAACGCCTGCGGCCTCACCTGCGACTCCAGTGGGACGCAAGCGTTCACGAACCTGATGAGCGCGCTGCGCTCGAAGTTCGGGAACGAGCTCGTGACCGCCGCGATCACCGCCGACGGCACCTCCGGCGGCAAGATCGACCTCGGCGGGTACGGCACGGCCGCCCAGTACGTCGACTACTACCAGGTGATGACCTACGACTACTTCGGCGCCTGGGACGCCGACGGACCCACCGCACCCCACTCGCCGCTGAACTCCTACAGCGGCCAGCCCATCGCCGGATTCGACGCCTCGACGGCGATCGCCAAGCTCAAGTCGCTCGGCGTCCCGTCCTCGAAGCTGCTGCTCGGCTTCGGCTTCTACGGCCGCGGCTGGACGGGCGTCACGCAGGCGGCGCCGGGCGGCTCCGCCACCGGCGCGGCCCCGGGCACCTACGAGGCCGGCATCGAGGACTACAAGGTCCTCGTGAACGAATGCCCCGCGACGGGAACGATCGCGGGCACCGCTTACGCCAAGTGCGGCAACGAGTGGTGGTCCTACGACACCCCGGCGACGATCGCGACGAAGACGGCCTGGCTCGACGGCCAGGGCCTCGGCGGCGCGTTCTCCTGGGAGCTCTCCGGCGACACCAGCAACGGCCAGCTGGTCAACGCCATCGCCGCCGGTCTGAACTAGGAGCCGTCCCGCTCCGAACCCGGATCGCTGACCCCGGACAGGTCGGCGGGGGCCGCCGCACCGGCCCCCGCCGACCGTCCTATCTCACGAACTTCGCGGGCTTCGTCGCGAGCGTCATCGCCCATTCGAGCGGGCCGCGCTTGAGCAGCCGCTTCCAGATGAGCGCGAACAGCATCGCGGCGACGCAGAACACCGCCCACATGCGCCAGCCGGTCTCGTAGCCGACCCCGTTCGCGGGGTGGTCCACGAGGAACCAGACGCCCGCGATGTGCGCCACGTACACCGTCAGCGACATCGATCCGACCGCGATGAGCGGCGCGAGGACGCGGCGGGACCACGTGCTCACGGCGCCGCAGTAGGCGAGCAGCGCGACGAGCCCGACGATGACGCTGATCGCGACGCCGATGTTCCCGGCCAGCTCGAACGGGGTGCCCGAGTGCGGCGAGGCGCCGGTCAGGCTCGCCCAGTCGAGGCCCGACCCGGTGCCGACCGTGTCGCCGGCGGGGAGCTTGTCCCACAGCGAGGCGTGCTCCTCGTCGAACGCCTTCCACTGCTCCTCGGTCCACGCGTCGGTGTCGGCGCTGCCGACCGCCTCCTTCCACGCCTTGTCGAAGGCCGCATACGACTCGTCGTCGAATCCCGTCGCGGTCTGGGGCATGAGCTTCCCGAGCAGCCACGAGCCCCCGTAGCCGAGCAGGCCCAGCGCCGGACCGACGACCGCGAGCCGCACCCGGACGGCCTTGCGCGCGAAGTCCAAGCGCCCCAGCGCCATACCCGTGAAGATGTACGCCATCCAGGCCATCGCCGGGTACGTGCCCATGAGCAGCAGCGACAGCAGGCCGTCCCCGCCCCACCGCACGAGCGGGTCGTGCGCGTCGAAGCCCTCGGTCCAGGTGGCGGTCCACATGAGCTGCACCAGGATCGGCCCGCCGAGGCCGCACGCGGCCGCGAGGATCGCGAGGGTCCGCGCCCGCAGCTTGATGAACGGCAGCGCGAGCAGGAAGTACAGGCCGTAGAACGCGAGGATCACCACGATCGACGTCCCGGTGCTGGTGAGCCAGGTGCCCAGCGCCAGCAGCAGCACCGCGCGGATCGCGATCTTGACGACGGCCTGGCGCAGCGGCCGGCCCGTCTTCGGCTCCGAGCCGCCCGCGATGAGCACGAGCGACAGCCCGGCGAGCGTCGCGAACAGCGCCGACGAGCGGCCGTGGGGGAGGTCCATGAGGAAGGACCTCCACGTCCCGAACTCGTCGGACCACGGGCCCACGTGCGAGTAGTACATGCCGAAGACGGCGACGGCGCGGGCGGCGTCGAGGCCGACGATGCGCCCGATCGACGCGCCCCGGTCCGGCGGCGGCGCGAGCGCGGGGTCCTGCGACCCCGGTTCCTTCGCCCGCAATGCAATGGTGTCAGTCATGCAGCCAGGGTGCGGCGGGCCGGGGGCCGTTCCCATCCCTCGATGCGCGGGACCGCGCCCGCCGCCGGGACGGGGCCGTCCCGCCGCCCGGCCGTTCCGCCCCCGCCGATCGGCGGGGACCCCGGACCCTTCCAGGACCCCGAACTGCGAGAACGCGCACACCCGGAGTGCGCCGCACGCGCGGGGAGTGGCGCGCGCGTGCTACGAATCGGGGACCGAAACAGAGGAGGCCGCATGATCCGGGTACTGGTCGTCGACGACGAAGCCCTCATCCGCACCGGCTTCCAGCACATCCTCGACGCCGCCGGGGACATCGAGGTCGTCGCCGCCGTCTCCGGGCGCCAGGCCCTCGCCGAGACCGCCCACCTCCACCCCGACGTGGTCCTCCTCGACATCCGCATGCCCGACGTCGACGGCCTCACCATCCTCGAACGCCTCCGCGCGCTCCCCGCGCCGCCCGTCGTCGCCATGCTCACCACCTTCGACACCGACGAGTACGTCGCCGCCGCGCTCCGCATGGGCGCCGCCGGGTTCCTCCTCAAGGACACCGACCCCGAGCACCTCGCCGTGCAGGTCCGCACCCTCGCCGCCGACGGCGTCGTCCTCTCCCCGAAGGTCACCTCCACCGTCGTCGACGGCTACCTCGCGGGCCGCACCCGCTCCTCCGCGGCCGTCGAGCGCCTCTCCGCCCGCGAACGCGAGATCCTCGTGCTCCTCGCCGAAGGGCTCTCCAACGGCGACATCGCCGCCCGGCTCTACCTCGGCGTCGGCACCGTCAAGGACCACGTCAGCGCCATCCTCACCAAGCTCAAGGTCAACGGCCGCGTCCAGGCCGCGCTCGTCGCCGAGCGGGCCGGGCTCCTGCGGGGCGACCGGTGAAGCGCCGCTGGCGCCCGTGGATGACGGACGCGGTCCTCGTGGCCGTCGCCGCCGCCGACCTGTGGTTCACGTACTGGTGGTGGCCGCCGCTCACCTTCGAGATGGCGACGACCGCGATCGGCGTGGCCGCCCTCGCGTTCCGCCGCCGCTTCCCGCTCGCCGTGTTCGCGCTGACCCTCCCGACCGCCTATTTCATGGGCGAGGCCGCCGCGCCCCTCATCGCCCTCTACACGCTCGCCGCCGCCACCCACCGGCGCTGGCTCCTGGCCGTCGGCTCGGTGGTCCTCGCGATGTGCATGATCTGGCCGCTCGAATCGGGCCCCGCCGACCTGTTCGCCGACTCGTGGTGGCTCGCGAGCATCGCCTACGCGCTGGCCCCGGCCGCCGCCGCCGCGTTCCTCGGCCAGCTCGTGCAGGTCCGCCGCGAGCTGTCCGCGCGCCTGGAGGAGATCACGGCGGCCCGCGAGCACGAGCAGCTCATGGCGACGCAGAAGGTCCTCGCCGAAGAGCGCGCGCAGCTCGCCCGCGAGATGCACGACGTCGTCTCGCACCAGGTCTCGCTCATCGCCGTGCGGGCCGGCGCGCTCCAGGTGAGCACCGCCGACCCCGAGGCCAAGGACGCGGCCGGGACGATCCGCAAGCTCAGCGTGCGGACCCTGGACGAGCTGCGGCACATGGTGAACGTGCTCCGCGCCGGAGGCGGCGGCCCCACCGGGCTCGCCCCGCAGCCGACCCTCGCGCAGCTCGGCGACCTCGTCGGCAACAGCGGCATCGAAGCGGCCCTTCGCATCGGCGCCCTGCCCGACCTGGACCCGCCGAAGGAGCGGGCGATCTACCGGACCGTCCAGGAGTCGCTCACCAACGTGCGCAAGCACGCCCCGGGCGCCCGCGCCGACATCGCGCTGGCCCACGCCGACGGGGCGGTCACCGTGACCATCGCGAACACCGCGCCGACCCGCACCCCGGTCGTCCTGCCGAGCTCCCGGCACGGCCTCCTCGGCCTCCAGCAGCGCGCGGCCCTCCTCGGCGGCACGCTGACCTGGGCCCCGACCCCGGAAGGCGGCTGGCGGAACACGCTCGTCCTCCCCGCTTGACCCGCCGCCCTGCATATACGTATAGTCTCCATATACGCAGCAGTCGAGGGAACGGAGAACGGCCGTGGTGAGGATCGTCGCCGACACCGAGCAGTGCGCCGGGTCGGGCATGTGCGCGCTGACCGCGCCCGAGTACTTCGACCAGAACGACGAGGACGGCCGCGTCGTCCTCCTCGCCGACGAGGCCGAGGACTGCGACACCGAAGTGGCCGAAGCGGTGCAGCTGTGCCCCGCCGCGGCGCTGCGCCTGGAGTAGCCGCCGGGCCCGCCCGGTCGGGCGGGCCCACACGCGGGGCCCGCGTCAGCCGACAGGGGGGACCGTTTCGCTAGTATGTGCGGAACTGCTGCGCTCCAATGCGCACCGGCACTGGTCACAATCCTGTTAGGAAGGCGAAGCCGTGGCGAAGAAGACCGTGGTCACGTTGTTCGACGACATCGACGGGAGCGAAGCGGCCGAGTCGGTCGAGTTCGGCATCGACGGCTATCTGTACAGCGTGGACCTCTCCGGCGCCCACGCCGACGAGCTCCGCGACCGCCTGACCGCCTACCGCGAGTTCGGGACCGAGCTGGGCCGCTACCACGTGGCGCGCGCCGTCCCGCCCCGCGCGCCCCGCGTCCCCACCCGCGACGACCGCGACCGCAACCGCGACATCCGCCGCTGGGCCGAGGAGAACGACCTGCCCGTCAAGTCCCGCGGCAAGCTCCCCGACGGCGTCGTCGCCCGCTACAACGAGGCCCACGCCCGCTAACCACTGGGCGATCGCGAACGCGGCCAGGAAGCCGAGGACCGCGATCAGCCCCGTCCACAACCGGGCGTCCTCGAACGCCTCCGGGATCATCGTGTCGGCGATCATCGACAGGATCGCGCCGCCCGCGAGCGCGGTGATCGCCGCGAGCAGCGTCGCGGGGGCGTCCCCGAGGAACGCGTACCCCGCCGCGGCGGCCAGGCCGCTGGCGAGGGCGATCAGTGTCCACAGCCCGAACACGTAGGCGCGCCCGCGCCCGGCCCTCCGCATGCCCGCCGCGCTGGAGAGCCCTTCGGGGACGTTGCTGACGAACACGGCGACCACGGTCGCGGCGCTCACCGGCCCGCCGCCGAGGAGGCTCGTGCCGATGACGATCGACTCCGGGATGCCGTCGAGCAGCGCCCCGAGCGCGATGGCGGTGCCCGACCCCGGCTGATCGGACTCGCTGGCCTGCTGGGCGCCCGAGCGCTTGCGGTGCCGCGCGCCGCGGCGCGCGAGGACCACGTTGGCGAGCGTGTAGGCGAGCGCCCCGGCGACGGCGCCGAGCGCGGTCGGGACGAGGCCGCCGCGCTCGTTCGCGTCGGCGATGAGGTCGAACGCGACCGCCGACATGAGCACGCCGGACCCGAACGCCATGACCGCCGCGATCACCGCCTGCGGCACGCGGACCAGGTACCCGACGAGCGCGCCCGCGACGAGCGCGCCGCCCGCGAGCAGGCCCCACCCGCCCGCGCTCAGCCAGCCGGGCACCGGACGCTCCACGCTCGTGCCATGGGCGCCAGTCTAGGGCCTGCCTAGGGGTCAGAACGGTCGAAGACGAAGCGGGGACCGCCGGCGTCCCGGCGGTCCCCGTGCCTGTTTCGCCTACGCCGAGAGAATCTCCCGCAGCGCGGCGGCGAACTCGTCGGGCTTCCCGGTCTGGCCGTACTCGCCGCCGAGGAACGCGCCGTGGTCGCCGGGCATCACCGTCGGCTCGACGCCGATGCGCTCGGCGACGGCCCGGCCGCCGCGGGCGGCGAAGGTCTCGCCGGACTCGGCGCCGACCGCGATGACGATGCGGGTCGGTGCGGCCCGGAGCGCCTTGAAGTCGTGCTCGTAGGCGCCGCAGGTGACGATGTTCTGGCCGACCAGGGGGTCGTCGCGGGTGCCGTCGTCCTCGGTCGGGAGGCCGAACGCCGCCGGGTCGGGCGCGGGCCCGTCGAGGTAGGCCGGGGTGAGCTCGCCGTCGTACATGACGACGGCGATGAACTTCGCCATGGCCGGGCCGAACCCCGAGGTCTTGTAGGTGTCCTGGATGTCGCGCATGACGGCCAGGGCCGACTCGCGGTCGGGGAGGGCGCTGGCGGCGGGCGGCTCGTGCGCGACGAGGGTCCGCACCTGCTCGGGGTGCTTCGCCACGAGCGCGAGCGCGTTGACGGCGCCGCCGCTGGAGGCGAACACGTCGACGGGCCCGCCGACGGCCGCGATGACCCGGTGCAGGTCGTCGGCGTGCTCCTCGGGCGTGGACTCGGCGGCGCCGTCGGTGCGGCGGCTGCGCTCGGACCCGCGCGGGTCGTAGGTGACCACGCGGCGGTCCGGGAAGTGCGAGGCGAGCGTGACGAACCCGGCCGCGGCCATCGGCGAGCCGATGACCAGCAGCGTCGGCGCGTTCGCCGTCTCGCCCTCCCGCACGTCGTAGTACAGCTCGGCGCCGGGCGCGTCCAGCGTGTGCGTCTTCGGATCGGTCATGTCGTCTCCTCGTGGATCAGGGTTCCTGGGGATAGGACGAGACTGGATCACCGGATTCATCGCCGCACGCGAATCGACGAACCGGTCAGCCGGTGAGGACCGCCAGCCTCCCTGTCGCGCGGGTCATCGCCACGTACCGGTCCACGGCCCCTTCGATGCCGGTGCCGAACCCGTCCGGGTTCACGAGGACGACGAGGTCGAATTCGAGGCCCTTCGACAGCTCGGGCGTGAGCGAGCGGACGCGCGGCGGCGGCGTGAAGTCCGCAGCGCCGATGACGCACGCGGTGCCGTCGGCGTGCGCCGCGAGCCACTCCTCCAGGATCGCGTCGAGGTCCGCGAGCGGGCCGTGCGTCACGGGAATGCCGCTGCGGCGCACCGAGGTCGGCACGTTCGCGTCGGGGAGCGCCTCCCGGATGACCCGCTCTGCCTCGGCCATGACCTCCTCGGGCGTGCGGTAGTTGATGCTGAGCGAGCTGATATCGATGCGGCCCATGCCGACCCGCTCCAGGCGCTCGGTCCACGACTCGGTGAACCCGTGGCGGGCCTGGGCGCGGTCGCCGACGATCGTGAACGACCGCGACGGGCAGCGCTGGAGCAGCATCTGCCACTCGGCGTCGGTCAGCTCCTGCGCCTCGTCCACCACGACGTGCGCGAACGGGCCCGCGAGCAGGTCCGGGTCGGCGGTCTCCAGGTCCTCGTAGTGGACCAGGGCGTCCTGGAGGTCGAGTCCCTTGAGGAGGATCATCTCCTCGACGTTCCCGTCGCCCGCTTCGAGGAGGTCCTCCACGACCTTGTCGATGACCTCGCGCTCGGAGGCGATCTCCGCCTCGCGGCGGCGGGCGTTGCGGGAGGCCTCGGGGTCGCCGAGGCGGCGGCGGGCGGCGTCGAGCAGCGGCAGGTCGGACGCGGTCCACGCGAACGGGTCTTTGCGTTGCAGCCGTTGCACCTCCTCCTCACTGAGGTGCGGGGCGCACCAGGCGAGGAACTCCGGCGAGGCCCAGAACGCGGCGACGAGGTCGGTGGGCTCGATGACCGGCCAGGCCTTGTCGAACGCGGCCAGGAGCTCGCGGTTGCGGGCGAGGGACCGGCGCAGCAGTTCCTCGGAGACGTCGGCGTCGTCGGGGAGCTTCGCCAGCACGATCTCGGCGAGCTCCTGCCAGACCTGGTCGCGCGCTTCGTTGTGCGCGATCCCCGACTCGGCCGCGGCGAACGCGTCGGCCCAGTCGGCCGCGCTGAGGTACACGTCGCCCCAGTTGGTCTCGACGCGCAGGCCGCGCTTCGGCGGCTGCTCGTAGCGGCGCGCGGCGGGTTCGATGGCGCGCACGAGGTCCGCGCTCGCCTTGAGCCGTGCGACCTCCGGGTCGGTCTCGGCCGCGGCGTCGGCGCCGCCGGGCACGAGGTCGCGCAGCGTGCAGGTCTGGACGCCCTCCTCGCCGAGGCTGGGGAGCACGTCGGAGACGTACGCGAGGTACGGCTCCGAAGGGCCGACCACGAGCACGTCGCCGCGGTGGTGGCCCAGGCGCGGATCGGAGTACAGCAGGTAGGCGGCGCGGTGGAGCGCGACGACGGTCTTGCCGGTGCCGGGGCCGCCGTCCACGACGAGCGCGCCGCCCGACCCGGCGCGGATGATCGCGTCCTGGTCGGCCTGGATGGTGCCCAGGACGTCGCGCATCCGGTCGGAGCGCTCGGTGCCGAGGCTGGCGATGAACGCGGACTGGTCGTCGAGCGCGGCGGCGTGGCCGGTGAAGCCGTCGGCGGTGAAGACCTCGTCCCAGTAGTCGGTGATCCGGTCGCCGGTCCAGCGGTAGCGGCGGCGGCTCTCCAGGCCCATCGGATCGCCGTGCGTCGCACCGAAGAACGGCTCGGCCGCGGGGGAGCGCCAGTCCACGAGGAGGCGCCGGCCCTGCCCGTCGGTGAGGCCGATCCGCCCGATGTAGACGGTGTCGCCCGCATCGTCGACGGCCTTGCCGAGGCACAGGTCCAGGCCGTACCGGCGCAAGGTCTGGAGCCGGTTCGTCAGCCGGTGGATGTCGCGGTCGCGGTCGGCGGCGTGCTGGCCGTCGTACTGGCCCGACCCGCCCTCGGCCTTGAGCGTCTCCTCCAGGCGCGCGGACAGGTCCGCGATGGATGCCTCCAGGCTCGCCGCGATGGCGGCGAAGTGCCGCTCGTCGTCGGCGATGAGCGCCGGATCTGATTTGGCCGCAAGGCGGTCGGGGAGTGCGAACGGACTCGTCAACTCAGTTCCCTTCGATGAGGAGGCGCGCGGCGCGCTCGGCGCCGTCGGTGCGGATACGTCCGGCAAGTGCGGCGGCACGCTCTTTCGTCTCGGGCGCCAGGGCGGTGCGCAGCGCCGCGGTCATCGATTCGTACGTCGGGTTCGGACCGTCATGGGCCGCACCGACGCCGAGCGCGGCGACGCGCCCTGCCCAGTACGGCTGGTCGGCGATCTGCGGCACCACGACCTGCGGCGCGCCCGCGAGCGCGGCCTTGTGGGTGGTCCCTGCCCCGCCGTGGTGGACCACGGCGGCGACGCGCGTGAAGAGCCTGCGGTGGTTGGCCTCGCCCACGGCGAAGGCGTCGTCCCCGCCGTCGGGCACCAGGTCGGCCCAGCCGCGCGAGACGACCACCCGGCGGCCCTGGTCGCGGATCGCCGCGACGGCCGCTTCGGCCGCGTCCCGGCCCGACTGGAACGGCATCGACCCGAAGCCCACATAGACGGGGGCTTCGCCCGCGTCGAGGAACGCCTCCAGGGCCGCGGGGAGCGGCCGGTCGTCGGGCGCGAACCACGCACCCGTGTGCTCTACCTCGTAGCCCGGCGCGGGCGTCCACGGGCCCAGCTCCGGGTCGGTGGCGAGCCACGGGCGGTGGTCGAGCAGGTAGGCGCGTACGTCGGTCACGGGCTTCATGCCGAGTTCGGCGCGGCGTTCGTTCAGCGGCGGGCCGTAGAGGGCGTGGAGGTTCTCGCGGTCGACCTCCCACAGTTTGAGGTTGTCCGTCTCGCCTTCGGGGAACGGCTTCCCGGGCCGGCCGTGCGGGCGCACGTGCGGCGACGGCAGCACGCCGGGGACGAAGCCCGCGTACACGAACCGCGTCCCGAGCCGCTCCGCCGCGAGCCTCGCCCCGACTGGCGGCAGGCCGGTCCCGAGGACGGCGTCGCAGCCCTCGCCCGCGGCCACAACCGCGGTGTACTGGGCCTCGACGAGCCCGGCCGCGCGCCGGGGCGCGTCGGCCATCGACGGCGGCTTCGGCCCGCTGATCTGCGGGCGCACCGGCGCCCCCATCGGCACCAGCTCGACGCCGAGCCCGCCGAGGAGCTGCGCGAACTCCTCGTCCGGCGGCGCGCACACCACCGCCTCCGCTCCTTGCGCGCGCAGCGCGGCGGCCAGCCCCGCGATCGGCTCGACGTCCCCGCGCGACCCGAAGGTCGTCATCAGAAATCGCATTCCCGGCTCCCGTCTCGTGGTCAGGATGCATATTGTGCAGCAGGTCAGAGGGCATTTGCGCACCCCGATGCACCCGGCGGCGCGGGAGTCGTTGTATAAACTGAAGTGGGAAGGAGCGATGGGCCCCTTCCCTTCGCCGTTCCCGGGCCCGGAACGGCGCTCCGGGCAGTCCGCCCCCACACTCCGAAAAGCACGGTCGAGAATCGGTGTTCATCGATCCATTTCGGGTACCTCCCTCGCAGGCCGACACCCCGGTCGGCCCTGACGTGAGGAGCCCTCCATGGCCGCGTTCCAAGCCCTGTTCTACCTGATCGCCATCGTCCTGCTGGTGATCGCCGCCCTGCCCCTCGGCCCGCGCCGCACCCGCGGCATCGGCCTCGGCCTGCTCGCCGCGGCCTTCGCCCTGACCGCGTTCGCGGCCCCGACGATCGACACCGCGTTCTGACGCCGCCCTAGTGCAGGAACTTCAGTCCCATGACGCCCGCGACGATGAGGAGCAGGCACAGCATCCGCGGGACGGTCGCGGGCTCGCCGAGGACGGCCATGCCGTACACGGCAGTCCCGACCGCCCCGATGCCGACCCATACCGCGTAGCCGGTGCCGATCGGGATGCTGCGCATGGCGTAGGCGAGCCCGGCCATCGACCCGGCGAGCGCGACGAAGAACAGCAGGCTCGGCCGCAGCTTCGAGAGGCCCGACGAGGCCCCGAGCGCGGCGGCCCAGACGGTTTCGAGGATTCCGGAGAGAACGAGGACGACCCATGCCATGGCGGCACCTCCAAGACGAGCGCTGATATCTGCTCCGCCGTCTTGTCGTGACCGGGTACGGCGAACTCGTCCGGGGCGTCGGCCCAGGGCCGCGTCCGCCTCCAGGATAGCTCGATTCCGCGGAACGGGCCATCGGGCCGCGCGCCGCCGGTACGCTGCTGCGGTCGACCGCGCTGGAGGGGCAATGAGCAGCAACGACTTCGTCTACGTCACGCACGTCAGGACCACGCCGGAACGGCTGTGGCAGGCCCTGACCGAACCCGAGTTCACGACCCGGTACTGGGGCGTCGCATTTGACACCGACTGGACGCCCGGCTCGCCGATGGCGTGGGCCGAGGGCGGCGCGACCACCGCGGCGCCGGGCCAGGAGGTCCTCGAATACGACCCGCCGCGGCGCCTGTCGTACACGTGGCACACCTTCACGCCCGAATGGGCCGCGCGCGCCGGCGTCGCCGAGGACGTGCTCGCCAAGCTCGCCGCCGAGCCGCGCTCGAAGGTCCGCTTCGAGCTCGAACCCGCCGGTGACGCCGTCAAGCTCACGGTCGTCCACGACGGCTTCCCCGACGGGAGCACCGCCCGCGACATGGTCTCGGAGGGCTGGCCCGCGCTCCTGTCGAGCCTGAAGTCGCTCCTGGAGACCGGCGAGCCGCTGTCTTAGGGGACGCGGCCCGTCTCGTAGGCCCACATCGCCGCCTCGACCCGGTTGCGCACGCCGAGCTTCGCGAGGACGCCCGCGATGTGGGTCTTCACCGTCCCGAGCGAGAGGTAGAGCCGCTCGCCGATCTCGGTGTTCGTCAGGCCCGTCGCGAGCAGCGCGAGGACCTCCTCCTCCCGCGCCGTGAGCGGCGGGCTCGGCTGCCGCACCTGCTTCGCGGGGCGCGAGAACTCGCCGAGGAGCCGGGCGGTGACCTGCGGGGAGATGAGCGCGTCGCCGTTCGCGGCGGCGCGCACGGCCTCGCCGATGAGCTGCGGGCCCGACTCCTTGAGCAGGAACCCCTTGGCGCCCGCGCGGAGCGCGCCGTGCACGTACTCGTCGAGGTCGAACGTGGTGATGACGACGACCGCGATCGGCTCGGCGATCCGTGCCCCGGCGAGCAGCGAGGTCGCTTCGATCCCGTTGAGCCCTGGCATCCTGATGTCGAGGAGCGCCACGTCGGGGCGCAGCGCCTGCGCGAGCCGCACCGCCTCGACGCCGTCGGCGGCCTCGCCGACCACGTCCACATCGGGCAGCGACTGGAGCAGGAGCCGCAGGCCGGTGCGCACGGGCTCCTGGTCGTCGGCGACGAGCACCCGGATCATGCCGCACCCCGCAGCGGGACCGACGCGCGCAGCGTCCAGCCGCCGTCCGGGCCCGGCCCGGCGCTCGTCTCGCCGCCGAGCAGCGCCGCGCGCTCCGCCATCCCTTGCAGCCCATGGCCTTCGCCCGAGGCCGGGCGCGGCGGCGCGCCGTCGTCGGCGACGGTGACCCGCGCCGCCGCATCGTCCACTTCGACCACTACCTCGATCCCCTTCGCTCCCCGGGAGTGCCTGCGCGCGTTGGTGACGCCCTCCTGCGCGATCCGGAACAGCGTCGAGGCGACGATGCTCGGGATCGCCACGGGCGCGTCGATCCGCACGTCCACCGGCGGCGGCCCCGGGTCGGCGAGGCGCGCCAGCTCCTCCAGGCCCGGCGTCGGCGCGAGGCCCGCGGGGGCGCGGAGCGTGCGCACGAGCGAGCGCATGTCCGCGAGCACCGCCTGCGCCTCGGATTCGATGACCCGCAGCGACTCCGCGACCTGCGCCGGGTCCGCGGACGCGACCTGCGCGCGGATGACGATCGCCGAGACGTGGTGCGCGACCGTGTCGTGCAGGTCCCGCGCGAGCGCCTCCCGCTCCCGCGAGCGCACCGAGTCCGCCTGTCGGGCGCGGGACTCGACGCGCTCGCGCCGCAGCGCCCCGATGAGGCAGGCGCCGCCCATGAACGCGACCGCGGCGATGAGGTCGGCCACCGGGTCGCTCCCGAGGAGGCTCGTGAACACGAACCCGGCCGTCACGACCGCGGCGCCGACGACCCGGTCCCGTCCTGCGCCCCAGCGGAACACGGCGTACGGCACGGTGAGGAACGCGAACGTCGCCACCAGCGCGTTCGGCTCGATCCCCGCGATGCGGTGCGCGAGCGCGAAGGCCGACGTGGACGCCGTCATGACCGCGACGCTCGCCAGCGGCGCGGACCGGCGCCACAGCAGCACCGGGAGGATCGCGATCGTCACCAGCGCGGTCGCGAGCGGCCATTCGAGGTCGGGCCGCACCGCGCCCTCGAACACGGACACGAGGGCCACGCCCGCGATCAGGATCGCGTCCCGGGCCCTGGGGCCTTCGCCTCCGACCGCCCGGGGCCGCGCCCACGCGCCGATCGCGATGCGCCGCAGCCGGTTCATGCCGGGACCGCTTCGAGTCGCAGCGCCCGGCGGCGCCGGGCGACGACCCATTCCGCGACGAGCGCGTTGATGATCCACCCGGCGTCCATCTGCACGAGCCGCATGAGCGCGTCCGGGTCTCCGAAGATGATGAGCGCCGGGCCCGAGGTGAGGACCTGCGTGCCGGCGCCCATGCCGAGCGCGTACGCGCGGATCATCCACGAGCCGTGCGCGACGTAGTCGCGGCGTGCGATGGCGGCGATCCCCAGGCCGATGAAGGCGAGCATGAGGGTGCCGACCACGTAGCGCGAGAACGCGACCGGGCCGGTGTCGGTGGGCGGCACGTCGTAGAACGCGGTCATCCACAGCCCTGTGGACGCGACGATGATCCCGGCCGGCACGAGGAGGTACCGCCCGGCGAAGCGGTGCCAGCCGTTGCGCCTGCGGCGCAGGCACGGCAGGAACTGGAACGCGCCGATGATGGCGTACACGAGCGCGCCGAGGATGTGCATGACGACCGGCAGCGGCATCTGCATGAACCGGGCGTTCGCGTCGGTCTCCGGTGCGCCCGAGGCGATCTCGCCGATGCGGAACGCCCCGGCGATCGAGGGGACGAGCGCGAGGAGGATGAGCCCGGCGGCGATCATCCACTCGCGACGGTGGTGGGCTTGGAGGGGCGGGGTGGTGTCCATACGGCAATCCTCGCCGCGGCCGCGGCCCGGCCGCTTCAGCCATGTGGCCGGTTCTCCCCGGGAGGTACTTGTTAGGCAAACCTAAATTCATGTAGGCTCAGCTAACTTCACGGCACTGACCTCACGGTCCCGACGGAAGGAGGCGCCATGCGCCCATCGGCTGCGGAGACGGCCCGCACCCTGGCCCGCGGACGGCTGCCCGGCCTCGTGCGCTTCGATGACGGCCACCTCGGCGGCCTCCCCGTCGCAGGTATCCGCCACGCCGCCGACCGCCTCGGGCGCCCGCTGCTCCTCGCCCCCGCGGGGGAAGAACTCGCCACCCGCCTCGCCCGCTCCGACGGCCCGGTCCGCCTGTCGCTCACCGTCGACGACGTGCCGCCCCGACTCGGCGCCCCCAGCCTCGGCCGCGTCCGCATCGTCGGCACGCTGCACCAGGTGCCCGCCCGCGAGACCCGTTCGGCCGTCCTCGAATACGCGGCGTCGAGCGCCGACGCCGACCTCTTCGACGTCGGCTCCGACACCGGCGACCGCGTCGCGATCCACCGCCTCGAACCGTCGCGCATCACCCTCAACCGCGGCGGCGCCACCGAGATCCTCGACCCCGTCGCGTACGCCGCCGCCGAGCCCGATCCGCTCCACGAATGCGAGCAGGACCTCCTCCACGACCTCGCCGACCACCACCTGCCCCAGCTGGAGGACTACCTGCGCCGCCTCCTCGACGACCCCGCGGCCTTCGCGCACTGCTCGCCGCAGGCCATGCGGCTCGACCGCTACGGCATCGTCCTCGACCTCAATCCGGACCCCGACTCCGCCGAGCGGCGCCGCTGGATGCGCCTGGAGTTCGCCCGCCCCGTCGCCGGGCAGCACGACCTCGCCCACCTGCTCCACCCGATCCTGTGCGCCCGCCGCCGCTGCGGCGACGGGGACGACTGAGGGCCGGGCCCGCCGCGGCGGACCCGGCCCCTTCCTCCGCTAGTCGCACTCCCAGAGCACGGCCTTCAGGATGTGGTTCCCGGCCTCGTCCTCACCGGCGAACACCTGGCCCGCCAGCCGGTCGCCGTCCTCGCTCACCTCGGAGACCATGTCCCCGAACCAGTTCTGGGCCGGATCGACCAGGCCCGGCAGGAACGTGAGGTCGCTGTCCGCGTCCACGACCGCGGCCTCCGGGTCCCTCGCGCCGCCCGTGAGCCCGTCGCCGTTGATCGCGGGCGCGTAGTTGAGCTTCAGCACTTCGACGGTGCCGTCCTCCAGGTTCCAGCGGACCGCGTTCTCCTCCTCGCTCGTGAGCAGGTATCCGACGACCCAATCGCCCGCGATGTCGTTGGTGGAGAACGCCATCACCGCGGCGGGGTCGACCCAGTCGGGCAGCGCCAGCTCTTCGCCGGTCCCGTCGGCGTGCCACACGTACGGCGCGTGGGTCCCGTCGTCGTAGTTGACGCCCCCGGCGATGTTGCCCTCGTCGTCGATGGCGTTGGCGCTGCCGCTGCTCGCGCCCTCCGGGAGCGGGAGCGCCTCGGGCTTGACCTTGCCTTCGCGCCAGACCACCGGCACGATCACGTCCTGGCCGTTCATGCCGACGATGTCGCCGTCGTCGTTGATGTCGTTCGCGGCACCGCCGTCGTTCGCGGCCAGCTCGGAGAGCACGCCGTCCTCGTAGACGTAGGGCCGGATGCCGCCGTCGACCCAGGCCGATCCGACCGCGACCCCGTCCTCGTTCACGCCGCTGAGCGACTGGTCCTCGCCGGGCATCGGGACCTCGGTGACCTCGCCGTCCTCGTACAGGTACGGGTAGCGCTCGTAGGTCTCCAGCCCGGCCGGGTAGGCCCGGTAGGCGACCACGGACCCGTCGCCGCTCATGCCCGTGACGATGCTGAAGTACTTGTCCTCCGGCATCGGCAGCTCCTGGAGCACGCACGCGTCCTCCTCCGGCACGGCGACCGCCGCCTGCCCCGGCATGACCGCGGCCGCCGCGGCGGCCGCCGTCAGCGCACCGCCCGCCGCCAGCACGCGGCGGATGCGGGTTCCCAACGGCTCGTTCGTGTTCGGCACGATGTCGTCCTTTCGTGGGGATGCCGGGGCGCCTCGCCCCGGCCGCACCAATTACGCGTGCCCGACTCGCGTGCGTTGCCGCGATCCCGGCGAAATCCGCGTGACCCTCCGACCACGTGCTTGCCCCGCCGGTGCATCCTGTGACGGACCGTTCCGACCTACTTTCGGGAGCCGACCATGGGCGACGACTCCAAACGTCCCCACCCCGCAATCGTCGCGCTGCTCCTCGCTGTGTCCGTCCTCATGCTCGCCATGTTCCCGCTTGCGCTGTACGCCAACACCATGGCCTTGATCGACGGCTACAAGGCGTCCCACGGCACCGCCGGAACCCCCGGCACCGCCACCGTGGAGTCGGCCGTCGACACGAGCGACGAACAGGTCTGCCGAGGCACCTTCACCCCCGGTGACGGCGGCCCCGCCACCGACGCCCGCATCGAAGTCGAGGGCCGCTGCGAGGAGGGCCAGCGAGTGGAAGCCCGCTTCATGCCCGGCCGCTCCACGCTCTTCACCGGCTACTCCGAACCCCGCGCCTGGGCCGCGGGCGCCGGCGACTGGGGCGCCTTCATCCCCCTCGTCGTCCTCTTCGGCCTGCTCAGCCTCCCCCTCGTCCTCCTCGTCTGGATGATCGTCGCCAAGCTGACAAAACGCCTCCTCAACGGCCCCGCCGCCCCCACCATCTGACCTCCCGCCCCAGCTCAACCCCCACCACCCCACCCCGAACACCGACCAGCGCCCCCGCGCCGAAGTGCTGTACCCTTGCGAAGGCCGCGCAGCGGCCAAACCGGGACGTGGCGCAGCTTGGTAGCGCACTCGCTTTGGGAGCGAGGGGTCGCAGGTTCAAATCCTGTCGTCCCGACTCAAAAAACCCAGGTCATTCGCGGTGCCCTCGACTGAGAAAAACGGCGCTCTCGGCTCCCGTTGCTCATTCGTTGCTCTAGATCAACCAGGATCCACCGGCACGCTGCTGTTGGAAAGCCTCATTCAATGTGACCTCGGTCGCAGTCAAGTTGGATTCGTTGAGTCCTTCTGGGCCGCAATGCTTCTGCTTGTCGACTTCGTTCCAACGGGCTGAATCCTGGTCCGCCCACGTGAAAACAGCCCCGGCGAGCTGCCGAGGCCGGTCCTTGCTGCAGGTCAGTTGTGGGCGGCGTTGTACTCGTCGATGATCGCCTGAGGGATGCGTCCACGGGGCGCGACGGTCTTGCCGGCGCTTTCGGCCCACTCCCGGATCGCCTTGTTCTGGTCGCGATCAGCTGAGGCGCGCCGTGGTTCGGACGCCTGCCGGACGGGCCCTCGCGCGGCACCGAGACTGTAGCGGCCGAGTCGGGTGCCGGCCTCCTGGAACTCCTCCAACGCATCCCGCAGTTCTTTGGCGTGCGCATCGGAGAGGTCGATCTCGTACGCCTGGCCATCGAGTGCGAAATTGACGGTCTCGTCAGCCTTGCCGCCGTCGATGTCATCGATCAGGACGACCTGCGTCTTCCTCGCCATGCGTGCTCCCTATTGAATGTGCGACATTGCGATATTTCCGCATGTTAACTCACGGGCAGGAAGGTGTGTCAATGGCTGTCGGCGACACGACACCGCGAAACCCTTCCAGTTCCGATTTTCGAGCCGGGCGCGGCGTCTATGGTCAAGACCCTTGTACCTGCCGAAAGGTGTGAGCATTGAGGACTCTTAGGTTGCTGCCGCTCCTCATCGTGAGTGCGCTCGCGTGCGTGCTTGCCGCACCGGTACCGGCGGTCGCGAACGCCAGTCCCGCCACCGGAGGCGAATCGCTGCAATCGTGCATCGACCGGGCCCTGCGTGAACACCGAGCGAACTGGGTGTGCACCGGCCCCAGTTCAGGCGTTCCCGATCGGGACGAGGACGACACCTGGTGCGTCGGCAACGTCTGCCACCGCGTCAAGTCCGCCTACCTCGCCTCTTCCCGTGCCGATGCCGCCTACGGGAACCAGGACGGCGTCATCGGCACCTTCTCGGTCAACGTCAACACCAACCTCAACGGCCGCCAAGCGAAATGGACGATCAACCTGGCCTGGAGCACCGGCCCCGCCATCGCCTACGTCGGATTGAACCTAACCTGCCGCGAGGACAAGAACAATCTGCCCGACTCCATATGCGGCTCCAGCTCCTTCAAACCCGCCATTGGGCCAGCCGCGGTCTCCTGGAAGAGCCGCACCATCAACGGCGAGCGCCTAAACAACTCGAACCCCTACTATGCCGAGCTCTCCGGCCAGTTCGACGCCGGTGGCTCCCGGTACGGCATGGACACCCTCCGGACCCTCACCTTCAACTGCTACGGCGACGACAACTGCTACTTCCCCGACCGGGCACAGGAGCACACCCAATGAGCACACCCGAACACGACGCCCCCGTCATCACCAAGCTCCCGGAAGCCGACGCACGAGGATTCGTACGCATTGAAGGCAGGGAGTACCTGGAACTGACTGAGAATGGCTGGGGCGCACTCATCGCCGCAGCCGCCGACTCCGAACGCGTCCGCCGCACACCGCTGCATCCCGGCGACTACCGGGTGCACACCATTCAGGAGCGCGACGGCGCAACCGAAACCTCGCAAGAGCCCCGCACTCACGAGGACCAGCGCGACATCGACGATGCGATCGACGAGCACCTGGCTGAAGCCGGCTTGGAACCGCGCCCGCGCGGCTACCGCTGGTTCCTTCAAACCCCACCCGGCACCGACGATGCGACGGCGTTCTGGCGCCACCTCAACCGCACCTTCGCAGACCTCGCCAGCAGCGCCCCTGACCCAGCAGAGGCATTCCAGGCACTCCAAGCCATCATCCGCAGTCTGTACGGGGGAGAGGACGGAGCTACCTGACAGAAGCGGTCAAGCACTCAAGGCGATCCGGGAGAGCCACGCTCATAATCTGGAGGTCGGTGGTTCAAATCCGACTCCTGCTACCACGAAATACCAGGTGAAACCCGGTTTCCTCGAAAGAGGGAGTCGGGTTTTCCATACCTGTTGCTCGTTCGTTGCTCGGATAAACCATGATTCCCCGGCACCCACAAAAACGCTAGACGTTGATTCAGTGTTTCAGGTCACTATTGTGGCTTGTGTCGTGGCAGGCTTTTCAAAAGTCCCCAACCTCGCTGCTGAGTTGTTACGCCTGCCAGGCAAAGACGGGTTCATGAGCGGCGCATGTTGACCTTGAGCACCGAACCATTGGGGTCAACGGTGCTCACGGGTCCGAGCGCCTGCAAGCGGTGCGCAAGTTCTATTACGGCGTGTGTGAGTGGCAGCTTGAGGCGTCGCCCGTTGGCGGAGGTCATCTGGTCGTATTCGCCTTCAAGGGCGGCGAGGATCGGCTTGAGGTCCGATAGCGAGCACTGATCCAGTTGAGGTTCGAGCAAGGGAAGGACCAGGGGTGCGGAGCCGGAAGCGACGGCAATGCGGTGGATCTCCTTGAGTGGGAGGAGGATGTTGTGCTTTCGCGCGTAGCGGGCAGCGGCTTCAAGTGCGTCGCGTCGATTCGTGGGAGTGAACGAGCGTAGCTCCGTGATGATGTCAGCTTTGATACTCCCAGCAACTTGCTTGCTTTCCAGCAGCATAGGGAGGTCGGTCTCGGGAATCTCGTTTGGAGAGCAGTAGTGCGCAAATGCGCTGGAGGTGGTGATCGCGAATTCCCTAGTCGCCCAGTCGGTGTCGCGCGTCAGAGCGAAGGTCGCGGCGTCGTCCTCGATGATGCGGCGTTTGATGAGCAAGCCGATGAGTCTTCCGGGTTCTGGTTCGATCTGGTCGGGTACGAGGCGGTGTTGGAGGCTGAGGCTGACGACGAGGCGGACCCTCACCAGGGGATCGGGGATCGCTGACCGAGCGGCGAGGATTAGATACGCGAGCGCGGCTCGTTCCTCCTCGGGTTCGCCGTCTGTGCTGATCTGCTTCTCCGCGGTCAGGAGGCTACCGAGTCCGGCATCGATTCCACCGATGGACTCCACATAGGCGGTGATGTTGGCGAAGGTGGCGGGGAAGCGATGTGCGGCTGCCAGGAATGGCCAGGCGGACTCGGGGAATGCCGTCACAAAGTGGTTTTGACAGCCGGGTGCGGAACGTTCGATGACAGTGGCCAGGTGGGGTGACTTGCGCTCGGCGAGGTCTTCGAGCACGGTGATGTAGGAAGGCGTGCTACTGAGTGCGAGACGGTATTCGTCCTGGTCGAGGACGTTGTTGAGGTAGGCCTCGAGGTGGTCGAGCACGTGCACGTAGACGTACCGGTTGCTGACATGAATTTCGTCGAGCGTCAGGTGCTGTGGCTTCCAGAGCGCTGTGATCAGGTTCTGCCGGGTGACGGGGAAACGTTGGAGGGTGACGACGATCTTTCGTGCTGGTTCTGACAGCGGCGCGAGCGAGGGGAAGGAAGCGTCGACGTTGCTGATGAACTCAGCGAGCGCTTCGCTGGACTCGGCGGTGAGGTCGTGGGTGGTCAGGGTTGTGAACTCGGGATAGTGCTGTTCCAGGTACTCGCGGACTGCGGTGTCGGTGCGGTAGTGGATCTCGGAGGCGAGCGATCCCAGGGCGGTATCGAAGTACGCCTGTCGGGTCGGTTCGTCGGCGTTGAGGTCGGTGACGAGGAACGAGAAGATGTTGGTCCAGGTTGCCGTGAGTTCGCGTATCAGTTCGGTTTGGTGTTTGCCGCCGGCAAGGTAGGCGGTGAGGAAACGGTGCCGTGCCTCGCCGGAGTCGAGCAACCAGGTGACGAACTTGCCGATGAGGGGGTGTTCGTTGGCAAGGAGGTAGTCCCAGACGGCGATGTTGAGCATTGCGAGGTTCGCGATGCTGCTGCCGCGTTCGCGAAGTACGGCCTCGACATCGTCGGGGTCCAGGTCGAACTGCTCGTCCATCACGTTCGGGTCGACGTGGTGCATGATGAAGTTCGCGGCCTTGGGACCGACGCGTTCGGTCTGGTAGGTCGCGGTGTAGAGGGTGAAGTCGCGGTTGAGATACCCGTGCTGCATGAGTTCGACGGCGAGTTCGGACTGCAGGAGAACTTTGGCGATGTCCAGGAAGGTCATCTGGTCGCTGTTGTAGGTGATGGTGAGGTCGGTCATTGCCGCGAGTTCACGCATGTCAGCATGGAGTAGGTGGTCACGGCTTTGCTTGATGTCGATGAGGCGCACCGTCAATGCTTCGCGAGCATCATTGTCCCAGTCGGTTAGGGCGACGGGGCCATCGAGAACTTCCGAAGCGTCCTCGGGTGCGACCTGGAGTTGGGTACCGCGATTCGTTATTGCTATCAGCGGATTGGTCCCGGTGAGAAACCGATCCCAGAACTGGGGGGAACGAAGCTTGTCCTCGTTGACAACCGCGCCTTCGAACTGATAGTTGCTAATCGTTCCCAGGAGTCGGCGAGCGGTGCGACTCAGGTCAGCGATGAGCCTGTCGCCGAGGTTGGTTGCCCTCTCAGTTGCGGCGTCGAGACGCTGGAGCTGCTGGCGGACGGCAGTCGCCTCTGAGTCGAGTCGGGCTATGTGTTTGCGTACCAGGTCTCGTCCGATGCGGTAGAGCTGATCGAGCAGGCTGGTGCCGAACCGGATCGCTTCGAAGTCGGACAGGTGTGTGTTCTTGTACAGGACCATCGCGAAGAGCTGATCGTCCTGGAGGTCGAGTCCGCTGCCGTCGGTGCCGATGAGTTTCGCGCGGAACACGGCGAACTCGTTGCGGAGGTTCTTGAGCAGTCGCATCTCGGCGACGTGACGCGCGGTGCGGTCGAACAGCTCCAGGGAGACCTTATGGTCGAGGTCTTTCATGATGCGGAACATGTGGTCGCGCGTGTTTCGGTGGGTGATGAACGGGACCATGGGAATAACGAGGTCGAAGAACTTGGTGCGGTTGGCGCGGGCAACTTCTCCGGCGGCGGCGTCGCCCCGGTCTGCGGCCACGCTGGGCTCAGATTGATCGGCACCAATGTTCGGGGCGAAGCCGAGCTGGTCGAAGATACTGTCCTTGATCGCGTAGATGAAGCGGATCGTGCGGCCACCTAGTTGTTTGGCGCCGTTGAGCGTCGTGTTGAGTGCCCGGAGCGTCTCGAAGATGTGGGGGTCCTCGAACCGGTCGAGGTCTTCGAAGATGACCAGGTCGAGCTTGGTGACCTCGAAGAAATACACGATTTCGTCGAGGTACTCGTCGAAGTAGGTCGAGGTCGGAGTGGAGAGCGAGATAATCGTCGATCCGGCACCGATCTGATCGATGTGGATCTGGTTGTGAAAAAGCAGCCGGAGTCCGAGGATGAAGCTGACCGAGCTCAGCGCGACGAAGAGATGGTCCCATCGGCCCAGATCTGGTTGCGCAAAGGCAAAGAGTTTGTCCGTCCAGCCGGCGAGGGCGAACAGGAGGAAAAGCGGCAGGCCGAGGGCGAGGGCGATTCCGACCTCGCGCCAGGGTCGGAGGCCGCTGATTCGTCGGTACCGTGACCCGGGCAGCCGCACGGGATCCTCGCGGTAAAGCAGCTGCTTGACGATCTCCTTCTGGATTAGGTTGGTGATTGTGTCGGCTGGCGATGGCTCGACGCCTGGAGCGGGATGGGCCTTGGCGATGCCGAGGGAGGCGAAGGAAATCTGGATGGCCTTCTTGCCCTTGTAGTCCGCGGCAACCTGGTCGAGGACACTGCTCTTGCCGGTCCCGTAGCTGCCGGTCAGGGCGATGTTTCGGACCGCTTTTTCCTGGAGCTTGACGGTGATGGCATCGGTGTAAAGCCCGTGATCGGCCTCGGAAAATGCCGGCGTGAGCGTCAGAAGCGACAGCGTCGCACCCTGTTCCGTGTTCGAGCCATTGCTGTGGCGGCTCATGAGCGAACTCCTTCGGCCAGTCCGGAATCGGGCGACCGGTGCGGCCTGGCCGATTCAGTGCCACATCTTAACGCCGCACGGGCTCTGTTGTGGATCTGCATCACTGAAAGGAGTGCTGCCGTCAGAAGGCCGGCGCCTGCCCTGCCGCACCTCGCCACCCCTGCTCCACCGGAGCCGACCTCATCGGCCCATCCGCCTCGGACAAACGCGGTCATCGAGCATCATTGGGTCTTCGCCGACGACGGCGTGGTCTTCCTCCACGCCTCCCTCGCCGATGTCCTCCGCACCCTGACCCTGGAGATCGAGCTCACCGAACGGCTCCAGTACCAGCGGATCGCCGACGGCACCACTCTGCGCGAGCAGCTCGACGCGCGAACTGTGCTTGTCGGAGCATTGCGTTAGCGTGGTGCTTAACCTTAACCGGTAGCCGCCGATTAGCGGCTCCTCCCGCACCTCTTGAGGACGATCCCGTGGCGAACCCAGAACAACTCGCTCAGTTCATTCGTTTCAGATTGCACGATCTGGGCAGTCAGAACGCTCATCATGAGTTCGAGCATCTGTGTCGGTATGTGACTAAGGCGCGCTTCGTCAGCAATGTCATCCCGGCAACAGGGCCGGTCTCAGCGAAGGGCGATCAGGGCAGGGACTTTGAGACTTTCAGGACCTATCTGAAAGACGAGCTTCCGTTCTCCGTCGGGTTCCTCGCGTTGGCAACTGAAGATACCGTTGCATGTGCCTGCACCCTCCGATCAAAGGATCTTCGCACCAAGATCAAGAGCGATGTGGAATCGATCTGCTCCCAGGGCACCCCGGTCGACCAGGTCTACTTCTTCACCTCTGAGGGGCTTGCCTCCGGCATTCGCCATGAGGTTCAGGACGAGGTTCGTGCCGAGCACGGAGTTGAACTGGAGATCGTGGACGGTGCAGCCCTGTCTGAGTTGCTCGCGGACCCCGAGCTTTACTGGATCGCAGAGGAATACCTCCACCTGCCTGCGGAACTGCAGCCTCCTCCTCCGGAGCCCGATCCGTCGCTGCCTGGGTGGTATGTGAAATTGCGAGGCGATTGGCAAGCCCGGACCGAGCCGCCGAGCGCATTTGGCGACCTTCTCGAACTCTCCCGTTGTCTGCGATACGCCACCTTCCACGATGATGCCAGTCGCGATCTCGCTGGCTGGATGCAACTGACTGAGCGGATTCTTAACAGTCACCCTGACCTTGAGATGCGTCAGCGTGTCCGATACGAACTGGCCGTCGCTCATCTTCGCGGCACCGGCACTCTGGTTCCGGCCGAGCAGCACGTTCTCGACTTCTTCGCGGAGCTGAACTCGGTGAACAGCCCGACGTTGCTTTCGGATGCGAGTCGATTGCTGCAATACTGCAGCGCCTCCTCGGTCAGTGGTACTTCCAACTTGACGTGGCCCCAAGTCGCTGCCTGGATCGACCAGACGCGCGAGCGCACCCGGATCTGTTTGGAGGCGAGCCCGCATCACCATGCTCGATCTATCCTGCTTGAAGTCACCGTGACGCTGGCACTGCAGATCGACAACACCCTGATTGCTGAGCATCCGCTTCCCCCAGGGGAGCAGATTGAGATTCCGGTCGGAGAATTCGATTACGGAGACCTTCCCCCAGTCCATCCGCAAATGCCACTCCTCGACCTCGATGGCGGCATGGCTGCACTGGTCGAACTCGTCGACGCGCTGCCCGACGCACGGATGCTCCCGATCGAAGCCCTCACCGAGCGCTTCAGCCTCCTGACACCGATCCTCGTCGGTCACGCCCAGTACTCCAAGGTCCGGGACGGTCTTGACGCTGTCCTGGCAGCTCAAGGCGCTCACGATAAGGTCGCGCACCAGTGTCTGCAACGTGCAATGCAGCTAGCTCGGACCGGTCAGCTCTTGCATGCGCTCCGTGAATTGCACGAAGCCAAGATCAACTGGTGGCACGGTGACACCCTGCACGAATCCCTCCATGCCATGAACATCATCGCCGACATCTACGGCCACCTCCACATGCCCCTGGCCGCAAAGAAGTACGCCCTCGCTGTCGCGGCCATCGCCATGCAGTCGACCGACGACCACGATCGCTACTACGTTCCTCGCGCCCTCTTCCAAGCCGCCAGCTACGACCACCAGGCCGGCGCCTGGATCACCTCGGCCGAGACCACTGCCGTCGCACTCCTCGCACAATTGCAGTACACCGCAGATCCGATCAACTTCGGCCGCTTCCCCTACCTCAAATACGCGATCACTCAACAGCAAGTCACCTTCATTGCCGCGCAACAGCACCGGCCCGCACTAGTAGATCCGCTCCGACAGATCCTTGACGTCGCCGGATTCGGCCAGCATCTTTACGAGAGCATTACCGAATCCAACGAAACCACCTCCTGGGACGAGCAACAGTGGATCGAGTCCACCGACGACATGACCGCAGCCCCGTTTGCTGATGCCGACCGTCAATGGCAGACCCGATTCTCCGCCCTCGGACTGCGATGGCGAGTTGTGTCCGACAACCACCGCACCTCTGTCCTCGCTGCAGAAGAGTTCACCGCGTCAATGCAAGTACTTCTCGTCGAGCTCGCCTCACTCGACCCGCTCTTCCTTCCTGCTGATCTCGAGATCGAGGTCCGAACACCATCCCGCTCGGGGGCCGGCACTTTCGACTTCGACGCCCAAAGCAGCCAGGAACACCCCGACCGCTGGATCGTCGACGCACCAACAGGGCCAGTCGACGTCGACCGGTGGCCACGGCAACTGCTGAAAGTCGCGGTGAAAATCCTGATCGCGCACTCCATGCTGCCCGCGCGCGAGTTCCTCGGGCTCCTGAACCAGGCATTCGCATCTGGCCTCGCCCACAAACTCGAATTTGGACGCCCATACCGCGAACTCGCCGACCTCAATGGAGCCGACTACCGCAGTCCCGCCGCCGCCGTTCACGTACCCCCGCTCGGTGACCCTGACGACTTCCCTGATCGGTGCGCCCCACACCTCAAATCACCCACCACACCAGGGCCCGGCTACTCAACCGAAACAGCCTTGGCGGAGGTTCGGGCCCGATATGAGAACCTGCCTCCAGTCTTGCGGCACAGCCTGCCGCGGCTCCTGGCCGATCCCAGCGCATTCGCTGTCTTCTCCGAGCTCAGAACCGACGGCTGGAAGGACTGGCATCTGCTCAATGCCCTTGCCAACCTCGTGATAAACGCGAGAATCACGGCGCGCCACGGCACTCACACTGCCGAGGCCATCGAGAGCTACCAGCGACACCTCCGTGAAGAACAACACCGGCCTGAAGCGCCCGACGATCCTTCTATCGAACCCAGCGACGTCACGCGGGTCTCGCTCGAATTCGCCCTGGGAATGTCGGCAACCGCCACCGCGCTCGGATGGGGTCTGCAGTTCAACCGGAACCCCATCGACTCCGCATCGGTGTTGACCATCCTCGGCAACCGGTACGGATATTGGATTGACGATCTCCCGCACGGGGACTTCTTCGGCTGGAGCACCCAACACAATCCAGCCGAGCCCCGACCGCGAGACGACCGATGACTAGCTCTGGGCCCGCTCAAAGTCGGGGAGAGGTCATCGAGTTCGACTGGCTGTGGGTGAGCTGGAGGCTCAGACTGTTCCCACCTTGTTGAAGCGGTGAAACGGTGTGTCGGGCCTCTTCGTGCTGTTTGTTTTCGAGGTGTGGAGCGGTGATTCGGAGACAAGCAGCAAGTTCGGGCGTGAGCAGTTCGCGATCGGACAGTACTTGGACAAGGTCGGCGGCCAGGATGGTTTGGCTCGCGGCTACCGACGGATCTCGGGCGATCAGCTGCCAGGTTGATCCCCAGGTAGATGCGATCTGCTCGTGAACGGCTTCGCGTTCAGTGACGGGAAGCGCATCGTAGATGTCGTGCGCGATGGCAATGGAGAGCTGCTGTTCTGCAGTCGCGGCCAGGCCGGTGGCGATTGCGGGAACGTCCGGGCTGTCGATGGTGAGGGCGGCGCTTGCTGCAGCCCACCAGGAGTGGTGTCCTGCGCGGCCTTCTTCGGGGTAGGGGCCGAAGGGGTGGGCGGGGTCGTCGGTTTCGATGCGCATCTGGTCGCGGTGGGCGGCGGCGAGGGCGATGGCAGTGCGCCAGCGGTTGTAGGTGGGCTCGTCAGTAGGGGCCTCGCCGAAGGCTTCGGTCCAGGCGGGGTGCTCGGTGATGGCGTGGTCGGCGAGGTGGTCGACGCGGGCCCGGATGGCGTCGGCGACGTGGTCGAGGTAGTCGCGGAGTTCGGTGGGGACGGCGTCGCTGTGGTGGAGTGAGGCGGGTGCTGCGGCCCAGGGGAGCTGGTGGGGTCCGTGCTCGATTGTCTGGAGGCGTTGGTGCCAGGTGAGTTCGTGGCCGGCTTCGAGAGCGAGGCCGGTGAGGGTGCGGTTTGGGGCGAGTTCGTCGATGAGTTCGGTGGCGTCGCCGCCGGCGTTTTCCCAGGCTTTGATGGTCCAGGCGAGGGCGGGCCAGGCTTGGCCGGTGTGGGTGGGGTCGAGTTCGATGAGGCGGGTCTGGCGTTCGATGCGCCAGGCGAGGTTGGGTGCGATGGAGTCGAGGCCGTCGAAGTCGCGTTGCGCGACAGCGCGATGGAGCGCCTCGTTGGAGTACAGGCCGGCTTCTTCGGCTCGGCGTAGTGACCCGATGACCGCGGGCCAGGCCCGCTCGGCGGCGACACGCTCGGCGAGTTCCGAGCCGAGGATATCGGCGAGTTCAGTCCGGTAGCGATCGGCGGCCCGTGTCGGCTCGGCCGAGTGTGCGGCGTTAGCCGGGAACCGGACGGGCCGGGGGTGGAGCGCGGTCTCGTCGTCAAGGTTGGCGTCAGGGAAGTGGGCGTGCAGGAGCCCACGGTAGCGGGGGAGGTCATCAGCGGTGGGCTGAGCGCCTGCGGGTGGTGGGGTGTGGCGCTCCATGTGGCCGTTGATGCGGCCGATCAGCACGGCGGCGACCGAGCCTGCGTCGTCGACGGGTCCCCGGGCGGTGGCGAGGGTGAGGATCTGTTCGGGGTTCCATCCGGCGGCTTCGGCCCCCGCGAGGGTCCCGGCGAGGGCGCCGCGGCCGTTGGCCTCGATGTCGGCCAAGTGCTCGGCGTCCAGGATGGGGGTGAGTATGCGGGTGATGAGCTCGGCGTAGTGGTGGTCGGCGGCCATCTCGGTGGCGGTGCGGTAGCGGGCGATGAGCTCGTGGAGGTCGCCGGATCGGGCGGTGAGTCGCTGGTCGGTCGCGGTCGCGGAGAGGTTGTCGCTCTCGCGGGCGAGGATCTGTTCGGCGATCTCGCGGGCGGCGGTGGTGTCGGGTTCCCACTTGGGGCGGTCGAACTTGCGGTCGGGGTCGGCAGGGATCTCGGTGTGGGTGACCGCGTAGAGGAAGGTGGCGAGGGCGGCGCGGGTGGCGGCGACGTAGAGGGCGTCGCGGCTCATCTGGTCGGTGAGGACGGGGTGGGCGGTATCGACGGTCATGCCCTGGCAGCGGTGGACGGTGGCGGCGTAGGCGAGTTCGACATGCTCGGCCACGTACTCGGCCGGGAGCGTCATCGTGCCGCCGGATTCGCGGGACTTGACCTTGAGCGACCCGTCCTGGCCGGTGTCGAGGACGTCCCAGGTGGCGCCGTTGCGGACGAAGTCCTTCCCGCCGCAGTACTTCAGGTCGTATTGGTTGTGGCGGGTGACGATCCAGTCCCCGCGCCCCGCGGTCTGCCCGTTCCCGAGCGCTACCCCGGTCTCGGCGACCTGCCCCGCGATGATCCGGTCGGCGCGAGCCCAGGCGGAGAGGGTGGTGACGTCGGTGTTGGCGTAGGCCATCATCAGGCTCGACTTCCCGGCCGCGACATCAGCTTTCCATCCGGCATAGGCCGCATGGAGCATCGCGTCCCGGGACCCGCCCTTGAGCCGTCCGCGGTCCTGGAAGTAGTCGAGCCCGGCCGCATCACCCTCTCGGAGACGAAGTGACGATTCGGCGAAGGCGGGGTCGGTGAAGCGGTGGAGGTCGCGCAGTTCGGTCGCCCCGACTTCAGCGGCGATCAACCGGAGGACGCCACCGGAGGCGACGGCACCGAGCTGGCAGTCATCGCCCAGGAGCCGCACTTGCGCGCCTGCATGCCCGGCGAGGGCGGTGATGCGGTCGAGGTTGAACGTCCCGGCCATCGACGCCTCGTCGACCAGGAACACGTCCCCGGGACGGAGATCATGGACCGAGGTGGGGAGGACTGTTGCGTCGCCTCCGGCGCGTCGGTCGCCTTGGGCGTCTTCGATCCTGCGGAGCGCTGCGACGAGTTCGGGGCCGTTGCGGAGGTTGCCGGGGTTGATCTGCCATAGGAACTTGTCGATCGTGTCGCAGGTGATGCCGAGGTCGGCGGCAAGGACGTTCGCGGCCTGCGCCGAGGGCGCGAGGCCGATCAGGCGGCGCCCTTCGGCGGCCAGGGCCTCCTTGTAGGCGCGCATCGCGGTCGTCTTGCCCGACCCCGCGGGACCGATACCGACAGCGAGGAGCCGGTCGTCGGTGGTGAACGAAGTGACCAGCTCCCGCTGACCCGAATCCAGCACCTTCCCATGCCGGGCCTCGAATCCGGTGATCCGCTCCGCGACAGCAGCGGCGCTCGCTGACCATACGGTGGGTGTCTGCGCGGCCTTGACGAGCCGCTGCTCGGCGTCGAGGACGGCCTGCGAGGTGTACCGGTCGGACTCGTGGCGCTTGAACACACTCGTGCCGTCGCTGCGCTGCAACAACACCGGCTCGGTCACCGGCGCCTCGCTACCGAGCTGGATCGAATGCCTTTCCCCGAGCGCGGCAGCGACGATCCGATCCACCACCTCGCGCTGTTCCTCGGGACCGAGCACGGTATCGACGTCGCGGATCGCTCGTGCGGCCTCGGCGTGGAGGTTCCACCGGCCCCAGGTGGCTCGCTCCTCACCGACCCGCGCGATCACGGCGTCAGCGAGCCGCTTGATCTCCCCAGGTTCCAGCCGAGCCTCAACCTCCGGCTGCTGTGCGCCGGGAACGGCGGTCTGGACGTGCTGGAGGGCATCGGGTCCGAATCGGGCGAGCGCTTGGGCGGTCCAATCGGTGCGCATCTGGTCGAGGCTGCGCGGCGCTGCCTTCCCTTCGCGGGTCTCCAGCGTCGCTTGCTGGGCGAGGTCGTAGGCGGCCTGCGGGTCCGGGTCGCGCCCGTGCCGGGCACGAAACTCCGAGCGCAGGGCGCTGTAGCGGGCCTCGATCGCGGTGCGACGAGCGGAGAAGTGCTTCAGGACCGCGGGGTCGATGCCGTCGATCTCGCCGAGGGACCGGTTCGCCTTCGCCGGCCCCGGCCGGTCGGCGAACGCGACGCCGAGTCGTGCGGTGAGTTCGGCTTCGATGGCGGCGTTGTAGGCCTCCGAGACCACGATCCCGACCGCGTACAGCGCGGTCCCGCCAAGGGAGCGCCACTATCGGGCTCGTGCATCGACGACGGAGCCCATCTCATCGATGATGATTCCGGCGTGTGCTACGTGATCCCTTCAGGCGGGATGAGCAGGAACCGCCTGGTGTGGAAGGTACGCTGGCTTCGGCGATAGGCGCGGAGGAAGTGCTGATTGCTGTCGGTCCTATTGAACCGTCCCCGACAGCGATCGACCTCGGGCAACGGGTGCGGCAGCTGTTGGCCGGGATTCTCAAGCGAAGCAACGATTTCGCCGCACTGAACGAAGGGTCTGGAACAAGCGGTGGGAACCTCAGCACATACGCTGCGGATGCGTCTGGCGGACGCTGGGTCATGGTGAGGGTCGTCGAGCTGGAGGACGGGTCCAAGTTGCTTTCCGAGCCAGGCTCAGCCGCTTTCGGTGCCTAGCAGTTCATCCCGTGCAGGACGTCACCCGAGCTAGGCTTTTGAATCAGCTTCCGAGTAGCGATCAGTCTCGGTTGGAAGCAAAGTTCGCAAACACGACCTAGTAATACGTTCGCGAGTGAAAAGATGGCCGCGGCAGACAAGGAAGGCAACGAGAGTAGCAGTCCGGTTATGCCGGCGTTTCCCCAGAGGAATTTCCGATGGGCTACTGCTGCATTCGCCCAGATCTGCTGCGAGATCGCCGTGGTAAGCGCATCCGGATGCTGAATGAGATCGCTGAGATCGTTGATGTAGGCATCTGGGCGAGCCCGGTAAATGGTCGCGACATGGTCGTAATACAGTAGGTTTATGGCACTGCTAGAGGATTTTGTTCTCGGTCGGAGGGCCATGCTGGCACTGAACCAGCTTGCGAGGAGCAGTATGGCGCACACGATTGCCGAAATGCGGAAGGCAACTCCCGAATCGAACTCGGTTCGAACTAGTGTGAAAAGTGCTCCGCCCAGAACTCCGCATGCGGTCAATGCGGCAGCTGCCTTGATCTCGGCGTGCTTGATCCAATCGTTGATCAGTAAGAGCGTATTCCACGCGTTTTCTGCGTCCGGTTTTGAACGCCGCGACGTTATCGCATCCAAACCGTATCTCCACTTCTTCACCCTCTACCTCCTAGGTTGGACATCCAAAGCCATGCAGGGCGGTTGTACTTCTTGACCTGCACTTCCACTCGGGTGAAGCGATTTGCTTCCAGACCGAGGTGCCCTTCTCCGATGACGTATTCATAGAGCTGATCGGAGACGAGTACTGCAAGATCGGCTTCGGGGTTCTCGATCATTGCGCGGCGAATCGGATCGCTTTCGACCAGGCGAACGACTTCCACAATTGTGTTGCCGCTGAGGCCGATTGCCGCGACGCCAACCGGCCCTACTGCCAGAGAGAGTCGCAACCGAAGTCGATCAGTGTACTGTTTGTTGTTGAATGCGAGCTTCTCATCCCACGACCGAATGATGCGAGGGAGGGCGCGGTGCAGTTCGATCGAGGCGGGAAGGAATACGTTCATGCCGTCGCCTGTGCCCTGGTGCTCCGTCTCTTTGATGCTGAGGCCGAGCTCGTCAAGCACCCCCAGCACAAGGTGCTTCAGGCGCTCCTGTGCCGCATCCTTTGCCGGTGCCGTTCGCAAGCTGTATTCGACGATATCTACCGCGAAACCCATCCGAACCAAAGTGCGTTGTGGACGTCCTTGGGGTTTGGCGGATGGCGCATTGTCGGGGTGCAATATTCCGAAGACAGGTCGAGCCGTGGGTTGCGACCCCTGGCTCGGCGATCCATAGTGGCTACGCCATGCCGTCACGATGTCGCGGGCGGCTTCCCTTGCCGTGTGCAGGTACTCCACATCATCGTCGAGCTGCTTCGGCAACCGCTGAGCGAATTGCAGGTCGGCGCCGCAAAGCTCTGGCATGGTCGCAGTCATGTTGTCGATCGCGATCTTGACGGTGTTCCGCATGGCCCGCAGTTCGGCCAAGGCCCCGGTCAGTGCGATGTCGTCCGCATGCAATCCATTCCAGTCTTCTTCTGCGGTCCCTGCTCCAGAAAGGGGGCTGACCGACCCGGCCAACCGCTCGCGCCTGTCATCTGCGCGCTTGAGTAGTTCTGACACTGACCGGCCGTTGCCGCGTACCCGTGTCTGGCGGCGCAGCTTTGCGGCATGCATCAGGTAACGCGCCAGCGGCGGGAGGGCGGTATCGCCGCGGCTCCAAGTCCATTCGTTGAGAGCGCTGCTCTGGTGATGGGGAACGACCACGGCGAGGCATCGGTGTGAGCGCTCGTCTTGAGGTGAGATCTCCCAGACGTGGAACCCCTGCGGATTCGTCCAAGGTTGCTCCCACCATCGAGTCTGCTCCTCCTGTCTGGGGAGCGTATTTCGAACCTCTATGGCGAGCTCGGCGACGTCTCTGTCGGACTGGGCCTGGAACACGGTGACCACACCGAGTTGCGCATCAGTTCCCAGACTGGAGATCTCACGCCACCATCGGTCGAACTCGAACCAGCCAGGAGGCAGGGCCGAACCGATCCGCAGTCTCCGTGCGCGCGAGTCGTACGGCGATGCAAAGGCGATCGACAGGTTGACCACGTCATGGTCGCGGCGGGCGATGGCCTGGAGATCCGCTGATCCGTCTTCGATCCCCGCGATCGCGCTCTCGACGGGGAAGTCTTCGAAGTCGGTGGGCAGGCAGGTCGGCAACCCGGTGTGGGAGATGGGATTCGACATACCCAACCTGTCACGGCATCTGTCCCAAATGCCGCTGATCTCTTCGTGGGCTGGTCCAGCGTTCGGGCCATCGACCGGCGCGAAGAGGTGGACTACCAGTTCTTGGTCAAACAGGTCGCTTCTCGTCACCGTCACGCTCGAATCTGAATTTCCTGCTGCTCTCAGGGTTGCCATCTTCGGTCAAATCTCGGCTCAGCATGCGCATCAGATGGGTCATGTGGTGACGGATACCTGCTGGAGGCGGTTTGGAGGGATTCGCGCCGAGTCTGTTGCTTAGCACCGGCCCGGCCACCTCGAGTTGTTCGAGGTGGGCGCGGAATAGATCGCTACGGCCGCTACTCGAGGAGTCCTTCATAAGCACCAAGTCTATAGGGAAGCTGGTTCAGACGGCGTCCCGAGCAGATCGTGAGAACATCGAATTCCGTCGTTGAGTGGTGCCCTCCGCAATGCTATCTGCACGCGACGCGCGGAGGGTGGATTCGGACTGGCGGGGATAGGTGTCATGGTGTCGGATCATGCTTCGAGGTAACTGATCTTGCTTGCGTGTCGTGAGCTCAGGAGGTCGACCGGATGTTGCCAACGTGTCCAGGTCTGTCCAGTGCGGCTGCGGAGCAAGATCAATTCTGCTTATCGACCGTGCCGGATTGTCCGCGGCTTCGATGGGACCAGGGAGATAGACAAACTACGCTATAGTTGTGGCTCTAAATATCCCTCAAGGAGCCTCTGCATGGATGGTCTCGTTTCCGTCGGCAAGATCACCAAATGGGTGAAGTCGAGACTCGCCGGTGAAGCGGTCGCCCAAGACAAGTCCTCTCGGGCGCCCGATTCGACCTCCATGATCCTGGGCGAGGGTCAGGTATCCGTTGCCCCCCCTTTGGCTCGATTGAACAAAAGGACGCAAGGGCGAGAAGCGTTGATAAGCGAGCTTCGCAACGGGGTCAGGCGTCCGAGCGTTCATGTTCTTGCCGGTGGCGGCGGTTCGGGCAAGACGCGAGTCGCCCTTGAGCTTGCCAAGCATGCTGAACGGGAAGGCTGGGAGGTCTGGTGGGTCGCCGCGAACCGAATCAGCGGTTCCATGCGGGAAGTCGCGAGTCGGATCGGGGTGCCCACGGGTCAGATCAACCAGGCTTGGTCAGGGCGCGCACATCCTCCTGATCTGACCTGGAAGTTTCTTGACGAACTGTCGGAGCCGTGGCTGCTGGTCTTCGACAACGCCGACGACCCGGACGTGCTGAACCCTTCGGGCGGACCCGTCTCTGATGGAACTGGCTGGCTGCGCAAGCCCGTCGGGGTCCATGGAGCGGTGCTGGTTACGAGCCGGGACCGAAACGAGCAGGCATGGGGGGAGTGGAGCGAGGTGCACGTCGTTCCGCCGCTGGAGGGCCTGGCGGGGGCGCACATGCTCAGGGATCTGGTCAGGGATGCGGGGTCGTTGGAAGATGCCCGCAATCTCGCCGAGGCGCTCGAGGGGCTGCCATTGGCGCTCTGGGCCGCTGCGAAATACCTTCAGTCGGCGCGGGGGCCGCGTGCTCTGGGAGCTGTACGCGGGGCTACGGATTTCGCCGGTTACCAGCAGCGACTTCGAGACTGGGCTTCGTCGCCGCTTGGAGAGACCGCCGGAGGAACCGCTGAGTCCTTGGGCTTGAGTGCGGTGGAGGGCACGCTGATGCTCTCGCTCGAGTTGATCGATCGACGGTCGCCGCAGGCTGTTGCGCTTTTGAGGGCCTTGTCCTGCTTCTCCTACGCGCCCATCCCGTATCATGCGCTTCTCAACACGGACCTGCTTAACCAGTCGCCACTGTTCCCTCGCCTTGGTGAAAGGGATTGGGAGCGAATGTTGGGCATTCTTGGAGACTTCGGACTGGTGGATTTCCAGGAACTCGATCGATCCGACCCGCGGTGGGCCTCAGTTGTCTCGATGCATCCAGTGTTTCAGGGGATCCTACGAAGGAGCGAAAAGATTGAGCGTGATCGGAGCGAATACTGTCGGCTGAACATAGCCCTTCTGGAGCGAGCTCTGCGCGATTGCGATCCAGACCAGCGCAAAGACTGGCAGGTCTGGTCCGACCTGGCCCCCCACAGTGTTGAAGCAGTACGGAACACCTTGCTAGGCCAGCCTATTGACGACTCTAAACTGGTCGCCGACGCGGTTGAGCTCGGCCGCAGGACCGTCCGCTGGCTGATCGCGTCGGGTCTCCTCAAACCAGCCGAGGACCTGGTGCAGAAACTCATCAAGGAGTGCGGGAGTTTCGGTTTGGATGCCGGCGATCGTGAGATTCTGGGGCTTCGACACGAGTACGGGCGGATTCTGCTTGAGCGCGGTGACGCGAGCGCAGCAGAAGCAGAGCTCAAGCAGGTCATCGTTGAGCGAAGTCAACTGCTGGGGGAGGACGATCCGGACACGCTGGCGAGTCGGCACAAGTACGCCCGCTCGATCCTCGAACAATCCAGATGGCGTGAGGCGGAGCCACTGCTGGTGGAGATCCTTCGGGCCGAGAACGAGCATCAGGTTCGCGGCCCTGAACACTCCGACACGATGGTGGTTCGGCACAGCCTTGCTCGTGCGATCCTCTATCAGGACTCTCGGGTGGAAGAAGCAATGGAAATGCTCGAGGACATCCTCGAAGTCATGCACCGAAATTGGCCCCCGGACAATCCGCAGACTCTCTTCGTTCGGCAGTCCAAGGTGACCGCCTTGCAGATGCGAGAACGCTGGGACGAGGCTCTCGACGAGGTCGAAGCCGCGCTGGAGGATGCAAACCACTCCACGGCAGGAGCACCGTCCCCGGAGTCATTCATGTTGCGTCATCAAAAAGGGGTCGTACTCCTGGGTCTGGGTCGTGAAGACGAAGCTTGGGCACATCTCAAGGACCTGCATCAAGAAGAACGCGTCGCTCTCGGCATGACGCATGCGACCACTGAGCTGACATCAAACCTGCTCGAGCGCATGCGACAGCAGTTTCCTGATTGAACTCAATTCCCGGTTGGAGTTGCGCCCATGACAGATCCATACGATCGATTGCAGGAGCTCGGCCTTGAGCTGCCGACGGTTAGCGCGCCGAAAGGGTCGTATATACCTGCGAAGCGTGTCGGGAACCTGGTGTTCATCGCGGGGCAGATTCCGCTTCGCAACGGCCGGCTCCTCGCATCGGGCCGAGTCGGCGGTGAGGTCGAGCCGTCACAGGCGAGAAACCTCAGCGTGCAATGCCTCTTGGCCGCTCTGGCGGCCGTCCACTCGATCGCAAGCCTCAGTGACGTCTCCGAGATCGCAAGGCTCGTTGGCTACGTCGCCTCTGTTCCCGGCTTCCATGCGCAGCCCAGTGTGATCGACGGTGCCAGTGATCTCCTCGTTGCGGTCTTCGGGGAACGGGGACGTCACGCCCGAACGACCGTTGGAGTGCCGGAGCTGCCGTTGAACGCCCCTGTCGAGATCGAACTGACAGTCCAACTCGTGGACTTATGCGCCCCGGGGTCCTTGGTCGACTGGGGATTGGACCGGGCGAGCAGTTCCGGTCACTCTGATGCCGCTGGCGGGGTCTGCTGGAATGTCGATAACGATCCTGCTGGGTCTACCCATGTCCTGGCCCTGAAAGACCTCGACCCGCGCCGGTGTGGAGACCAGATCAAGTTCTCTGAGGTATCCGCCGAGCGCGGCCGCAGCAGCGCCCGTCGCCGGATCCTCGTAGACTCCTCCAGGCGGGAACGGATTGCGAGCGAAGAAGACTTGCGGTCTGGCTCGCCAGATCACGTTGACTGTCGCCCAATCGTATGCTGCCATGAGCGTTGCCAAGGCGTCCATGTCGTAGTGGAGCGCAGCTAGACGCTCCCGTGTGTCAACTGCGATGACCGGATGCCATGCGCCGGCGTATGCGGCTTTCACGGGGAACGCAGGATCGAGCGCGGCGCCCGTCCAACCGAACGCGTGCAGCAGCGAATCGAGCGCTTCCAAGGGCAGCGCCGCTGTCTGCGGTACGACACTGGTCAATGTGGCGGAGACAGCGTTGTCCGAGGTACGTGAGGTCGCGACCGTAACGTATCCGGCTTGTGTGCGTAGGAGCATGTCACCGGTGCCAAAGCGTTCCGCGAAGGCGACTGCCGCTGCGATCGTGGCATGGCCGCAGAAAGGTACCTCGACCTTGGGGCTGAAGTACCGCACTTGGATCGCGTCACCGACAGACTGCAAGAAGGCGGTCTCCGAGTACCCGACCTCTCGGGCGGTTTTCTGCATTTCTTCCGAGCTTGCGCCAGCTGCGTCGAGCACCACTCCCGCCGGGTTTCCGCCGCTGGGACCATCGCAGAACGCGGTGTATCTAAGTACTTCCATCGACATGGTTCAGTATCTCAACTCTCGATTCATTCGGTTTCATCCGCGTACCGCGCGATCTCCGTCCTCTAGAGCGTGGGATCAACCCCAGGTGAGCAGGCGGCCGTCATCGGTCAGGCCCAGAGAAAAACCGAGTGAAATCCGTCGGGCTCCCCGGCTCGGTCTGACGGCGTGGAAGAAGCGCGGATTGAGCAGCAGAACGTCGCCGACATTCGGACGGATTTCCAGCGATTCCGCTCGTGCGACCACCGTTTCAGCGTAGCCATATGAGTTCGGCAGCCGATGCGACTCATCCTCCGGCATCCAGTGGTGTCGCCAGATGACGGTTTCACCTCCCTCTTCTGGGACGCTCAAATACAGGTTGAACGCGAACTGTGCGATCAGGTTCTCATCCACCAAGTTGGTCGGAAACTCCCGCCGTGCATCATCGAAATGCACTTGAAAACCGTTGTTCGGTTCGCGGAAGACTCCGGGTGCAAAGCTACGCCCTCGCCGCGTTCCGATTTCGACAGGGAAAGGGAGCTCCGCTCCAATCCGCTCGCGGCAGAGCCTGAACGGATCGTACGGCAGCTTCAGGCGGCCGGTAATGTCGCCATTACTGTCGAGTGCTTCCCAGTAACGGTCGGAGAGAGTGCCATGCTCGTTGTAGTCGCTCACGGCGACCCCGAATCGCATCACCTGAGGGTAGACGCGCTCGGAACCGTAGGACTCGAATTCGGCTTCAAGAAGACGTTCGAGGAGATCTTGCTGCTCTTGGGCTGTAAGGAAATCCGGGATCCGGATGGCTGCGATCTTCTCGGCGGCCAAATCGGCAAGAGTGTTCCGCTGGATCGTCGATGAGGTCACGATTTCGAACAGAGGATCGTGTGACACGGTAGCGTCCATGATGCACCTGTAATCTCGCCAGATTTTTCGATGGCTATCCAGGTTATCATCGAACGTCTAGGTAACGCCAGATTCAATTCGAGCAACGAGCAAGGTAAGCATGATGAACCGCCAATCCAGTCCGCGGTGACACTGGACCGATCATGCGCCACATCTGTCTCAATTCAGCTAGTCCGATACACGAGTTGTGATGCGACCTCCAAGCGGCGCGCGTCGCTTTCAACGGTCTCCCTGGCGATTTTTCGTGCGATTTCAGAGCGGTCCGCCTGCTTGTTCTGGGAGGCAGATGATTGGGTCGAAGATGATTTAGAGGAACGGGCAGAAGCCGCCATCGTGGGTCCTTTGCGTTGATGTGTCGTTTCCGCCATGTCAATCACCGGCTGGCGACCGCTGACGGCTGCGGTGAGCGTTTAACCCGCTAAGGAATTCGATTACCTTACCGTAGACGGCCGCCAACCTCCACGCACCTACCGGCACTCGTTTGGGTGATGTCGTGTCCCTGACAGGCAGTGCCGTTCTGCAACGTGAGGTTCTCAGTGTCACGGTGATGTCGTCTCCAACCGTCACTTCCCGGCTGGTAGGGCGCAATTGACACTTGATTCACGTGTTCCAAATATGCGAAATTGCACACTAGCTTGAAGGAGGCCACGCGGACTCAATGTCCAGAAGAATGTGATGCGTGAATGGCCACGAGTTCCCAGCAGGGGTCTAGCAGTTCAGTGAATCCACCTTTCCGGCAATGCGGCGGTTATCGTTTCGTAGAGGAAGAGCCGGCGTCGGCGTTGAGGACGTCGCGGTCGGGAGGGAGACTCGCTCGGCGAGCATGCGTGAAGGTCGATGGGGAAGGCGGGCGGGCGCTGTTCGTTGGGGGTGCCTGGGTGACGAGCCGGTTCGGGGTCGCGGACGGGGTCAGGTGAGGCTTTCGGTGATGCGGAAGTCGCGTTCGAAGCCGTCGGGGAGTTCGGCCAGGGCTGTCCGGTAGGCCGGGCTCTCGTACGCGGCGACTGCCTGTTCGAAGGTGTCGAATTCGATGAGGACGACGCGTTCGGGGATGCCGGCTTCGTGGGCGACGACTCGGCTGCCGATGCTGGCGAGGACTCGACCGCCTGCGGCTTTGACGGCTATGCCTGCGAGTTTGTTGTAGGCCGTCAGCTTCTCGGGGTCTTCGATGGCGGGGTAGACGCTGACCCAGTAGCCCTTGGGCATGGAACGCTCCTGTCTCGGGATGAGCGCTTCGGATTTCGAAGCGGTGGTGCGATGTGTGATACTAGTGCTTCGGAATCAGAAGCACAAGAGTTGGCGGAGGGTCATGAACGCGTCGTCCACGCCCAGGCCGGGGCGGCCGGTCCGCGGGTCCACCACGGGGCGGTCGCTGATGGCGGCGCTGGACCTGTTCGGGCGCAGGTGGACGCTGCGGATCATCTGGGAGCTGGGGGAGGAGCCGCTCGGCTTCCGGCTGCTCCAGCGGCGCTGCGACGACATGTCGTCCAGTGTGCTGCGGCAGCGGCTTGTGGAGCTGCAAGAGGTTCGGATCGTCGAGGTGCTGGACGACGGCGGTTATGCCCTCACCTCGCTCGGGCATGATGCCCGCGAGGCTCTTGGGCCGGTCATCGAGTGGTCGCGGCGGTGGGCTGCGGAGCTCGCCGACGAGGGCTAGCGCGATCGATCCAGGGCGTCGGCGGCTTTGCGGAGGTCGGCGGTGAAGCGGGTCAGGGCTTCCTCGCGTTCGTCGCCGCTGAGGCGGATCACCGCGGAGGGGTGGACGGTGGCGAGGAAGCGGTAGGGCTTCGGGGCGCCTTCGATGTCGAGGTCGAGGAGGCGGCCGCGTTGGGTGGTGACGCGGAATTCGGGGCCTTGGAGGGATTGGGCGGCGGTGGCGCCGAGGGCGACCACGAGGTCGGGGTGGACGGCGTCGAGTTCGGCGAGGAGCCAGGGGCGGCAGGCGAGGGTCTCGCCGCGGGAGGGCTTCTTGTGGAGGCGGCGGTTGCCGTGTTCGGTGCGGGTGAACTTGAAGTGCTTGACGGCGTTGGTGACGTAGACCTGGGAGCGGTCGATGCCGGCGGCTTCCAGGGCCCGGTCCAGGAGGCGTCCCGCGGGGCCGACGAAGGGTTCGCCTTCGCGGTCCTCGGTGTCGCCGGGCTGTTCGCCGACCATGAGGAGGCGGGCGTCGTCGGGGCCGTCGCCGAAGACGGTCTGGGTGGCGTCGCGGTACAGGTCGCAGCCTTCGCAGGAGCGGGCGGCCCGGCGGAGCCGGTCGATGCCGGCGTCCTCGGGCGGGGCGGCGCCGGGCCATCGCGGTGCCATGTCAGACCGACTCGTCGCGGAGGGGCGCGGTCGCCGGGCCCTGGAGGACCGCGCCGTCGGTGCCGAAGCGGGAGCCGTGGCACGGGCACTCCCAGGTGCGCTCGGCGTCGTTGAAGCCGACGACGCAGCCCATGTGGGTGCAGGCGGCCGACCGCGTGTGGAGGTCGCCCGCGTCGTCGCGGTAGACGGCGCGCAGGCGGCCGTCGACGCGGATGACCGCGCCCTGGCCGAGATCGAGCTCGTCGGCCGAGGCGACGGGGGCGTGCCGGAGGCGGTCGCCGACGAGGTGCGTCATCACGGTCTTCTGGTTGGCGGCGATCGGTCCGGCCTCCTTCATGATGCGGAGGCGCGAGGGGTCGAACAGGCCCGCCCACGCGGGCGGCGCGCCGGTGGCGAGTCCGGTGATCAGGCGCGCGGCGGCCATGCCGTTGCTCATGCCCCAGCCGCCGAACCCGCAGGCGACGTAGAGCCCGTCGCCGCCGGGCATCCCTCCGATGTAGGGGACGCGGTCGGGCGTGCCGTTGTCCTGCGCGGCCCAGCGGTAGGCGATGTCCTTGGCGCCGAAGCGGTCCGCGGTCCAGGCCGCGAGTGTGCGGTACCGTTCGCCCACGCCCGGCTCGCCCGGCGTGAACGCCTCCCCGGTGACGATGAGGAGCCGCCGCCCGTCCGGCAGCGGGGCGGTGCGCACCGACCGCGTGTCGTCGGCCGTGGTGAGGTACATGCCGCCGGGGTCGGCGTCCGCGGGGACAGGCGCGGCCACGACGAGTTCGCGCCGCGGCTTGAGCCGGGAGAGGAGCCGCGCCCGGTTGACGACCGGGTAGTGCGTGGCGATGACGGCCTCGCGGCACCGGATCGCCGCACCTCCTGCGACGGCGAGCCGGTGGCCGCCGTCCTCAGCGGCGACGTCAACGACGCGGGAGCCCTCGAAGACGCGGCCGCCGCGGGCGAGGAGGTCCTCGGCGACGGCCAGCAGGAACTTGCGGGGATGGAACTGGGCCTGGCCCTCGACCCGGACCGCGCCCGCGACGGGGAACGGCAGCCCCGTCTCGGTGGTGAACGCGGCGTCCAGCCCGGCCTCGCGGGCGGCCTCGGCCTCCCGCTGCAGGGACTCGGTCTCCGAGTCGCGCTCGTCGTAGACGAACGAGGCCGTGGTCTCCAGGTCGCAGTCGACGCCCAGGTCCTCGGCGGTGCGGCGGACGTGCTCGATCGCCTCGGTCTGCGCCGTCGCGTAGTCGCGGGCCGCGTCGGCGCCGAACGCGTCGCTCAGATGCGCGTAGACCAGCCCGTGCTGGGCGGAGAGCTTCGCCGTGGTGTGGCCGGTGACGCCAGCGGCGACCCGGTCGGCCTCCACCAGCACGACCGACCGTCCCGCGAGCGCGAGTTCGCGCGCGGTGCACAGTCCAGCGATCCCGCCGCCGACGACCGCGATGTCGGCCTCGGCGTCCTCCTGGAGCACGGGACGCGCCGGGCCCGGCGCGGAGGCCATCCAGTACGACGCCATGGCGCCGCCGAGGGCGCCCTCGTGCTCGTCCATGAGGACCGGATACCCCTGCCGGACCCGTCGTACTCACGCACGCACCCGCATGCGGCCCGGTCGGCGGCGGGTTTCGGGGCGCGCCCCGGCGGGCACCAGACGGTGACCGAAGAGGACCGCGAACGCGAAGGAGGCGCCGTGCAGCCGCTCTGGTACCGGAACGCCGTCATCTACGCCGTCGACCCGGCCGTGTTCCGCGACGCGAACGGGGACGGGTGGGGCGACATCCAGGGCCTCACGCGGCGGCTCGACCACCTGCGCGGCCTGGGCGCCACCTGCGTGTGGATCCTGCCGTTCTACCCTTCGCCGTTCAAGGACGGCGGCTACGACATCACCGACCACCTCTCGGTCGACCCGCGGCTCGGCACCGTCCCCGACGTCGTCGAGCTCCTGGAGGAGGCCGAGGAGGCGGGCATCCGGGTCCTGTTCGACCTGGTCGTGCAGCACACCTCCGACCAGCACCCGTGGTTCCGGGAGGCCAGGTCCGACCCCGACTCGCCCTACCGCGACTACTACGTCTGGGCCGACGAGCCCCCCGACGACGGCCTCGAATCCGTCTTCCCCACTGTGGAGGACGGCGTCTGGTCCTGGGACGAGGAGGCCGGCCAGTACTACCGGCACATGTTCTACGCCCACGAGCCCGACCTCAACACCGCCAACCCCGAGGTGCGCAAGGAGATCCGCCGCATCATGGCGTTCTGGCTGCGCCTCGGCGTCTCGGGCTTCCGCGTCGACGCCGTGCCCTACATGGTCAGCCAGGCCGGAGCCCCCGGCGGGTTCGAGGACGCCGCGGACTTGCTGTGCGAACTGCGCGAGTTCGTGTCCCTGCGCCACCCAGAGGCCGTGCTCGTCGGCGAGGTCGACGTCCCCTTGGAGGAGTACGAGGACTACTTCCTCGACGGCGATGGCCTCACCATGCTGCTCAACTTCTGGCTCAACAACCACGTCTGGCTCGCCCTCGCCCGCGGCGAGGCCGCGCCCGTCCACAAGGCGCTCGACGAGCTCCCGCCGACCCCGCGCCGCAGCCAGTTCGCGAACTGGCTGCGCAACCACGACGAGCTCGACCTCGAACGGCTCACCGAGGCCGAACGCGAGGAGACCATGCGGGCCTTCGCACCCGAGGAGGACATGCGCGCCTACGGCCGCGGCATCCGCCGCCGCGTCGCCCCGATGCTCGGCGGCGACCCCGCCCGCCTCGCCGCCGCCCACGCGCTCCTCCTGTCGCTCCCCGGCACGCCGGTCCTCCAGTACGGCGACGAGATCGGCATGGGCGACGACCTGTCCCGGCGCGAGCGCTTGAGCGTGCGCATCCCGATGCAGTGGACCTCCGACGAGAACGGCGGCTTCTCCTCCGCGCCCAAGGACCGGCTCGTCGCCGAACCCGTGCGGGAAGGCCCCTTCGGCTACGAGGAGGTCAACGTCTACGACCAGCACCGCAGCCCCGGCGGCGGCCTCCTCGCGCGCGTCGGGGACCTCGTGCGGACCCGCTTGGGCCTCACCGAGATCGGCTACGGCCGCCACCGCGTCCTCGACACCGGGTGCCCCTCCGTGGTCGCCCTCCGGCACGACGACGGCGAGGACGGTTCGGTCGTCACGCTCGTCAACCTCGCCGACGCCGACGTCGAGGCCCGCATCCCCGACGAGGACCTGGACGACCTCGTCGACGTCCTCACCGACCGCGAGTACCCCCGCGACGGAGACGACCCGCCGGTCTTCAAGCTCGGCCCCTACGGCTACCGCTGGATGCGCCCGCGGGCGCACGTCTTCAAGTGAGGAGCCCCCGGTGGAGATCGGATACCACGCCTCGCACGAGCAGTTCCCGCCCTCGCGCCTCGTCGCCACGGCGGCCGCGGCCGCGGCCGCCGGGTTCGCGGCCGTGCTCTCCTCGGACCACTTCGCGCCCTGGAGCATTGGACAGGACGAATCCGGGTTCGCCTGGACCTGGCTCGGCGCCGCCATGGCCGCCACGAGCGTCCCCTTCGGCGTCGTGACCGCCCCCGGGTACCGCTACCACCCCGCGGTCACCGCGCAGGCCGTCGCCAGCGTCGAGGAGCTCTACCCCGGGAGGTTCACACCCGCGCTCGGCAGTGGCCAGGCCCTGAACGAGCACATCACCGGCGCCGTGTGGCCGCGCAAGAGCGAACGCAATGCGCGCCTGGCCGAATGCGCGGACATCATCCGCCGCCTCCTCGACGGCGAGACCGTCGACCACGACGGCCGCGTCACCGTGCGCGCCGCCCGCCTCCACACGCGCCCGGCGGCCCCGCCGCTGCTGTTCGCAGCCGCGCTCTCGCCCGGGACCGCGCGCGAGGTCGCCGCCTGGGCCGACGGGCTCATCACCGTCAACGCCCCCGACGCGCACCTGCGCGAGATCATCGGCGCCTTCCACGAGGGCGGCGGCGAAGGCAAGCCGCGCCACCTGCAAGTCCACGTCTCCTGGGACCCCGACGAGGACCGGGCCCGCGGCCAGGCGCTCGACCAGTGGCGGTTCGTGGCGCTCCCCGCCGAGCTCAACCAGGAGCTGGAACTGCCCGAGCAGTTCGACGCCGCCTGCGCCCACGTCCCGGCCGCCGCCCTCGAACCGGGCGTCCTCGTCTCCGCCGACCTCGGCCGGCACGCCGCCGCGCTGGCCTCCTACGCCGAGCTGGGCTTCTCCCGCATCTACGTCCACCAGGTCGGGACCGACCAGGAGCGCTTCATCGACGCGTTCGGCGAGCGCGTCCTGCCGCAGCTCGCCTGACCCGTTCGACGGCTTGCGGCGCAAGCGGAAGGCCCTCCAGGCCGCGGTGTTCCCGGCGGTGACCGCAGTGCGGCCTAGAGGGCCTCGTCCGTCGCTCGTCGGTCAGACGACGGTGAGCTGCGTGGGGCCGGACCACCACTGGCCGTCGTCGTACCATTCGGCGTACCAGAGGATCTCGTGGCCCTCGGTCCAGTCCTTGTTGCAGTAGACCCAGACCTTGGAGGGGCCGAGGTTGTCGTAGCAGTAGCCCGCACGGGAGCCGTTGCCGTCCCACCAGGTGATCTGGATCGGGTAGCCGTCGTCCTTCTTGTCCCAGACCCAGATGTCGTCGCCGACCGGCTGGACGCAGGCGCTCAGGTTGGTGTTGGTGTAGCAGTCCCTTGTGGCAGAGTACCAGTCGATGTCCTTCGCTGTGTTGAACTCGTACTCCACGGCGGCGGCCGGAACGGCGGTGCCGAGTCCGACGAGCAGGGAGGCGGCGAGCGCGGCGAGGAGCGCCGCAATGCGGTTGCGCATCAAACAAAGTCCTTTCGGATCGGGGACGGTGCCCGTCAAATGACGGTCTTGAAGGTCTCGGCTTCGTACATCCAGCCCTCGGCCGTGTGGTACATGAAGCCCCAGTAGAGGGTGCGGCCGTCGACCCAGTCCTTGTTGCACCGCACCCATGCCTTCGCGACCCCGAGAGCGTCGATGCACATGCCGTCGCGGCCGGAGACGGGTTCGGACCACCACACGGCCACGCCGTAGCCGTCCGGGTCCCGGTCGAGGATCCAGATGTCGTCGCCGTTTTTCTGGATGCAGCCGTCGCCGTCGGTGTACCAGTAACCGCGGTCCCAGGCGCAGTCCTTCGCCGGGCTGTCGCTCCAGTCCGCGTCGAGCGCGTAGTCGATTTCGGACGCGGCCGCCGAGACGTCCGCCGAGGCGGGAGAGGCGACCGCTGCGGCGGCCGTGAAGGCCATCACGAGCGAACCCAGCACTGCTGCAATGCGTTTGATCATCCGAATAGTCTCGGGCCCGCCGTTTGACCCGGGTTTGACCGGCGATTAATCAGCTGCCGGCGAGCCGGGCCCGCACGGCCGCGGCGCCGGGGTGGCCGAGTTCGTCGAGGATCACGGCGGCCCGCTGCCAGGCGGTACGGGCTTCGCCCATCTGGCCTGCTGCGGCGTGGGTCTCGCCCAGGCTGGTCAGCGCCGCGGCCGTGAAGTTCCGCTCCCCGGCCTCGCTGCCGAGTTCGACTGCGCGGCTGAGGTGTTCGACCGCCCGGGCGTACTCGCCGAGCTGTGCTTCGATGGTGCCGAGGCTGTCGAGGACGTTCGCCTCGCCGATCGTGTCGCCGATGCCGACCGCGAGGTCCAGCGCGGCAAGGCAGTGGTCGCGGGCGGCCGCGGGGTCGCCGAGGCGGGCGTGGCAGAACCCGATGTTGTTCAGCGCGCGGACGCGCCCGGCGGTGTTCCCCGCGCGCGCATACAGCTCCAGGCCGCGGACCGCGTGCTCCAATGTGGCGGCGAAGTCTCCGGCGGCGCCGTCGAGGACGCACAGCACCAGGCAGGTGTCGGCCTGCCCGTTCCAGTCCCCGGCGGTGCCGAAGTGCGCCAGGGCCTGTTCCAGGTGCTTGCGGGCTTCGGCCTTGTCGCCGTGGTTGGACTGGACCATGCCCAGTCCCAGGTGCGCCGAGGCCAGGCCGTGGACGCTGTTCGCGCGCTCGGCGGCGCGCAATGCGGTGCGGTGCACGGCCTCCCGTTCGGCGGCCGCGTTCTGGCGGCGCAGGTAGGTCTCCAGGCTTCGCGCCAGCTGCCATGCGTGCGTGTGGAACTCCTGCTTGAACGCCTCCTCGACGGCGCCGAGCAGGACCGCGCGCTCGGATTCGAACCACGCCGCGGCCCGCTCGCGCCGCTCGGGCGCGGCGAGGGCGGCCCCGGAGACGTGGTCGCCGTCGTCGGCGAGCGGGAACGGCGTGATCGCCGCCGCCGCAGTGTCGGCCGAGCGCAGCAGCCGGTCGAGCAGGCGCTCGACGGCGTCGCGGCGGGCGGCCTCCCCGTCTTCGGCGGCGGCAAGTTCGGCGGCGTACGCGGCCAGCAGGTCGTGGAGGCGGAACCGGCCGGTCCTGAACTCGCCCGCCAGTCCCAGGCGCACGAGTTCGCCGAGGGCCAGGCGGGCCGCGGCGGGCGGTTCGCCCGTCAGGGCCGCCGCCGCCTCGGCGGTGAAGTCCGGTCCCCAGTGGAGTCCGAGGAGGCGGAACGTGCGCGCCGCGGCCGGGCTCAGCGCGCGGTACGAGCAGGCGAACGCCGACCGCAGGTCCATACTGGAGTCGTCGGCGAACGCGAAGCCGTCGAGCGGCGCGGTCCCGGCCTCCAGCTCGTCCGCGAGCGCGTCCAGGGGCGCGCCGGGAATGCCTGCGGCCCTTGCCGCCACGACGGCGAGCGCCAGCGGCAGCCGGGCGCACTGGTCGATGATGCGGGCCACCGCTTCGGGTTCGGCGTCGGCGCGGCGCGCGCCGATCCGCTCGGCCAGGAGGTCGCGGGCGTCGCCGCGGCCGAGGACGTCGAGGGCGACGGGGCGGAGGCCGTGCCGTGCGACGAGGCCGGCCAGGCTGGTGCGCGCGGTGATGAGGACGCGGCAGGCGTCGGTGCCCGGCAGGAGCGGGCGGACCTGGTCCTCGTCGCGGGCGTTGTCGAGCACGACGAGCATCCGCCGTTCGGCGAGCAGGCTCCGGTACAGCGCGGACCGGGCTTCGGCGCTCGCGGGGACCTGCGCGGGCGGGACGCCGAGGGCGTCGAGGAAGACGCCGAGCACGACCCCCGGGTCGAGCGCGCGTCCGGCGGGGTCGAAGCCGCGCAGGTCCGCCCAGAGGTTCCCGTCGGGGAAGTCGCCCGCGGCGCGGTGGGCCCAGTGGACGGCCAGGGTGGTCTTGCCCGAGCCGGGGATGCCGGTGACGACCGCGACCGGGCCCGCGCCGCGGTCGAGGCGCGCCAGCTCCTCGGCGCGGCCGGTGAAGCCCGCGATGTCGGCGGGGAGCTGGTGCGGCACCGGGCGGTCGAGGCGCGCGGCCTCCTCCCGCGAGCGGCCGAGGAGCCTGCGGTGCTCCCGCTGGAGTCCGGGGCCGGGTTCGACGCCGAGCTCGTCGACCAGAAACCGCCGCGTCTTCCGGTACAGCGCAAGAGCTTCGGCGGTGCGGCCGGAGTCGCCGAGCGCCGCCATGAGGAGCTGCGCGGGACGTTCGCGCACCGGGTGGCCGGCGACGAGCGCGGCCAGCTCGGGGACCACGTCGCGCGCCGCGCCCGCGGCGATGTCGTGCGCGAGCCGGTCTTCGAGCGCCGCCAGCCGCTCCTCTTCGAGCCCGGTCCGGAGGCCCTCGCGCCATTCGTCCCCGGCGATGTCGGCCAGGGCCGGGCCCCGCCACAGCCGCAGCGCCTCGTCGAGGAGCGGGCCGGTTCCGGGGGCCTCGCCGCGGCGGGCCCTGCTGACGAGGTCGCGGAAGCGGTACAGGTCAACTTGCGCCGGGTCGCAGTCGAGCCGCCAGCCCCGGCCGACCGTCGCGAGGGCGACCGCGGGGTCCCCGGCGAGGAGGCGCCGCAGGCGGGTCACGTAGACGCGGACGGTGTTGAGCGCGGAGGCGGGCGGCCCGGCGGGCCAGAGCGCGGCGATGAGGCGCTCGGCGGTGACCGCGCGGCCGAGGTCGAGGAGGAGCAGGGCCAGGACGCACCGCAGCTGCGCCGTGGTGGGGCCCAGCGCGTTCCCGTCCCGCAGGATCTCGACCGGGCCGAGGACCCGGAACCGCGTGCGGACGGGACCGGCCGCCGGGGTTCGTCCGTCCATATGCGCACCGCCCAGAACATGAAGAAGTTCCCGGTACGGTAGCAAGCTCCGCCTCCGGCCTCATCGGACTCGGCTCCGCGCGGCGGCCTCAGTCCGCGGGCCGCCAGGCCCTGACGAGGTCGAGGAGGCCGGGGAAGCGGGCGTCGAGGTCGGCTTCGCGGACGGTGTTGCGCCGCTCCAGGCCGACCTGGCGCTGGCGGACGACGCCGGATTCGCGGAGGACCTTCCAGTGGTGGGTCCGGGTGGACTTGGGGCGGTCGATCTTGAACCAGCCGCAGGCGCGCTCCTCGCCCCCGGCGTCGCGGAGGTAGGCCTGGACGATGCTCAGGCGCAGCGGGTCGCTGAGGGCGCTGAGCACGTGTTCCAGGCGCAGCTCGTCGCGCGCGGGCTCGGGGAGCAGCCCGGTGGCCGGGTCTGCGACGGCGGGTTCGGGCATGTCGGCTCCAGGTGTCGTGTCTCACGGTCCGCTAGTACGAGTTGCATCGTACTACGGTTTTATGTTCGACTCTATTCGAACTAGTTCGAGTTTACTCGTACAATCGAAGGAGTCCCGCCGTGGTCTCGCAGCTCACCGCCCCGCCCGCCGCCGTCCGCGGCCCCGGCACGGCCTGGACCTGGCTCGCCGCCTGGCCCATCGCCTCGATCTTCATGCTCGCGAACGCCGCCGCGCCGCTCTACGTCGTCTGGCAGGCCGAGTTCGGCTTCTCCAAAGGCACGCTCACCGCGGTCTTCTGCTGGTACATGGTCGGCATGGCCGCCTCGCTCCTGGTCTCCGGCACCGCCTCGGACCGCCTGGGACGCAAGGCGGTCCTGCTCCCCGCCCTCGGACTCGGCGTCGTGGCCGCGGTCCTGTTCGCCACCGCCCAAGGCGTGCTCGCGCTGTCGGTCGGCCGCGTGCTCGCCGGGGCCGCGACCGGCGCGATGGTCTCGGCCGGGACCGCGGCCGTCACCGACCTCGCCGGAGACGGGCGCCGCCGCCTCGCCGCGCTCCTCGGGTCCGTCGGCGTCGCCGTCGGCACCGGCCTCGGCCCGCTGTGGGGCGGCCTGCTCTCCGAGACGCTCCCCGGGCCCACCTCGACGGTCTTCTGGATCCAGATCGCCCTGCTGCTCACCGCGATCGCGGTCGTGGCGCGGATGCCGCTCGGCCGTCCCGAGCGGGCCGCCGCCGGCGGCTGGGTCCGCGTTCCGCGCGTCCCCGCCGACTCCCGGCGCCGCCTTCTCGCGGCCGTCGCCGTCGCCGGACCCGCGCTCGCGACCACCTCGTTCATGCTCTCGCTCGCGCCCTCGCTGCTCACCGAGCAGCTCGGCACCGACAACCGGATCGTCGCCGGAGCCGTTGCGGCCCTGGCGTTCAGCGCTTCGATCCTCGCGCAGGTCCTGCTCAAGCACCTGACGGTGCCGCGGCTGATGCTCACCGCCGGGGCCGCCACGATCGCCTGCGCGGCCGCGCTCATCGCCGCCGTCGCGACCGCCGCGCCCGTGGTCCTGCTCCTCGCCGCGGTCTTCGCCGGGGCCGCCCAGGGCCTCGCGTTCCTCGGCGGCCTCTCGATGCTCAACCGCGCCGTCCCGCAGACCGCGCTCGCCGAAGCCAACGCCGCCTTCAACATCAGCATCTACGCCCTCGCCGGGGGCCTTTCGCTGGCGCTCGGCTACCTCTCCGACGCCGTCGGGCTCGGCGCCGCCATCGACGACTTCGCGATCGCCCTCGCCGTCCTCACCGTCATCGGCCTTGCCCTCGTCCGCCGCGCCCGCTGAACCGGGAAGGCATGTCAGGGTTCGAGGCCGCGGATCAGGGCTTCGAGGCCCGTCTCGAATTCGCGGTCGGGGGTGAGGCTCGACAGGGCGGCGGCGATCGATCGGAGGCGCTCGGTGCCGGGGGCGGGGTCGGCGGGGGGCGCGGCGGAGGGGGCCGACTGCTCTTCGAGGACGCAGCCGATGACGTAGCGGCTCACGGCGATCGAGGCGAGGACCGCGTCCACCGGGGCGATGCCGTGGCGTTCGAACAGGTCGATGCGGGCGAGGGTGGTCGCGGGGTCGGGCGTGCGGGGGCCGGTGGCGGCGATGAGGCGGGCGCCGTCGCGGACGGCGAGGAGCGCGGCGCGCAGGCTCCGGGCGTTGCGGTCCAGGAATTCCTGCCAGGTGTCGCCGTCGCGGGGGAGGCGCTCGGTGTGGCGGCGGTCGAGGACCTCCGCGGCGGCCGCGTCGAGGAGCGCGGCCTTGCTGGGGAAGTGGTGGTAGAGCGCGGGCTGGCGCACGCCGAGGTGCTTCGCGATGGCGTGGAGCGACAGGGCGTCGAGGCCCCGCTCGTCGAGGACGGCGAGCGTCGCGTCGATGATCGCCGAGCGTTCCAGTTGTCGTGGGTGCGGCACCCTGTCCGACCTCGCCTCCGGGGTCCGTGGGCGGGCCCTCGCCCGCGCATGCTTATCGATGATAACCTCGTTCTCGTTCATGTTTATCAGTGATAAGCTTCAGACGAGGCGGACAGGGGGAGTCATGTCGGACGAGAGCAAGGGTGCGACTCGGTACTGCCGCAAGGCCGCCTGGACGCTCGTCGCGATCACCCCGCTCATCGCCGAGCTCGCGCTCGGGTCCACGCCGGTCCGCATGGCGTGGCTGGTGCTGCTGTGGATCCCGATCTACGGCGCGGGCGTCCTGCTCATCCGCGAGCTGGCGGTCCGGCGCGGCCGCGGCTGGCCCACCATCCTGCTCCTCGCCGTCTGCTACGAACTCCTCGAAGACGGCATCGGCTTGCAGGCCTTGACGAGTCCGCACCTGTACGACGCCGCAGACTGGGGCGCGCGCATCCTCGGGTTCAACGTGCCCTACTGGTTCGCCAACACGGGCTACCACGCGGTCTTCACGGTCGCGATCCCGATCGCGTTGACCCGGCTGCTGTTCCCTTCGCACCGGAACCGCCCCTACATAGGCCGCTTCGGGTTGACCTCGACCGCGATCGTCATGGCCCTCGGCGTACTCGTCCTCCGCGTCTCCGTGCCGCCCTCGGAGGACCCCGGCTACCAGGCGCCCCTGCCGTTCGTGATCGGCTGCCTCGCAGTGGTCCTCGTCGTCGGCGTCCTCGCACTCACCGCGGTGCCCGCGCCGGACCGGCCCGTCACTGACGCTCCCGTCCCGGGCCTCCTGAGTCTCGCCCTCGCCGCCGGACTCGCGACCCTGGCGTTCTTCGCCCTGACGTTCCCGGCGTTCGGGGCCCGGCAGCCGGCGTTCACGGAGGGCCTGTGGGTCCTCCTGCCGCTCGCGGTCGCGGCGGCCGGGATCGCCTGGGGCTACCGGACCCTGCTGCGCTGGACCGATTCACGCAGATGGACCGACCGGCACACGCTCGCCCTCATCGGCGGCGCGCTCGTCGCGCACAGCGTCGGAGGCATGGTCATCATGGCGCACAACGCGGTCGACCGCCTCGGCCTCGCCGCGATCATCGCCGTCACGCTCCTCGCGGTCTTCCTCATCGATCGCCGCCTGCGCGCCAGGGAGGCCCTCGCCGTCGCGTGAACGGGCCCGGAGATTGACAGAGGTCGAAGTCGCAAATACTATGGCGGCACCCTCACCTGAAAGTTTCATGAAATCCCCGGAACTTTCGGAGACCTCGTATCCCTCCTCCGCGATGGAGCCTGCAACCCATGACTCATCAAGCACGCGAACGGCGCCGACGGCTGCCCGCGCTCGCGGCGGGAGCCCTGCTCCTGCCCGTCGCCGCCCTCGCGTTCGCCCCTCCCGCCGCCGCCCAGGACGACGTCGTCTACGCCTCCGACTTCGAGGACGGCACGGTCGGCGACTGGGCCCCGCGCGGCCCCGTCACCCTCGCCGTCGAGGACGGCGCGCTGCTCACCACCGGGCGCAGCGCCGACTGGCACGGCCCCTCGGTCGACCTGACCGGCGTCATCGCCCCCGGCGGCGTGTACGAGATCGCCGTGTCCGTGCGCTTCGCCGACGGCAGCGCGGGCGACGCCCTCACCGCCACCGTGCAGCGCGAGACCGCCGACGGCACCTCCTACGACAGCGTCGTCTACCAGGCCCCCGCGGGCGGCGACTGGACCGTGCTCAGCGGCGAGTACAGCATCGCCTCCCCCGCAACGGCGCTCACCTTCTACATCGAGTCGCCTACAGTGGACGCCTCCTACTGGATCGACGACTTCACCGTCACCGAGCTGGAGCCGCCCGGCATCGAGCCCGACATCCCGAGCCTCAAGGACGTCCTCGCCGACGACTTCCGCATCGGCGCCGCCGTCGACCCCCGCGACATCACCGGCGACTCCGGCCAGCTGCTCAGCAAGCACTTCAGCCAGATCACCGCCGAGAACCACATGAAGCCCGACGCGATCCAGCCGACCGAGGGCGAGTTCACCTTCAGCGCCGCCGACGAGCTCGTCGACTACGCCGAGGCGAACGGCATGGAGATCTACGGGCACACGTTCCTGTGGCACACCAGCCAGGTCCCCGAATGGTGGTTCGAGTACCCCGAAGGCCATCCGAACGCCGGTGAGCCCCTTGGGAACTCCGACGAGGACCGGCAGATCATGATCGATCGCCTCGAAGCCCACATCGGCGCGCTCGCCGCGCACTACGGCGACCGCGTCCAGGCCTGGGACGTCGTCAACGAGGTCATCAGCGACAACAACGCCGAGGTCTACCGCCACAGCCGCTGGTACGAGATCTTCGACGGCCCCGAGTACGTCTACGAGGCGTTCCGCATCGCCCGCGAGCAGTTCGACGCCGTGGGCGCCACCGACGTCAAGCTCTTCATCAACGACTACGGCACCGAGAACCCCGGCAAGCGCGACAACCTCTACAACCTCGTCGCCGACATGCTCGACGCCGGCGTCCCGGTCGACGGCGTGGGCCACCAGACCCACATCAACCTGAACACCTCCATCACCCAGATCGAGGACAGCCTCCTCAAGTTCGCCGACCTCGGCGTGCTGCAAGCCGTCACCGAACTCGACGTGGCGATCGGCGCGCCCGGCCCGGACGAGGAGTTCCCGCAGCTGGAGGCCCGCCTCATCCAGCAGGGCCACTACTTCCGCGACCTGTTCGCCATGTACCGCGAGCACGCCGACCTCCTGGAGTCGGTCACCGTCTGGGGCCTCCACGACGGCCGCTCCTGGCTTCGCTCCGAGACCCGGCCGCTGGAGAGCCCGCTGCTGTTCACCGATGCGCTGCAATCGAAGTGGGCCTACTGGGGGATCGTCGACCCGAGCGTCCTGCCCGAGATCCCCGACGAGGAGGAGCCCGAGTACGCCCGCGTGCAGGTGCCCCTCGCGGACACCGCGCCCGCGATCGACGGCGAACGCGACGCCGTGTGGGACGGAGCCTCCACGGTCGCAACCGAAGTCGTCATCGAAGGCACCGCCGACGGGGCCACCGCCGACGTCTCGCTCCTGTGGGACGAAGCGGGGCTCTACGCCCTCTTCGAGGTCACCGACCCGTCCCTGGACGAGGCCAGCGCCAACCCCTGGGAGCAGGACTCGGTGGAGGTCTTCCTCAACCCCGGCAACACGAAGGAAGGCGGCTACGGCCCCGCCGACGGCCAGTACCGCGTCAGCTTCACCAACGCGGTCTCGGTGGGCGGCAACGGACCCGACGCCGGCGAGCTCACCAGCGCCGCCGCCGTGACCGACACCGGGTACGTCGTGGAGGTCGCGGTCGCCATGGCGCCCGAGCAGGCTGCGATCGGCACCGAGCACGGCCTGGAACTCCAGGTCAACGACGGCACCGACGGGGCCCGCACCGCGGTTCACACCTGGTACGACCCGACCGGGCTGTCGTGGAACACCAACGCGAACTGGGGGATCGCCGAGTTCGTGGAGGACGTGGAGGCCCCCGGCGAAGGCGGCGGGAAGCTCCCGACCACCGGCGCCGCGCTCACCGCGGCGCTCGCCGGAGCCGCGGCCCTCGGCGTCCTCGGCTTCGTGATGGTCCGGCGCCGCCGGGCCGCCGCGGACTGGGGCGAGTAGTAATCGGTCCCGGGCGGGTCCGCCCGCCCAGGACCGCTCACGGATGCATCCGCGCGCCCTTGACGACCCGGTCGACCGCGTTCTTCGGCCCGTACACGCCGATCCCGGCGAGGTCGAGCTTCGCCGCCGGGACGGCGCGGACGGCGGCGCGGTTGTCGCCGTCGTGGCCGGTCGCGAACAGCTCGGTGGTGAACAGCGACAAGCGCATCCCGCGCGCGAGCGCCTTCGCGTGCGCGCCGGTGAGCTGCGCCGCGGTCCCCTCCAGGATCATCACGGGCTGGCGGAACATCGGCAGGTACGCATTCGCGTCGGCGTCCTCGTACGGCTCGCCGACCACCTCCGGCTCGGCGGTGCCCAGGCCGCTGACGAGGAACGCCGTGACGTTCAGCCGCTGCCAGACGGCGAGGTCGTCGCGGAGCAGCACCGCGATCTTGGTGTCGAAGCGGACGGGCGCGGTCTCAGGTTCCATGCGGGCAACGCTACGGAGCGCCGGGCCGCGGCGTCTTGTACGTTCTTAGCGTGGCGGTTCCCGAGGTCAGGGCGTGGCGCCCGGCCGTGGCCGGGGTCGCGGAGGCGTTCCACGCGCATTTCACCGACCACGCCTACCCGATGCACGTCCACGACACCTGGACGCTCCTCATCATCGACGAGGGCGCGGTCCGCTACGACCTGGACCGGCACGAGCACGGCGCCCTCCGCGGCTTCGTCACGCTGCTGCCGCCGCAGGTCCCGCACGACGGCCAGTCGGCGACGCCGCACGGATTCCGCAAGCGGGTGCTCTACCTCGACGACACCCTCTTGGACACGGCCCTCATCGGCCGCGCCGTGGACGGCCCCGAGATCGCCGATCCGCCGCTGCGCCAAGCCGTTCACCGGCTCCACGAGTCGCTGCGCGGGCCCGGTGACGAGCTGGAGGCCGAAAGCCGCGTGGCGCTCGTCGCCGACCGGCTGCGCCGCCACCTCCTCGGCCGGGAGCCCGCTTCGGCCCCGGTGCGGGACCGGCGGCTCGCGCACCGCCTGCGCGACCTCCTCGAACGCCGCCTCGCGGCCGGGATGAGCCTGCGGGAGGCGGCGGGGGAGCTGCACGCCCACCCCGTACATCTGGTGCGGGCCTTCAGCACCGAGTTCGGGATCGCCCCGCACCAGTACCTGGTGACCCGCCGCGTCGACCGCGCCCGGCGCCTCCTCCTCGACGGCCTCCCCGCGCCCGCAGTCGCGGCGGCCACCGGTTTCTACGACCAGTCGCACCTGACGCGGCACTTCAAGCGGGTCGTGGGGACGACCCCGGCGCGCTTCGCTGGCTCAACTTCCAGACCAACCGTCTTGTTATCAGTAGGTTGTGGATTCGAATCGCCTAGAGCCAGCCCCGCTCATCAGCCAACCTCGCCGCCTCCGCACGGTTCCGAGCACCGAGTTTGCCGATCGCCGTGGACAAGTGGTTCCGCACGGTGCCCTCGGTGAGGTGGAGCGCGGCGGCCATGTCGGCGACGGTGCCGCCGTCGAGTGCCAGGCGCAGGGCCTCGCGCTCGCGGGCGGTCAGCGGGCCCTCGCCGGTGGCGAGGGACTCGGCGGCGAGCGCCGGGTCGACCACGCGCAGTCCGCTGTGGACTCTGCGGACGGCCTCCACGAGCTGCTCCGGCGGCGCGTCCTTGACGACGAAGCCGACCGCGCCCGCGGTCATCGCGCGCGCCAGATATCCGGGCCGCCCGAAGGTGGTGCAGATGATGATCCGGCACCCGGGCCGGGCCCGGCGCAGCTCGGCGGCGACCGCGAGGCCGTCCTTGCCGGGCATCTGCACGTCGAGGAGCGCCACGTCGGGCGCGGTGCGCGCCGCCGCGTCGAGGACCTCGTCCCCGGACCCGACCTGCGCGACCACTTCGATGTCGGGCTCCAGCCCGAGCACGGTCGCGAGCGCGCCGCGCACCATCGCCTGGTCGTCGGCCAGCAGTACCCGGATCATCTGACCTCCGCCTTCACGGTGAAACCGCCGTCCGGGTCCGGACCGGCGTCGAGCACGCCGCCGACGGCGGCGAGCCGCTCGGACAGGCCGCGCAGGCCCGTCCCCGGGGCGCCGTCGCCCCCGCCGCGGCCGTCGTCGGCGACGCGGATCCAGTTGCGGCCCAGCGTCACCGTAACTCGGGACGCGCCCGAGTGGCGGATCGCGTTCGTCACCGCCTCGCGGACCACGTACCCGAACACGGCCTGGTGCGCCGGGTCGACATCGTCCACCGCGCGCGGCAGGTCGGCGTCGATGTCGGCGGCCCGCAGCGCGGCGCGAGCCCCAGCAAGCTCGCCCGCGAGGGACACCTCCCGGTACTCCGAGACCGTAGCGCGCACGTCCGACAACGCCGCCCGGGACAGCGCCTCGACGTCGCGGATCTCGTTGATGGCGCGCGCCTCGCCCTGCCCGGTCTCCAGGAGCCGCCGCGCGGCCCCGGCCTTGACGGTGATCGTGGTCAGGCTGTGGCCGAGGATGTCATGGAGGTCCCGCGCGAGCCGCTCGCGCTCGGCGCCGACCGCGAGCGCCGCGATCTGCTCGTTCGCGGCCCGCAGGCTCCGCACGGTCCTGATGAGCCGCACCACGAAGAACAGCGTGGTCGTGATCCCGAACATCGCCCACAGGTCGCTGTAGGTGAACCCGACCCCGAGGCCCGTCGCGCCGCCGACCGCCTCGATGACGCCGAGGGCGAGGACCGTGCCGCCGTCGAGGACGAGCATCCAGCCCAGCGGCAGGCCCATCGCGATCGGGATGATCGCGTACAGCAGGCCGTAGACGCCGCCGGTGTCGAGCCCCGCGAACAGCGTCCACCCGAGCGCCAGGATCACCGCGCCGAAGCCGACCCGCTGCCACATGCGGCCCGTCGACACCGCCCACGGGAACACCGCGTAGCAGGCCGCGTAGGCCAGGACGACCGCGACGACCGCCCAGTCCGCGTCTCCGGCGGCGTTCATGACCACCGGGATCACGAACGGCGCCAGGAAGACTCCGGCCAGCAGCAGCCACCGGTAGTTGCCGCGCCCGGCGAACGGGCCGGTGGCGCTGCCGCTCCACCAGCCCTCGCCGGTCCCGTTCGACTGTCGCACGGGCCCTCGCCTCTCCACGTCTTCCCCGGTCAGGCCCGGGCCGAGTCCTTACGGTACCGCCAGACCACGAGGGCGCCCAGCACGATCGCCCAGGCCGCGAGCACCGCGACCGACAGGCCCAGGCTCCGCGTCAGGTCGGTCGTGACCGCGCCGCGCCCGATCTGCGTGAGCCAGTAGCTCGGCAGGAACGGCGAGACGGTCTGGAGCCAGCCCGGCATGGCGTCCACCGGGATCCACAGGCCGCCGAGGAACCCCATCGCCAGCGAGACGCCCATGTTCACCGGCTGGAGCGTGTCGGGGGTGACGAGCTGCCCGATGAGCAGGCCCAGCAGCACGAACGGGACCGCGCCGACCCAGATGCCGAGGATGATCCGGGTCCATTCGCCGCCGTCGAGGCGCACGCCTTCGGCGATGACGGCGAGCAGGGGGATCGCGACGACCACCGGCAGAGCCAGGAGCATCCCGGTGAGGCCCTTGCCGAAGATGTAGCCGCGGCCCGACAGCGGGGTGAGCCGCAGCTGCCGCTGCCAGCCCGCGGCGCGCTCGACCGCGAGGCGCGCGCCGTTGTTCATGGCCGCGAACACGGCCCCGAACGCGATCATGTTCACCATGATGACGGCGACCGCCGAAGCCTTCTCAGGCCCGGATCCGGTGACGAACACGTTGGCCTGCAACAGGAACAGCAGGACCGGGAAGAAGAACGCGAAGATCAGGAAGCGCGGGTTGCGGAGCATCCGCACGATCTCCAGGCGCGTGTAGGTCGGGTTCATCGCAGGCTCCTTAGTCGCTGATGAGGGAGAGGAAGGCGGATTCGAGCCCGGCGGCGGCGATCTCGATGTCGCGCGCGCCGGGGTGGGCGGCGAGGAGCGCCCGCAGGGTGGCGTCGGAGTCGGCGGTGGCGATCTGGGCGCGGCCGTCGCGGAGCTCGCACGCGGTGACCGCGGGCAGCGCCAGGAGCGTGTCCGCATCGGCGCCGGGGACGGCGGCGCGGATGGTGCGCCCGCCCGCGACGGCCCTGACCTCGGCGACCGTGCCGTCGGCGGCGATGCGGCCGCCGTTCATGAGGACCACGCGGTCGGCGTACTCCTCGGCCTCTTCGAGGTAGTGGGTGGCGAACAGGACGGTGCGCCCGCCCGCGGTGTCCTCGTACATGGCCTTCCAGAAGTCGCGGCGCGTGGCCGGGTCCATGGCGGCGGTGGGCTCGTCGAGGACGAGGAGCGCGGGGTCGGAGACGAGCGCGATGGCGAAGCGCACGCGCTGGGCCTGGCCGCCGGAGAGGCGGTTCGCGCGGCGGGCGGCGAGGTCCTCGCACCCGGCGCGGCGCAGGGCCCGCTCGACGGGGATCGGCTTGCGGTGCAGGGAGGCGACGAGGCGCACGGTCTCGGCGACGGTGAGGTCGTCGAGGAGCGTGCCGTTCTGGAGCATCGCCCCGATGGCGCCCTCGCGCACGGCCTCGGCGGGGGAGCGGCCGAAGACCGCGACGCTCCCGGCGTCGGGCGTCGTAAGGCCGAGGATCATGTCGATGGCGGTGGACTTCCCGGCGCCGTTGGGGCCCAGGAGGGCCACGACCTCGCCGGGGCGGATCTCCAGGTCGATGCCGTCGACGGCGGCGACGTCGCCGTAGTGCTTCCGCAGGCCGCCGAGGGCGACCGCCGGAGGAGTGCTCGTGTTGCTCATGCATAGAGCTTCGCTTCGAACGGGCTCTGGCGCCTCGACCGCGCGTCACGACCTTCCCCTGACGAATGTCACGGGCGGGGCTCCTCCGAGAGTCAACTAAATAGATGATGTTGACTGTCTCAATGTGTTGATGTTAGCCTTCACATCATCTGTTCCGGCTGCCTGTCACCTTATTGGAGTGGCCATGTCCTCATCGCCTTCCGCGCGGCTCAGCCGCCGCGGACTGCTCACCGCGGCCGCCGCGGTGCCGCTCGCCGCAGTGCTCCCCGGCGCCGCTGCGGCCCAGACCGCCTATACCGGCTACCTCATGGTCCACTTCATCGGCGAAGGCGCCGGCGGCGAGCAGATCTACCTCGCCGCCAGCGACAACGGCCTCAACTGGACCGACCTCAACCGGAGCCAGATCGTGCTGCGCAGCCCGATCGGCACCCAGGGCGTGCGCGACCCCGTGCTCATCCGCAACCAGGCCGGGAACCGGTACTGGATCGTCGCCACCGACCTGCGCATCGGCTCGGGCACCTCCTGGGACGACGCCGCCAACCGCGGCAGCCGCAACCTCGTCGTGTGGGAGTCCGCGGACCTCGTCAACTGGTCTGCGCCGTGGCTCCTCGGCGTCGCGAACTCCATCGGGGACGCCGGGAACGCCTGGGCCCCCGAGGCGATCTGGGACGCCGCGGCCGGGAACTACCTCCTCTACTGGGCCACCAACTCGACCCTCAACGGCGTCAAGAAGCACCGCATCTGGAGCGCCCGCACCACCGACTTCCGCACCATCACCACCCCGCAGGTCTACATCAACCTCGCGGGGAGCGAGGGGCTCATCGACACGCAGATCGTCGAGGTCCCCGCGTCGACCGGCGGCTACCGCTACTACCGCGCCTCCAAGACCACGCAGATCGTCATCGAGGGCGCGAACTCCCTCACCGGCACGTGGACGCGCCTGGGCGACCTCGCGAACCTCACCGGCGGCGGCGTCGAGGGCCCCATGTGGGCGAAGTTCAACGACCGCACCGAATGGGCGCTGTGGCTCGACCAGTACGCCACGGGCCGCGGCTACATGCCCGTGCTCACCACCAACCCCGCGGCGGTCTCGGGCTACCGCACCACCTCCGGGTACAGCCTGGGCGCGAACCTGAAGCGCCACGGCTTCGTCCTCAACATCACCGCCGCCGAGAAGACCCGGGTCCTGAACCGCTACCAGGCGCCGGTCTGGAACCGGCTCCAGTCCTACAACTTCCAGGACCGGTACGTGCGCCACTCGAACTTCGACGTGCGCATCGACGCCGGGGTCAGCCCGGCCGCCGACGCGCAGTTCCGACTGGTCCCGGGCCTGGCGTCCTCCAGCGCGGTCTCGTTCGAGTCGGTGAACTTCCCCGGGTACTTCCTGCGGCACTCCAACTACGACTTCGTGCTCGCCCCGCGCGAGGCGACGTCCCAGTTCAGCGCCGACGCCACCTTCAACCGGGTCGCGGGGCTGGCGGACTCCTCGTGGAGCTCGTTCACCTCGTACAACTACCCGACGCGGTACATCAGGCACTACGACTACCTGCTGCGGCTCGACCCGGTCTCGACGGCGACGGAACGGGCGGACGCGACGTTCCGCGTCGTCACCTGAGCCCCTCCCGGGGCGGGCCCCCGAAGCGATCACGAATCGAGAAGCGCGGGGGCCCGTCCCGGAAATAGCCTTTGAGCATGACCTACATCGAACAGATCACCATCGAGGCCGCCGACCCGAAGGCCGCCGAGGACTTCTACACGACCGCCTTCGGGCCCGGCGTCCCGCTCAGGTTCCGCGCCTCCGACGCGCCCACGTCCGGGTTCCGCGGCTTCACGCTCGACTTCATCGCCGCGCAGCCCGCGAACGTGGACCTGCTGTTCCAGGCCGCGATCGACGCCGGGGCCACCGTGGTCAAGGCCGCCGAGAAGTCCTTCTGGGGCTACGGCGGGGTCCTGCGCGCCCCCGACGGCACGGTCCTGAAGTTCGCGTCCTCCTCGAAGAAGGACACCGCGCCCGCCGAGAAGAAGTACACCGACGTCGTGCTGCTCCTCGGCACCGCCGACATGAAGGCCTCCAAGCGGTTCTATGTGGACCACGGCCTGGTCGTGGAGAAGAGCTACGGCGGCAAGTACACCGAGTTCGCCGCGGGCGACGGGCAGGTCAAGTTCGCGCTCTACCCGCGAAAGGCGTTCAAGAAGACCGCGTTCGTCGACCCCGAGGGCTCCGGCTCGCACCGCATCGCCATCGGCGGCACCGGCGGCTCCTTCACCGACCCTGACGGCTTCGCGTGGGAGCAGGCCTAGCCCAGGTCGTCGGCGGTCGCGACGACGACCCCGTACAGATCCGCCACGGTGGCGAGCGCCGCGGTGTGCAGCTCCTTCGCCGACGTCTCGCCGGCCGCGGTGCCGAGCGGCCGGGTCGCGCACGCGTCGGCGACCACCGTGGGCCGGTCGCCGCGCAGGAACGCGCCCTGCGCGGTGAACGCCACGCACATGTGCGTCATGAACCCGGCGACCACCAGGTCCTTCCCGCCCGCGGCGTCCAAGATGCCGCCGAGTTCCGTGCCCACGAACGCGTCCGGGGCGGTCTTCACCACGACCGCTTCGCCCTCGACGGGCGCGACCTTCGGATGGATCTGCCCGATCTCGGCGCTGTAGTCGTACGGCCCGGGGCCGCCGTCGTTCACGACATGGACGACCCTGGTCCCGGCCCGGCGGGCCCGCGCGAGCAGGTCCGCGGCGGCGTCGAGCGCGGGCTCCCAGCCCTCCAGCTCCATGACGCCGCGGGTGTACGTGTTCTGGTAGTCGATCAGCACCAGCGTCGAGTCCGACAGCTTCGCCGGGGTCCGGTCCAGGCCGACGACCTCGCGCAACGTGATGGCGCCCATGGGTTTCCTCCTCTGGTTCCGGCCGCCGTCCGGCGGCCCGGCTCCACGCTACGGCCGCCGCGGCATGTCTGCAATGTCGAGCAACTTGCAGATCCGGACATGCCCCTGCTAGCGTCGGGCCGGTGAACCAGCGCCTCGTCGTCATCGTGCTCTTCGACGGCGTCGACCTCCTCGACGTCACCGGCCCGCCCGAAGTGTTCGCGCTCCTCACGCGCGAACTCGGCGACGCCGCGGACTACCGCGTGGTCCTCGCGGCCGAGACCGACGCGCCCGTCACCACCTTCGCGGGCGTCCGCGTCCTCCCCGACACCACGTTCGACGACCTCTCCGGCCCGATCGACACGCTCATCGTCCCCGGCCGCGTCGAACCCGGCCCCGACGGGCGACTGCGCGCCGCCGCCGACCCCGAGGTCGTCGCCCGCGTGAAGGCCCTCGCCTCCCGCACCGCCCGCATCGCGTCGGTCTGCGTCGGCGCCCACATCCTCGCCGACGCCGGGCTCCTCGACGGCCGCCGCGCCACCACCCACTGGTCCACCGCGGCCCAGCTCGCCGCCGAGCACCCCGCCGTCGAGGTCGACGCCGACCCGATCTTCATCCGCGACGGCCGCGTGTGGACCGGCGCGGGCATCACCGCCTGCCTCGACCTCACCCTCGCGCTGGTCGCCGAGGACCACGGCGAGGCCGCGGCCCTGCGCGTCGCCCGCCAGCTCGTCATGTACCTCAAGCGGCCCAGCGGCCAGAGCCAGTTCAGCGTGCCCCTCGAACCGGTCTCCACGACCCGCCGCGTCGAGGACCTGCGCCACCACATCGCCGGGCACCTCGCCGACCCGCTCGCGATCGGCGACCTCGCCCGCCTCGCGCACCTGTCGGAGCGCCAGCTCACCCGCGTCTTCAAGGCCGAGCTGGGCCGCACGCCCGCCGCGTACGTGGAGGCCGCGCGGGTCGAGGCCGCCCGGCACCGCCTCGAAGGCGGCGACGACACGCTCGACCGCATCGCGACCGCGTGCGGCTTCAACACGGTCGACACGCTCATCCGGGCGTTCCGCCGCCAGCTCGGCACCACCCCCACCGAGTACCGCAACCGGTTCCGCACGGCCGCGTGAACGCCGACGGGCCGGACCCCCGTGGAGTCCGGCCCGTCGGCGCGCGGGTCAGCCGGCCGGGATGAGCGCGTACAGCGCCGCGACGAAGCCGAAGCCGAGCAGGCCGAGCACCGTCGTCATCGGCGTCCACACCCGCAGGCCGTCCTTGACGGACAGACCCAGGTAGCGCGTGACGATCCAGAAGCCGGAGTCGTTCACGTGGCTCAGGCCCAGCGCGCCGTAGCCGATCGCGAGCGCGACGAGCGCGAGGTGCACCGAGTCGGACCCCATGGCCTGGACCGTGGGCAGCAGCAGGCCCGCGGTCGTCGTGATCGCGACGGTCGCCGACCCCTGCGCGGCGCGCATGATGAGCGACATGAGGAACGCGGCCAGCAGGACCGGGATGCCCGCGTCGGCGAGCGTCTCGGCGACGGCGCCGCCGATGCCGGTCTCGGTGAGGATGCGGCCGAAGCCGCCGCCCGCGCCGGTGACGAGGATGATCACGGCCGCGGCCGGGAGAGCCGATTCCATGACCTCGCCGAGCTTCGCGGCGGACCATCCGCGGCGCACGCCGAGCGCGAACATCGCGGCGGCGATGGCGACGACGAGCGCGAAGATCGGCTGGCCGACCATCGCGAGGACGCCGTTCCAGGTGCTCCCGGCCGGGAACATCGGGGCGATCGTGGTGCCGACCATGATGAGCGCCAACGGAAGCACGATGATCCCGAGGATGGTCCAGGCGCTCGGGGCCCTCTCGCCGTCGGCGAGGGTCCCGTTCCGCGGGCCGTCCTCGGTGCCGAAGGCGTCGAACATCTCCTTGGCGGCGGGGATCATCGCGAACTCGCGCAGGTTGAACCACTTGCCGAGGAAGTACGCGGCGACCGCGAGCGGGATCGAGATGAGCAGCGACAGGATGGTGATCCACCCGACGTCCGCGCCGAGGACCGCGGCGCCGCCGACGATGCCCGGGTGCGGCGGGACCGCGACGTGCACCGCGAGCATGATGCCCGCGACCGGCAGGCCGAACTTGATCGGGTTGACCCCGGCGGCCTTCGCGAACGCGTAGATGATCGGGACGAGGATGATGAACCCGGCGTCGAAGAACACCGGGATCGCGAGGATCGCGGCGGCGGCGGTGAGCGCGACGGCGACCCGCTTGGGGCCCAGCCAGCTCGTGAACTTGCCCGCGAGCGATTCGGCGCCGCCGGAGATCTCGATGATCTTCCCGAGCATCGATCCGAGCGCGACGAGGACGGCGACGGACCCGAGGGTCCCGCCGACGCCGGCGATGATCGCCTGGACGACGCCGAGCCGCTCGGGCTCGGTGTCGGTGGCGGCGACCGTGGTCAGCGGGAGGCCCGCGGCGACGCCGACGACGATCGAGGTCAGGATGATCGCGTAGAACGACTGGACCTTGAACCTGATGATGAGGAGCAGCAGCAGCGCGATGCCGGCGAGGCCGACCGCGATGAGCGCCGGGAGCGGCAGCGTGTAGCCCATCGCCTACGCCCCCTTGCCGTCGCGGCGCTCGGGGGCGACGACGCGGATGACCGCGGAGTCGTCGAGCGCGCCGAGGCCCTGGGCCTCGCCGAGGAGGAACAGCTGCTCGGCGGCGGCGGCCACGGGCGCGGCCAGGTGCGCGTTCCGGGCGGCGCGGCCGACGATCCCGAGGTCCTTCACGAAGATGTCGAGGCGGCTGAGCACTTCGGCGCCGCCCTCGTCGTAGGCCTGGAGGGCGCGCGGGCCGCGGTTGCCGAGCATGAACGAGTCGGCGGCCCCGGCGGTGAGCGCCGCGAGGGTCCGCTCCCGGTCGAGGCCGAGCGCGTCGGCGAGCGCGAGCGCCTCGGCGGCGGCCGCGATGTGGACGCCGCACAGGAGCTGGTTGACGGTCTTGAGCGCCTGTCCGTCCCCGGCCTTGTCGCCGACGACGGTGAGCGTCGAGGCGAGCTGCTCTAGGACGGGCCGGGCCTGTTGCAGCGCTCCGGGTTCGGCGCCCACGACGATGAGCAGGTCGCCCTCGCCCGCGCGGACCGGGCCGCCGGAGAGCGGCGCGTCCACCAGGCGCGCGCCGTGCTCGGCGAGGCGCGCGGCCGTGGCGGCGATCCCGTCGGTCCCCACGGTGCTCGTGAGGATCACGACGGCGCCGGGCGCGAGGTGCCCGGCGAGGCCGTTCGCGCCGAAGAGGAGGTCGTCGAGCTGCTCGCCGGTGCGGACGGCGACGAGCACCGCCCCGGCCCCGGCGGCGGCCTCGGCCGCGGTGGCCGCGGGCGCGACCCCGCGTTCGGCCGCGAGCGCGAGCCGTTCGGGCGCGATGTCGAAGCCGCGCACCGTGAAGCGCTCGGCCAGGCGCGCGGCCATGGGCAGGCCCATCGCGCCGAGGCCGATCACAGCGACGTTGCTGTCCATTGTGTGTTCTTCCAATCTGGGGACGGGGATCAGTCGGTGAGCGTGCCGACGACCTGCGCGAGCGAGTCGGCCTCGCCGACGTTGCCCGCGAAGACGATGTAGGGGATGCCGACGGCGGGCCCGGTCTCGGGCCGCCACAGGGAGACGATGCCCGGGAGCATCGGGCCGACGACGGTGGCGCGCCGGATGCGCAGCCCCTCGGTGGCGGTGTCGCTGGAGGTGATGCCGCCCTTGGCGACCACGAACCGCGGCGGCGCGAGCGCCAGGACCCGGGCGACGAGGTCCACGACGCCGCTGGAGACCTTCCGGGCGATGTCGAGGCTCTCCTCGCCGTCGCGGCCGGTCACGAGCTCGCGCGTGGTGTGGACGACGACGGTGCCGTGCGCGAGCGCCGCGGCGGTCGCCTCGGCCCGTTCGGCCAGGTGCGCGTCGCGCCGGTCGTCGATGAGGCGGCGGACGTCGAGCTCGATCGTGGCGGTCCCGGGGCGGGCCTCGCGGAGCCGGTCGAGCTGTGCGGTGGTGAGCGGCACGTGGCTGCCGACGACGACGAGCCCGCCGCGGTCGTCGGCGAGGTCGAGCTGCGCCCGGGTGACCGGCTCGGCGATGTCCTGTCCGATGTGGGCGCGCACGTACGGCGGGCCGACGCGCAGCAGCGCCGCGAGTCCTTCGCGTTCGAGCCGGTGCAGCGCGATGGCGACGACCCGCATGTCGGTCTCGTCCACGACGTCGACCGCGACGACGGTCCCGGTCTTCAGGCCCCGCAGGAACGCCGCGACCGCGTCCGGCCCGCGGCGGATCGTCCCGATCGCGAGGACCGCGACGTCTGCCTTGGAGATGCGCCCGGCGGTCTTCTCCTCGACCCATTCCCGCAGGTCGGAGCTGCGGAACCCGAACGTGGCGTCCTGCGCGAACGGCGTCTCGCCCACGGGAGTGGCCTCGCCGTCGACGACCCAGTAGTGGACGCCGTCGACGGTGATCCGCCCGGCGTCGGGGAACGCGGGCACGAGCAGCGTGAACGCGGGGGCGGCGCCGCCGTGCGCGGTGATCGCCTCGGTGAGCACGTCGGTCTCCAGCGGGAAGTGCCCGCGGAGCGTCGAGTCGGAGCGGGACACGAACGTGAGCCGCTTCCCGGCCCGCCCGGCCGCGGCCAGGGCGACGGCGACGACCTCGCGGTTGCACTGCGCCGCTTCGGCGGGGTCGAGGGAGCGGGTGTTGGTGAGGACGTAGACGGCGGGGGCCCCGGTCGCGAGCGCCCAGTCGAGGTCCGCGGCCTCCCACGCGGTGAGGACGGGCAGGCCCGCGACGGACTGCGTCCCGGTCGGGTCGTCGTCGAGGACGACGAGCACGGCGTCGGGGTCGGCCTCGGCGCGCACGTCGGCGGCGGCTGCCTGGGCGGCTTCGGGCACGGTGGCGAGCAGCGTCTCGACGCGCACGGGAACTCCTATGTTCGCGGGTCTCACGGAACCCGGCCATCAGATATCAGATATCTGATAACCCGGGACGGCCATCATGCCTCGCCGAATCCGGGATTGTCAAACCGGCACGCGGTCAGCGCCTGCCGTGCACGTATTCCACCAGGTCGCCCCTGGTCTGCTCCATGTGACTCGCCATCGCGTCGCGCGCCGCCACCGGGTCGCCCGACTCGATCGCCGCGGCCACCGACTCGTGCTCGGCGATGGCGTGCTCGCGGATGTCGAACACCGCGCTCGTCTCGCTGCGCGTGTCCGCGAGCATCGCGGTCAGCGGCAGCAGCGCCGCCACCAGGATGCGGTTGTTCGCGGCCCGCAGCACCGCCTCGTGGAACTCCAGGTCCGCCTCGACGAACCCCGCCACATCGGTGCGCGCGTGCGCCGCGCGCATCCGGTCGATCTCGCGGCGCATCGCGTCCACGTCCGGGTCGCTGCGGCGGACGGCCGCGAGCTGGGCCGCCCCGGTCTCGATCATCATGCGCACTTCGAGCAGCTCCAGCGAGGACCGCTCGCGCTCCCCGGCGCTGCGCGCGTGCCGCACCACCGCCTCCAGGCCCGTCCACTGCGCGACCGGCGCCACCCGGTGCCGCCTCCCCGGGACCTGCACGATGACGCCCTGCGCCTGGAGCAGCCGCACCGCCTCGCGCAGCGTCAGCCGCGAGACCTCCAGCTCCTCGGCGAGCACGCCCTCCGGAGGGAGCGCCGCGCCGGTCGCGATGGTGCCGTCGATGATGGCGTCGAGCACCCGCTCGACCACCTCCTGCGTCCGCGACGCGCGCGCCATCGGCTTCCTCCTCCGTCGGCGCAAGCGTAAGCCAGCGGGACGCCACCCGGTGTCGGACCCCGGTGGCACGATTGCCTGATGGCATACGACGAGGGGCTGGCCGAGCGGATCCGCGACGTCTTCGACAACCGGCCGTACGTGTTCGAGCGGAAGATGTTCGGCGGGCTCGGATGGATGGTCCACGGCAACATGGCCGCGGCCGTCCTCGGGCAGGGCGGCGCGATGGTCCGCGTCGCCAGGGACGACTACGAGGACCTCCTGGCCGAGGACGGCGCCGAGCCGATGGTCATGGGCGGGCGCACCGTGACCGGCTGGATCCGCCTGGGCGACGACATCTGCGCCTCCGACGTGGACCTGCGCACCTGGGTCGACCGGGGCATCGCCTTCGCAGAGACGCTCCCGCGCAAATGACGGCGCGGGCGCTCCTCCGGGTCCGGCCCGGCACCGGAGCGCCCGCGCCGCCGCTACGCCTCGACCGCTTCGTCGCCTTCGGGGTCCTCCGCTTCTTCGAAGCGCTCCTTGACGTTCGCGAGGTGCCCGTTCAGCGAGTTCGCCTGCCCCTCGTGCTCGGCGCCGAGCCGGTGCAGGACCCGGTCCGCGACGGCCTGCGCCCCCGCGAAGTCGCCGTTCGCCTCATGGGCGGCGATCATCGTGTGCGCGGCCTGCACGGCCGCGTCGACCAGGAACTCCCCGTCCTCGGCGACGTCGAGCACCGCCGCGCCGACCTCCAGCAGCCGCGCCGCCCACTCGTCTTCGGTCTCCTCCCGCTCGTTGCCGCGCATGCGCGCCTCCTGAAGGAGCGTCTTCGCGTACTCGTCGCGGCACGACTCCCGGTACCGCTCGTGGTGGCCCTCGTCGCGCCAGTCCGCTTCGAGCTCCCTTGCGAGCGCGAGCATCTCGTCCAGCGCCGCCCCCAGGTCCGCGTCGTCGGTGCGCAGTCGCGCCCACAGGGCCGCGCGCACCGGGTTCGCGGCGGCCGACAGGGACCCCAGCTCGCGCCACGCGGCCGCGGACCGCCCGTACGCGTCGACCGCGGACTTGGCCTCGCCGGTGCGTTCGAGCAGTTCGCCCGCGAGGTGCGCCGACTGGGCGTAGAACGCGGGGTTGGGATGCGCGAGCCCGCCGTCCATGAGCCGCAGGGCCTCCAGGATGTGCGTGAGCCCGGCCGGGGCGTCGAAGGCGCGCTGACTGTGCTCTGCGAGGAGGCTGCGGGCGTCGAGGAGGCGCCAGTGCTCGTCCTCGTGCATGGCGGGCAGGTCTTCCAGGGCCGCTTCGAGGATGACCACGGCTTCGGCGCTGCGCTCCTGCATCGCGAGGGCCTTGCCGAGGAGGTGCCGGGCCACGCCCGCGCAGCCGGTCTCGCCCGCGCGGTCGTACCAGTGGGCGGCCTGCACGGCGTAGTGCTCGGCGGTGCGGGCGTCGCCGAGGTTGATCGAGCACTCGGTGGCGGTGAGGTTGAGCGCGGCCACGGGGAACGGCGGGTCGTCGTGCTTGACGGCGGCGAGGCCGGTCTCGGCGACGGCGAGCGCCTCGGCGAGGCGCCCGGCCTGGTTGAGCATGGCGCCGTACTGGAACGCGCCGATGAACGTCTCGAAGCGGAAGCCGCCCGCGCAAGCCAGGTCGAAGGCGTTGCGCAGCGCCTCGACGCGGCCTTCGAACCCGGTCTCGAACTCGGGGAGCATCCGGGCGAGCTGGGTGCGCACGAGGAGCGCGCGCCGGTTCGGGGCCAGGGCCGCGAGGTCGGCGTCCGCTGCCGCGAACGCGGCGGCGAGGTCCGGTCCGGGCCGCTCGCCGAGCATGAGCCCGGCCTGGAGCTGCGCCATGAGGATCTGGGCCCGCGCGCGGACGGCGTCGACATGGACAGGACTGTCGGGCGCGGACTCGGCGAGCGCGTCGGCTTCGGCGAGCAGTGCGGGCGCGGCCTCGCGGAACGCGGCGGGCTCGACCTGGAGTGCCCACGCGGCCTTGGCGATGCGGCACAGGAGCGCGCGGCCGGGCTGCCCGGCCTCGGCGAAGAGGTTCGCGGCGAGCGCGGCGAGGTCCTGGGCGGCTTCGAGGGCGCCGTCCGGGTCGGCCTTGGCGAGGAGCACTTCGGCCTCGTCGGCCGGGTCGAGGTGCGCCCCTTGGGTTTCGGCGATGCGGGCGACGGCGAGCCACCGCTGCACGCGGTCCTCGGCGACGTCCTCGACGCCCGCGCGGGCCCGCACGAGCGCGTCCTCAAGGGGCAGGTCCTCGGCCTTGTCGGGCGCCGGGACCGGTGCGGCCTGCGGGAGCGCCTTGAGCCCCAGCGGGACGTACGGGTACGGCTCGGCCGGTTCGACGCGGGCCTGCGACCGGTCGGAGTGGACGGTGGAGCCGTTGCGGCGGTCGTAGCGGGCGCACAGCGCGCGCCGTTCGGCGTCGGCCCAGGCGTGCAGGTCGTCGGCGGTCCAGTCGCGGTCCTCGGGCCCGGCGAGCAGGGTCCCGCCCATGCCGCGGGCGCGCAGGGCTCCGGCGAGGGCCTGGACGCCTTCGAGCCACTGGAGGCGCACGGACGGCTCCAGCGCCATGCCGTAGGCGCGGCGGTCGGCCGCGAGGATCTCGATCCCGCGGGCCTCGTTGCCGGTGAGCGCGCAGAACCGCAGGTGCCGGGCGATGTAGCCGAGCATGTCGTCCTTGTCGCGGCTGATGCGGTACCCGTGGTGGTGGTTGGCGCGGGCGGCGTCGAGGCGGCCGAGGCGCGCGAGCGGCAGCAGCGAGTCGGCGAGCGTGTTGTGCGGCTCGTGTGCGCAGTGCAGGTCGCCTTCGAGGAGCGGGGCCCACGCGGCCACGGCGGCCTCGTCGTCCCCGGCGCACGCGGCCATGTCGCCGATGTCGTTGACGCGGCAGGCCTCGCAGTCGCTCATGTCGTCGGGCTCGGTGGTGCGCACCAGCTCGGCAGCGCGGGCGGCGCGCTCGTCGTCGCCGAGGTGGTAGGCCACCCAGTGCTCGGCCTCGTAGTAGGGGTGCAGGGAGTGCCCGGCCTCGGCGTAGCGGGTGCGGAACTGCACGAGGGCGTCCTCCACGGACGCCAGCGGCACGTCGGGGTGGTCGCGCAGCTTGTACACGATCCACTTGAACTGCCAGTACACCGAGCGCAGGAGCGCGGCGTCGAAGTGCTCGGGCGCGGTGTCGAGCTCGTGCAGGAGCCGCGCGTAGGGGACGAGGAGCCGCGTCGAGTCGGCCGAGTACTCGTAGCAGTCGACCAGGGCCGCGAGGACGGAGTTGAGGAGGGGCCGGTCGCCGTCGGCCTCGACGGCGACGAGGTGCTCCTCCAGGGCGGCCAGGCGGGCCTCGCCCCGGAGCTGCCATCGGATCTCGTTGAGGCGCTTGCGCAGTGCGTCGGTGTCGGTCATGGGGCTTCCGTCATGTCGGAGTTCGTCGGTGCCAGCAGTCTGCCAGTGTGCATCCCGTGATCCACCCGTGGCCTGCGTCCAAGCCTCAGCCGTGCCACCGCCGCCACAGCGCCGCGTACGACCCGCCCGCGGCGATCAGCTCGTCGTGGGAGCCGAGCTCGGTGATCCGGCCCCGCTCGACGACGGCCACGCGGTCGGCGTCGTGCGCGGTGTTCAGCCGGTGCGCGATGCTGACTACGGTGCGGCCCTTCAGAATCCGGTTGAGGCCCTGCTCGATGTCGCTGGCCGCGTTGGGGCTGAGCATCGAGGTGGCCTCGTCGAGGACGATGACCTCCGGGGCCGCGAGGATCACGCGCGCGAGCGCCACCTGCTGCACCTCGGCCGGGGTGAGCGCGTGGTCGCGCCCGCCGACCTTCGTGTCCAGGCCCTCGGCGAGCCGCTCGGGCAGGCTCCCCGCGCCGACGACCGCGAGGGCCTCCCGCAGCTGGTCGTCGCTCGCGCCGGGCGCGCCGAGGCGCAGGTTCGACGCGAGCGTGTCGTTGAACAGGTGGTACTCCTGGGTCGCGAGGATCACGAAGCGCCGCAGGGCGGCCTCGCCGATCCCGTCGGCCTCGGCCCCGCCGATGCGCACGGCCCCGCTGTCGGGCCGGTGGATGCCCGCCATGATCCGAGCCAATGTGGACTTCCCGGCGCCGGTGGGGCCGACGAGCGCGAGCCGCTCGCCGCGCCGCAGCGCCAGGTCCACGTCCTTGAGCACCGGCTTCTGAGGGTCGTACCCGAACGTGACGCCCTTGAGCTCGACGATCTCGTCCGCATCCCGCTGCGGCTCGGCCGTCCCGGCCGCCGCCCGCTCCCCGCGCACCCCGATGAGCCTGGCGAGGGAGATGCTGCCGTTCTGGACCCATTCGAGCGACAGGATCATCTCGATCGACGGCGCCACGGCCATCTGCATGATGAGCACGACCGTGGTCGTCTGCGCGATCGTCAACTGCCCGTTCGCGGTCAGGATGCCGCCGAGGAGCAGCGTGGTGAGGCACGGCAGGAACGCCGAGAAGTCGAGCACCGGGAACAGCCTGCCGCGCAGGCGCATCGAGTCCATCTGGGCGCCCAGCAGCTTGTCGATCGCCTTGTCGGTGTGCGCGATGCGCCGCCGCTGCCAACCGAGCGCCTCGACGGTCTTGACGCCGTCGATGGTCTCGGCCACCGCCGACGTCAGGTCCGCCCGCGCGGCCTGCACGGCGTGGAAGATCCGGAACGCCCGCCTGAAGTACCAGCGCATCACGATCACGATGGGCGGCACGGCGACCAGGATCGCCGCCCCGAGCACCGGCGAGACCCAGAAGGCCCCCGCCACGTACACCGCCACCGTCACGAACCCGGTGAAGAACTGCGGCGCCGCCTGCACCAGCGAGTACTGCACCTGCCCGATGTCGAGGCTCGTGCGCGACAGCAGCTCCCCGGTCCCGGCGGCCTCGACCTGCGCGGGCGGGAGCGCGAGCGTGCGCTCCATGAACTCCTCGCGCACGTCGGCCACGATCCGCTCCGACAGGACCGCGAGGTTCCGGTACGACGCCCACGTCAGGACCGCCTGCGCGAGCAGCGAGACCAGGATCAGCGGGATCTGCCAGACCAGGTCCGCGCCCGGGTTGCCGTCGCCGCCGCGCGCCCACGCGGCGAACGCGTCGGTCATGCCGCCGACGATGTACGGCGTCGACATGCCCGCGAGGGCCGCCGCGATCACGAGCGCGACGATGAGGACGAAGCGGGCGCGGTGGCGCCCGATAAGGAGCCGCAGGTACGCGCGGGTCTCGGCCGGGGAGGCGATCGGCAGCGCGCTCACCGGGCGACCGCCGCCCGGTAGTCGGTGCGCGCCATGAGCTCCGCGTGCGTCCCGGAGGCGACTTCCTCGCCGAGGCCGTGCCCTTTGAGGAACTGCACCCGGTCGCACACCGCCAGCAGCTGCGGCGCGTTCGTGACGATCACCGTCGTCCGTCCTTTCCTATGCCTCGCAAGTCGTTCGGCGATGCGCGCCTCGGTCTGCGCGTCGCACGCGCTGGCCGGGTCGTCGAGGATGAGGATCTCCGGGTCGGCCAGGAGCGCCCGCGCGAGGATGAGGCGCTGGCGCTCGCCGCCGGAGAAGTTCCGGCCGCGCTCGCCCGCGACGGTGGCGAGGTCGTAGCCGTCGGCGGGCACCTCGTCGCTCTCCAGGAGCGACGGGTCGACGCCCACGATGTCCACTGCGGACGCCGTGTGCAGGGCCCGCATGATGTCGGCATCCGTGCGCTTCCCGTCCACGTCGAGCTGGTCGCGCAGCGGCCCGCTGAACAGCTGCGCGCGGGCCTCCATGAGGTGGACGCGGGCGCGGACCTCAGCGGTGTCGAAGGCCGCCAGCGGGACCGAGCCGATGCGCGCGGTCTCGTCGCCGTACCCGCCGAGCCGGTCGAGGACCTCTGTCGCGCCGAGGCCGTCGGCGGTCGCGATCCCGGTCGTCAGGCCCGGTTCGATCCGCGCCCCGCTCACCGGGTCCTCCAGCACTTCCCCTGCGGGCCAAGGCGTCCCGCTCCCGGTGGACGGCTCGGGGTGCTCGTCCTGGAGCCGCCGGAACCGCGAGGAGGCCACCACGGCCCGCGTGAACGCGTCGACGCCCTGGATCGTGTACCCCAGCGGCCTGGTCAGCGCGATGAGGTACCCGAACAGGGCCACGAACTCCCCGGCCGTGACCGTCCCCTCCAGCGTCAGCACCGCGCCCAGCCACAGCACGACCACCAGCAGCGTCCCCGGCAGCGCGAGGCGCGCCAGCTCCAGGAAGGCGACCGTGCGCCGCACCCTGATCCCCGCCTCCATCGACGCCCGCGACGCGGCCCGGTAGCGGGCGCTGAAGTGCGCCTCGCCGCCGATGCCGCGCAGGACCCGCAGGCCCGCAACCGCATCCGTGCCGATCCCGGTCTGCTCGCCGATCCGCGACCGCAGCTCGCGCCCGCGCGCTTCGAGCCGGAAGAACAGCGGCCGCAGCGACGCGAACATCGCCGGGACGCCCACGCCCACCGCGAGCACGAACCACCACGACATCCCCGCCAGGATCGTGAGCGCGAGCGCGAACGCCAGCAGCGCGGACGCCAGGCGCCCGAACATCATCGACAGCGCCGCGAGCGAGTGCGCGTCGGCCGCGGAGATCGCCACCAGCTCGCCCGCGTCGGCCCGGCTCCTGAGCTTCGCGCCGACCGCGACGACGGTGTCCACCAGGCGCCGCTGCACCCGGAAGTCCGAGTCCATCTGGTTGTACATCATGTACACGAAGCTCGCGACGCCCGTGACCGTCGCGATCCCGATGCACACGGCCAGCGCGCCCGACCACCAGTACAGGGCCGCGCGGTCGCCGCCGACGAGGCCCTCGTCGATGGCCCTGCCGACCACGTACGGCACGAACTGCTGGCAGCCCAGGAACGCGAACGACACGAGCGTGCTCGCGAGGAGGGTGCGCCACTGCGACTTGAAGAGCCACCCGATGACCGCGGCGGCGTCGTTCGGGTGCGCGAGGGGCCCGCCGGGGTCGCGCGGGGGAGTGAAGCGTGCCATGCGGCTGCGCCTTTCGGAGTGTGCTGCGGCTGCGTCGAGGCAACGACAGGCACCCTACGCGCCGACCATCACGAACCGGAAGCGATTTTCCAACGGTTGGAAGAAGCGGTTCGCGGGGCGGCCTCAGTCCGCCAGTCCGGCGTCGCTCACCAGCAGCGCCAGCTGCACCCGGTTGTTCAACCCGAGCTTCGCCAGCGCCGCCGACACGTGCGTCTTCACCGTCGGCACGCTCAGGTGCAGCGCCGCCGCGATCTCCGCGTTCGACCGGCCCCGGCCCACCTCCGCGGCCACCTCCGACTCCCGGTTGTTCAACGCCCGCAACCGCTCCCGCGCCGGACCCCGCCGGTCGTCGACGCCCCCGACCGCCAGATCGATGAGCCGCCGCGTCACCTCCGGCGACAGCACCGGCTCCCCGGTCGCAACCCGCCGCACCGCCGCCACGATCTCCGCCGGCGGCGTGTCCTTCAGCAGGAACCCGCCCGCGCCCGCCCGCAGCGCCCGCCGCACATGCCCGTCCGCCTCGAACGCCGTGAGCACCAGCACCTCCGGCGCGCCCGGGACGGCCCGCAGCCGCTCCGTCGCCGCCAGCCCGTCCACTCCCGGCATGTGCAAGTCCATGAGCACCACGTCCGGCCGCGCCTCCGCCACCAGCGCCGGGACCTCCGCGCCCGACCCGGCCTCGCCGACCACCTCGACGTCCCCGGCCCCGCCGAGGATCAGCCGCAGGCCCGCCCGCACCAGCGGGTCGTCGTCCACGACCAGGACCTTCACGCGCTCGCTCATGCCGTCCAGGGTAGCCACGCCCGCACCCGCCAGCCCCCGTCACCGACCGGCCCGTATTCGAGCCGCCCGCCCGCGAGCGCGATCCGCTCCTCCAGGCCGATGAGCCCGTGCCCCGACCCGGGCCCGGTGTCGCGCCCCGGCCCGTTCACCACCTCCACCGCGAGCCCCTCGCCCGGCCCGCCAGAGACCGCGACCTCGACCGCCGCGCCCTCGGCGTGCTTGCGCGCGTTCGTCAGCGCCTCCTGCACCACCCGGTACGCCGTGCGCCCCGACCGCTCCGGCGCCTCCCCCTCCGCGGTCGAGGAGAACGCGATCCGCGACCCCGGCCGCGCTTCCTCCACGAGCGCCCGCAGGTCCGCCATCGACGGCTGCGGCAGCTCCCCGATCGGCGCCCGCAGCACCGCGATCACCTCCCGCAGGTCCCGCATCGCCAGATGCGACTGCTCCCGCACCACGCCCGCCGCGCCCCGCAGCTCCTGCGGCGACAGGTCCGACCGGTACTCCATCGCCCCCGCGTGCAGGCTCAGCAGCGACAGCCGGTGCCCGAGCAGGTCGTGCAGCTCGCGCGCCAGCTCCTCGCGGGCGCGCTGGCGGGCGCGTTCGCGCTCGTCGCGCTCCTGCTCGGCGGCGCGCGCCCGCAGCGCGTTCCGGTACCGCGTGACCATGCCCCAGCCCGCGATGCCGCCGTACAGGACGACCGCGAACAGGAGGTTCCCGAGGACGCCGAGTTCCTGCGGGCGCAGCAGCGAGTACACCCCGGCCGCGGCGAACGCCGCCGCGAACACCCACGCCGCGGTCTTGAGCGGCCGCCGCACGGTGACGGCGTACAGCAGCACCACGAGCGGGAACGCGATCGTCTCCGAGAACGACGACAGCGCCGCGGCGGCGAGTCCGGCCTGCACGGGCCAGCGTCGCCGCAGCCACAGCAGCCCGAGTCCCACGATCCCGGCGAGCTGGTCGGCCTCGAACAGCCACGGCGGCGACGGCAGCCCGAGCCGCATCCGGTCGCCGCTGATGTACAGCCACGCGAACACGCCGAGCGCGAACAGTGCCGTGTCCGCCGCCCACCCGCGCGCCCCGCGCCGCTCTTCCGCCATCGCCCGAACCTATCCGCCCCCCGCCGCCCGTCCAACGCTCCGCGCCAGATCCGATACCGAAGTAGCGCCGCCCGCTCCGAAGGTCGCGCCGCGTCGGGGGAGATGCCGAGCGCTAGTCGCTCACCGGTCGTGTTTGCGGCGCTTCCGCGACCCGCCGCCCGCACGGTAGGCCATCACAGCGAAGGAGATCACGACGAAGGCGAGGGCGAGCAGTGTGATGGGCGTGCTGCTATCGAGGGTTCGGTACATCAGGACTCCTTGGTTTTCGCTGCCGGTCATCCGCTTTCGCCGGGGCCGCGGTCGGGTGCGGCACTCCTGACACCGTAGGACGCGGTTTCCACGTGGCCGGTGTCCTGCCCTCGGACCGGACCAGGGTCGCCGAACGTCGCGACGCCTCCGCGGTGAGGGGACTACGCTCGATCGGTCGGGACCGACCGGAACAGGGGGGACCATGCTCGAACGGCCGCCGGCGGCGCCTGCGATCAGCCTCCGGCCCATCGCCCCGGAGGACGCCGAGGCCGTCGCCGCACTCCGCGCCGCCAGCCGCGACCTGCTCTCCCGCTGGGAGCCCGATGAGGACGACGCCTCGTACACGCTCGCGGGCGTGCGCGACTCGATCGAGGCGGCGCAGGCCCGGACCCTCGCGGGCACCGGCCGCTCCTATGTGATCCTCGACCGGGGGCGGCCCGTCGGCGGGCTGCTGCTCAACACGATCGTCCAGGGCCCCTACATCCGCACCTGCTCGGTCGGCTACTGGGTCGCCGCGGCCGAGACCGGCCGCGGCATCGCCACCGAGGCCGTGCGCCAGGCGAAGGCCGTCGCCTTCGACGAACTCCTCCTCGACCAGCTCCGCGCCGAGACCCTCCCCGACAACTTCGCCTCCCAGAAAGTCCTGTCCCGCAACGGCTTCCGCCGCCTCGGTCTCACCCCCTGCTACTCCCTCGCCACCGGGCGCCTGCGCGACCACGTCCTCTTCGAGGCCCCCAACCCCCGAACGGAACCCCAATGGACCTGACCTACCCCGAGACCGGCGCCACCCGCACCGGCCCGCTCCCGCCCGGCTACCGCCACCTCGAACGCACCGCGGTGCTCGACGCGCCGCTCGCCCGCCCCGCCGAGATCCTCATGACCTGGGGCCTGCACGAGCGCTGTGGCCTGCATCCCGAGGCGACCGGGCCGCGCGCCGCGGTCGGCGTCGACGTCTCGCTCCGCTTCGCAGGGGTCCTGCGGATTCCGTGCCGCGTGGTGTGGGCCGAGGAGAGCGCCGAGTTCACCGGCTTCGGGTACGGTTCGCTCCCGGGCCACCCCGAGCGCGGCGAGGCCGCGTTCCTGCTCGAAGCGGTCGGCGACCGCACGAGGTTCACCGTCCGCTCGTTCTCGGTGCCCGGCACGCTCGCGAGCCGCCTGGCCGCGCCCGTCGCGCGGGCCCTCCAGACCCGCGCGACCGAGCGCTGGCTCACCGCGATGGCGGCGGCGCTGCGGTTAGGGCCTATTCGTCCGAAACGCTGAGGGTGGTGGGGCGGGGCCGTTAGATTTCGGCTCTGGGAGGAGGTGCGTCATGGACATCGCGATACTCGGCGTGGGGAGTCTCGGGGAGGCCGTGCTCATCGGGCTGCTCGAATCGGGGATGCCGCCCGCGCAGATCTGGGCGACCGCGCAGCCCGCCGAGCGGGCCGCGGTGCTCGCCGACGCGTACGGGATCGAGGTGGGCACCGACAACGCGAGCGCGGCGACCGAAGCCGACGTGGTGCTCGTCGCGGTGCGGCCCGGGGCCGTCGAAGGGGTGCTCGACGAGATCGCGCCGGTCCTCGAAGGGGACGCGGTCGTCGTGTCGCTCGCCGCGGGCGTGCCGCTGCGGCGCATCGCCGCGCGGCTGCCCGAGGGCGTGACCGCGGTGCGCGCCATGACGAACGTGGCCGCGCGCGCCCGCGAGGCCGCGACCGCGCTGACCGCCCCCGACGGGACCGACCTGACGGAGATCGAGGACCTGTTCGACCGCGTCGGGGTCACCGTCACCGTGGAAGAGCCGATGATGGACCTCATCACCGCCGTGGGCGGCTCGGGCCCGGCGTTCCTGTTCTACCTCGCCGACGCGATGACCACCGCGGCCGTGGACGGCGGCATGGACCCGCACGCCGCGCGCGTCATGGTCGACCAGATGCTCCTCGGCGCCTGCCTGCACTTGCAGTCGAGCGACCGGCCCGCGGCCGAGATCCTCGACGACATCACCACGCCCGGCGGGACCACCGCGGCCGCACTGGACGTCCTGAACGCCGCGGCCGTCGACGACACCGTCAAGCGCGCGGTCGGCGCGGCCGCCAGACGCGGCCGCGACCTCGCGCGGTTAACGCCTCGACCCGCTTCTCCTGCGCGCGTTCGCGGCGCAGCACCATCGCCGCGACCGAGGCGACCACGACGACGATCGCCGCGATGAGCATCACCAGGTATGAGCCCTTGAGGCCCGAGGTGAACGCGTCGTACGTGAGCGGCGCGAACGAGGCGTCCCCGGCCTGCCTGATGAACTCCTCGCGCACCTGCGACAGCGCGAACAGCGCCGTCCCGGCGAGGATCGCGGCGAGCAGGCCCACGACGAGCGCCGCCACCCACCGCCGCGGCGCCACCACGACGGCGATGATCAAGAGCGCCAACGCGATCCACGGCAGCCACGTGGCCGCCCACTTGAGCTGGTCGGTGCGCTCCTGGAGCTCGGGTACCTGGTCGGAGTCGACGAGCACGTACTGCGCGTCGATCGCGGGGATGTCGGCCGCGTACGCGAAGTCGTTCTCCGCCAAGCGCTCCTTGACGACCTCCACCACCCGCCCCAGGTCCAGGGTGAGCGTGTTCCCGTCGGCGACCAGCGAACCGGCGTTGTCGCCTTCGAGGGCCGACACGAGCGAGGAGTGCGCCTCGGTGACGGCCGCGTCCCACACCTTCAGGAACGCCGGGCTCGCCACGAACTCGTTCACCTCGGTCTCGATGTAGGCGCGGAGGCTCTCGGCCGCGGAGGCGATGAGGTCCTTGACGTACGCGGGCGGGTCCTCGACCCCGGCCCAGCCGGAGGCCTGCTGGGTGATCGCGTCGACGTCGATGGCGTTCGCGATCTCCGCGGTGACGCGCTCGGCGATGGCGGCCTGCACCTGCTCGTCCTCGGCGATCACGTCGGTGCGCTCCACGAACCGGTCGGTGGTCAGCAGCTCCAGGCGCGCGTAGTACGCGGCGACCGCGCCGGTCACGGCGACGACGGCGAGCAGGCACGCGAGCATCGCCACGATCCACCTTACGACACGCCACACGCCGCCTCCGGACTCGCCGTCCTTCTCGACGGCCGCGGGCTCTTCGGTCGGCGTCTCGCTCACGGGAACCTCCACATCGACTGATCCTCACCATAACCAGCGCAAACGTGCCGCGCCGGGAAACGGAACGGGCGGCGGGGGAGTGCCCCGCCGCCCGCGCGTTCAAAAGCGCTACGTGTAGTCGTCCGCGAGGTATCCGCGGATGTACGGCCACACCCGGTCCATGCGGACCGCCTGGTTCGGGCAGCCGCCGAGGTGGTGCAGGCCCACGACCTCCCCGGTGGACCGGTCGATCACCGGCGAGCCGGAGGACCCGCCCTCGGTGTCGCACAGGTAGTCGAGGTCGGTGTTCCAGCCGCGCCCGTGCACCGCCGGGTCGAGGACCTGGCAGCGCGAGCCCTGCTGCTCCGAGGAGCTGTCGGCGGCGATGCGCTTCGGCTTCCCGGCCGGGTGGCCGGGGATGAAGACCTTCTCGTTCTCGCTGGCGCCGCCGGTCGCGATCGGCAGGGCCGGCAGGTCGGCGACGGCTTCGGGGTCGTCCACGGTGAACAGCGTGAAGTCGAGCGTGTAGTCCGTGGCGAGGACGTTCGCGCCGCTCACCTTGATCGGGTCCCGCGTCTCGGGCTCGCCGCACTCGACGCACTCGAACCCGAACTGGACCTCGGTGCTCCTGGCCTCGGACCCGGTGCTGAAGCAGTGGTTGTTCGTCAGGAACCGGTTGTACCCGGCCTTCCAGCCGGTGCAGTACGACTCGCCGTCGATGATGAGCCGGGCGACGGACTGCGCCGCGTCGTACATGAGCGGCTCGGAGTCGCGGTAGCAGGGAGCGCTGCGCGAGTCGTCCTTGCCGCAGATGCTCTCGGGGGACGGCTCGTCGGCGGCGGGCCGCGCGTCGAGTTCCGCGTCGTTCAGGCCCCGCGAGTACTCGGCGACGCGCGCGGCGGCCTCCGTCCCGTCGGGCAGGTCGTTGAGCACGACCTCGGCGGCGTCCCCTTCGACCGAGAGCGCCCACAGGCCGCCGTCGGCGACGTCGGCCGGGCCGTACTCACGGGACTCGCCCCCGTCCGGGCGCGCCACGGTGATCGTGTCGCGCGCGCCGAGTACCACATCGTCGAAGCGGACCTTGATGAACGCGGCGTCGTCGTGGGCGATCCGCTCCTCGACGCCCGCCTGGAGCCCGATGTCGGCCGGTGCGGTCTGCGCGATCTGGTCGGCCCTGAACCCGGGGGTCTCGGCCGCGGCGGCCGGGGTCGCCATGAGGACCGCCGCCGCGGCGAACGCACTCGCCGTGAACGCGAGCACTGTCCTTTTCGTCCTGTTGGATGCCATGGCCCCGAAGCGTAGGCGACGGCCGGGGCGGCGGCGGGGGATCGGTGAAATCGGGCGGGGCCGCGGCCCCGCCCGAAGCCGCTAGTTGTACTGCTCGTTCCAGTCGTGGCGCCACTCGTCCCAGTTCGCGAAGACGCCGCCCACGATGCCCAGGACGATGAGGAGGATGAACGCGATGATCGAGATCCACCCTAGGATGATCGCGGCCCGCGCGAGACCCTCGCCGGAGTTGTTGCGCCGCGTGATCTGGCCCTTGGCGACGTAGCCGAGGATCAGCCCGAGGATGCCGATCGGGCTGCACCAGCCCACGATCGCGAGGACGAACGCCGCGATGGCGAGCCCGTTCATCTCCCGGGGCGCCCTCGCCGGAGCGCCGCCCTGCCCGTATTCCTGCGTCATGGTGCCTCCATTGAAGACGGAAATGTGCGCAGTGTATGAAGCCCCGGTGCCCGGTCGTCCCCTTTTCGCGAAATCAGGCCTGCCCGCGGAACCACGCGAGGGTCGCGGCGATCGCCTCCTCGTGCGGGGTCAGGTGCGGCTCGCCGAACGCGGCGCGGAACGCGGTGTCGTCCACGACCCAGTCGCGGTCGCGCTGGTACCAGGTCTCGCCGAGCTCCCTGACGACCGGGTTGACCAGTCCCAGGGCCAGCTGCATGCCGCGGCGCAGCGCAGCGCTCCGGCCCGGTCCGCCCGCGGCGTCCCACACCATGTCGAGGAACTCCGTCCCGGTCGGCGCGGTGAGCACCGGCAGGTGCCAGGCCCGCCCGTCGGCCTCGGGGCGCTCCCCGAGGGTGACGAGCCCGGCGGCGATGTCGGGCAGGTAGGACACGGTGTGGAGCACGTCGGGGTCGCCGACCCAGCGGGCGGTCTTCCCGGCCGCGGCCGCGGCGAAAACGGTCGGCCCGAGGATCGTGTTGAGGCCGCGCGGCCCGAAGTAGTCGGAGGCGCGGCCGAGGGTCGCGCGCACGCGGCCCTCGCGGTGCGCGGCGAGGATCATCTCGGCGACCTTGGCGCGGGCCCGGCCCTTCGGGTTCGTCGCCGCGTACGGGAGGTCTTCTCCCATGGGGCCCTTGACGGGTCCGTACATGTACAGGTTGTCGGCCATGACGAGGCGGGACCCGGACCGCTCGACGGCGCTGAGGACCGCGTCGGTGAACCCGGGGAACTCCTCGGGCCACTTCGCGTACGGCGGCTGCGCGCACTGGTAGACGACGGCGGCCCCTTCACATGCGGCGGCCGCGCCCTCGGGGGTGGTGACGTCGGCGGCGAGCCCGTCGGTGCCGCCGCCATGGCGGCTGACGGCGCGGACCCGGTGGCCGCGGGCCCGCAGCTCGTCGGCGACGGCGCCGCCGATGGCGCCGGTCGCGCCGAGGACGGCGTGCAGATCGGTCATGGGGGCTCCCGATTCCTCGTAGGTGGAACCGTTATACCCCTGCCGCGGCGGGCGCGTCCCAGTCGATGCGGTGGCGCTGGATCGGCCCGAGGGTCTTCTCCGGGTCCATCGCGGTCTTGAACATCAGCGGCATCATGAGCGGCATCACCGCCTGCGCGAACGCGCCGGGCGCCTTGGCGCGGTTGATCTTCGCGGCGTTCGCGGCGATGCGCTCGACGCGGGGCCGCCGCAGCCGCTCGTACGCGGCGAACGCCTCAGGCACCGGGAGGTCCCGCAGGCACCTCGCCAGCTCGATCCCGCTCTCGATGGCGAGCGACGCCCCCTGCCCGGAGCTGTTCGACGGCGCGTGCACGCTGTCGCCCACCAGGACCGCGCGACCGCGGTGCCACACCGGCACGCTCGGCATGATCCACAGGGGACCATGGCTCAGCAGCCGCTCGGCGGGCGTGCGCCGCAGCAGCTCCGCCCCGGGGTCGTCGTCGGCGTAGATCTTCAGCAGCCGCGCCATCCAGTCCTCATTGGAGGTCTCGCGGAGCGCCTTGGCGGGCAGGGGGTCGACGAACGGCAGGTTCACGCCCCACCGCGTGCCGCCTTGCGGCAGACGCCAGTACAGGTAGTACGCGCGCTTGCCGAACGCGAACGTCATGACCTCGGGCCCCACCGGGACCTCGTGCTCCGACACGGCCTCGAACGAGATCATCCCGGTGTACTTCGGGCCCGGGTTTGCGGCGTCGACGAGGCGCCGGACCGCTGAATGGACGCCGTCGGCGCCCACGATCACGTCGGCGCTCGCCTCGGTCCCGTCGCCGAACACGGCGGTCGCGCCGTCCCCGTCATCGCGGATGCCGTCGAGGTGCTTGCCGAACACGAACTTGACGCCCATGGCCTCGGCCCGCTCGTGGAGGACCCGGTGCAGGTCCGCCCGGTGCAGCGTCCACATCGGCCCGACGTCGCCGAGCTGCGGGACGGTGAAGCGGTGGCGCTTCCCGATCGTGAGGTTCTGGGCCGAGACGGGGTCGCCGATCGCGGCGACAGCCTCGTCGGCGCCGATGATCTCCAGCGCCCGCTTGCCGTTCGCGGCCAGCGCGAGCGTGCCGCCGACCCCCTCGGGCCGTCCGGGGTACGACTCGTAGACGGTGGCCTCGATTCCGGCCTTCACCAGGGCCGCGGCGGTGACCGGCCCGGCCACGCCGCCGCCGATGACCGCGGCGGTCCTTGCTCTCGTCGTCATGGTGGTCTCCTTGCAGGGGTTCAGGAAGGGTCGCCGGAGGAGTCGGCGGAGTGCTGCTCGGCGTGCTCCCACGCGGAGGCGGCGTCGCCGTCGAGGCCGCCGTGCTCGTGGAAGGACCGCCACTTGTCGAGGTCGGCGAAGGTCCCGGTGGCGATGTCCGCGATGAGGGCGTAGATCCACTTGATCTCGGCGCGGGCGGTGGCGAGGGCGTACTCGTCCTCGATGAGGAACATGCGCGGCACGGTCCCCTTGTGCCGGTGGAGCTCGCCCTCGTCGGCGGCGAGCCCGGCCTCCAGGGCCCGCAGGCGCCCGCGCAGCAGCTCGACCACCTCGTCGGGCGGGAGGACGACGGCGACGGACAGGCCGGCGCGGAACCGGGTGTGGTCGCCGTCGACGGTGGCGAGGAGCTCGCGGGTCCAGTCGGCGAGCTCGGCGCGGCCCTCGGCGGTGATCCGGTAGACGGTGCGCTCGGGCCGGTTGCCCTCGCGGGCGGTGCCGGCGGCCTCCAGGAGGCCGCGCTTTTCGAGGGCCGCGACGACCGAGTAGAGCGAGCCCCACTTGACCTTCATGTCGCGGTCCTTGCCCCACCCGCGGATGGCCTGGCCCATCTCGTAGGGGTGCATCGGTTTCGACGCCGCCACGGAGAGCACCGCGAGCGCCGTCAGGTTGCCGCGTCTGCCGGACATGCGACCTCCTCGAATCAATTACTCGTTTTCGAGTATACGAGTTCGAGTAATCGAGTGCAAGCGCTGCGTCGGCCGGGCCGAGCGCTACCTCAGCCGGGCCGCCAGGGCCTCCACGCCGTCGAGGATCACGCCGAGGCCGAGCTCGAAGAGGTCGTCGAGGTCCATATCGTAACCGTCCGACATGGACCCGGTGGGTCCGAAGAGCTTGGCGAAGTGGGGCACCGACGACATGAACGCGTCGTCGCCGAACTTCGGCAGGTACTGGAGGTCGGTCCACTCCTCGGAGGAGACGCCCGTGAGCGAGACCGCCTCGTCCTCGCGCTCGACGTTCATCGCCAGGCCCACGACGTGCGTGTAGAGCAGCACGTGCACGTCGAAGTGCAGCTTCGGCGGCAGGTCGAGCCCTTCGAGCGCGCCGAGGAGCCGGTCCCCGAGCCGGATGATCCCCGGCAGCGGCAGCGGCCGGGTCAGCGGCTGGATGCGGCCGAGCCACGGGTGCGCGCGGTGCAGGCGCCACAGCTCCCGCGCGAGCGACTCGACCTGCGCGCGCCACGGATCAGATTCGTCCACAGTGAACTCGCGGGAGCCGTACATCGTGTCGCCCATGAGCTCCACCAGCTGCTCCTTGTCCTCCACGAAGCGGTACAAGGACATCGGCGCCACCCCGCACCGCCCCGCCACCGCGCGCATCGAGACCGCCTCCAGCCCTTCGACGTCGGCGATCGCCACGGCCTCCTCGACCACGCGCGCCCGCGTCAGCTCCGCCGCGGGCTCGCCCGCTTTCGCCCCGCGCCGCGGCGCCACCACCGTCCCCGACCGCGGCCGGGTCACGACCAGCCCCTCCGCCCGGAGCACGTCTAGCGCCTTCGTTGCTGTGGCGAGCGCCACACCAAATTCTTGGGCGACCTGCCGCGTGGACGGCACCTTGTCGCCCGGCAGGAGCTCCCGGTCGGCGATGCGCCTGCTCAGCTCCGCGGCGATGCGCGCGTACGGCGGTTCGATCGTTGCGGCCACGGCGGCCCCTCCCTCGTGCTGTCCTACGACAGATCCTAGTGCGCACCGGCCTCCCGCGGCCCCGCTGTCCTAGGGCAGATTCGGAGTGTATTTGCAGGTCAGAGCCCAATCTTCTACGGTGGTCCCAGACAACGCAGTACAACGTATCCCAGGAGAACCCCGTGAACACCACCGCGAAGACCGTCCTCATCTCCGGCTCCTCCGTCGCCGGCACCGCCCTCGCCTACTGGCTCCGCGAGCAGGGCCTCACCCCCGTCGTCGTCGAGCGCGCCCCGGCCCTGCGCCGCGGCGGCCAGGCCGTCGACGTCCGCGGCGCCGCCCTCACCGTCCTGCGCCGCATGGGCCTCGAACCCGACGCCCGCGCCCTCAAGAACGAATCCAAGGGCATGAACGTCCTCGACCCGGAAGGCAACGAGCTCATGCGGTCCGAGGAGTTCGCGCTCTCCTCCGGCGCCCTCGACTCCGAGGACATCGAGATCCTCCGCGAAGACCTCGTCGACCTCGTCCACGCGAAGCTCGACGGCGTCGAGTACCTCTACGGCGACTCCATCACCGCCATCCGCGACGAGGACGACGGCGTCACCGTCGAGTTCGAGCACGCCGACGCGCGCCGCTTCGACCTCGTCGTGGGCGCCGACGGCCTCCACTCCAACACCCGCCGCATCGCCTTCGGCCCCGAAGCCGACTACATCCACCACCTCGGCACCTACCTGTCGGTCTTCAGCCAGGACAACTTCCTCGGCCTCGACCGCTGGCAGACCTGGTTCAACGACGGCGTGAACGGCGGCGCGGTCATGACCGTCCGCGACAACCGCGAGCTGCGGATCTTCCTCGGCTTCGGCGCCGGGCCCATCGAGTACGACTACCGCGACACCGAGGCCCAGAAGGCCCTCGTCGCCGAGCACCTCGCCGGGTTCGGCTGGAAGGTCCCGGAGTTCCTGGAGCGCATGCGCACCGCCGACGACTTCTACTTCGACTCCATGGCGCAGATCAAGATGGACGCCTGGTCGGCGGGCCGCACCGTCCTCCTCGGCGACGCCGCCCACTGCGCCGCCCCGCTCTCCGGGCAGGGCACCAGCCTCGCCCTCGTCGGCGCCTACGTCCTCGCCTTCGAACTCGGCCGCACCGACGACCACGCGCTGGCCTTCGCCCGCTACGAGCGCCGCATGCGCCCCTTCGCCGAGGCCAACCAGGAACTCGCCCACATCGACCGCCAGAAGGTCGACCCCGACGAGTCCACCCGCCGCCTCGACGCCGTCAAGAACGCCATCGACCTCGACGCCCTCGTCGAATAGCTCAATCCCTCGCCGCCTCCACCCGCTCCAGGATCGCTTCCGTGAGCCGGTGGAGGCGGTCTGCTGCGTCCGGGTCGAAGTCCTTGCCGGTCAAGGGGAGCGGGGTGGTGCGGCGCCAGGCGGTGACGGGGGCGGCGGGCGGGCCGTCGATGAGGGCGGCCATGGGGACGATCGCCTTCGCGACGCGCTGGGCGAAGAGGGCGGCCATGGCGTTGGTGAAGGCCCGCTTCGGCTGGGGGAGCGGGTCGGCCATGCCGGTCTTGACGAACATCGGGTTGTAGACGACGTACTTGGCGCGCGTGTCCGGGTGGCGCCGCGGGAAGTCGACGGCGAGGAGGTCGATGGAGCGGGACGCCTGCGTCGCGGCCTTCATGCCCTTGTACGGCTCGCGCTCGAACGAGATGTCGTCCCAGAAGATCCGCCCGGGGAACCCGCCGGGCGCACCGAGGTTGAAGACCACGGGCGCCTCGGCGCGGTCGAGGAGCGGGACGAGTCCGTGGCCGATCACGAAGCGGCTCAGGTAGGACAGCGCGAACGTGTACTCCAGTCCGTCGGCGGTGAGGACGCGCCGCTGCTGGAACCGCTGCGTCGCGAACACCACCCCGTCCAAGGAATCCACTGAGGACTCGATCTCGGCGGTGACCGCGTGCATCCCGGCGACCGTGCTCAGGTCCGCCCGCAGGAAGCGGGCCCGGTCGGCGGCGCCGAGCCGCGCGGCCGCCTCGGTGAAGGCCCGGCCCTTCGCCTCGCCGCTGGCGACGGCGATGACGCGGTCGCCGCGCTCCAGGAAGTGCAGGCCCAGGCCGCGGCCCATGCCGTCGGTGCCGCCGGTGATCAGGTAGGTGCGCACGGGGGTGCCGCCTCTCGTCGTAAGTCATCGATCGATGACAAGGCTAGACCGGGCGCCGCGATATGTCAACACATGATGACTTATGCTGACTTCATGAACGCGCCCAAGCGCCGCGACCGCGCGGCCACCCGCTCCGCCCTCCTCGACGCCGCCCGCCGCCGCTTCGCCGAGCACGGCTTCGACGGCACCGGGGTGCGCGAGATCGCCGCCGACGCCGGAGTCGACGCGACGCTGATCTTCCGCTACTTCGGTTCCAAGCAGGACCTCTTCGACGCGGCCCTCGCCACCGAAGTGCCCGCAGGGCTGGGAGAGCGGGCGGCCGGGCCGGTGGAGTTCACCGACGCGCTCGTGCAAGCGGTCGTCCTCGGCGACCCCGCCGAGAACGACGGCGAGCACCCGCTGCTGCTCATGCTCCGCTCGGCCGGGCGCCCCGAGGTCCGCGCCCGCCTCCACGAGGAGGTCTGCAACGGCTACCTCGCGGACCTGGCCGCCCGCTTCGACGGCGAGGACGCGGCGCTGCGCGCCGAGCTCGTCGGCGCGCTCCTGCTCGGCATGGGCGTCATGCGCGCCGTCGTCGGCTCGCCGGTGCTCCCCGCGGCCGACCCCGAGCGGGTCCGCGCCCGCGTCGCCGCCATGGTCGCCGCGCTCGAAGCCTAGGGCCTGCGGGCCGCGACCGCTTGGCGGCGTTCGAATTCGGCTTCGATGCGGTCGAGGAACGCGTCGACCTCCTTGACCTCGTAGCCTTCGCGCAGGCGCGTGGAGGTGAACATCGAGGAGCGCACGTCGTCGGCGGTGAGGCGCTGGGGGCCGGTCGGGGGTTCGACGAGGGCGAGGACCACGCGGTCGAGGAACGCGTCCACCTCGTCCTGGTCGTAGCCCTCGGCGAGCTGCACGGCCGTGAACTTCACGCCGCGGACCTCGTCGGCGGTGACCACCGCCTCCGTGGACGGCGCGGGCGCCGGGACGGCCTGGCGCGCAGGCGGTTCCGGCATTGCGGCCGGGACCTTCCGCGGCGGGCCCTCGTGCCGGTTCGGCGCCAGCGCGAGCGACTCGGCGGCGATGTGCGTGCCGCACTTCTGCGGCTCGGGGAGGCCGCGCGCGTGGGTGCGGCGCAGCAGCTCCTTGTAGATGTCGTTGAGCGTCAGCAGCTCCCCGGCGTCGGCCACGCCCTCCTTGAGCACGTCGAGCAGCAGTTCGGTGAACGCGGTGTGCCGCAGCCCCTCGAACGCGTACGAAGGCGAGTTCGCGGGGGAGGAGGTGAGCGTGAAGTTGCCCTTGATCCGCAGCTGCCCGGTGAGGTCGTCCCCGAGCAGCGGCTCGATCGCGATGCCCGAGTAGCAGGTGTCGAGGATGACCACTTTCATTGCGGCGCGCGAGTACTGGACCGCCTTGTTCAAGAGCCGGAACGGGATGCCGCTCCACGGCAGCAGCGCGTCGGACGTCCCCGTCATCGTCAGGTGCAGCATGCCCTCGTCGTCGACGAGCCCGTGCCCGCTGTAGTACACGAGCAGGAGGTCCTCGGCCTCCTTCGCGGCCCGCTCCACGGCCGCGCCGACCTCGGCCAGGCTGTCCGGGTCGGTCAGCGTCAAGCAGTCGCCGCCGGTGATCCCGGCGTCCCGGGCCAGGGCCTCCCGCATGGCCTCCACGTTGTTCCTCGCGGCTTCGACGCGCTTCAGGTGCCGGTACGAGGTCGTGCCGATGAGCAGGGCGCGCGACCGCGCGCCGTCGGGCAGGCGCACCGCTACTCTCCCAGGTCGAGTCGCTTCGCGACCGATTTCGCGATCGGGCCCTTCGCGGTGATCCGCACGCGCGAGCCGTCGGCGGCGCTCACCTCGACCTCGATCTCCGAGCGGCGGGATTGGATCCACACGCTGATCGTCCGCCCGAGCGCGTCCAGGCCCCCCGCGGCGATGGCCGCGAGGAGGATGTCCGTGCCCGCGCCGAGTTCGCCCTCCTGGGGTTCGGCCGGTTTGAAGTCGACCCGCCCCCGGTAGTCGTCGTCGCGGTTCAGCCACTTCCGCAGCAGCACCAGTTCCCCACGGGGGTCGTCGGATCCGGTCACGGTGAGTTCGGCGTCCATCGGCCGATTCTCCCAGACCGGCGCCGATGGCGCCGTTCCCCGGTCCGCCGAAAGAAAACCTGGAAACATCCGAAGGACGCGATGAATCCCCGCGGCCCGCCGCGTCTACACGTGCAGACACCGACAACCCCGAACACGGAGGATCGAGATGACCGCCAACGAGAACACCACCGGCTTCCCCTACACGCTCACCGGCGAGGTCGACGTCCCCGTCGCCACCGTCTGGCGGGCCTGGACCGAGAACGACCACTACGAGAAGTGGAGCTACTCCAAGCCCGGCTCGGTCGAGCTCGACGCGACCCCGGGCGGCAAGTACACCTCGGTCGTCGTCACCCCCGACGGCCAGGAGTTCCCGATCACCGGCCGCTACATCGAGGTCGTCGAGAACGAACTGCTCGTCATGGGCATGGACATCCCCGGCGGCGAAGAGGTCATGCGCCTCGACCTCACCGACCTGGGCGAAGGCCGCACCCGCCTCGTGATCTCCCAGACCTGCTCCACGCAGGAGGAGCACGACATGGCCAAGGAGGGCAGCCAGATGCTCCTCGACTCCTGCTCGGCCTACGTCGCCACGATGTGACCCCGCGCGGGACCGGACCGGCCAGGGTCCGGTCCCGGACCCGGGCCGCGCACAGGTTTTCCTGTCGGTCCCTCCGGCTAGCCTCTGACCATGCAGCTCACGACCCGGCGGTTGAACCGCGCCACGCTCGACCGCCAGTCCCTCCTGCACCGCGCCGAGGCCGACGTCGAGTCCGCGGTGCGCGGCGCCGTCGCCCTCCAGACCCAGTCGCCCGTCTCCGGGTACATCGGCCTGTGGAACCGCGTCGCCGGGTTCGACCCCGCCGACCTCGACGCCGCCTACAAGGAGGGCCGGGTCCTGCGCGGCAACCCCGTGCGCATGACCTTGCACACCGTCGCCGCCGACGAGTACCGCACCTTCCGCGAAGCCACCGAGCCGTCCCTGTACGCCGCGAAGCTCGGCGGCCGCATCGCCGCCGCCGGGATCACCGGCACCGAGGCGTACGAGCTGTCGGAAGCGCTCTACGAGGCCCTGTTCGCCGCCGGCGAGGTCCGCACCGCCCGCGAATGCGAGGCCTGGCTCGCCGACCGCCTCGACGCCGCCACCGCCAAGGCCGTGTGGCCCGGCATCCGCCAGTACGCGCCCCTCCTGCGCGCCCCCGGCGCCGGACCCTGGGGCTTCACCGACAAGGTCGAGTACACCGCCGCCCCCGACAAGCCCGCCCTCCGCGACGACGAGGCCGCCGAAGCCGGACTCGCCGCCCTCATCCTGCGGCACATCGAAGGCTTCGGGCCCGTCTCCGTCGCCGACGTCGCCCAGTTCGCCATGGTCCAGCGCGGCCGCGTCAAGAAGGCCCTCGTGCCCCTCGACCTCGAACTCCACCAGGGCCCGAACGGCGAAGTCCTCTACGACCTGCCCGGCGCCGCGCTCCCCGACGAGGACGTCCCGGCCCCGCCGCGCCTGATGGCCATGTGGGACAACGTGTTCCTCGCGTTCCACGACCGCGCCCGCACCGTTCCGCCCGAGTACCGCACCACCCTGATCCGCAACAACGGCGACGTCCTCCCGATGCTCCTCGTCGACGGCCTCGCCGCAGGCGTCTGGCGCACCGTCGACGGCGCCATCGAGGCCACCGCCTTCCACCCCCTCCCCGAGGACGTCTGGGCCGCCCTCGCCGAGGAGGCCAAGGGCCTCGCCGCGCTCCTCGCCGACCGCGAAAGCGACGTCTACCGCCGCCACCACCACTGGTGGGACAAGCTCCCGGACGCGGCCCCCGACCGCGAGACCGTCGTCCTCGCCGGGGAATGACCCGCCGCGCCCGCCCGCGCCCCGGATACGATTCGGCTCACCGCAACGGAAGGAGCACGCCATGAGCGGCCGCGAGCACCACTACGAGGTCACCGTCGAATGGACCGGCAACACCGGCAACGGGACCGCCAAGTACTTCGACTACGGACGCGACCACGACATCACCGCCCCCGGCAAGCCCCTCATCCGCGGCAGCGCCGACCCGGCGTTCCTCGGCCAGAAGGAGCGCTGGAACCCCGAGGAGCTGCTCGTCGCCGCGCTCTCCGAATGCCACATGCTCACCTACTTCGCGCTGTGCGCGCGCGAGCGCATCGTCGTCACCGCCTACACCGACGCCGCCGCGGGGACCATGACCGAGGAGAAGGGCAACAGCGGCCGCTTCACCGAGGTGGTGCTCCATCCGGTCGTCACCATCGCCGACCCCGCCGACGCCGAGCGCGCCGCCGCACTCCACCACGACGCCAACCGCGACTGCTTCATCGCCAAGTCGGTGAACTTCCCCGTCCTCCACGAGGTCGAGATCCGCACCGGGTCCTGACGGGGTTCAGGCCGGGGTGCAGGGGACGGTCTCGGGCAGCACCCAGCCGTCCTCGACATCGGCCGAGAAGCTCGGATCGACGCTCTCGCCGGGCGCGATGGCGGCGTTGAACATGATGTCGCCGTAGCGGTCCCCTTCGAGGTGCTCCAGCCCCCACGCCGCGGTCACCTCCATGCCGTCCAGGGCGAGCAGGACCTCCCAGCCGTCGATCGGCTCGGCCCCGGTGTTCGCCACCGACACCGCCACCGAGATCGACGACGACCACTCGGTGTCGAGCGACAGCGACGCCGTGCACTCCGGCCCGGCGTCCGCCGCGCTCGCCGAGGTCGCGGCGGCAGCGGCGGAGGTCGTCGGATCACCGCTCGGGGACGCCGCGGACGACTCGGGCGACTCCGGGGACGTCGCCGGGGCGCTCGCGCTCGTCGTCTCCGCGGCGGCCGTGAACTGCGGACCCCCGGGCGTGTCGGCCTCGGCCAGGTCCGGGTCGTGCTCGTCGCGCAGCGCCCCGAACTGCCACACCGCCGCCACGGACACCAGCGCCGCCACGACGACGAGCACCAGGAGCGAACGCCCGTGGATCCGGCCGCGCAGCACGCCGCGGTCCATCCAAGCGCGCATGGGGCACCTCCGGAGGGGTCGAGGGCAGGAGCGGACGCGCCGCGCGCAGGCCGCGGCGCGGAGGGGGGTGCCGTGTCCACGGTGAAGCGTACAAGGCCCTTGTGCGCTGGCGAAACGCCCCGATTAGTGCGACTCGATCCCGTTGCGCCGGTGTCGTTCCCGTCTCACTCCCGTCCCTCGTTCGGGGGACGGGCGGCCCGGCGGGCCTGGTTTCTGTCGGACCCGCGCGGAAGGATCGCCGCTATCTTCCCCGGGGTGGGTGGGGGTTAGGGATGGTAATACGGGCCCGGCGCATTCGAACCGCGCCAGCCGGGTACGCACCGGTGTAGATTCAGGCCGGGCGCAGCCGGGCGTCCGCCGGTCAGGACCGAAGGGACCCCTTATGCGCGCCGTCGTCGCCACCGACTTCCACACCGAGCCGACCCTCGCGGACCTGCCCGTCCCCGAGCCCGGTCCGGGGGAGGTGCTCGTCAAGATCGCGGCCGCGGGCGTCAACCCCTTCGACTGGAAGGTCGTCGAGGGCGCCATGCGCGGGTCCGTGCACCACGAGTTCCCGCTCGTCCTAGGCTCCGACGGGGCCGGGACCGTCGTGAGCGCCGGGGAACCCGGCCTGGAGGACGCCCGCTTCGAGCCCGGCGACCGCGTGTTCGGGCAGTTCATGGACGTGAAGCTCGGCCGCGGCTCGTACGCCGAGTACGCGATCACCAAGGCCGCCAAGCTCGCCCGCCTCCCCGACAAGCTCGACTTCGCGACGGCCGCGGCCATCCCCACCGCCGGGGCCGCCGCCCACGACTTCGTCGAGGGCACCGGCGCCGGGCCCGGGCAGACGCTCCTCGTCAACGGCGCGTCCGGCGGCGTCGGCCAGGCGGCCGTGCAGCTCGCCGCCGCCCAGGGCATCCGCGTCATCGCCACCACCGACCCCGACACCGCGGCCCTCCTGCGCGACCTCGGCGCCGCCGAGACCGTCGACTTCACCGCGGGCCCCACCGCCGACCAGGTCCGCGCCGCCCACCCCGACGGCATCGACGCGGTCGTCGACCTCGTCTCCGGGCCCGCCGACATCGAGCCGATCGCCCTGCTGCTCAAGCCGAACGGCGCGATCGTCTCCTCCAACGGCGCCGTCGACGCCGACGCCTTCGCGGCGAAGGGCCTGCGCGGCTCGAACCTCTACGCCAACGCCCGGCCCGGCACGCTCGCGTCCCTCGCCGAGTCGGTCCAGAGGGGACAGATCCGGTTCCTCATCGACCACGAAGCGCCCCTTGAAGAGGCCGCCGCCGCGCTCGACCGCCTCAAGGCCGGCCGCTCCCGCGGCAAGACCGTCCTCACTGTCGCTTGAAGCCGGGTCGACCGACCCGGTCCGGCTCCAGCGGGCACCCGGTGTCCGCCCTCGCGGCCAGCTCCGCGCGGAGCGCCGTCAGCTCCGCGATCTTCGCGTCCACGGCGGTGATCCGCTCGGCGAACAGCGCCGAGAGCGCCGCCGCCGTGTCGGGCGCGCCGCGCAGCTCCTCGCCGTGCCGACCGATCTCGGCGAGCGTGAATCCGAGGCGCTGCGCCGTGCGCACGTAGTCGAGCCACGGCACGGCCTCCTCGGGGAAGTCCCGGTAGCCGTTGGGGGACCGGTGCGACTCGACCAGCCCGATCCTCTCGTAGAACCGGATCGCGTCCCGGCTCAGCCCCGACCGCTCCGACAACGCACCGATCCGCACGGACCCTCCCTCGCGACTTGACATTGGAGTGCACTCCACCGTTTACGGTAGCCCGACCCGAACGAACGGAGCACTTCCATGTCCGCTGTCCTCGACACCGCCGCGCCGCAACGGCACTCCTACCTCACCGTGGTCCGCGCGAGCGCCGTCTACGACCTCGTCGTCACCGCCGGGTTCGCCACGCCGTGGACGCTCGCCCTGGTCCACGCCGGTCTGGACGGCCTCAGCGGCGCACTCGGCCTCGCCGCGTTCCCCGCCCTCGACCCGATGCAGGTGCTGTACGCGAACCTCATGGGCTCGGTCGTCGTCGTGTGGTCGCTGCTGCGGCTGCTGCGCCCGCAGCGCGTCCACGGCCTGTTCGACGGCGCCGCGCGCGTCCTGTTCTCGCTCTGGATGGCCTACGCGCTGGCCCACGGGGGCCCGGACCTCCTGTGGGGGTTCCTGGCCGTCGAAGCCGCCTGGGGCGCAGCGCAGCTCGCGCCCTGGCTCCGGAAGCGGTGAGCGCCGCCCCGCCGCTCGCGGCGGGGCGGCGCCCGGTTCAGCAGCCGATCCGGCTCGGCCCGAAGGCGACGTCGTCGTACCAGACGGTGTCGGCGTCGTTCCCGTAGCTCTCCCAGCCGAGCCGCAGGTCCGCGAGGTCGGGGTTCCAGCCGGGCTTGGAGAGCCACTGCTCGTCCACGTCGTGGGTGGGGGTGCCGTCGACGGTGAGCCCGGTGACGGCCTGGCCGTCGACCCAGGTCGCGAGGTTGCCGCCGCTGATCTGGTACTCCACGCACACCCAGGTGTCCACCGGGAAGGACGCGCTGAGCGCGACCCCGGCGGGGCTCTGGGCGGGCAGGGTCGCGTCGTCGGACTCGCGGTTCCACTGGAGCTTTGAGTTCTGGCCGCCCAGGCGCAGGTCCGCGTTGTTGTCGTTGCGGTCCTGCATGGCGATCATCGTGGTGTGGTTCGGCGGCTGGGCCGTGGTGTGCCGCATGTACACCCGGAACCACTCGGCGTCGGCGGGCAGCGAGCGGCCGACGAACACGTGGTTGCAGTACGTCGCGCCGCCGTTGACGCGCACCGACTTCCCGCCGCCGTTCGCCACCGTCGTGTCCACAGTGGCGGTGCCGGTGCCGGTGCAGTCCTGGGCGCCGACGCTCCACGCGCCGCCCGGGACGGTCCCGGTCTGGTCCTCGAAGCCGTCGCAGACGGCCCCGGCCGGGCAGTCGCCCGGGTCCGGCGGATCGGTCGGGTCGTCAGTCGGATCGTCGGTCGGGTCGTCGGTGGGCGACTCGGTCTCACTCGGGGTGTCCGTCGGCTGCTCCACGGTGCCGCACTCGACCCCGTTGAGCGTGAACGCGGTCGGGGAGGCGCCCGAGCCGGAGACGACGAGGCCGAACAGCTCGCGGGTCTGCCCGGCGCCGACGGCGGCGTTCCAGCCGACGTCGGAGCCGGTGAACGTGGTGCCGGACTGGGACCAGGAGACGTTCCAGGCGCTCTGCACCTGCGCGCCGGGCTTGAGCTGGAACTCGATGTCCCAGCCGTCCACGGCGCCGTCTTCGGCGGTGAGCGAGACGGCGGCCTGGTGGCCGGAGCCCCAGTCGCTCACCACCTTGTAGTCGAGCGCTTGGCAGCCGACGGCGTGCGCCGGGCCCGCCGTCACGATCCCCAGCGTCGCGGCGGCGACCGCCGCCGACAGTGCGACGGCCGCGGCGAGGCGCCGCGGCCGGGTTGGCATGGATGCCATGCAGGTACTCCTCTGCTCGGATCCGCTTCACCCCAACCCGACCGCGGACAGGCTTATCTATCGATACTAATAAATATCACGATTTACCCGTGCGTGGGAGCGCGCCTACGGATTCTCGGTGCCGGGTTTGCGCATCACGAGGTGGCAGAAGTGGAACCCGCGCACCGGGTCCTCCTCCGGCGGGCTCACGAGCCGCGCGACCTCCGCGAACCCGGTGTCCCGCAGCAGGTCCGCGACCCGCTGGTAGGACCACTGCCACGCGGGGGCCACCCGGTGGTCGAACGGCCACGCGAGCCGGTCGGTGCGGTCGCTGGCCTGGAAGCTGAGCGACAGCAGCCCGCCCGGCGCGAGGACCCGGTGGAACTCGGCGAACACCGGGCCGATCTCCTCGGGCGGCGTGTGGATGATCGAGCCGCGCGACAGCACGCCGCCGAGGCCGCCGTCCGGCAGGTCCAGGGCGCTCATGTCGCCGAGGGAGAACGCGATCCCGGGGTGCTCGCGGCGCGCGAGCGCGATCATCTCCGGCGACAGGTCGATGCCCTGCGCGTCGAGTCCGAGCGCGTGCAGGTATCCGGTGATATGCCCTGGGCCGCAGCCGATGTCGGCCACAGGTCGCGCGCCGCCCTCCTTGACGCGCTCGGCGAACGCGTCGATCATCGCGCGGTCGAACGGGTGCTCGCGCAGCGTGTCCTTGAACGTCTCGTAGTAGAGCTGGGCGACCTCGTCGTACCGGGTCCGCGTCTCGTCTCGGGGTTCGGCCATGGGACGAGACCCTATCGCGCCGCGCCTAGGGCCGCCAGATGACGACCTCGACGCCGCGCACGCGCTCGGCGAACCGCCCGCCAGGGGCCGCGTCGCGCAGCAGCAGCCGCAGGTCCGCCTCGAACACGGGAAGCCGTGGGCCGAAGTGGTGCGGCGCGGAGCTCGACAGCGAGAGCACGGCCGCCACGATCTCGTCCTCGCTGCGCTCGGCGATCCGGCCCTCGTCGACGGTGATCCGCTCGGGCCCGGCGTACCCGGCGCGGGCCATGACCTCCTCCTCGGACCCCTTGGTGCCGTGGGGGAGCAGGCCCTGCCCGGCACGGCGCACCGGCCCCAGGTAGCGGGCCACGAGGTCGTCGATCGCGTCCCACGGCGGGGCCGGGAGCGGCAGCGGCTCGGCGGTGTCGACGCCGCGGTGCGTGGTCGCTCCGATGTGGACCCACGCGCCCGCGGGACAGATCATGCCGCGCACGCGCTCGGCCACAAGGTCCTGCTCCATCCAGTGGAAGGACTGCGCGAACGCGACGACCCGGAACGTCCCGAGCCCGCCGGGGAGCTCCTCGGCGCGCATGCGGCGCCAGTCGAGGCCCGGCGCCTTGAGCCGCGCTTCGGCGATCATGCCGGGGTCGGCGTCGACGCCCACGGCCTCGGCGAACAGGGGCGCGAGGAGCACGGTCAGCGAGCCGGGACCGCAGCCGACGTCGAGGAGCCGCCCGGTCCCGTCGAGGCCGAGCGCGTCGCGCACGGCGTCGGCCAGGCCCGGCGGGTAGGGCATCCGGCCGGTCCCGTAGTGCGCGGCGGCGCCCGCGAAGAGCGTCTCGTCCCATGCCCAGGCGTCCATCCCGGGGATGCTACCGGCGGCCGCGGCGCCTTCCGAGCGCATTTCCACCTTCCGGGTCACTCGGCGCCGGTGAACGCGGTCCGGAAGCTGATGTGGCTCGCCATGTGCGCCAAGTACTTCGGGTCGGTGACGCGGATGGTGAACCCGGCCTGGTCGCCGTCCGCCTCCGGGTCGACCGCGAACGAGGCGATGACGGCGTCGGCGCGGCGCCGGAACTCCTCGCCCCTCGGCTTGGTCAGCAGGTACGCGTGCCCGTCGGAGGTGCCCCGGCCGCCGTCGAGCTGGCCCTCGTACGCGCTGTAGGCGTTGACCTTCGGGACCACGGGCTCCTTGGTGCGGTGGTCGAGCACGAAGCCCTCGTCGTCGATCCACACGCGCTTGCCGAGGATGAGTTCGAAGCACTCCGCGAACTCCGCGGCGGTGCCGGGGTCGATGTCGGTGGCGCCGAAGCCCTGGAACCAGGCGTCCATGAGCAGTTTGAGCCCGAACCCGGTGCCGTGGTCGGGGCCGTCGCCGAGCCGGACGCCATCGCCGATGAGGCTCGTGAGCGTCCCGTCGAGCGTGTTTCCCTCACGGCCCCAGGTCCACACGTCGAAGATGTACGTCATGGCCGTGAATCATAACCAGTGCGGGCAATTCCGGCGAAGGAGGTGATAGATCACACTCTATGTCTCCGGGTCAGCGCCCAGTGTGCGGGGCGGCGGGGGCCGTCCAGGAGTCGAGCAGGCGCAGCGCCTGCGCGCTGGGCGAGTCCGGTTCGACGTTGTAGACGCACAGCGTCTGGTCGGGGTCGTCGGGGAATTCGAGCGACTCGTACGCGAACTCGATCTCGCCCGCGACGGGGTGCCGGTACGCCTTGCGCCCGTGGGTGCGGCGCAGCACCTGGTGGTCGTTCCACCAGCCGCTGAACTCCGGGCAGCCGAGGGTCAGCTCGCCCACGAGGTCGGCGAGCTGGCGGTCGTCCGGGTGGCGCCCGGCGTCGAAGCGGAGCACCGCGACCGAGTCGCGCGCGACGGTCTCCCAGTCCACGACCCGTTCGCGCGCTTCGGGATCGAGCAGGTACCAGCGCGCGAGGTTGCGCCGCTTCGCCGGGAGCGCGTCGAAGTCGGTCATGACGGCCTTCGCGAGCCGGTTGACCGCGAGCACGTCGGTGCGCCTGCCGATGATGAACGCGGGCACCGATTCGAGGCTCTGGAGCGTCAGCAGCAGGCCCGGGCGGACGCGCTGCGCGGCGAGCGGCCCGCGCCGCCTGGGGGCGCGGCGGCCCGCGAGGTCCTTGAGGTGCTCGCGTTCGGAGGCGTCGAGGCGCAGCGCCTCGGCGAGCGCGTCGAGCACCTCGGGGGAGGGGTTGCCGGCCCGGCCCTGCTCCAGGCGCGTGTAGTACTCGACGCTCATGTTCGCCAGCCGCGCGACCTCGTCGCGGCGCAGGCCCGGGACGCGCCGCACGCGGCCGTCGTCGGGCACGCCCGCGTCCTGCGGGTGCACGCGGGCGCGGCGGCTCCGCAGGAAGTCCGAGATCTCGGTGCGCTGGTCCATGGCCCCAATTCTGCCCCGCCGGACCGGCCCCGGGCGGCGCCTGACTGGTACTGGCGGTACCAGTCGCGGGAGGGGATTTCTAGCGGCGCTTCGGGCCCGTTTCCGGTGCTGTACTCGATTGCAGGGCGGCCGGACCGCCTGGAAACCGAACGCACCGAAGGATCACGACATGTCTACTGTGAACACCGTTCTGCCCCTTGCGGGCCGCGTCGCCGTCGTCACCGGGGCCTCCAGCGGCCTCGGCGAGGCCGCCGCCGAGCTGCTCGCCCAGCGGGGCGCGAAGGTCGCCGTCCTGGCTCGCCGCGCCGACCGCCTCGCCGCGCTCACCGGGCGCATCGAAGCGAACGGCGGCACCGCGCTCGCCGTCCCGGTCGACGTCACCGACGCCGAAGCGGTCCAGTCCGCCGCGGCCCGGATCGAGGCCGGGTTCGGCACCGTCGACCTCCTGTTCAACAACGCCGGCGTCATGCTGCCCTCGAAGATCGCGGACGTGCGCGCCGACCTGTGGAATCAGCAGGTGGACCTGAACATCGGCGGGCTCCTTAACACCGTCGCCGCGTTCGTCCCGCAGCTGCGCAAGGCCGCCGCCGACAAGGGCGTCGCGGACCTGGTGAACACCTCCTCGATCGGGGCGCAGAACCTGTTCCCCACGTTCGAGGTCTACTGCGGCACCAAGGCGTTCGTCACCCACTACTCCCGCAACCTGCGCATCGAGCTCGGCTCGCAGGGCGTGCGCGTCGCGGTCGTGGAGCCGGGGATCGTCCGCACCGAGCTCCAGGGCCACGTCACCGAGCCCGACGCGACCGCGTGGCTCGACGAGACGTTCAAGACGATGGAGGTCCTCGAACCCGCCGACGTCGCCGAGGCGGTCGCGCATCTGGCCGCGCTGCCCGCCCGCGTCAACATCGAGCGGCTGACGATCATGCCGACGACGCAGGCGAACTAGGCCCCCGCCGACGGACCGCACAGGCGTCCGTATTCGCGTGCGGTGTTCCCGGGGTGTGTGAAAGGATCGCTTCGGAAATTCGGAGGGGTGCAGCGCGCGCCCCGGGAACGGACCCACGGAGGGCACGCCATGACCAAGCTCGGCAGGACCGGAATCGACGTCTACCCGCTCGTCCTGGGCACCAACACGTTCGGCTGGACCACGGACGAGGCGGAGGCCCACCGCATCCTCGACGCCTTCGCCGACGCGGGCGGGACCCTCGTCGACACCGCCGACTCGTACTCGGCGTGGGCCCCCGGCAACAGCGGCGGGGAGTCCGAGACCGTCATCGGCTCCTGGGTCGCCAAGCACCCCGGACGGCTCATGATCGCCACGAAGGTCTCGCAGCACCCGGAGTTCAAGGGCCTGTCGGCCGCGACCGTCAAGGCCGCCGCCGACGCCTCGCTCCAGCGCCTCCAATCTGAGGCGATCGACGTCTACTACGCGCACTTCGACGACGCCGAGACGCCGCTCGAAGAGACCGTCGCCGCGTTCGACGCGCTCGTCACCGAGGGGAAGGTCCGGCACGTCGCCGTCTCCAACTACAGCCCCGAGCGCCTGCGCGAATGGCTCGACATCGCCGAGCGCACCGGCGCGGCCCGCCCGGTCGCGTTGCAGCCTAAGTACAGCCTCGTCAGCCGCGCCACGTTCGAGCCGGCCCTGCGCGACATCGCGGTCGCCGAGGACCTCAGCGTCTTCCCCTACCACGCGCTCGCGAGCGGCTTCCTCACCGGCAAGTACCGCACCGAGGCCGACCTGGAGCAGAGCGTCCGCGGCGGCTCGGCCGCCAAGCACCTGAACCCGGCCGGGCTCGCGGTCATCGACGGCCTCGCCGACATCGCCGAGGACCGCGGCGTCGCCATCGGCACGGTCGCCCTCGCCTGGGTCCGCACCCGCCCCGGCATCGCCGCCCCGATCGCGGGCGCCCGCGAACTCGCCCAGCTCGCCCCGCTGCTCGCCTCCGCGGAACTCGACCTCTCGCAGGACGAGCTCGACCGCCTGACCGCGCTCTCGGACGCCGTGGGCGCCTGACGGTCCCGAACGAGCCGGGGCCCGCATCGCCGACCTGCGATGCGGGCCCCGCCCGTTTCCCACCCGTCCGCCTAAGCGGCCGGGGCCTTCGCGTAGACCTCGATCTCGCTCAGGATGATCCACCCCGCGGTCCCGCCGGAACCGGCGGTCATGACCACCCGCACGGCGGACGTCTTCGCGTTCACCTCCACGTCGATCACCGGGACCTCGTCGGTCGGCACGTCGACGAATCCCGCGTCGACCCAGTTCCCGTCGGCGTCGCGGTACTGCACCGTCAGCGTGTCCGCATAGGACGGACGGCCGCCGTCGCTCCAGAAGTAGGAGACGACCCGGGTCACGTCCCGCGCCTCCGGCAGCTCCACCGTGATCGCGTCCTCGGTGTTGAACGGCCCGGACTTCCAGTTCGACCAGGCCTTGTCCGTGAGGACCCCGTTGCGCAGGGCCGCAGTGGAATAGCCCGGCTCGGTGTACGTCGCGGTGATCGCAGTCCCGTCGGCGAGCGCCGCGTTCGCCTCCACCGGGTCGGTCACCTCCACGTCGACCACCGCGGGCAGCTCCGTGCCGTCGACGAGCACCGCGGTGCCCTCGATCCGCACGGTCCCGTAGTCGTCGAACGCGCCCTCCGCGGGCTCCTCCCACGTCACCGGCACCGCGGCCTCGGTCCCGTGGTCGCCCAGCGCCGTCACCGTCTCCGGCAGCGGCGGCACATACCCCGGGTACGTCTTCGCCGACGCCGGAGCCGTCTCCGAGAACGTGTCGACGCTGACCTTCGCCTTGGCGCGGAACGTGTTCCCGAGCGCGTCGACCGCCTCGCCGAACACCGTCACCGTCTTCACCCGGTTCCACGTGGACTCGCGCGGCATGTCCCACTCGACGGGGAGCGCCCCGCGCACGCCGTCGCGGTACACGCCCGGCACCGTCTCCGGCAGGACCGGCACGAAGCCCGGCACGGTGTACGCGCTCACCTGCTGCGCCCGCAGCACGGTCTCGTCCACCACGCCCCAGCGCTGATTGGCCGCCGAGGTCGGCGTGTACGTCTGCACCGGCGACCCGTCGGCGGTCGCCTCGCCCCACACGTCCAGGACCAGGCCCGTCCCCACGTTCACGGGCACGTACGTGCCGTCGCCGGTGGTCGACAGGTACCACGTCGCCGCCTCCGACGGCTCCCCGTCACCGGACTCCAGCACCGCGAGCCCATCGCCGATCGCCAGCCGCGCCCCCGTGGCCGCGTTGACGATCGCGTACCGCTCGCGGTTCGAGTACCCGTCGGTGAGCCGCTCGACCTCCCACAGCTGCTCGCCGTCGTACTCATCGTCGGTCTCGATGACGATCCCGGTGCCGTCCGCGTTCGGCGCGATCGACTTGCCGCTCTGCACGCCGTCGAAGCGGTACACGTGCCCGTCCTGGAACAGCGCCGCGTCGCAGTCGACGCCCGAGACGCCCTCGACCACGAACGTCGTCACCGACTTCGCCGGGACCGTCAGCGTCGCCTCGCCGCCGCGCACCCGCACCGCGTCGCCCTCGACGAGCGCGCCGTCGGCGCTGGTGACCACCGGGGTCACCGAGGCGCCGCGCGCGATCCGCTCGAAGTTCGACAGGTCGAGCGTGATCTCCATGTCCGCGTCGGTGCTGTTGGTGTACACCACGTTCGCGCCGCTGCCGTCCGCCTCGACCGCCGCGGTAGTGGCCGCGTTGTCGGTGGCGATCACGTGGTCGCCCGGCTCGATGTAGTGCGTGAAGTTCTGGATCGTGTAGTACTTCGTGTTCACCTTGATCGGGCACGTCTCCAGCGTGTCCTCGGCGGTGCAGTCGAACGGCAGCTGGATCGAGCCCCAGCTGTGGCCCGCGGCGACGTCCTCGACCGGTTGCCACAGCACCCACGCCGTGGGCTCCAGCTCCCGCAGGTCGTCGGTGATCCGCGAGGCGATCCCGATCCCGTTCTCCATCGACGTGTAGTCCTGGCCGGAGGTCCACGACCCCTCGACCTCGCTCATCCACAGCGGCTTGTCCGCGGCCTTCGCGAGGTCGCGGGCGCTCGTGCGCTGCCCGGTGCCGTAGGTGTGGACGTTCATCTGCTCGACGTTCGCCCGCGACTCCTCCGTGTACGCGTTCCAGTTGCGCACGAACGTGCCCGGATTCGTCTCGTCCATCGCCGAGACGACCGCGTCGAGCTCGGACTCCGACAGCTGCTCGGCGAGCGCGTTGATGACGAGCTGCTGGAGCTCGGGCCCGGCGTGCGCGCCCTCCTGGCGCCCGCCCGTGGGCTGCACGCCGTCCGGGCCGAGCTGGGTGCCCCAGTAGTTCGTGTTCGGCTCGTTCAGCGGGTCGACGGTGTCGAACTCGATGCCGTGCTCGGCCTCGACGCGCTCCATGACCTCGGTCAGGTAGAGCGCGAACTCGTCCACGGTGTCGGTGCGGATCTGGTCCTGGTTCGCGTCGAACCCGCCCGAGACGTACCCGGAGACGGTCTGGAAGTACGGCGGCGAGTTCGAGAACGCCTCCCAGTGGGTGACGTCGTCCTTGACCGCGTCGATCCACCACCGCTGATTCGCGTCGGCGTCCCAGTTCCAGTGCTCGGGGTTCTCCGGGTCCCACCAGTCCTTGTCGGCCTGGGTGGTGCCCTCGGGGGCGGCCCACCAGCCGGGGACCGCGGAGGCCCCGCCGCGCAGGTACTCGTTGTCGATGTTCGGGGCGTTGCCGCCGCCGATGTTGTACCTGGCGATGTTCAGGTTGAGGCCGTCCTCGCCGAAGACCATCTCCGCCAGCTCGTTCCGGATCTCGTCGGGGTAGCCGCCGGTGGCGTTCGCGAACCACACGAGGCTGGTGCCCCAGCCCTCGAACGCCGCCTGCTGGTACGACGGGTCGAGGACGACCGTGACCGCGTCCGCGGCGGCCTCCTCGGCGCTGGCGGTGAGCACCGGCAGGCTCGGCGCGGCGACCGCCGCCGCGAGCCCGGCGGCGCCGACGGCGGCGATGCCGCGTCGGAAGCCGTTGCGGCGCAAGCGCTGCGCACGCGGGGGACGGGGGGATGACATCGTCGTCTCCTTCGGGGGGTCGCAATCGAATCATTTGGATATTCACACAGAACCGAACGGTTGTAAACACCCTTCGTATAACCGATTGAAAAACTCGTCCGCGGGACCGCTCCCGTACACCCGCGTCACCGCCAGGATCGACACGTCGTCGTCCATCCGCGAGGCGAACCGCGACGCGTCCTCCCACACGAACTCCACCAGCGACCGCGGCGACGGCGTCACCAGGCCGTCGAGATGCTCCGCCAGCGGGTAGTAATGCCCGTCGGAGTCCCGCGCCTCCACCAGGCCGTCAGAGAACGCCAGCAGCGTCGCGTCGATCTCGAACGGCACCGCCGCCGAGGCGCGGTGCCGCACCGGCTCGGCCAGCCGCAGCCCCAGCACCGGCGCGGTCTTCAGGTCCACCTCCTCGACCCGCTCCCCGCGCAGCAGCAGCGGCAGCGGATGCCCGCACGACAGCAGCCGCACCTCGTCGCACTCCTCCGAGAACTCCGCGAGCAGCACCGACGCGAACAGCTCCGGGATGTACCCGTGCGCGCCGTCCTCCAGGATGCGCCGCTCCATCCGCCACGCCACCCCGCCGAGATCCTCCTCGTCGAGGATCGCCTCATGGAACACCGACAGGAGCATCGACGCCGCGCCGACCACGTCGAGGCCGTGCCCCTGCACGTCGCCGAGGATCAGCCGGGTCCCGTACGGGCTCGGCCGCACGTCGAACAGGTCCCCGCCGATGCTCGCGCCCTGCTGCGCCGAGTGGTACAGCCCCGCGCACGCGAGGTCCCCGACCCGCTCGGGCAGGTCCGGCAGGACCGCGCGCTGCGCGGCCTCCGAGACCGAGAGCACGGTGACCAGGCCCTTCTCGAAGCGCTGGCGGATCCAGGAGATGCCCACGGCCGTGGCGAAGACGATGCCGACGACGACGATGTCGTCGGCCTCGAAATGGCGCGCGACCGGGATCGGGGCGGCCACGACGATGAGCGCGAAGGCCGCGATGAACCCGGTCCAGACCGGGCCGAGCACGAACGCGGCGAGCACGGGGACGACGGCCATCGCGATCCCGGCGTGGAGCGGGTCGGGCCGGAAGAGCATGAAGAACGAGGCGCCGAAGAGGGCGACGAGCGGCAGCAGCCGGACCCACAGCGGGATTGCCGTGGCCGGACGCAGTCCTCCCAGGAACGTGGCCCGCGCGCTAGCCATGGCCCGAGTCTAGGGGTCTATTCCGTTTCTACCTGCGGTTTCGCGCAGTTCGGGCGAACCGTTAGGACACTGCGCCTTCCGCGGCCCCGGGGCGTGCGGCGTCGTACCCGGCCTGGGCCTGGAGGACCTCGCCCATGTTCGCGTACAGGTACGACACCATCTCGCGCAGCCGCGCCTCCATGCCGGCGCCGACCTCGGTGAGGCGGTACTCGACGCGGGAGGGGAAGCCCTCGGAGGGCTCGCGCAGCACCAGGCCGTCGCGTTCGAGGTGGCGCAGGCCCTGCGCGAGGGCCTTGTCGTTGATGCCGCCGACCGCGCGCCGGATCTCGCTGAACCGCCGCGGGCCGTCGTGGAGCGACAGCACAATGAGCGTGCCCCAGCGGCCCGTGACGTGGTCGAGGACCGGCCGCGACGGGCAGTCCTCGGCGAGGACCTGGAACTCGCCGAGGTCGGGGCGGTCGCTGAGGTCTTGGAACTCGCTGAGGACGTGCGGGACGGGCCGGGTGGTCATCCGTTCATGTTACCTCCGCGATAGTACTTTCGTTTTGATTGTGCTTTCATTTAGAAAGTGAAATGATCGTCGCAACCGACATTGAAGGAGCAGCACATGTACGTCGTGACCGGTGCCACCGGCAAGTTCGGGACCCTCGCGGTCGAGGGCCTCGTCAACCAGGTCCCCGTGGAGCAGATCGCCGTCGTCGTCCGCGACCCGGCCAAGGCCGCCCGCTTCGGCGAGCTGGGCGTGGAGGTCCGCAAGGGCGACTACAGCGACTCCGCCTCGCTCAAGGACGCGTTCCGCGAGGGGGACCGGGTCCTCTTCGTCTCCGGCAGCGAGGTCGGGCAGCGGGTGCCGCAGCACAAGGCGGTCATCGACGCCGCGAAGGCCGCGGGTGTGGCGCTCCTGGCGTACACGAGCGTCCTCGGCGGCCCGGCTGCCGACTTCGAGCTGGCCCGCGAGCACCAGATCACCGAGCGGTACCTCATCGACTCCGGCGTCCCGTACGCGCTGCTGCGCAACGGCTGGTACCACGAGGTCTACACCGAGGCGCTCGGCCAGTCCGTGGCGAACGGCGGCCTGCTCACCAGCGCCGCCGAGGGCTCGCGCGTCGCGTCGGCCGCGCGTGCGGACTACGCGGCGGCCGGGGTCGCGGTGCTCACCGGCGAGGGCCACGAGGGCGCCGAGTACGAGCTGAGCGGCGACGAGGCCTGGTCCTTGGAGGAGTTCGCGGCCGAGGTCTCGCGCGTGATCGGCAAGGAGTTCCCGGTCAACCGCGTCACGCCGGAGGCCCACCGCGGCATCCTCGAAAGCGTGGGCCTGCCGCCGACGCTCGCCCCGGTCATCGCCGGCATCGACGACGCCATCTCGCGCGGCCTCCTCGCCGGCACCAGCGGCGACCTGTCCCGCCTCATCGGCCGCCCGACCACGCCGATCGCCGACGCCATCGCCCAGGGCGCGAAGAACCTGTAGCGCAACCGAAGACAGGAGAAAAGCGGCCCGCAGACCGATGTCTGCGGGCCGCTCCGCCGTCCGGTCCCGGGAAGTGCCGTCCCGGCCGGGGGCTAGCGGAAGGCGTCGGCGTGCTCGCGGGCCCAGTCGTCGAAGGTCCTCGCGGGCCGGCCGGTGAGGCGCTCGACCGTGTCGGAGGCGCGCAGCGTCCACTCGGGCGGGTCGGCGCGCCAGCCCATGACGTAGTCGATGGCGCCCTCGTCGTAGCCGAGGGCCTGCATCCGCAGGCGTCCCTGGTCCTCGTCGAGCGCGGTGAAGCGGATGTCGCGGCCGCTCGCGATGGCGATCGACGCGACCTGGTCGGGCACCGTCACGACCCCGGGCCCGGTGAGCGGGATCTGCCGCCCCGCAAGGTCGTCGGTGGTCAGGGCGAGGGCGGCGACGGCCGCGATGTCGGCCTCGTGGACCGGCGCGTGCCCGATGTGGGCGAAGGGTTCGTTGACGGCGCCGTGCTCGCGGATCTCCTCGGCCCACGTGAGCGCGTTCGACATGAACTCGCCGGGCTGGAGCTCCACCGGGTTCAACGCCGCGAACGCCTCCTCGACCGGCCCGCGGTACCCGTTCCACAGCAGCGACACCCGCTTCACCCCGGCCGCGATCGCGGCCGACGCGAGCTGCGCGCTGTGCGGCACGGTCTCGTTCTTCGGCCCGAACGTCGTCATCAGGTGCAGCCCGGTCGCCCCGTCGAGCGCCCGCTCCATCCCCGCGAGGTCCGTGAAGTCGCCCGCGACCGCCTCGACGCCCGCGGGGAACCGCGCCTTCGCCGGGTCGCGCGTGAGCGCCCGCACCGGATGCCCGGCCGCGGCCAGCCGCTCGACCAGGTGGCGGCCGACATTGCCCGTCGCACCGGTGACCAGGATGGTCATGTTCTCCTCCTCGGGTCCGCCCGGACCGGTCGGTCCGCGCCCGCCCAAGGCTAGGAACGGGACCGGTGCCCGCCATCGGTCCCGCGTCCCGGTTCCCCCTGCACCGCAGGTCCTAAGACCCCGTCACTCGCCCTTCCACCACACCTCGAAGTCGTCGAAGACGTGCTCGCCGGGCGCGCCGTCGAGCGCCTTCACGACCCGCTGGAGCTCGCGGAGCTGCGCGACGGTCATCGGCAGCGGCGCCTCGTCGGGCTGGTAGGTCCACCCGCGCGGGTACGAGACGCCTGGGCGCGTGGACATCTCGACGTGGCAGCCGAGCAGGTGCGACACCGGGTGCGCCTCGCACCACGCCACCAGTGTGTCCACTGTGCTCTCGAACGCCTCCCAGTCCTGCACGTACAGGCGGCCCGGGTAGAACGTGTCGCCGGTGAGCAGCACGCGGGTGGCCCGGTCGTAGAAGACGGTGGCCGAGCGGTGGTGGCCGGGCCCGGGGATGACATCGACGGTGCGGCCGCCGAGGTCGAGCTCCCGCGGAGTGAGCGGCCAGTCGTCGAAGCCGTAGTGCGCGACGACCTCGTCGAGGTCCGGGCCGACGACCGTGGTGCGCTCGCGGTCCGCGAACTGGGCGTCGGCGGCCTTGTGGTCGCCATGCCCGTGCGTGTGGGCCACGACCAGCTCGTACTCGGGGTTCGGATGATCGGCGAGGAAGGCGTCGATGAGCGCGTCGACGGTGCGGCGCAAGGGGAAGTAGACGGCCTCGGGGGTCGCGCCGGTGTCCACCAGGAGCGCCCGGTCGTTCCCGAAGAGCAGGAACATGAACGGGGCCTCGAAGTTGACGGACATGTTCTGCCGCATGATGACCGTGCGGGGCTCGGCGGCGTGGACCTGGATCTCGGGAGCGGGGTCGTGCTTGGCCGAGGGCCAGCCCGCGTGCCAGTCGACGTTCAGGTTCAACGGTGAATCGCTGATGGCGGTGCCTCCTTCTGCGGTGCACCGAGCCTACGACGGCCCTGCTCAGCGCGGCACGCACATTCCGGCCTCGATGCGTACTGAGTGAGTTTTTGAGATGGTTGGACAAACCACTGGACTAATTACCGGCGGCGGGGAATACTGGGCGGCGGCGCCCCGGGGACACCTCGTCTCGTCCCCGGGGCCGCGCACCCGCCCCGGAAGGAACCCCGTGCCGACCACCACCGCCCCGGCCCGCCCGGCCCACCGCGAGACCAAGCGCCGCCGCGTGCTCGCCCTCGGCGCGCTCGCCCTGGGCGCCTTCGGCATCGGCCTCACCGAGTTCGTCGTGGTCGGCCTCCTCGGGCCGCTCGGCGAGGACCTCCACGTCTCGATCTCCACCGCCGGCCTCCTCGTCACCGGCTACGCCGCCTCGGTCGCGATCGGCGCCCCGATCATGACCGCCATCGGTGCGAACCTGCCCCGCAAGACGATGCTCGTGATCCTCATGGCCCTGTTCATCGCCGGGAACGTGCTCGCCGCCGTCGCGGTCACCTACGGCCAGCTCATGACCGGGCGCGTCGTCTCGGCGCTGTGCCACGGCGCGTTCATGGGCATCGGCCCGATCATGGCCGCGAGCCTCGTCGCGCCCGAGAAGCGCTCGCGCGCCATCGCGCTCATGATGACCGGCCTGACGCTCGCCAACGTCGTCGGCGTGCCCTTCGGCACCGCCCTCGGCCAGCAGCTCGGCTGGCGCGCCGCGTTCTGGGCGATCGTCGCCATCGGCGCCGCGTCGCTCGCCGCGATCCTCCTGTTCGTGCCCGCGCGCGCGAACGACAAGGGGGAGGGCCTGCGGGGCGAGCTCGCGGTCTTCCGCCGCCCGCAGGTGTGGCTGGTCCTGACGATCACGATGCTCGGCTGGGGCGCCGCCTACGCCGCGATCACCTTCCTGGAGCCGCTGCTCACCCGCGTCTCCGGCTTCGAAACCTCTACGGTCCCTTGGCTGATGCTCCTGTTCGGCGTGGGCCTCACCGCCGGGAACCTCCTCGGCGGGCGACTCGCGGACCGCGCCGTCATGCCCGCCCTCTACGGCACGCTCGCCGCCGCCACGGCCGCGCTCGTCGTCTTCGCGTTCGCCGTCCACTCGCCGGTCCCGGCCGCGATCATGGTCTTCGTCCTTGGCGCCGCCGGGTTCGCGATGGTCCCGGTCCTCCAGACCCGCGTCCTCGACGCCGCCGAAGGCGCCCCCTCGCTCGCCTCCTCGGTCAACGCCGCCGCCTTCAACGTCGGCATCGCCCTCTCCGCCTGGTTCGGCGGCCTCGCCATCGACGCCCACTGGGGCCTCACCGCCCCCATCTGGATCGGCGTAGCGATGGGCGCCGCCGCCCTCGCCGTCACGGCGGCGGCCTCGCGGAGGACATGAAACGTCGGCTCCGAGGCGTGCGCCCGGAGTTAAGCCGATGCCCGTGGGTCGGGGCCGCTCCAAGTCGGGTCGTCGCCGGTGGCGTCGGTTTCCGGGGTGTCCGGTTCGTCGGCCCACCAGTCCCATTCGAGTACGCCGACGTCCGAGCCCGGCGGGAAGCGGACCGAGAACAGGCTCCGCTTGTCCCGCTGGTCGATGTCGGCGGGAACTTCGACACCCCGAGCGCGGGCGTACTCATACAGGTCCGGGTCCGGCATCGCCTCGTCCATGTACTTGCTCACCAGCTCCGCCATCAGCTCCGGGTCCCGCGTGACCGCCCGTCCCATCGATCGCATCTCCTGTTCCGTTGATCCGCTTGAATACTCGCGAGCCGTCGTCGTTCACAGCCCAGATGTTGAGCACGCTTCCCTCGGGCAGGAACGCGTGGGTGTTCTCCTTGCAGCCTCGCCCGAGATTGTCGCAGGGTTCGGCGTTGAGGTAGAGCGTCGTCTCCCGCATCCGCTCACGGTGCATCGTCGCGGCCACTTCGCCCTCGATATGCCCGCGGTTCGGTGTCGTATTCCGGTAGCGCTCGCGCACACTCGCAGGCGGAAACGGGGATGAGCCAGGCGGGCGCGCCCGCAGTACACGGTCTGAGTGCGGCGCGCCATCCTCGCGATAGAGCCTTCCCTCTGCGGTGCCTGCCTCGCTGTACCGACGCAGGCCCGCGAGCTTGGTCGCGTCGAACTTGCGGGGATTGAACGCCGCCGCGACGGGCAGTTGTCCGCCTCCATCGTGCTGGCCTGGCGCCGAGTCGTTGCCCCGCCCGATGTAGTCGGCGTACTCCTTCAACAGGTCGAAGCCCGCGCCGATCGCGGCGACCGCTTCGGCGAGCTGGCGTTGCGCCTCAACCAGCGATGCGAGACCGATGTGCGCATCGTCGTCGGCGGAGTCCGCGAGCACCGCTTGCAGCGCCGCGTACACGTCGGCTAGCTGGCTCTCGGCGCCGCGGGCCTCTGCTGTCGCCGCATCGGCCGTGTCCAATGCCGCCTGTAGACCGGTCGATGCCATGGGGGTACCTCACCGTAGGGGAGCGACAGCGTACGGAACTCGTTGGCGGAGTGCAAGTCCCGCGCCGCCGCTCACCGGATCGCCTGGTGACATCGCGCGGCGGAGCCACGCCTACAGCAGGAGGCCGGCCGATCTCCACCAAGATCGGCCGGCCCTGGAAGCCCGGTGGCCCGCCCGAGGTTCAGTCGCCGGGCCGCCGGGCGGCTTTGGGGGTTAAGCGGTGTCGGGTTCGACGATGAGCGCTCGGCACTGTTCGAGGATCCAGGGGCACCACGGGTCGCGGCGCCAGGCGGTCGCCCATTCGGGGACGTCCTCGGGGTCGTCGGTGAAGCGGCAGCACTCGCGGGCGCCTGCGCCGTCGTCGACGTCTAGGAGGTAGTCGATGATCTTGGGCGTGCGGCCGGGTTCCGAGCCGAGCGAGTAGAGCGTGAAGACCGCTGGGCCGCGCCGGAAGTCGCCGAGGTAGCCGTCGACGCCGGGCTTGCCGTCGGAGCGGAAGTTGTACGGGTCCTTGTCGGGGCGCACGCCGTTACCCATTGCACTGCCTCGTTCGGGCCGGGTTCGGGTTGCTTCCGTTGTGGAAGACCTGGAACGCTGCGTCACGGGCCCACTCGCGCCACTCCGCCGAACGGCTGCGCCACTCGTCTCCCCAAGTGGCGTGGAGGTTCTGCGAGGTGAGGCCCGAGACGATCAGGACCAGGTCGGCTCGGTTGTCGTCGGCGCACACCTGGAACGAGTCCGGTGCATCCGCGCTTGAGGCGTAGACGGTGTAGCGGTGCGCACCGTCGCTGAATCTCCCGCGCTCCAACGGGTCCGGCGCCGGCGCGGTTCTCGGGCGAGTACTCGGATACGACATCGCTTCCTCCATTAGAGATTGTCGGATTCCCGACACTTCCGGTGCCGGGGGACCGCATTGGGTCGCTGGGAGGCACGGTCCCCCGGTCTTCCACCACTCGCGGGATAGGTCACCAAACCCGCGATGAATCCACCATAGGACATGTTTTGGCTGGTCAACGGCTATGTCACCCTTGAAGTTATGGTGTTCAGCTATGGGTTTCCATGGTGGGTGTTCAATTTCGGGACGCCGAAATGGAACCCCGTTGCGGGGTCCCGAAACTGCGACGAGTCGTGATGAATGTCGTTGGGATTCTTTGTGCGATCATCGCTACTACCGGTGATTCGCGCAGCATAGGGAGGCCGCGATGGCAGGAACGGTCCTGAATCAGAAGTTGGCACGGTCATACCTCTTCGCAGAGGTCAACACCATCGCGGAAACTGCCGGATGGACCCCGAACCAATTCGCCAAGGTGATGGGCAAGAGCGGCAACACGATCCGCGCTTGGCTGGATAGGTCCCGTCTCCCTGACCTCGGCAACCTGTCGCTCATCTGCGATCGCGGAGGAGTGGATGAGCCTCGCAAGAAGTTCATCCTTCATGTGGGCGAGCAGCTTCTGACCGGGTCTGAGTTGATCATGAACCTGGATCAGCGGAACATGTATGTCGTCGAGAGCGCCGAACGTACCTACGGAACCTTTGTCAAGTGGGACCCGGTCCTGCCGTCCTCGCTTGTTCAGACCGAGGCATTTCACATGGTGCTACAACCAGATCCGCTTGAAGGTGCGGCAAGCAAGATCAAGCACTGGCTGCGGAAGGCGCAGCGCCAGGAGAACTTCTTCAGTCGAATCGGGACCCCCGAGGCGCCGACCGCGGAGATATACGTACCCGCAAGCATCTTTGTTGTGTTCGAACGACTATCTGTAAAGGACAGAATGGCGCAAATCGATCGGATGATCGAGGTCAACGAAATGCCAGGGTGCGAGGTGCTTGTTGTCCGATCGCCTCTGATTGTCCCATTTGCATTCGACCTGTTCATGGCGGATGAGCGGAGCTTGGCCGGGCCGGATTTCGTCTACGTAGAGACCTTCGACCAGAGCCGCCACGTGGTCGAGCCACAGCACCTTGCCGTGTATGATCAAGGCCGCAGCCTCCTGCGGGCTGACTCGCAAGGGATTGAAGGGTTTCTAGATGGTGGGATACACCGGCTGGCGAAAGAGCACCCGGAGTAGCAACACGGCAAACTCTGACTGTGTCGAGTGCCGTCAGACCTGGCGGAAGAGCTCTCGGAGCAACAACACTTCCAACGCTGACTGTGTTGAGGCCCGGAACACGGCTGCCGGATTCCAGGTGCGGGACTCCAAGCTCGGGCATGACTCCCCGGTCTTCGACCTCGGTGCTGCCGACTTCACGAGCCTGCTTCGCGCCACGGGCCGCAGCTAGGCCCCCAGAATCGAACGGCCCCCGCGCTTCGCGCGGGGGCTTTTTCAGTCTCCGAGGGCGAGGACCTGCTCTAGGAGCGGCTTCACGCGATCATCGGCGGCCACGTAATAGACGAAGGTGCCTTCCCGACGCGTGGTGACCAGGCCCGCGAGGCGGAGCTTGGCGAGGTGCTGGCTGACGGCGGTGGGGCGGGCGCCGGTGAGGTCGGCGAGGCAGGCGACGTTCTCCTCGCCCTGGAGCAGCGCCCACATGAGCTTGAGGCGGGTCGGGTCGGCGAGGATGCGCAGCGCGTCGGCGGCGGCCTTGACCTGGTCGTCGTCGGGCATGGTGAAGTTCGGCAGGCCCTCGTGCATGTGGCCGAGCCTACCCGATCTTGCTATCTGCGTAATTGCGAATATACGATGATGCGCATGTTTGCTTCCATGTTCCGGCTGCCCGACGTGCGGTGGGCCGCCCTGGCGCTGGCCTGCTTCGGCGTCGGCGCCGCCGCCCAGTTCGCGGGCGCGCCCGCCTGGGCGTGGCTGCCCGCGTACCTCGCCTGCTACCTCGCGGGCGGCTGGGGCCCGGCGTGGGAGGGGATCAGCGCACTCGCCAAGCCGCGCTTCGAGGTCGACCTCCTCATGGTGATCGCCGCCGTCGCCGCGGCCGCGATCGGGCAGTGGTTCGACGGCGCCCTGCTCATCGTCATCTTCGCGACCTCCGGCGCCCTCGAAGCCGTGCTCACCGAGCGCACCGCCGACTCCGTGCGCTCCCTGCTCGAACACGCCCCCGACCGGGCCGTGCGCCTGCGCGACGGCCGCGAGGAGACCGTGGACGCGGCCGACCTGGCCCCCGGCGACACGGTTCTGATCCGGCCCGGCGACCGCGTGCCCGCCGACGGCACGGTCACCGCAGGGGAGTCTGAGGTCGACGAGTCGACCCTCACCGGCGAGGCCCTGCCCGGTCGCAAAGCCCTTGGCGCGCAAGTGCTTGCGGGCACTGTCAACGGCACCGGCGCGCTGGAGGTCCGCGTCGATCGCGCCAGCGCCGACTCCGTGCTGGCCCGGGTCGCGCGCCAGGTCGAGGAGGCCTCGGAAGCGAAGTCCAAGACCCAGTTGACGATCGAGCGCGTCGAGCAGCCCTACTCGCTCATCGTGGTCGCCGCGACCCTCGCGCTCCTGGCGGTCCCGCTGCTCTCCGGGGCCGCGTTCGAGCCGACCCTGCTGCGCGCCATGACCTTCATGATCGTCGCCAGCCCCTGCGCGATCGTGCTCGCCACCATGCCGCCGCTCCTGGCGGCCGTCGCCCTCGCCGGGCGCCGCGGTGTACTCGTCAAGAGCGCCTTGATGATCGAGCGCCTCGCCGAAGTCGACCAGGCCGCCTTCGACAAGACCGGCACCCTCACCAACGGCCGCCCGCGCATCGAACGCATCGAGGTTCTCGGCAGCGCGATCGACGGTGCTGTCGACGGCGACGGCGGTCGTAGCGCCATCGACGGCGACGCCAGCGCCAGCGATGCGCGCCTGCGCCGCCTCGTCGCCGCCGCCGAGGCCCGCTCCGAGCACCCGTTGGGCCGCGTGCTCGCCGCGATCGGCGATGCGAACGGCGCCACGGACTTCCAAGCGGTGCCCGGGCGCGGCGTGCGCGCCCGCGTCGACGGGGCCGACGTCCAGGTCGGCCACCCGGTGCTCCTCGACGACGCCGAGGAGGACCCCGCGGCCCGCCGCCTCGTCGCCGAGCTCGAATCGCAGGGGCTCACCGTCGCGGTCGCCGTGGCCGACAAGCGCCCGATCGGAGTCATCGGTCTCACCGACACCGTCAGGCCCGAAGCGGCCCAAGCGGTCGCGGCGCTCGAAGCGCGGCTCGGGTCCAGCGCCCGCCTGCTCACCGGCGACCACCCGGCCGCCGCCCGCCGCGTCGGCGCCGCGGTCGGCATCGACCGGGTCGACGCGACGCTCCTGCCCGGCGACAAGGCCGAGCGGCTCGCCGGGACCCGCACCCTCTACTGCGGCGACGGCATCAACGACGCCCCCGCGCTCGCGGCCTCGCACGTCGGCGTCGCCATGGGCGGGACCGCCTCCGATCTCGCCCTGCAATCGGCCGACGTCGTCCTAGTCGGCCAGCGCCTGACCGCGCTTCCGGCCGCGGTCGACCTGGCGCGCAAGGCGAAGCGCGTCGCCACTGCGAACCTCGCGTTCGCCGCCGCGGTGATCGCCGTCCTCGCGACCTGGGACCTTGTGGGCGACCTCCCGCTCGTCCTCGGCGTCGCCGGGCACGAGCTGTCGACCGTGATCGTGGGGCTCAACGGACTCCGGCTCCTCAGCGGCCGCCACTGGAAGGAGACGCGGGTCTAGCGCGCGTGCTCGTGGCGCCACCCGCGCCGCCGCGAGCGTCGCCTTCGCCGCAGTCACTTCGGGGCTCGTGACGCCACAAGGCCGCCGCGAGCGCCGCCCTCGCCGCGTGCGCTGCGCTCCCGCCCATCGGCCTCCAGACCGATCGCTCCGCCGTGGCCGTCCCGCTCGCCGCACCCCGAGCCGTCGCCGCCGCGCTCGGCGGCCCCGTCATCGCCCGCGCCGGGTCCGCGCCGGATGCGTTCCTCGCCACATTCCCGGTCACCGGCGCCCTCGCCGTCCTCGGCCGGCCCTGGCAACGAGCCTGCGCGCCCGCACTCGACGCCCCCGGGACTGGCGAGGCTGTCGCATGTGGCCCCTATGATGACCGCCAACCCCTCCTGCCCGTCCCCCCGCACGAATCACGGAGCATCCGCCCATGACCTACCCGCCCCCCGGCCCCTACGACCCCAACCAGGCCCAGGGCTACCCCCCGCCCCCGCAGCCCGGTTCCGCCCCCCAGCCCGGCTTCGGCGCCCAACCGCAGCCCGGCGGATACAGCGCCCCGCCCCCGCCCTACGGGACGACCCCGCCCCCGCCGCCGCCCGGCTTCCCCGCGCCCCAGCAGCCCGGCCCCTACGGCGCGCCGCCGCCCATGCCCCCCGCGAACCGCGGCGGCGGCTTCATGGCGAAGGTCCTCAGCGTCATCGGCGTGATCGTCGTCGGCATCATCGTCGTGGTCGTCAAGGCCCTCATCCGCGACGCGGGCGACTCCAACGACACCAGCGACGCCACCTCGACCGACAACGCCACCGACACCGTCCTCACCGACGAGCAGATGGAGGCCGCCGAGGCCGCCGAAGTCGGCGACTGCATGACTCAGGCGACCGGCGGCACCGGCGACATGGTCGTCCCCTGCGACGACGCCACTGCGTTCTGGACCATCACCCTCGTCTCCGACGACTCCGGCGCCGAGGTCGACATGTTCGGGGACCTCTCCGACACCGCCGTCGCCGGCACCGTCTGCGGCGAGGAGTACCTCGGCTGGACCCCCGGCGAGCTGTGGAAGTCCTACCAGTACGTCTACACCGAGGAGATCGAAGGACTCGGCGGCCCGGTCGACTACTTCTACTGCGTCGAGGCCATCGACAAGGAGGACGCCAACGGCGGCCGCCCCGTCACCCCGGACTCGGGCGACTGCACCGACGGCAGCCTCCTCACCTTCGACTGCGCCAGCCCCTCCGCCACGTACGTGGTCGACGCCGTCGAGGTCTACAACCCGCCGATCGACGAGCTCACGTTCGACTACACCACCGCCATCGGCGGCTGCCCCGACTCGGACTACTACGCCACCCCGGTCAGCGTCGAGGAGAACTTCACCAGCATGGTCTACCTCGCGTATTGCAGCAGCGACAACGCCTGACGCACCGGCCCTGAGGGGGTGGCCCGCGGCTCGCGATGAGTCGCAGGCCACCCCCAAATCCGTTGCGCCGCCCCGCTGCCGGACCCAATACTCAGGGCGTGCAGAACTACGGCGTCCTCGCGACCGACCTCGACGGCACCCTCCTCGACGACCGAAAACAGCTCTCCGAACGCAACCGCGCCGCCCTCCTCGCCGCCCGCGCGCAAGGCATCGCCGTGGTGGCCGTGACCGCCCGCATGCCCCGCGGCATCGACGCCATCCCCGGCCTCGCCGAATCCGTCGACTACGCGATCTGCAACAACGGCGCGATCTTCTACGAACCCGCCACCGGCGCGATCGACCTGCGCCGCACCATCCCCGCCCCCGACGTGATCGACCTCCACGCCCGCGCCCGCCGCGCACTCCCGAACGCGCTGTTCATGATCGAGACCGGCACGGAGATGTTCGCCGAAGGAGCCGACCCCGGGGCCCGCGCCTACTACGGCGAGCCCTGGCACGGCGTCGACGCCCTTGAAGACGTCCTCGCCAGCCTCGACGGCGTCGTGGAATACCGGGTCCAGGACAGGTCCATGGACGGCCCGGCGATCCGCGCGGCCCTCGACGGCATCGAGGCCCCCGGGATGGTCCGGTGGGCATGGGGCAGCTACCCGGTCCTGGAGTACAACGCCGAGACGGTGAACAAGGGGGCCGCGCTGGCCGAGTGGTGCGCCGAGCGGGGCTTCACGGCCGAGGCCGTGATCGCCTTCGGCGACATGCCCAACGACGTCTCGATGCTCGCCTGGGCGGGCCGCTCGTACGCGATGGCCGGGGCGCCCGCCGACGTCGCCGCGGCCGCCGGTTTCCCCGCCGCCTCGAACCGGGACGACGGGGTCGCGCAGGCGGTCGAGGCGCTCCTCCGCGGTCCGGAGCCCGTGCGCGCCGACTGACTCCTTGGGGGACAAGGGGATCGGGCGGGACCCGGGTAGGAGTGAGGCCCCGCCCGATGAAGGGCGTTCAGCCGCCGACGGAGCCGCCGTCCGCGGCCGGACGCCCTGATTGGGAGGTGGGCCTTGAGCCTAAGGACCGGGCCGTATACGTCGAGTACATGCGGCGCGGGCGCTGCCCGAGCCCTGGCACCGCGCGCCTACCATCGGAGGCCCGACCAGATCCAGCCCGATGGGATGATGTCGCACATGCCCGGTCAAACGTTCAGCGGTCACCGCCTGGTGTCCCGCGTCGGCGCCGTCGTCGAGCCCGAGCACATGGCGAGAATCGTCCGCAGCATGCGGATCATCGGCGCCTGCCTCGGGATCGCGCTCATCGCGGTATCCGTGGTCGTGCCGTTGATGAACGGCGGATTCGAGTGGACGGCCTACCACGGCGCGTCCTATCGCAGCAGCAGCGGGACCGGGTTGTCCTGGGAGGCCACGGGCCTCCTGGTCGGGGCCGTCTTCCTGGTCGGACCGCTCGCGACCGGATGGGCGTTCCGGCAGGGCGCCGGAGAAGTGCTCTATCTCGACGGGTCCCGCCTGATGGTGGTGCGGCCGGGGCGCCGCGCGCCCGAGGTCTTCGACCTCGCCCGCGCGCGGTCGGAGGTGCGGCTGGACAAGGTGCCCGGATCGAGGCCGGGCAGCGCGGAGGCGCGCGAGCAGGTCGGCAGCTTCCGGCCGGTCCTGGTGCTGCACAACGAATCCGGCCGCGAAACGGTCATCGAACTCGCGAACCAGCGTTCGCGGGCGATGCGCTTGAGGCATGAGACCCGGATGTTGGAGGCCGCCATGCGGGTCACGTTCGACCCGGCGGTCGAGCACACTGCGGGCCAGCTGCGCACGGTCCTGCGCTGGACGAAGCTGCCGGTCATCCACGACGCCGCGCCCGACGCGATCCCGGCGAGCCCGGCGGACGCGGACTCCGGACCGATCCCGCGCACTCCGGTCATCGAGGGCGTCGAAGGGCCGGAGCTTGAGATCACGGGCCGCCGCTGAGCGGTCCGGCGAACGCCGCAGCGGACGGCGCGACTGAGCCGACCGGTCCCGGCTGCGTCGCAGCGGGGACCGGCCGGCCGTGTCAGGTCATTCCCCCGAAGGCGCGGCGATCACGACGCCGCTCGGGAGCGGCGTCCCGAAGTTCGGGGTGCCGTTCGCGTTCCAGGTGATCGGCTGGACCCGGGTCTGTCGGGTCGAGCCGCAGCCCTGGGACGAGGTGGTGTTGCCGTGGTAGACGAGCCACTCCTCCGTGCCGTCGGGCGAGGTGAAGAACCCGTTGTGGCCCGGGCCGAACACGCCGCCGCCCTGCTGGAGGACCGGGGTCGCGGTCTTGGTCCAGGAGGACGCCGACAGCGGGTTCGACCCGGTCAGTTCGAGCAGGCCGAGCTTGTAGTCCGGCGTGTTGCACGAGGACGCGGAGAACGTCACGAACGTGCGGCCGTTGTGCTGGAGCACCGCGGGCGCCTCGTTCGTCCTGCCGCCCTGGATCTCCCAGCTGTAGGTCGGCTGCGAGATGGTGACGTGCGAGCCGGTCACCGTCCACGGGTTCGACATCGCGGCGATGCGGATCGACTGGTCGGCGCCCACCCACTCCGACCACAGCAGGTAGAGCGAGCCGTTCAGTTCGAGGTACGAGCCGTCGATGTTCCACTGGTTCGGCAGCGGCGTCCCCATGAACTCGTACGGCCCCATCGGGGTCGAGGGGGTCGAGCGGAGCACGTGGAGCTTCTGGCCGTCGAAGTTCGTCTGCGAGTTCCCCGAGGTGTACATCAGGTACCAGGTGCCGCCGATGCGGTGGAACTCCGGCGCCCAGTGCGAGCAGCAGCGGCTGGCGTTGCCGCTGTCGTTCCACACCACGGTGTCCGCGGCCGTCTTGAGGCCGTTGAGGGTGGTGGCGCGGCGCATCGTGACCGTGGAGTCCCAGGTCGTGGTCGACATGTAGTAGTAGCCGTCCCAGTACTCGATCCACGGGTCGGCCCCGTTGTCGCGCAGCGGGTTCGAGACCGTGGGCTCACCGGAGGCGGGAACCGCGGCGAGGCGCCACTTCTGGGCGTTCAGGCCGTTGTAGGTGTACTGCGAGATCCGCGCTCCGGCCGAAGTGGACCATTCCCACAGGTCGAGGGCCTTGCCTGAGAAGCGGTTGATGAAACTGAACGTGCCGTCGGCGTGCTCGGTGACCGACCACTGCTGGTTGGTGCCGCCGAGGTCGGTGTACTGGGCGATCGTGGCGCCGTCGGCGGCGTTCCACTCGTAGACCTCCAGCACCTGGCCCGAGTGCCGGGCCTCGATCTTGTAGTAGCCGCTGCCGACCGACACGAACCGGAACTGCTGGCAGGTGCACTGGTTCGGCGTGTACTGGTTGAGCAGCGCCCCGGCCGTGGTCGAGGCGTTCTGGACGTCGAGGGCGAGCCCGGAGTGGGCGCTCGTGACGGTGAACCAGGTGTTCGTGGTGATGGCGGCCTTGGCTGGCGTCGCCGTGGCGACCGACAGGCCGAAGGCTGCGAGGGCCGCGATGACGGCGGTCGCGAGCAGGGCCCGGCCGCGAGTGAGGGTCGAGGACATCAGGTGGGCTCCGATCAGCTGCCGTTGAGGACGGGCCAGCCCGCCGAGTTCCATTCGATCCGCTCGATGTCGAGCGTGAAGCCGCCGTTCGAGCCGTACGCGTGGTAGGCCATGAGGCCGCGGTGGATCGACTGGCCGCCCGCGGCGACGTTGCTCCCGTACGCGCCGAGCACGACCGTGCCGCCGCCGTTGCGCATGTCCACTCCGGACGCGTCCACGAACGGACCCGTGGGGGAGGTGGACCGGCCGACGGTGATCTTGTACGTCGAGTTCGCTCCGGCGCAGCACGTGCCGATCGAGGTGAACAGGTAGTAGTAGTTCCCGTGCTTGGTCATCGAGGGCGCTTCGATGCCGCCGCTCTTGGTGGCCAGGCGGATCGGTGTCGCGCCCGAGGCGGGCTTGCCGGAGGGCCAGTCGAGCTGGATCGTGTGGATGCCCTGCCACCAGGACCCGAAGACCATCCAGTGGCGGCCGGAGTCGTCGACGACGATGTTCGGGTCGATCGCGTTGTAGGCGTTGCCGCTGTACGACTGGAAGACCGCGCCCCTGTCGGTCCAGCCGTAGCCCGGGGCCGACGGGTCGAGGGTCGGGCTCGTGGCGAGGCCGATCGCCGAGCGCTGCGATCCGAACGTGGAGGCCGCGTAGTAGAGGTAGTAGAGGCCCTGCGCGGCGTCGTAGTGGATCTCGGGCGCCCACAGGTTCGTGACGCCGGGGATCTGCTGGGTGATCCACGTGGGCTTGGCGTTCCAGACGGTGCCGATGGACTGCCAGGTCCGGCCGCCGTCGGTGGACCGGCGGATCGAGGGCGTGCCGCCGCCGAAGCGCTCGTCGCCCGTGGCGAAGACGTACCAGGGCTCGCCCGCGCACCCGGCCCACAGGGCGGGGTCGTGCGCGCCGAGGCTGCCGCCGACCGAGGACGGCTGGGCGGGAGCGCAGTCCTGCCGTGCGGTGATGTCGGCGTTCGCGTTCACGTTGACGAGCATGAATGTGGCGGCGGTTGTCAAGGCGGCGATCAGCACGGCGAGCGCGGCGGTGAGCCGCCGCCTCCGCCCCGTGCTGACGGTGGTCTCGGTTCTCATTTTTGGACTCCTTCTGCCCCTGTGTGAGGGAGGGGCGGCCGAGTCGGGGCCGGGTGTGGTACCGGGTGACGCTCGGCCGTCGAGGACTGGATCTGTCTTGATATTCGCGTATGTCGATATACGCGTAGACAGGCTAACCGAGTTTTACCGCTAACACAAGGATTTTCTACAACGTTGCATTCTGTGGTTCACCGGTCCACGGAATGCAGCAGGCCGCCGTCCCGGTCGGGACGGCGGCCTGCGCTGCGGGTCAGCGGAACGCCGCGGCGTTCCGCTTCGCCCACTCGGCGAACGAGGTCGCGGGGCGGCCGAGGAGGCGCTCGACCTCGGGGCTGACGTGCAGCTCGGCCCGGTTCGGGGCGCCGATGACGTCGAGCGAGCCCTCCACGATCTCGGCGGGCCAGTACTGGAGGAGCTGCTCGAAGGCGGCCTCGCGGGTCTGCTCGGTGAACGCGACCGGCTCGCCGATGGCCGCCCCGATGGCCTCGGCCTGCTGCCGGGGCGTGACCAGGGCCGGGCCGGTGAGCAGGTACGCGCGGCCTGTGTGGCCGTCCTCGGTGAGCACGGCGGCGGCGACCTCCGCGATGTCGCGGGGGTCGATGAGCGGCAGCCCGACGTCCCCGAACGGCATGATCATCTCGCGGCGGGCGCGGATCGTCTCTGCGGCCCAAGGGATCGCGTTGCTGGCGAAGCCGCCCGGCCGCAGGAGCGTCCATTCGAGACCGCTTGCGGTGACGGCGTTCTCGAAGGCCTGGGTCTCCACGCTCGGCCTGGTGACGGCCCGCTCGGAGGAGAGGAAGACGATCCGGCCGATGCCGGCCGCGTCGGCGGCCTTGAGGATCGCCGCGATGTCGAGCGAGTGGTCGAGGGTGAGCAGGAACAGCCGGTCGGCCCCAGCGAAGGCGGCGTCGAGGGTCTCGGGCCGCGTGAAGTCGGCGGTGCGGTGCGCGACGCCGGGCGGGAGCTCGGCCTCGCCGCGGGACACGGCGGTCACGTCCTCGCCGCGGGCGGCGAGGATTTCGACAAGCGGGCGGCCCACGTTGCCGGTGGCTCCGGTGACGACGATCATCTTGGTTTCCTTCCGTAGACGGTGTGAAACCCAAGGTAGGAGCGAAACTTACTTCTGGGAAGGACGTACCTTGAGGTAAGCTCATGACATGCCAGGAGGAAAACAGGCAGCGGTGCTGCCGGCGCCGGAAGGCAGTGGGCTCTTTCACACCGACTGCCCCGCAAGGCAGGTGCTCGACCACATCACGAGCCGCTGGGGCATCTGGGTGCTGCTCGCCCTGCGCGACGGGGAGCTCCGCTTCTTCGAGCTGCGCGAGCGCATCGACGGCATCAGCGAGAAGATGCTCTCCCAGACCCTGCGCACCCTCGTGCGCGACGGCCTGGTCTGGCGCGAGGTCGAGCCGTCCACCCCGCCGAAGGTCACTTACGGCCTCAACGAGGTCGGCCGCGGCACGAGCGACCGCCTCGTGGAGATGTTCGACTGGATCAAGGCCAACGCAGAGGTCATCTGCGCCGAGCGGGGCGGGCCCGACGCGAACTGACGCGGATCGTGCATCCTATATCCTATAGGATGCAGGATCCGGTCAGATGAGGGTGAAGCGCTGGGAGTCCCCCGAGTCGCAGGCGGCCGTGGCGGTCGGTTCGCCCGAAGTGGATGAGCGGCCTTCGAGGATGCCGACGCACAGGCCGGAAGCCGAGGTCTTGATGGTGTACTCGCCGCTGCCGAGCGGGGTGAGCTCCCAGAACTGGGTCTCGGTGAACTCGCAGGAGTAGGCGGCCATGAGGTAGCCCTCCTGGTCGGCGGGCGCGTCGGCGCCCATGCAGGCGCTCCAGTCGGCGAAGTGCATGTTGAACACGTACACGCCCTCGTCCCAGGCGACGACCTGGAGCGTCGAGGGGTTCGTGGAGGAGCAGGAGGCGAGCACGACGACCGTGCGGCCCTCGTTGTTCGGCTCGGGGCCGGTGCTCAGGCACAGGCCGCTGGCCTCCTGCTTGATCCGGTACCAGCCGTCGGCCGGGTACTCCGGTTCCGGTTCGGGCGCTTCGGATTCGGGCTCATCGGTGGTGTCACGCGGCGCGTCGGCGACTTCCTCGCCCGTCGTCTCGGAAGGGGACGGCGACGGGCTGGGGGAGGGCGAGGGAGACGGCGAGTCCGAAGGGGACGGTGTCGAGGCGAGCGAGGTGGCGGCGTCCTGCGCGGCGGCGCCGGACCCGCCGCCGTCCCCGGCGGCCATGACCGCGGCGACCACCGCCACCGTCAGCACGAGGGCGACGACGGCGGCGCTTCCAGCCATGGTCTGGCTGGTGCCCAGGCGCATCCGCGCCCGTTCGAGGCGGTCGCGCAGGCGCGCGGGCAGGTCGTTCGGCGAGGCGTGCCGGGGCCCGCGGGGCGCGGGAGGCGGCCAGGGTTCCACAGGAGGGGTCCTTACAGGAGGGTCAGGGGACCAGCAGGGCGAACCGCTGGTTCGGGTCGTCGGGGTCGCACGGGGCGGTCGCGAGGGCCGCGCCCGCTTCGGCGGCGGCGCCCTCCAGCAGCCCCAGGCACAGGCCCGAGGCGAGGACGGCGAGGGTGTAGGAGTCGGCTCCGGCGCCGGTGAGCTGGAACCGCTGGAGGTCGGAGTCCGCGCATTCGTAACCGGCGCTGAGGTATCCGGGCTCGTCGGCGGGGTCGTCGGCGCCCCAGCAGGCCTGCCAGTCGTCCTGGACGAAATCGAGCTTCACGGTGTAGACGCCCGCGCCTTCGGAGGCGAAGCCGAAGCTCGCGGGATACGTTGCGGCGCAATCGCCGAGGACCATCACGGTGCGCGCGTCGTTGCCCGGCTCGGGCCCGGCGGTCGCGCACAGCCCGGTGGCCTCTTGGCGGACGAGGTAGGCGCCGTCGGCGGGCAGCGTCGGGGCCGTGTCCCCTCCCGCCTCGGCGGAGGCGGTCGCGTCGCCGGAGGGCTCGGCCTGCGGCTGCGGGTCGTCCCCGCCGCCGGAGGCGAGCACGGCGGCCACGATCGCCACGAGCAGCACCATGGCGACGACGGCCGCGGTCGCGGCGACGGCGCGGTTGGCGCCGATGCGGTCGCGCAGGCCCGCGAGCGAGGACTGGATCTTGTCGGGCAGGTCGCGCTGCGGCGCACGCGGATCGGTCTGGGTCACAGTGGAGGGTTCCTAACTCGGGGGAGGGGCGGGCCGCCCCTCCCGGTTCACTGGTCCTTGCGCTGGTCCACGAAGGCGTCGACGTAGCTCTCGTAGAGCTTGCCGGTCTTCTCGTCGAACAGCTGCTGGAGCGCCGCGTTGGCCTCGCGGAAGTCGAGGTTGCCGCGGTGCTGGTCGCTGCTGGGCGGGTCGTTGGCCTTGAGCAGCTCGTCGGAGTCGCGCAGGCGGTACTCGCCGTCGGGGCCCTTCTCGACCAGGCGCGAGTCGATCGCGCGCACGTCGTCGACGTCCACACCGGACTTCGGGTCGTCGAGCAGGTTGGAGACCACGGAGTGCGTGACCTCGAAGCCGAACTTCTCGTACTCGGGGTCGCCCTCGCGGTCTCCCTGGGCGGGGGCGCCGTTGTCGGCGAACTGCCAGATGCCGCTGGACTCGATCTGGTTGGGCGACCACTTGCCGAGCTCCAGGCCCTCGCGGATGAGGATCTGGCCGACGCCCTTGATGGCCTTGACCTGCGGGATCTCGGTGACGATCTCCTTGAGGATCGTGGAGGCCGAGCGCACCCACGTGGCGTGCTGCTTGTCCACCGTCGCCTCGTCGGCGGCGTCGCCCGTGGCGTCCTCGTACACGTTCTTGTACGCGGTGTCGAGCAGGCCGATGAGGCCGCCGTCCTCCAGGGCCTCCTTGCGCGCGTCCTGCCAGCCCTTCCAGTCGGCCATGTCGCCGGCCTCGGCGATGACCTTCGCGTAGGCCGCCTCGCCGAGCGCGTTCCCGGCGGTCTTGTCGCCCATGACGAGTTCGACGAAGCGGGCGCGGGTCCCCTTGTCCAGGAACATGTCGTCGGCGCGGGGGTCGTCGCTGAGGGTCAGCTCGGAGTCGCGGTCGACGTTCGGCGCGTCGAGGTAGTCGATGTAGGTGATCGCGGTGCGGCCCATGGACTGCGCGATGAGCGGGTTCGCGACGCCGAGCGGCGCCTTGTCGAACTCGCCGATGTTCCCGTACCCGTCGGTGAAGAACTGGTACGCAGACTCGTCCCAGTGCTCGGCGGCCTTGTCGTTCGTCATCGTGGTGATGAGGTGGTAGGCCGCCTCGGTCGCCAGGTCCTGGAGCTCCTTGTCCCCGGAGGTGGCCGCGCGCGGGATCCAGTCGACGAGCTTGGCGCCGGTGGCGCCGCCGTCCTCCCACTGGTGGCCGAACATCTCGCGCAGGACGTGCTCGGCGGTGTCCTCTTTGTAGAACGGGTGCTCGATGTCCCCGTTGAGGATCGCGGTGTTCGCCTCGAAGTTGGCGGTGCTGTGGTCCAGGAGCGTGCGGGCGGTGGCCTCGCTGACGGTGAAGACCGATCCGCTGCCGTCGGAGTCGAGGTGCTCGGCCGTCGCGATCGTGATCGCCGCGGAGAAGTCCCGGCCGCCCTGCATGAGCGCCATGCCCTGGTCGTCGAGCGCGTCGAACATCGACGCGAGGGCGCGCAGCTCGTCGCCGTCGGAAGGTTCGGACATGCGGTAGGGGAGGGCGTCCTTGCCCTTGCCGCCCGCATAGGCCGCCACGAAGTTCCGCACGGAGTCGGGGAGGCGGGCGGTGCCGCCGCCGAGCTTCTCGTCGGAGACGGCGAGGAGGCCGCCGCCCATCCCGGCGAGGATGAGCGCCTTGTCGGCGTCGGACCAGTTCGTGTCGCCGAGCAGGTCCGGCATGTCGAAGACGCTCTTGTCGACCGCGCCGAAGAACCGCTCCAGGTAGTCGAGCTCGCCCGCGGACAGCCGCTCGCCGATGGACTGGAGGTAGTGGGCGCGTTCGATGAGCGCCTGGAGGGCGCCGAGCTGGCCGCGGACCGAGGCGGGGAGGTCCTCCACGTTGCCCCGCGCGATCGCGTCGAGCAGGTCCTTGCCGAGGACGCCGCCCCAGTCGCCGGTGAGCGGCAGCGGGGCGTTCATCCCGAAGAGGCTGTACAGCGCCCAGGAGTCGACGCCGCCTTCCGCCATGGCGCGCAGGTTCTCCGGGGTCGGGCCCTCCTTGAGGCGGGCGCCGGTGTCGGCGGCGTCCTGCTTGAACTTCTCGTACGCGGCGTTCGCGGCGGCGTTCATCTCGGCGAGCTTGAGCTGCCCGGCGTAGGCCGTGGCCTCCTCGGTCGCGGCCTCCCGCTCGGCGGGCGTCAGGTTCGGGGTGCCGCCGCCCACTTCGGACTCGCGGATGCCGAACGAGTCGCCGACCGCGGCCTCCCACTCGGCGAGCAGGGCCTTCACGGCCTCCTTGTACTCGCGCACCGAGCCCGCCCACTGGACGGTCACGGCCGAGCCCCAGACGGCGCCCTCCATGGCGGCGGTCGCCGCGGACAGGAACTCGCCGCCGCGGCGCTTGATCGGCTCGGACACCAGCTCGCTGAACTCGACGGCGGTGTGGTCCATCCGGGCGACGACGTCGGTGCCCTGGCCGAGGATGCGGCCGCTGTGCGCGTCGAGGGTCCGGGCCGCCGCTTCGAGGGCGTCCTCGTCGGCGGTGGTGGTCGGGGGGTCGAAACTGCCGAGGGTGGGAATGGCTGCCATCGTTGTCGCCCTTCCGGATCGGGGGTGGATCAGGGTTGGATGGTGGGAGGCGTCGGGTCCGGCGGGTCGATGAGGAAGTTGCCGTAGTTCAGGTCGTCGGTGTCGACGCCGTCGGTCACGGTGATCTTGGCGCTGCCGCCGACGCTCTCGCCGTGGGCGGCGGTCTTGGCGAGGTCGGTCGACCACTTCTCGCCGAAGTCCTCGTAGCCGCCGAGCACCTCGGGCTCGCCCGCCGCGGCGATGGCGCCCTCCAGGGTGCCCATGAGGTCGCCGCGGAGGCTGCCGTAGCTCTCGGCGAGGGTCATGACCTCGTCGCCGCCGGCGCTCGCGCGATTCGGGTTCATTCCCAGGTAATCCATCGGTCCTCCAGGGGGGTGCAGGCGCGGATTGCGGTCAGCGTACCGAAATCCTGTGAGGATTGGAATAACAACTGGTGAACTGTCTTGCTTGCGCCACAACGGAAGTGACCAATGTTGCACGAGTCGTGGAACCGCTTCCCGAGTGGCTCCGGAGTCCGGATCGCCTCTTTACTTCCGCTTCATGAGCGTGTCAACATGTACCGATACGCTCCATGCACGGGCCATCCACATCCTTACCAAAGGAGGCACCCCCATGGCCGGAAACGAGTTCGGTCTCACCGAGGCCAATGCGCTCAACGTCAGCGCCAACGACCACGCCCTCTCCGTCGAGGAGCTCTTCGGGCAGCTCCAGGCGCTCATCCAGGAGATGGAGAACGACGTCAACGCCCAGGGCGGCAACGCGCTCACCGCGTTCCGGACCGCCAAGGCCGAGTTCGTCACCGCCTACAACGCCCTCGCCGACAAGTACGGCGTCTCCTCGATGGCGCAGGGCGCCACCAGCACCGACGGTTTCACTACCGACGACTCCAACGAGGCCGGGTACACCACCGCGGGCGGCGGCCTCCCCGGTATCAAGCCGATCAACATCGCCGTCTAGAAGGGACCGTCCATCATGCCTGGCGCAGGATACGAACTGTACGGCAACGTCGGCGAGCTCCAGAACCTCGCCGGTGTCCAGCACACCTACCGCGGCCGCTTCGAGGCCATCCTGGGGCAGATCCAGGGCGCGGTCGGCACCGTCACCCCCAAGTGGGTCGGCGCCGGCACCGCCGGCTTCCAGACCTTCAACACCACCACCGAATCCGAGTTCACCGACGTCCAGGCCGCGTTCAACAAGCTCGCGACCGCCACCGAGGACGCCGGGACCAACTGGAACGGCGCGATCTCCCGCATCGACGCCCGGTGGGGTTCTTGACCGAGCCGCAGACGGCGTCCGACCCCGGCACCGAACTCGCGCCGATGGTCATGCGGCGCACCGGCCAGAGCGAGCGCTACGTGCTCCAGGCCGCCGCGCTGCGCCGCCGCCAGCTCCGCGCCGCCGTCCTGTACGGCTCCGCCCGGAGCTGGCGGCAGCGCCAGCCCCTGTGGCCCGCCGCGCTCATCGGCGCGGTCGCGGTGGCCCTCATCGTCGCCGCCATCGCCGTGGCCGGCGCCTTCCAGAAGCAGAAGGAGCGCGACGCCGAGGAGCAGGCCGAGCGCGCCGCCGCCGTCACCGCGCCCTACGACCAAGACTGAACGCGCCCAGCGACCAAGACTGAAAAGGCCCACCTTGCCCGGTCGATACAGCACCGTCACGATCGTCGGCCCCCGCGCCACCCGCGACCTCGCGCTCCCCGACGACCTGCCGGTCGCCGAACTCCTCCCGCAGCTCCTGCGGCACACCGGCCCCGAGGAGCCCGAGGCCGACGGCACCGGCTGGGCCCTGTCCACCATGGACGGCGCGACGTTCGCGCCCGGCGACACCCTCGCCGCCGCCCGCGTCCCCGACGGCGGCGTGCTCCTCCTCCACGACGCCACCGCCGCGGCCCTCCCCGACACCGTCGAGGACGTGCGCGACGCCGTCGAGGACGCCGTCGACGCCGGAGGCGCCCGCTGGGAGTCCGGCACCGGCCGCCTCCTCGCCGTCGCCACCGCCGGGGTCCTCGTCGCCGCCGCCGCGCTCAGCCCCGGCGCCGACACCGCGGTCCTCCTCACCGGCGGCCTCGTCTGCCTCCTCGCCGTCCTCATGTCCTGGTGGTCGGCCCGCCAGCACGACTTCATGACCCACCTCGCGCTCATCGGCGGCGCCCTGTGGGCCGGGCGCACCGGCCACACCGCCGTCGAGGTCCTCGCCGCCGACGGCCACGCCCAAACCGCGACCCGCATGATCGGCGCCGGGCTCGCCGCCCTCGCGTTCGCCGTCGTCGCCCGCGCCGGGGCCCGCCTCGCCACCGCCTACGCCGTCGGCATCGCCGTCGCGCTCGGCCTCGGCGCCCTCGCCTGGGCCCTGTGGGCCCGCATGGGGCTCACCGCCGTCCGCGCCGAGACCCTCGCACTCCTCGTCGCGCTCTTCGCGATCGCGCTCGTGCCCCGTCTCGCGATGTCCTCCGCGGGCCTGTTCGCCCTCGACCGCGACGTGCGCGCGGGCGAGCCCACCAGCGAGGAGCACCTGGCCCGCCGCCTCCAGGCCACCGACGCCCGCCTCACCGGCGCCGTCTGCGGCCTCGCCGCCACCGCCGCCGCGGCCTCCGCCCTCCTTGCGGCGCAGGCGGACCCGTGGGCCTCGCTCATGGGCGCGGGCGGCGCGCTCGCGCTCCTGACCCGCTCGCGCATCTTCGAGCTCGTGCGACACGTCGCCCCGCTGCGCCTCACCGGCATGGCCGCGCTCGCCTGGGCCGCATGGCTGTGGATCGGCCACTCCGACCCGCTGCTGTCGTGGCTGCCCGCGCTCGCGGTGCTCGCCGGGCTCGCGTACGTCTCGGTCGCGTCGGTCTCCCGCTCGGCGGTCTCGGCCGCGTGGTGGCGGCGCGTGGTCGCCGTCGCCGAGACGCTCCTGGTCGCGGGGCTCATCGCGCTCGCCGGGCACCTGTCGGGCCTGTACGCGATGATCGGCGGGATCTGATGGGCACCGAGGTCGTCCGCCGCCCGGCCCGGCGCCCCGCGCCCGAGGTCGGCACCGATCCGATCACGCTCGCTTCGCCTCCGGCCCTGGGCGAGCCGCCGTCGGCGGCGATGGGCGCGCCGATGCTCATGATGCCGCTCATGTCCGGCTCGGGCGCGATGATCATGGTCCTGTCGAACCTCCAGCGGCCCCTGTACGCCACGGCCGGGCTGCTCATGCTCGTCGCGAGCGTCGCCATGGGCGTGGTCCTGTTCGTGGCCATGCGGTCCGGGCCGCGCCGCAAGCTCCGGCAGGAGCGCGAGCGCTACCTCGACTACCTCGAAGACGCCCGCCACACCATCCGCGAGGCCGTGAAGGCCCAGCGCGACCACGCCGCCCGGCGCCATCCGCACCCCGGGCTGCTCCTGGGCCTCGCGTGCGACCCCGGGCGCCGCTGGGAGCGGCGCAACACCGACCCCGACCTGCTGCACGTCAGGTGCGGCCTCGCCTCGGTCCCGCTGAGCCGGTCGCTGTCGCTGAAGATCGACGAGCAGAGCCCCCTCGTCGTCTACGACCCCGTGTGCCATTCCGGCGCAGAGGAACTCGTGGAGCAGTACGCGAACCTCGCCGACCAGCCGCTCACCGTGCCCGTCGGGGACGTCGGCGAGACCGCGATCGTCGGCGAGTTCGCGCGCACCCGCGCCGCCGCGCAGGCGATGCTCGCGCAGCTCGCGGTCCTCGTCGCCCCCGAGGACCTGCGCATCGCGATCGTCGCCCACCCCAACGTCGCTCCCCAGTGGACTTCGCTGTCGTGGCTGCCGCACCTCCTCGCCGACCCGGCCTCCGCGGAGGCCCCGGTCCCGCTCATCTGCCCGACCACGGCCGAGCTCGCCGAGCTGCTCGCCGACGACCTGGCGCTGCGCGCCGCGGAGCTGCGGCGCCGCCGCGGCGGCCCGCCCGGGCCCGGCGCGCGGCGGCTCCTCGTCGTCGTCGACGGCGAGCACCAGGTGTCGCTGCCGGGGATCGTCCCCGACGCCGAAGGGCTCGAACTCCTCGGCGTCCACGTCTGGACCCTCGTCGCCGAGCAGCGCCAGGAGCCCGAGCACACCGCGATCCGGATCAAAGTGGACGCCGAATCGATCGCGGTGACCCGCATCGAACGCGGCGACGGCGCGGTCGGCGAGACCACCGCGACCGGCCGCCCCGACCGGCTCGACCCCGCCGACCTGGCCGCCCTCGCGCGGGCCGTGAGCCCTTGGCGGCTCGCGCTAGACGACGTCTCCCACGCCCTCACGGGGGTCCACGGCCTCGCCGACATCCTCGGTGTCGCCGATCCGGCCGATGTGGACTGGCGTCGCACCTGGGCGCCCCGCGAGGAGTCCTCGCTGCTGCGCGTGCCGTTCGCCGTGGACGCCGACGGCCGCACCGTCGAGCTCGACCTCAAGGAGTCGGCGCTCGGCGGCATGGGCCCGCACGGGCTCATCGTGGGCGCCACCGGGTCCGGCAAGTCCGAGGCGCTGCGCACGCTCGTCGCCGCGCTCGCGGTGCGCCACCCGCCCGACCGCCTCGCGCTGCTCACTGTGGACTTCAAGGGCGGCGCGACGTTCGCCGACTGCGACGACCTGCCGCACTCGGCGGGCGCGATCACGAACCTCGCCGACGACCTCGGGCTCGTCGACCGCTTCGCCGAGGCCCTCTACGGGGAGATGACGCGGCGCCAGCAGATCCTCAAGGACGCCGGGAACCTCCCGAACGTCCACGCCTATGCGCGCCTTCGGGAGTCGAACCCGGAGCTGGAGCCGCTGCCGCACCTGCTCGTCATCATCGACGAGTTCTCGGAGCTGCTGACCGCGAAGCCCGACTTCTCCGACCTGTTCGTCGCGGTCGGGCGCATCGGCCGGTCCATCGGCGTGCACCTGCTGCTGGCGACCCAGCGCCTGGAGGCGGCGCACCTGCGCGGCCTCGAATCGCACCTGTCGTACCGGATCGGCCTGCGGACCTTCTCGGAGGCCGAGAGCCGCGAGGCCATCGGCGTGCCCGACGCCTACCGGCTCCCGCCCGAGCCCGGCTCCGGCTACCTCAAAGTGGACACCACGATCTTCACGAGGTTCAAGGCCGCCATGGTCTCCGGCAAGTACACGCCGCCGCGCGACGTGGAGCAGCGGAGCCTCCCGGTGCTGCCGTGGCCCGTGCCGCCCACCGTGAACGTCCTCGACGCGCTCGTCAACTCCGCGGCCCTGCGCCCCGGCGGGGAGCAGCCGGACCCCGAGCACTCCGTGCTCCGCGTCCTCGTCGCCTCCCTCGCCCTCGCCGCGCAGACCGACGGCGCCCCGCCGGTCCGCCCGGTGTGGCTGCCGCCGCTGCCGGAGTCCATGCCCCTCAACGCCGTCGACACCGAACCCGCCGAGCGGGGCGCGCGCCTCACCGCGGTCCTCGGCCTCGCCGACCACCCGCGCGAGCAGCGCCAGGACGCCCTCGAATGGGACCTGTCGGGCGCCGACGCGAACCTCGCCGTGCTCGGCGCCCCCACCTCCGGCAAGTCCACGCTCCTGCGGACCCTCGTCTCCGGCCTCGCCCTGCGCTACCCGCCGAACGCGTTCGCCGCGTACGTCATCGACTTCGGCGGCGGCGCGCTCGGCGGCCTCGCGAAGCTCCCGCACGTCGCCGTCGCGGCCGGACGCGCCGAACCGGAACTCGTCGCCCGCACCCTCGCCGAGGTCCGCTCGCTCCTCGACGCCCGTGAGAACCTGATGCGCGCCAAGGGCATCGACTCCGCCGCCGGACTGCGCCGGGCCGCGGCCGACGGGGCCGTGGACGTCCCCGGCGACGTCCTCCTGGCCGTCGACGGCTGGGGCGGCCTCACCGAGGCCAAAGAGGACGCCAACGACCTGCTCATGGAGATCGCCTCGCGCGGACCGGCACTCGGCGTCCACACCGTGCTCACCGCCGTCAACTCCACGCAGATCCGCTCCCGCCTCGCCGCGTCCATCTCCGGGCGCATCGAACTGCGCCTCGCCGACGCCTTCGACTCCGGCATCGACCGCAAGCTCATCGAGCAGCTCCCCAAGGAGTTCCCCGGCCGGGTCCTCACCGCCGACAAGAAGTTCGGGCACGTCGCCCTGCCGCGCATCGACGGCTCCGACTCGGCCGAGGACCTCGCGGAGGGCTTCGCCGACCTCGCCGAAGCGGTGCGCCGCCGCTGGCCCGGACCCGGCGTCGCCGCCGTCAGGGCCCTCCCGACCTCGCTCGCGCTCAACGACCTCGTCCCGCCGCTCCACAGCCCTGCGGAAGGCGACCCGTTCGCGCTCGCGCCGGTCGTCGGCCTCGCCGAGAGCGACCTGCGGCCCGCCGCGATCGACTTCACCGCCGACCCGCACCTGATCGTCTTCGGCGACACGCAGACCGGCAAGTCCACTGTGCTGCGCGCGATCATGCGCCAGATCGCGCGCCGCCCCGGCGCCGAGGCCGGGATCTTCCTCGTCGACTACCGCCGCTCCCACCTCGAAGAGGTCCCCGAAGGGAACCTCGTCACGTACTGCAACACCGGCCCGCACGCCGCGCAGAACGCCGCCGAGCTCGCCGAGGCCCTCAAGAAGCGCCTGCCCGGCCCCGAGGTCACGCCCCAGCAGCTGCGCGAGCGCTCCTGGTGGACCGGCCCCGAGGTGTTCGTCGTCGTCGACGACTACGACCTCGTGCCCACCTCTGCGGGCAACCCCCTCGCGCCGCTCACCGAGCTCGCCGCCCACGGCGCCGACCTCGGCCTGCACCTCATCCTCGCCCGCCGCACCGGAGGCGCCAGCCGCGCCGTCTACGAGCCGCTGCTGCGCCAGCTCGCCGACATGTCCAGCCCCGGCCTCATGTTCTCCGGCGACCGCCTCGAAGGACGCCTCCTCCACGGCACCGCCAGCCGCCAGCTCCCGCCCGGCCGCGCCCTCCTCGTGCGCCGCGGCGCCGCCCCCGACCTCGTCCAGATCGCCCGCGCCTGACCAAAGTCGCACGGGACCGATACCCCCGTCACCAGGCTCGATACCGCGGAACGATGCGCCGCGGCGCCCCGCGCCCGTAGCGTCGGGGCCATGGACCAGACCGCCAGGACCGCCGCGCCCCGCCTCGTGCCCGCGATCGGGCTCGCCCTCCTCGCACCCGTGTGCGCCGAGCTGCTCTCCGGCTACGACGACACCACCGGGCACCCCGTCGTCCTCGTCTTCATGGTCCTCGTCGGCGCGGCCCTGTACGGCGCGCCCGCGCTCCTCATCCGCGAGACCGCCCGCCGCACCGGCCTCGGCTGGCCCGGCGTCCTGCTCCTCGCCGCCGCGCTCGGCATCGTCCAGGCCGGGATCATCGACCAGTCCCTGTTCTCCACCGACTACCGCGGCATCGACTACTGGGCCGCGATGACCGAACCGACCCGCATCGACGCGCTCGGCATCAGCGCGATCACCGTGCTCACGTTCGTCGGCGGCCACATGGCGTGGAGCTTCACCGCCCCCATCGTCATCGTCGAAGCGATCCACACGCGCGGCCCGCAGCGGCCCTGGCTCCGCGCCCCCGGCCTCGCCGTCACCGCGCTCGCCTACCTCGCCGCCGCGTACTTCGTCCTCCGCGACCACTACGCCAACGAGACCGACCACGCCTCCCCGGCCCAGCTCACCGGCGCCGCCGCGTGCGCCGCCGCCCTCATCGCGCTCGCGTTCCTCCTGCGCCGCAACCCGATCCGGCGACCCCGGCGCGTCCCGCCCGCGTGGGCCCTCGTCCCCGCCAGCGCGGCCGCCATCATCGCCTCCACGGTCTCCTACTCCTGGACCGGCTTCGCGCTCGCCGCGGTGCTCCTCGGCGGCGGCGCGGTCGCGGTCGTCTTCTGGTCCCGCTCCACGGCCTGGACGCCGCGGCATGTGGTCGCCCTCGCCTCGGGCGCCCTGTACGCGGTCGTCCTCCCCAGCTTCATCACCGACCCGATCGGCGAGGTCGACCCGGTCGCGAAGTACGCCAACAACGCCGTCATGACTCTCCTCGTCATCGCCCTGACCTGGTGGGCGATGCGCCGCTCCTCTCCGGAGGCGGCGCCGCGCTAGAGTCGGGCCCGGACCCGACCGAAGGAGCACCGCATGGCACGCACCGCAGTGGTCAGCGGCGGCGGCACCGGCATCGGCCTCGCCGTGGCCGAGCGCCTCGCTGCCGCAGGCGACGACGTCATCCTCACCGGCCGCCGCGAGGACGTCCTCGCCGACGCCGCGAGCAGGATCGGCGAGCACGCCTCCTATGTGGCCGCCGACCTCGAAACCCTCGAAGGCGCGGCCGCCGTCCTCCAGCACGCCTCCGAGCACGCCGGCCGCATCGACGTCATCGCCGCGGCCGCGGGCGGCAACACCGCCGCGAAGGCCCCCGCCGACCTCCAAGGGCTCGAACGCGTCTCGTGGGTCTGGAACGCGAACCTGCGGCTCAACGTGATGACCGCCGTCCACCTCGTCGAGGGCCTCAAGCCGATCCTCAACGACGGCGGCCGCATCCTCCTGTTCAGCTCCATCGCCGCCTACCGCGGCTCCGGCACCGGCAGCTACGGCGCCTCGAAGGCCGCCCTGCACCCGTACGCGATCGACCTCTCCTCCGAGCTCGGCTCGCGCGGCATCACCGCGAACGTCATCGCCCCCGGCTACACCGAGGACACGGAGTTCTTCGGCACCAGCATGACCGAGGAGCGCCGAACCATGCTCATAGGACAGACCGACAACAAGCGGCCCGGCACCCCCGGCGACATCGCCGCCCTCGCCGCGTGGCTCGCCTCGCCCGAGGCCGGGCACGTGACCGCGCAGATCATCCAGTCCAACGGCGGCGCCCTGGCCGGGCGCTGACGTGGACGCGCTCTGGTCGACCGTCCCCGACATCGCGATCCCCGTCGGCTTCACCGTCCTCCACGCCTACCTGTGGCTGCGCCTGGTCCGCGACACCACCCGCCGCGGCTCCCGCTGGCGCCTCGCCGGCGGGATCGCCTTGGGCGCCTTGGGGGCACTCGGGATGCTCGCCCAGTGGTTCACGCCCTCCGTCCACGGCCCCATGTGGTTCCAGGCCGCGGTCGGCTGGCCGGGCTGGATCTGGTTCGGCGTCATGATGTACCTGGCGGGCGTCCTCATCATCGCCGAACCCGTTCGCTGGCTCCTGCTGCGCCGCAACAGGATCGATTCCGATAAAGGCCTACTCAAGAAGGCGATCGCCGAACCGGAGGGCACCCCGGAAGGGCTCTCCCGCCGCCGCGTCGTCTCCCGCGCGATCGGCCTCGGCGCCACCGCGGTCGCCCTCGGCACCGTCGGCGACGGCCTCTACGAGGGCTACCGGACGCCGCGCCTCAAATCCCTGGAACTCGCGCTCCCGCGCCTCGACCGGGCCTTCGACGGCTACCGGATCGCGATCGTCGGCGACACCCACTTCTCCGCGATCCGCGGCAGCGGCTACTGCCGCCGCGTCGTCGACCGGATCAACGGCACGCAGCCCGACCTCATCGCGTTCGTCGGCGACCTCGCCAGCAACGAGGCCGACCAGCTCCGCGACGCCACCGAACCGCTCGCCGACCTGTCCGCGCGCGACGGCGCGTTCTTCGTCTCCGGCAACGCCGAGCACTACGTGGGCGCCGACGCCTGGTACGAGCGCGTCGAGGAGCTCGGCATGACCGGCCTCCCCAACACCCGCGTCGAACTCGCCGGATTCGACCTCGCGGGCGTCAACGACCTCATCGTCGAGCAGCGCCACATGGAGGCCACCGAGACCGGCCCCGACTTCGAAGCGGCCCTGGGCGACCGCGACCCCGCCCGCCCCGTCGTCCTCCTCGCCCACCAGCCCAGCGCCGTCGACCGCCTCGCCGGATACGGCGTCGACCTCCAGCTCTCCGGCCACACCCACGGCGGCCAGATGTGGCCGGTCCACCTCCTCTCGCGCTGGCGCAGCGGCCAGCTCACCGGCCTCGAAACCCACCACGGCACCCAGGTCTACGTCACCAACGGAGCCGGCACCAACGGCCCCCCGATCCGCGTCGGCGCGAACGCCGACATCACGGTGATGACCCTCCGCGCGGGCTGAATCCTCTTCTTCCCGCCGTCTTCCCGGCGTTCCGGCCGGATTGTCGGTGGCGGCGGGTAGCGTCGGGCGTCCGCACAGGGAGGGAACCGCGCCATGTCCCGCAACACCGACACCGTCAACCGCTACCTCGACGGCTTCCGCCGGAGCGACCACGAGCAGATCCTGTCCTGCCTGACCGACGACATCGCCTGGACCGTCTACGGCGCGTTCCAGCTCAGCGGCAAGTCCGCGTACGACGCAGCGATCGAGGGCCCCGGCTTCATCGGGCCGCCCACGCTCGACGTCGTCCGCATGGTCGAGCAGGGCGACACCGTGATGGCCGAGCTGACCGGCGCCGCGACCCGCGACAACGGCGAGGAGATGCGCATGTCCATGGCCGAGGTCTTCGTGATGAGAGACGGCCTCATCTGCGAGCGCCGCGCCTGGGTCATCGAGCTGAAGGAGAACGACTACCGCTGACCTGCGGGTCCGCGAACCGGCCCGGGATGTCGGTCCCGGCCGTTAGGGTCGGGGCCATGGACATCATCTTGATCCCAGGCTTCTGGCTCGACGCGTCCTCCTGGGACGACATCACCCCGTCCCTGGAGAAGGCCGGACACCGGACCCACGCGCTGACCCTCCCCGGCATGGAGTCGCCCGACGCCGACCGCTCCGGCATCGGCCTGCGCGACCACGTCGACTACGTGATCGCGAAAGTCGACGAACTCGACGGCCCCGTCATCCTCGTCGGCCACTCCGGCGGCGGCGCGGTCGCCCACGCCGTGGCCGACGCCCGCCCCGACCGCATCGCCCGCGTCGTCTACGTCGACTCCGCTCCGCTGGGCCCCGGCGGCGTCATCAACGACGAACTCCCGGTGGTGGACGGCGAGATCCCGCTCCCGGACTGGAACGTCTTCGAGGACGAAGACCTCGTCGACCTCACCCCGGAGCTGCGGGAAGCCTTCCGCGCCAGGTCGATCCCGACTCCCAAGGGCGTCGCCTACGACAAGCAGGTCCTGAACGACGAGCGCCGCTTCGACGTCCCCATCACCATGATCTGCTGCGAATTCAGCTCCGCGATGGTCCTCGCCTGGATCGAACAGGGCGTCCCCTTCGTCAAGGAGCCCGCTTCGGTCAAGGACGTCACCTACATCGACCTGCCGACCGGCCACTGGCCCCAGTTCACCAAGCCTGCGGAGCTGGCCGAGGCTCTGGTCTCGGCCGTCGGCAAGGCGTAGTCCGTCTGGGCCGCGGTGCCGCTTGCGGCACCGCGGTCACTCGTCCTCGGCGAGTCGGACCCGATACTCGGCCGCAATCGACCGGAACTCTTCCAGCCCTTCGATTTCGACCCCTGGGCAGGCGGCCAGGAAGTCCAAGTCCTCAATGAAACCGGCCACCGGCTCGACGGTTGGCTGCGATTGCAGTGCCGTGTCGAGTTGCTCCCGCGCTTCCTCCGTCTGTCCGAGGAGCAGCAGATCGACGACATGGTTGAATCTGGACTCGTCGGAGTCCGGCTCCGATCGGAGCAGTTCGATCGCGGCGAGGGCCTCGCGGTGCGCCTCGTCGCGCCGACCCACGGATATCAGCGCCACCGTGTGCAGCGATCGCAGAATGCTGTCCGAAGGGGACTCGGCCGTCATCCGAGCAGTCTCGGCGAGGGCCGCCTCAGCGTTCCCGCTCGCGAGGTGCCCCATGACACGCCGCTCGAAGAGCCATTGACCGACGACTCCGAGTTCGATCAGCCGTTCGACATCGGGGAGGACGAGGTCGTATCGCCGCAACGCCACGAAGGCGTCGTTGCGCAGTTCCAACGCCCACTTGGAATCAGGATCGAGTTCGATCGCCTTGTCGAGGTCGGTCAGAGCCTCCTCTTGTCGCCCCGCCGAGAGGTGTGCTGATCCGCGGTGGGCGTACGGAGTGCCGTCTCCAGGGAGTAGCTCGATAGCCCTTCCGTAGTCGGTGTGCGACTCTTCAATGCGTTCCATGAGTTGCAGATTGGCGCCCCGCTCCATGTAGTAGTCGGCGTATTCGGGGTCGAGTCGGATGGCCTGGTCGAAGTCGCGCAGCGCCTCCTCGTAGCGGCCCATCAACCGAAGGACAATACCGCGACGCGAGTGGTACCAGTCGTTTTCCGGTGCGAGTTCGATTGCGCGGTTCCAATCGGCCAGCGACTCCTCGAACCGGCCTTGCCTCCGATACGTCACGCCACGGCTCGCCAGCGCCAATGTGCAGACTCCCGGATCGAGCTCGCCGCCATCGATCAGAAAAGTCAGGAAAGCGGTGTCGTCGTCTTCATCCTTGAGCAGCTCGGTCAGGCGCGGCCCCCATGACCGCAGGCGCTCAGATTCCGTCGACTTCCCCACTTCGGTGAGCATCGCGGCCCAGCGCCGAGTGACCGCGATGCTCATATACGTAGCCCGGACGATCCGTTCGAGCGCGCTGGGCAGTGCGATCACCGGGGTCGCGCAGAGGCGATGGTAGGTCTCCTCCAAAGCGAGGACCCTCCATTGCTCGTCGTCCCATTGTTCGTTCGAGGCGATCCCGAGCAACTCCTGTTCGGCGGCGAAGTGGTCGGCGAGGGCCTGGTGGCGTTCGCGCCACTGCTGCGGGGAGGCTATGCGGGCCGAACGGAGCATCGGGTCGCGGACGGCGTCGTGGTAGCGCCAGTAGTCGCCTGCGCGGGAGACGAAGGGCAGGCCGCGGAGCCAGTCGAACAGGTCCTCATTGCCTTCGGGAAGCAGGTCGCGGTTGAAGCGGCGGGGCAGGGCGGCTGCTTCGGCGAGTTTGCGGCGCTGTTCGTCGGGCTCCCACTTGAGGAAGCGCTTGACCGCGTCTTCTGTGGGGTCGAGGACCGCGCCGGGGTCCTGCGGGCTGTTCTCGGCGAGGGTTGCCAGCCACATCGGGATGCGGCCGGAGAGCGAGAGGATCACTTCCACGACGGGTTCGCTGGTGACGCCGCGCTGGGCGAGGAGGCCGCGGGCCTCCTCCTCGGTGAAGGGTTCGAGCGGGTAGGCCGCGATCAGGCTGCGGAGCGGGGACCAGCGGTTGTCGGCCAGCGCGAGCTGTCCGGCGATCACGGTGACGACCTTCGCCGAGAGGCCGCCGAACTTGCCCGAGAACAGGTCGAGGAGCCAGTCCTCCAGATACGGCGCGGTGCGCTCGAAGGTGTCGAAGCAGAGCACGACCGGCCGCTCAGCGGCGATCCGATTGACGGCGCCGACGAACTCCCGCGTCAGCACGTCGACCGGGGACAGCAGCAGGTCGATGTCGGCTTTCTTCTTGAACTTCTGCACCAAGAAGGCGCGGAACCGGTTGGCTTGCGATGCAAGCGCATCGGCATCGACGAACTCGGTGATCGCACCCGCCACCGGCACCGTCTTCGCGAGGGCCATTCCCGCCCGCACCGTGCTCGTGGTGAGCATGTCGCCAAGGGGCGCGTTCGGATCGCTCTCAAGTTCGCTGCGGCGCTGGCGGTAGGTGGCGAGCTGGGCTTCGAATTCGGTGAGGCGGGCGTCCTGGGCGGCGAGGTCGGCGGCGATGGCGGACATGGTCTCGACGACCTCGAAGTAGTCCTCGTCCACATAGGCGCAGACGGCGCCTTCGGCCTGGGCGATGCGGCGGAACTGCTGGAGGAGGAAGGACTTGCCGACGCCGGCGATGCCGGAGACGTTGACGATGTAGCGGCGCGCGGGGTCGGCGGGCGGGAGGTGGAGGTTGGTGCGGAACTCGGCGAGCCGCGAGTCGCGGCCGACGAAAGCGTCCTGCTGGCGGCGGCGCAGGATGTCCTGAAGGGTCGGTGCCGCGTCGTCCAAGTGCTCACTCCCGGGGGTGCGGATGATCGCCTCCAAGGGTAGGGCAGGGCGGCTCGCGGCGGTGGCCGGGACCGTCGAAATTTCCCCGCTGAACTGGGGAAATCGAGGTGCTCGCGGGCGGGGAAAATGTCGTACCCCGAACGTATGATCGAAGGTAAGGACGGTCCTTGGAAGCCGCTGAGGACGCCCTCCCGAGAGGAGCCGAACATGCTCGAATCCGCCCCCGTTCAGCAGCCCGCCGCGCGGGATGCCATGCCGCACCTCGGTTACCGCGCGTGGCAGCGCTATCAGGACGCCGCGCAGACGGCCGTGGTCCTCCGCGGGATCGCCGCCGACGTCGCGGTCGTGCCGACCCCTGTGGACGCCGACGAGCTCGACGAGATCGAGGTGGCCCGCCGCTACCTCGCCGCGCTGGAGGCCAAGCGCCGCTTGCAGGTCAAGCTCGCCGACATCGCCCCGGCCGCCGCCTCGTGGGAGGTGCTCGCCTCCGGGCGCGGCGACTTCTCGGTCGCCGACTCCGCGAAGATCCTCTCTCGGGACCCGTCGATCGAGATCGGGCAGAACCGCCTGTTCGCCGCGCTCGGGGACCTCGGGTGGACCTACCGCCAGCGCAGCGACCACTCGTGGCGCGTCTACCAGTCCGCGATCGCGGCCGGGAGGCTCTCCGAGATCCCCCAGTCGCACTCCCACCCCAGGACCGGCCGCCGCGTCATCGACCCGCCGCAGATCCGCGTCACCGCCAAGGGCCTCGGCGAACTCCGCGAACGCCTCGCCGGAGGCCGCACGGAGGTCCTGGTCGAACTGCCCCGCCGCATCCCCGGCGAGGCCCTCGCGGAAATCGAGGAGGCCGCCCGCGAGTAGCGGGTAGGGGGATGTCGTACCCGTCGGGCATCGTTGATGCCGGGGCGGGTGCCTCCCCCCGCCATTACGCCTGCCCAAGAACCCCTTGGCCGGGCGGCCGCGTGAGCGGCCGCCCGGTTTGCGGGTGTCAGAAGTCGAAGTCGTCGATGTTGTCGGCGTTGAACCGAGTGGGCGGGCCGAGAGTGACGACGCCGTCGGCGCCCACCGTGTACTCGCCGAGGTCGCCCGCGGTGAACACCTCGCCTTCGGCGCCGGTGATGATGCCCGATGCGGCGGCCGCGCCCGTGTAGGCGGCGAGTTCGCCCAGGGCGGTCGGGTCCCAGAGGGCGAACTCGGTGACCGTGCCGTCGGTGACGAACTCTCGCATCTGGTTCGGCGTGCCGAGGCCGGTGAGCGCCACCTGGCCCTTGAACTCCGAGCCCGACAGGTACCGGGCCGCCGCGGCGATGCCGACCGTGGTGGGGGAGATGATCGCCTTCAGGTCCGGGTGGGCCTGGAGGAGGCCCTGGGTCTCGGAGAACGACTTCTCGTCCTCGTCGTCGCCGTACACGACGTCGACCAGCTCCATGTCGGCGTAGCTGGGATTCGACTCCAGCTCGGCCTCCATGACCTCGATCCACGCGTTCTGGTTGGTGGCGTTGGCGGTCGCCGAGAGGATCGCGATCTCGCCGGTCGCGTCGATCTGCTCCGCGGCCATCTCCAGCAGCGCCAGGCCGACCTCGTCGCTGTTCACCTGCGACACGAACAGGTCCCGGCACGAGGGGTCCACATCGGAGTCGAAGGTGACGACGACGGACCCGCCCGCGCGGGCCTGCTCCAGCGAGGAGCACAGCGCGTTCGGGTCGTTGGCCGACAGGAGGATCACGTCGGTGGCCTGCTGGCTCAACGTGTCGATGTAGCTGACCTGCGACGACGCCGACGCGTCGGAGGGGCCGGTGTACTCGAACGCGCCCTCCAGGGCGGTCGCCGCGGCCTCCGCGCCGGTGCTGGAGGCGTCGAAGTACGGGTTGTTCACCGACTTCGGGAGCATCGCGAACGACAGGCCGGTCTCGTACTCGGCGTTGGGGTCGGCGCTGGCGTCGCCCGCGGGGCCGCCGCCGGAGTCGTCGTCGCCCTGGGTGGTGCCGCCGCAGCCGGCGAGGAGGGCCGCGGCCAGGATCGGGGTGGTGAGGAGGGTCAGGCGTCTGCGGTTCATGGGCTTGCTGCCTTTCATGCGGTTCGGCCGGTGGCGGTGGTGCGGCGTCTGCGGAGTGCGGTCCGCAAGGCGCCCAAGGCGTTCGGTGCGAGGACGGCGGCGATGAGGAGGGTTCCGGTGACGACGGTGAGCGCCTCGGTGGAGACGTGCGCCAGGCGCAGCGCGTTCTGCACCGACACCAGCAGGACCACGGCGGCGAGCACGCCGGGCAGCGCGCCCTTGCCGCCGAAGATCGACACGCCGCCGAGGAGCACGACCGCGATGACGGTGAGTTCGAGCCCGGCCGCGTTGTCGGCGCGCGCCGAGGAGTACCGGAGCGTCCAAAGGACGCCGACGAGTCCGGCCATCGCCCCGGAGGCGACGTACAGCCAGAACTTCAAGCGCCCCACGCCGATCCCCGCATACGAGGCGGCGATCGGGTTCGCGCCCGCCGCGTAGATCGAGCGGCCGACCGGCGTCGCGTGGAGCACCAGCCCGCAGATCAAGGCGAGCACCAGCATCGGAATCAGCACGTTCGGCACGGGCCCCTCGCCGATCGTCCCGAGCGTCCAGCCTGTGAACAGCCGCGGCCAGTCGGCGACCGCCGTGTCGCCGAGGAGCACGTACGCCAGGCCCCGGTACAGCGCGAGCGTGCCGATCGTGACCGCGAGCGACGGCAGTCCGAAACCGGTGACGAACAGCCCGTTCACCGCGCCGAGCACCGCCCCGAGCAGCACGGCGACCGGCATGATCGTCTCCAGCGCCATCCCGCCGTTCCACATGACGCCCATCGCGGCGCTGGTGAGGCCCACGGTGCTCGCCACCGAGAGGTCGATCTCCCCGGTGGTCACGATGAGCGTCATCGTCAACGCCAGCAGCAGGATCGGCGCCAGGTCGAGGACGATGTACCCGGCGTTGCGCGCGGTCCCGAAGTGCTCCACCGTCATCGACGCGACGACCAGGAACACCGCCGTGGCGGCGATGATCGCGGCGTCCCAGGAGGCGAGCGGGCGCGCGAGGCGGCGCAGATCAGTCGGCCGGTCAGTGGACATGGGACCCCTTCGTTCGCAGTGCCCTTGCGGCCCTGAGGTTCACGAGCCGGTCGAGCGCGATGGCCGCGAGGATCAGAGCACCGACGATCGCCTGCTGCCAGAACTGGTCGATGCGCAGCACCGGCAGGGCGTTGTCGATGACGGTGAGCAGCAGCGCCCCGAGCCCGGCGCCGAGCGCCGTCCCGGACCCGCCGAAGATCGCGACGCCGCCGACCACGACCGCGGCGACCACGTCGAGCTCCATCCCGTATCCAGCCGAGGCGTCCACGGTCCCGAACCGGGCCGCGTACAGCACCCCGCCGAGCCCGGCGAGTGCGCCCGACAGCACGTATGCCGTCATCAGCCGCCGTCCCGCCGGGACGCCCGCGAGGCGCGCCGCCTCCGGGTTCGACCCGAGCGCGTACAGGTCCCGCCCGGCCCGGTACCGGCCCAGGAACACCCCGACCGCGGCCAGGACCAGCACCGACACCGCGAACAGGTACGGCACGCCGAGCACGTGCCCGCTCCCGAAGTCGAGGAACCCCCGCGGCAGGTCCGAGGCGTTGATCCGCGAGCCGCCCGCGATGAAGTACACGACGCCGCGGAGCACGTACAGCGTCCCGAGCGTCGCCACCAGCGGCGGCACTCGTCCGAAATGGACGATGACGCCGTTGAGCGCCCCGCACGCCGCGCCCACCGCCAGGCCCAGCAGCAGCGCCAGCGCCGTCCCCATCCCGGTGGCGCTCAACGCGCTTCCCGTGACGTACGCCGACAGCCCGAGCACCGAGCCCACCGACAGGTCGATCCCGCGCGTCAGCACCACCACGGTCATCCCGCACGCCAGCAGCAGCGTCACCGCCGCCGCGAACAGCAGGTCCCGCACCGACTGCGCGCTGAGGAACCGCGGGTTCAGCGCCGTCGTCACCCCCACGAGCACCGCGAGCGCCACGACGAGCCCGAGCGCCCGGAACCGCAGCACCAGGTCGAGCCCCGCGGACCCGGTCCGCGCCTTCGCGAGCGCCGTCATGCCGCCCCCGTCGCCAGCACCATCACCGACTCCTCCGTCGCCTCGGCCCGCCCCAGCTCCCCGGCGATCCGCCCCTCGCGCATCACCAGGACCCGGTCGGCCATCCCGAGCACCTCCAGCAGCTCGGAGGACACCATGAGCACCGCGACCCCTTCCGCCGCAAGCGAAGACAGCAGCCGGTGCACCTCGGCCTTCGTGCCCACGTCGATGCCGCGCGTCGGCTCGTCGACGATGAGCACCTTCGGGCCCGTCGCCAGCCACTTCGCGAGCACGACCTTCTGCTGGTTCCCGCCCGAGAGCGTCCCGGCCGCGTCCGCGAGGTCCCCGAACTTGACGTTGAGTCGCGCGCTCCAGTCCGCCGCCGCGCGACGCTCCGCACCGCCGATGAGGAACCCGAAGCGCGACAAGCGGTGCCGCCGCGTGATCGTCGCATTGCGCATAATGGACAGATCGAGGAGCAGGCCCTGCTGGCGCCGGTCCTCCGGCACCAGGGCCACCCCGGCCCGCATCGCCGCCCGCGGGCTCCCCGCGGGCAGCTCCCGGCCGTCCACTTTCACCGTTCCGGCCTCGCGCGGCCCGATCCCGAACACCGCCTGCACGACCTCGCTGCGCCCCGCGCCCACGAGCCCCGCGAGCGCCACGATCTCCCCGGCCCGCACCGTGAAGGACACGTCCCGGCACAGCCCCTCGCGGGTGAGCCCCTCGACTTCGAGGACCACCTCGCCCGCCGCGACGTCCTGCTTCGGGAACATCGCGCCGAGCTCCCGGCCGACCATGCGCCGCACCAGCTCCTCGACGGCGACGTCGGCGAGGAGGTCGGTGGAGACGTGCGCGCCGTCGCGCATCACGGTGACGCGCTGGCACAGCGCCTCGACCTCGTCGAAGCGGTGGGAGATGAACAGGATCGCGGCGCCGTCCTCGCGCAGGGCCCGCACGACCCCGAAGAGGCGCTCCACCTCGACGCCGGAGAGCGCGGCGGTCGGCTCGTCCATGACCAGGACGCGAGCGCTGCGGGAGATGGCCTTCGCGATCTCGACGAGCTGCTGGTCGGCGATCGACAGGCCCTTCGCGGGCCGGTCGGGGTCCATGGGGACGCCGAGGCGCGCGAAGAGCGCGGCGGCGTCCCGGTTCATGGCGGCGCGGTCGATGAGGCCGAAGCGGCCCTTGGGCTGCCGGCCGATGAAGAGGTTCTCGGCGACGGAGAGGTCGCCGAACAGCGCAGGCTCCTGGTAGATCACGGCGATCCCGGCGTCCATCGCGGCGGCGGTGTCGGCGAAGGCGACCGGCTCGCTGTCGAGTTCCACGGTCCCGGCGTCGGGGCGGTACAGCCCCGCCAGGATTTTGATCAATGTGGACTTCCCGGCGCCGTTCTCGCCCACGAGCGCATGGACTTCGCCGGCGTAGAGGTCGAGGTCCGCGCCGCGCAGGGCCCTGACGGCGCCGAACGACTTGGCGACGCCCTTGAGCGAGACGACGGGAGCGGCGGGCGGCGGTGCGGCCGCCGGGGCGGGATCGGGTTCGAGAGCAGGCAAGTGGCCCCCAGAAAGTGAATCGTTTCAATGCATCGATCTATTCGGTACTCTACAAACCCGAACGCCCCCAGGTCAATACCCGACAACACTCACCCTTGGTGCACGACTCGGACCTGTCCGTAAATTGCTGGTATTTCCGGGTTCGCCCCTTTGATCTTTTAACAAACCGTGTTAATGTGCGGATTCCTCGATTTCCGCACCACGGAGGTTCGCGATGGTCTCAAGAAGATCCATGATCGCCCTGACCGCGGCCGGAGGGGCCGTCGCCGCCAGCTCGCCCTGGTGGCGCACCTGGGCCGTCCCCGCGGCCGACGCCGCGCCCGCCACCTGCGAACTCGCGCTCGCCAACGACACCGACACGAGCGACGTGCACGCGTACGTCACCGGCCGCGAGTTCGGCACCGACCGCATGATGCTCCTGCGCCCCGGCGGCCAGGGCCCCTACTACATCGAGCAGCCCGGGAGCACGAACACGCCGCTCCCGGTCGACTGCGCGATCCCGCTGAACGCGCCCGGCGCCGCGCCGGTCGTGGTCACCCTGCCGCGCATGTACGGCGCCCGCGTGTACTTCGTGCGCGAGTCCAAACTGGAGTTCTTCGTGAACCCCGGCCCCGCGCTCGTCGAGCCCGCGTTCCAGAACGCCAACGACGCGAACTTCGGCAAGATCGCCTCGTTCTGCGAGTTCACCTTCAACGACGTGCAGCTGTTCGTGAACGTCAGCTACGTCGACCTCGTCACCGCGCTCCCGATCGCCCTGCGCCTCCAAGGCGACGGCGACCACTCGGTGGCCGCGCTCGACCGCGGCGCGGTCGAGAGCATCGCCGCCGACCTCGAAGCCCAGGCCGCCGCCGACGGCCAGCCGTGGGACTCCCTGGTCATGCGCGACGGCGGCGGGAAGATCCTCCGCGTCATGTCGCCGCAGAACGTCATGGCCCCCTACTTCGGCCAGCCCGACATGCCGTTCAACGGCTACTGGAGCGGCTACGTGAACGAGGTCTGGGAGCACTACCGCGCCAACGACCTCCGCATCGACCTCCAGGGCGGGCGCGGGGTCCTCACCGGCCGCGTGCAGGGCGACAACCTCGTCTTCAACGACGGCTCCACCTTCACCAAGCCCGACGACCGCGACATCTTCACCTGCAACCACGGGCCGTTCGCCAACGTGCCCACCGACTCCGACGCGAAGAAGGCCGCCCTCGCGCGCCTCGCCGCCGCGTTCAACCGCAGCACCGTCCACAACCACCCGGACCAGCCGAACGGCGCCCCCGTCGCGGACTTCTACGCCCACGACATCACCAACCACTACGCGCGCGCCGTCCACGACAACTCGCCGATCGGCTACGCGTTCCCCTACGACGACGTCACCCCCGACGGCGTCCCCGACCAGTCCGGCGTCGCCTTCGACGGCAACCCGACCCGCCTCACCCTGACCGTCACCTGACGGCCCCGCGGCCGGGGCGACCGAATCGCCGCGCGCGAACAGAGAGCGCTCTCTCGTGCGCGGGTCGCCCCGGCCGCGGCCTCACCGCCCCTTCGGCGTCAGCAGCCCCCGCTCGTACGCGGCCGCCACCGCCGCCGCCCGGTCGTTGACCTCCAGCTTCGCGTACACGTGCACCAGATGCGTCTTCACCGTCGCCTCGCTGATGAACAGCGCCCGCGCCGCCTCCCTGTTGCTGCGGCCCTTCGCGATCAGCGCCAGCACCTCCAGCTCCCGCTCGCTCAGCGGCCCCGCCGCCGGCTCCGGCCGCCGCACCCGCGCCATGAGCACCGACGCCACCGACGGCGCCAGCACCGTCCCGCCCTCGTGCGCCGCCCGGATCGCCCGCCGCAGCTCCTCCGGCGACGCGTCCTTGAGCAGGTACCCGGCCGCGCCCGCCTCGACCGCGGGCAGCACGTCCGAGTCCGTGTCGTACGTCGTCAGCACCAGCACCCGCGCCGCCGACCCCCGCGCGGCCAGCTCCCGGATCGCCGCCACCCCGTCGGTGCCCGGCATCCGCAGGTCCATGAGCACCACGTCCGGTTCCAGCGCGAGCGCCCGGTCCACCGCCTCGCGCCCGTCGGCCGCCTCGCCCACCACCTCGATGTCCCCGCCCCGCGCGAACATGCCGCGCAGCCCGTCGCGCACCACCGGATGGTCGTCGGCGATGAGCACGCGGATCGGCTCAGCCCCCATCGGGCACCGCCGCGAGCGCCGGGACGATCGCCGAGACCACCGTGCCCCGGCCCGGCTCCGACTCGACCGACAGGCTCCCCGCGATCCGGCCCACCCGCTGGCGCATCGCCGGGAGCCCGTACCCGCCCTTCGCCCCCGCCGCGGTCCGCCCGGGCGCGAACCCGGACCCGTCGTCGCGCACGTCCAGCGCCAACTCGTCCTCCATATAGGAAAGGGTGATGCCGACGCGGCCCGCGCCGGCGTGCTTGGCGGCGTTGGTGAGCGCCTCCTGCGCGACCCGCAGCAGCGTCACCTCCACCTCCGGGTGCATCGGCCTCGCGTCCCCTGTGGTCACCACTTCCACCGGAACCCCTTGGGCCGCCGACCATTTCGCGGCGACCTCCGCGAGCGCCTCCGGCAGCTGCGCCTCCTCCAGCGTCGCCGGGCCGATCGCCCGCACGGTGCGCCGGGCCTCCGCGAGGCTCTCGCGGGCCAGCTCCACGGCGCTGTCGAGGTGGCGGCGCCGCTGCGCCTCGTCCGCCGCCGCGTCCACCGCCCGGAGCTGCGCGATGATCCCCGCGAGGCCCTGCGCGACGGTGTCGTGGATCTCGCGGGCCATGCGCTGGCGCTCGTCGAGGACGCCCGCCTCGCGCGCCTGCGTCATGAGCTGCATGTGCAGGCCCGCGTTCTCCTCCATGGCCGCCTCGCGCGCCGCGAACGCCTCCTCGCGCTGGGTGCGGAGGCGCTCCATCCGGTCGTTCATGACGAACCCCAGGCTGATCGCGACGGTCTGGATGCACACGATCACCGCGTACACCGCGATGCCCTCGGCACTCGGCTCGTCGGTCACCGTCGAGTTCACCACCAGCGACGTCGCGCCGATCCCGACCACCACCATCCACAATGGACGAAGCAGCCCGGCGTGGAAGAACCCGGTGATCACGAAGACGAAGAACAGCATGTCGAAGCGCATCAGCGTGAACCCGAGGACGGTGAGCCCCGCGAAGTACACCGTCATGCGCGCCAACGGGACCTGCGGCTCCGCCGACATGCGGGTGAACCCGAAGTACACCCAGAGCGCGGCCGCGGCCGACAGGACCGCGACGGCAGTCCGGTCGGCCGGGGGCATCTCGGTGATGAGCGAGCTGAGGCAGACGCTGATCGCGAGCGTCAGGTACGGGACCACGTCCATGAACCGGCCGTAGAACCCGAAGATCCGCGACTGGCGCGACTTGACCTCGGCCTCCGCCTGCTCGGCTCCCATGCTCGTCACTCCCACTTGAAGATCCGCGCCGACGCCGCGCCCGCGGCCACGGCGATCACCGCCATCGCCAGGAGCTGCACCGGGTCGGGGCTCTCGCCGTTCCAGCTGTCGAGCAGGGTCTGCACGCCCGGCGGCACGTAGTCGCCGACCCGGGCCACCGCGTCGGGGAGCATGAACCGGGGGAGGTACACGCCGCCGAAGAACATGACCGACATGAACAGCACGGTCGAGATCCCGGAGGCGGCCCGCGCGGTGCCCGCGACGGCCGCCACGAGCATACCGATCGCGAAGACCGCGGTGATCCCGAGGACGAACGCGAGCGCGAACCCCAGCGGGTTCTGCGGCAGCGGCACGCCGTAGGCGAGGCGGCCCGCCACGACCACGAGCAGCGCCGAGACCAGGGCCGCCGCGACGTTCACGATCAACTGCGCCGCAAGGAGCTTCGCGGGATGCACCGGCGTGGTCCGCATGCGGCGCAGGACGCCGCGCTCGCGGTAGCCCGCCATGACCGCGGGCAGGGTGGTGAGGCCGATGACGGCCACGGACATGACGATCACCGAGGGCGCGAAGTAGTCCACGAACCGGACCCCGCCCATGTCGGCGGACGGCTCGCGCAGGATCGGGACGGCGCCGAGCCCGACGAGGATGACCGTCGGCAGGAGCAGGCCGATGACGAGTGAGGTGGGGTCGCGCACGAACAGGCGGGCCTCGGCGGCGGTGAGTTTCAGCAGTGACGACATGAGGGTTCTCCTCTTCCGTTGCGGGGGTTCAGGTTCGGATTCAGATTCCGGTTCCGGTGCTCAGGACTCGACGGGCTTGCCGGTGAGGGCGACGAACGCGTCGTCCAGGCTGACCTGCTCCACGCGCAGGTCCGCGGCGACGATGTGGTTGCGCGCCAGGACCGACGCGACGGCCTGGAGCAGGTTCCCGGACCCGGCCACGACCACCTGGGAGCCGTTCCGCTCGACCGCGGCGACCTCCGGGAGGTCCAGCAGGAGCGCGTCGGGGAAGTCCGCGGAGGGCCGGAACCGCACGCGCTGCTCGGCGCTGACGCGCGCGGTGAGCCCGGCGGGCGTGTCGACGGCGACGACCTTCCCGGCGTCGATCACGGCGAGGCGGTCGCACAGCCGCTCGGCCTCGTCCATGAAATGCGTGACCAGCACGATCGTGACGCCCGAGTCGCGCACCTGCTCGATGAGGTCCCACGTGTCGCGCCGCGCCTGCGGGTCGAGGCCCGTGGTCAGCTCGTCGAGGACGGCCACGCGCGGGTTCCCGATGAGCGCCAGCGCGATCGACAGCCGCTGCTGCTGCCCGCCCGAGAGCTTCCCGAAGGGGGTCTTGCGCTTCGCGCCCAGACCGAGCGAGTCGATGAGCCGCCCGGGGTCGGCGGGGGAGCGGTAGAACGAGCGGTACAGGTCGAGCGCCTCGCCGACGCGCATCCGGTCGGGCAGGCGGCTCTCCTGGAGCTGGATGCCCAGGACCTGCCTGAGCTCCTTCACGTCCCGCGCGGGGTCGAGCCCCATGACCGAGACCCGGCCCGCGTCGCGGGCGCGCAGGCCCTCGACGCACTCGACGGTGGTGGTCTTCCCCGCCCCGTTGGGGCCGAGGATGCCGAAGATCTCCCCTTCATCCACTGTGAACGAGACGCCGTCGGCGGCGCGCTGCTCGCCGTAATGCTTCACCAGGTTTTCGACTTCGATGATCGCCATGGGTTCCTCCCTGTCCGGTACGGGAACAACCCTCGCAGCGACCGCGCCCGCCGCCATCGCCCGCGCGGCGGAGCCACCGGTTGATCCGCCGCGTCAACCGATCGGTTGACGCCTCCCCCCGACGGTCATGTCGTTTTCCGGCCAGACACGAGGCGACACGGCTGCTTTGATTGCCCCATGACGAACGACCGGGCCGCGCGCTTCCGCGCCCTCCACACCACCCCGCCCCTGATCCTCCCGAACTGCTGGGACGCCGCCAGCGCCGCAGTCATCGCCTCCGCAGGCGCCGCCGCCATCGCCACCACCAGCGCCGGAGTCGCCTGGAGCCTCGGCCGCCCCGACGGCGACCGCCTCGACCGCGACGCGGCCATCGCCCTCGTCGAACGGGTCGCCCAGGCCGTCGACGTCCCGGTCACCGCCGACATCGAATCCGGCTTCGGCGCCACCGCGAAGGACGTCGCAAAAACGCTGGCGGCGGTCGCGGAGGCGGGCGCGGTCGGCGTCAACATCGAGGACACCGTGGCCGAGACACCGGGCTCCCTGCGCCCGATCGCCGAACAGGCCGAACGCCTCGCCGCGGCCCGGGAAGGCGCGGGCCCGGACCTGTTCCTCAACGCCCGCATCGACATCTACCTCGCCGGCATCGGCGACCCCGCCACCCGCTTCGACGCGGTGGTCGAACGCGCCGCGGCCTACGCGGCGGCGGGATCGGACGGCATTTTCGTTCCGGGCGTCACCGACCCCGACACGGTCGCTGCGCTCGTACAGGCGATTGACTTGCCGCTCAACGTGATGGCGGGCCCCGGCGCCCCCGCGCCCTCCGCGCTGGCGGCCCTCGGCGTCGCCCGGATCAGCCTGGGCCCCCGCCTCGCCTCCGCGGCCTACGCGGCGGCCCGCCGTGCGACGATCGCCCTCCTCGAAGCCGACTCCTACGCCCCCATGGAAGACGGTATCGACTTCGGGGAAATGCAGACCCTCCTCGACCGCAACTGACTGCAGTGAGCTGAGCCGCGCCCCAGGCCCGGCGGGTCGCCGACCTCCGCGCCACTCGGCGCGGCTCAGGGCAACGTGTCGGTGCACCGAGGCACTATCGAAACGGGGGCGCCTCAGCGCGCCCGAAATGTGCAGAACCGCCGAGGCGCTCCCGAATCCCGTCACCCCTGCGGGGCGTCGCGGATCATGCAGGTGAGGCGGCCGGTGCAGATGCGGCGGTCGTCCTCGTCGCTGACGACGATCTCGTAGGTCGCGGTCGAGCGGCCGCGGTGGATCGGGACCGCCACGCCGGTGACCGTGCCGGAGCGGACCGCGCGGTGGTGGGTCACGTTCAGGTCCACGCCGACCGCGATGCGGCCGGGCCCGGCGTGGAGCATCGAGCCGACCGACCCGAGCGTCTCGGCGAGGACCGCCGACGCGCCGCCGTGGAGGAGCCCGTACGGCTGCCGGTTCCCCTCGACGCCCATGCGCGCGACGACGCGCTCCGGCGCGGCCTCCAGGACCTCGATGCCCATGCGCGCGCCCAGCTCCCCGGCGGAGAACAGCTGCTGGAGGTCCATCCCCGCACCAGCGAACTGGTCGAGGACCTCGGGCGGGAATTCGGTCATGTCGGGCGGCTCCCATCAGACGTCGGCCCGGCCGCATCGTCGCGGCCGGGGCGTCAGCCGAGTCTAGATCCTCCCCGGCGCGCCCGGGAATTCACCGGCCGGACACCTCCGCCCGTGCATTTCGGACACGTTCCATGAGAGGATCGCTCAGCGAATCCTCCTCCGCTTCCCTTGGGACGAAAGGCGACCGCCTTGCACCGCACCCGGAACGCCGCCGCGATCGGCGCCACGGCCGTCCTCCTCGCGAGCGGCGCGCTCCTGTGGCTCGCGCCCGCCGCGGGCGCCGACGAGCCCGCCGTCACGGTCGACTTCACGACCCCTGTCGCGCAGCTCGAACCCGGCGACCTCGGCGCCTCGATCACCGGCTACGGCGGCCTCAACTACATCGTCAACAGCGACGCGCACCGGGCCGCGATGGCCGCCCAGGGCTTCGGCGCGCTCCGCATCGAGCTCGAATACGCCGTCCCCGGCGACCACGCCAGCCGCATCGTCTGCGGCGGCGACTACTGCCACACCGACTACGACGGGGACCAGTGGATCGACGCGATCCGGTCGCTCGGCGCGGAGCCGATCCTCGTGGTCCCCGCCGAACCCGGCGACGCGCTCGCGCTCTTCGAGCACTTCGACGCCCAGGCGCCGATCACGAAAGTGGTCGTGGGCAACGAACTCGACGCGGGCGATCCGCCCAAGATGGACGCCGCGACGTACAGCGCCCGCTTCAACGAGATCGCCGCGGGCATCCACGCCCTCGATCCGGGCGTCCAGGTCGGCGGGCCCGGGACGGCCTACGACAACACCCCGTACCTGACGACGTTCCTCACCGGCTCGGGCGACCACGTCGACTTCGTCGACTACCACGACTACGGCAAGGGCACCGAGGCTAAGCCCGCGGAGCAGCTGCTCGCGGAGGCCGCCGACTACGGGACCGACATCGCCGCGGTGCGCGCGCTCATCGACGCGACCGTCCCGGCCCGCGCCGACGAGATCGGCATCCAGATCGGCGAATGGAACATGGACTGGGCCGACCCGAGCCCGGCGTGCGCGTCGATGACCACGCACCTCCCGGCCGTGTGGGGCGCGGCGGTGCTCGGCACGATCCTCGAAGCGGACGCGACCGCGCTCGTCTACGGCGACAAGAACGGATGCCTCGGCCTGACCGGCGAATGGGGCGAGGGGACGGGGGCGGACTTCGTGGACATCGATGAGCCGCTCCCGGTCTACCACGGCATCGGCATGTTCACCGGCGAGGACCTGTTCCGCCCCTTCGGTTCCACCATGGTCGCGACCACCAGCCCCGACCCGCTCCTGTACGTGTTCGCCTCCACGGGGGAGCGGAACGTCGTCCTCGTCAACACCGGCACGGCAGCGGCGACCACCGGCATCGACTTCACCGGGCTCACCGCCGCGACCGCCGACGTCTGGCGCACCACTGACGCCGACCGCACCCCGCACCTGGACGGCGCCGCCGCGATCACCGACGGCGCCATGACGATCGACCTCCCGGCCCGCTCGGTGACGACGCTGGTCATCGGCTGACCTTCGGAGGGCACGCAGATGCCGCGGCGACCGATGGGCCCCCGGTACAAGGGTGCCTCGGGGGTCCGACAGTCCCGTCCGAGTGGACCCGTTCGGGGGCCCGGCGGCTCGGCCGCCGGGCCCCCGAACGCGTCGGGGGTGGGGGATCAGATCGGTGTGCAGGTGACCGCCGGGGTCGCGGGGGAGCCGGTGCCGATGAAGCCCCATGCGGAGGTCTTCGTCTGGCCCGCGGCGACCGCGCCGTTCCAGTCGACGTCGGTGGCCGTCACGGAGGTCCCGCTGCTCGTCACGGTGGCGTTCCAGCTGCTGGAGATCGTCTGGCCGCCCGTCCACGTCCAGGTCAGGCGCCACCCGGAGATCGCCGCGGAGCCCGCGGTGACGTCGACGTTCGCCTGCCAGCCGGAGTTCCACGAGCTCACGACCTTGATCGCCGCCGAGCACCCGCCCGCCGGGCCGCCCGTGGGCGTCGTGACCGGGTCGGTGGGGGAGGTCGTCGGGTCGACGTCGGTGTCGTACCCGAAGAACTCCAGCGCCTTCGCGGCCATGCCCCACGAGTACAGGTTGTGCCCGGTCCCCTGGAGGCTGATCGCCTCGACCGCGGCCTGGGCGCCGGTCCCGCCGTAGCGGGTCCGGTTCCAGTTCGCTTGCGGCACATCGGAGTAGTCGGGGGTCTGGTCGGTGCCGTGGACGTTCGTCCACTGGTCGATCTGCTCCTGGAAGTTCGGGTACCGCAGCGTGTCGTCGGCGGTGCCGTGCCAGATCTGCATCCGCGGCCACGGCCCCGAGTAGCCGGGGTTGTTGTTCCTGACGGCGTCGCCCCACTGCTGCGGGGTGCGGTTGATCGTCCCGCCCGAGCACTCCGAGTTCCACTCCGAGCCGTTGGTCGTGGCGAAGCACGTGTACGGCACGCCCGAGAACGACGCGCCCGCCGCGAACACCTCGGGGTAGACCGCGAGCATCACGTTGGTCATCATTGCGCCCGAGGAGATGCCCGTCGAGTAGACCTGGTCGGGGTCCACGTTGTACCGCGCGTCCACCCAGTCCATCATGGACTTCACGCCGACCGAGTCGCTCCCGGTGCCCGCCAAGGACGCCGCGGACGACACGTCCCAGCACTTGCTCGACCGCGTCACCGACGGGTACAGCACGATGAACCCGTACTGGTCGGCCAGCTGCGCCCACTCGGTGCCGCTGTACATGGCCGGACCAGACCCGGTGCAGTAGTGGATCGCGACCACCAGGGCCGGTTCGGGATCGACGTTGTCGGGGACGTACAGGTACATCTGGAGGTTGCTGGGGTTCGTCCCGAAGTTCGTGATCTCGGTGAGGCTCGCCGCGCTCGCGGGCCTGGGGATCATGACCGCGATGAGCGCGGCCGCGGCGACGAAGACGGCGGCCGCAGCCGCCATCAGTCCTCTCCGCATGCGGGGGAAGGAGATTGTGGACATGGAGACCTCTCTGGACGCTGCCGGGGGCGTCTTGCGGCCCTCGGATCGGACCGCGCGAGCCGGAGGATAAGGATGAGGATCGCGATGAGGGTCCACACACTATATATGCACAATCTTCAATATGCAAGCGCTCCCAACAGCGCCTGAAGCCGACCGTCCCAATGCGGGCGGGCCCTCCCGGCTCCGCGACTGCCGTAGCATGCAACAGCACCCGACACGAGGAGCGCCCATCGACCCCGCCATCCTGACGCCTTACAAGGTCATCGACGTCGCCGACGGCCTCGGCGTCATCGAGCTCGTCGAGGAAGGCGAGCGGGCGTTCCGGCTCCGGCTCGCCGAAGACGACGTCGCCGCCGACGCCGACGCGCACGAAGGTTCCCTGGAGTGGATCGCCACCCGGCTCCTCCACCCACGCGGCCTCACCGGGCACCACCGGCTCAACGCCTGGACCGAGCCGCCCGAATGGGACCGCCTCCGCCGGTGGCTGCGCCACGTCGAACCCGGCGACGACCCGGCCGGCCCGCTCGCGCCGCTGCTCGGCCTCCTCGCGCCCGGGCCGTACGCCGTCGGCGTCGAAACCCTCCCCAAGCCGTTCATCGCAGGGACGCGCCAGAACCGGCCCTCGCGCTGGTACGCGGGCATGGAAGGCAAAGGCGAGGCCTCGGCGATCATCCCCACGCACCACTGGGCGCCGCGGCGATCCACCGTGGACGAGCACCGCCGCCTCATCGAGTACGAACGCCGCCGCCCCGCCTCGATCGTGCTCACCCACCCCGATTCCGAGGTCTACTACCTCCTCGACGGCCACCACAAGCTCGCGGCGTACATGGCCGCGGGCCGCGACCCCGTCGCGGTCGTCATCGAACTGGGGACCGGACCGCGGCCCGACTACCTCGCCTATCTCGACCAGCCCTCCGACGAGTACCGGATCGAAGAGAACGAATCCGGGAGCGGCGCCCTCACCGTCACGGGCTGCGACGGCACCTCGTCGCTGCGAATCGGCAAGCGGCCCTTCATGGTCGAGGGGTACACGTGCCGCGGCTCGCTCGACCGCCTCGCCGTGTCCACCGGCGACGCCCGCCTGCGCCGGCAGCTCCCGCGCCTGCGCGAACAGCTCCGGCTCGCCGACCCGGGCGCCGCCGCCGCGCTCACCCGCGCCGTGTGGGGCCTGCTCGCGCCCGGCCGCTACGGCCTGCGCCGCTGGGTGCCCGACCGCTACCACCTCATGCCCACCGGCGAGCACCGCCACTGGACCTGGTACCTCGGCATCTCCACCCCGGAGTTCGGGACGGCCCTCCTCGCCACCGACCGGTGGCCGAGCCCCCATACAGCCGCGGTCCGCGACTACCGCGAGCGCATCGCCGCAGGCGAGCGCCCGCTCGTCCTGACCCTGCGGGCCGCGCCGCCCCCGCCGGTCGAGGACGACGCTGAGGACGCGGTCGCGTTCGTCATCGACGGCCACCACAAGCTGCGCGCCTATGAACTCGCCGGGATCGCCCCGCACTGCCTCGACATCGCCCGCATCGGCGCCGAGCCCACCTGCCCGCCCGGCGACCTCCGCGCCGTCGTCGCCGACACGCCCGAACTCCAGGAAGCGACCTCGCACCTTCAGCGGTACCTCGACGACCCCCGTTGAGCGCGTCCAGTGAACGCGGGGCGGGTCAGGCGCGTTCGCCCGCTGCTGCGGCTATGCCGAGGCCGATCATCGCGGTGCCGCCCGTGCGGGCGAGGACGAGTTTCGGCTTGGGGCGCTTGAAGACGTCGCGGACTGCCGAGGCCACGAGGCCCCAGACGGTGTCGCAGGCCGCCGCGAGGGCTGCGAAGGTGCCGCCGAGGATGAGCATCTGGATGGTCGCCGAACCGGCGGAGGGGTCCACGAACTGCGGCAGGATCGCCAGGTAGAACAGGATCGTCTTGGGGTTGAGCAGGCCGACCATGAAGCCCTCGCCCATCGTCGCCAGCGTGCGCTTCGGCGTCGCCCGGTCCTCCTCGGGGGTGGCGAGCATGCCGCCGCGGTCCCGGAACGACTTGACGCCCAGGTAGATCAGGTACGCCGCCCCGGCGTACTTGACGATCGCGAACGCCGGCGCCGACTCCTGGATGAGCGCCCCCAGGCCCACGGCCGCGAGGGCCGAGGCGCAGAAGGTGCCCACGGCGTTCCCCCAGGCGGTGAGGACCGCCTGCCGCCGCCCGTAGATCAGCGCCCGGCTCACGGTGAACATGACCGACGGTCCCGGGATGAGGATGAGCACGAGCGAAGCGGCGACGAACGTCAGGAAGTGCGCGGTATCGGTCATGCTCCGATCAAAGCACCGGCGCCGCGCTCCCGGCAAGCCGATTCCCGGCCGCGGCCGTCCCGTTGCCGAACCGACGCCTCTCCGGCTCCTCGTGACACTCCGTGCACGGACGCCTCCGGTGTCACAAGGCCGGGCGTCCACAGCAGAGGTCCGCGTGGTACAGAGTTCTCCTTACATCCCTCATCCATCGCAGGAGCCCGCATTGGTCCTTCCGCCCGGGGCGGGGACGCCGCCCCCAGACGACCCCACCCTCCCGATCCAGCGCCTCCAGCCGCGCTGGCCCCTGCCCGCCCCTCCCGCCAACCAGTTCCCGCCGCCGCAGGTGCAGCCGCGCGGCGACGCCGCCCGCGTCGTCGGCGGGTTCGCGCTGCTGGCCGTTCCCGTTGCGGCGCTGGTCGTCGCGTACGTGCTGCCGACGATCCGCACGTTCCAGTTCAGCCGCCTCGGCGGTCCCGGATTCGTCGACCCCGAAGATGTCGGGGGTGCGAACTACGATCGGGTGGTCGACGAAGGCGCGTTCTGGAACGGCCTGGCGCACCTGATCGGCCCGACCGCGCTGCTGGTGCTCGGCGGGGCCGTCGTCGCACCGCTGCTGGCGCTGCTCCTGCACCGCGCCGGGGCGAAGGTCCGCGCGGTCTCGCGCGTCGTGTGGGCCCTCGCCGCGGTCTCGTTCGCGCCCGCGGCGCTGACCGTCGCCTGGCTGGTCTCGGGCGTCGCCGACGGCCGCGGTTCGGACGCGACCGTGTACGACTGGCCGCTGCTCGTCTCCGGCGTGGTCGTCGGGACGGGCGTGCTCGCCGGGCTCGCGGCCCTGCGCGGCGACGGCGGTCGCGCGGGCGCCGTGCTCACGACCGCGGGCCTGACCGCGATCGGGCTGACCGCCGCCGGGCTCCAGACGTTCGCCTACGGCACGATCAGCGGCCTGCCCGCCGACGCGCCCGTGCCCCTGCGCCAGATCTACGACGGCATCCAGGGCGGGCTCGACGTGGGCGGCGCGGCCGCGAAGTCGATGCTGCTCTTGGCGATCCTCGCCGTGCTCGGCGTCGGCGCCGCGGTCCTGTTCGCCGCGGCGCGGGTGCGGATCGACGTCGTGCCCGCCAAGGCGGCGCCCCGTGAGGCCGCGCCGCGGTCGGAGCCGCAGCAGGTCCGCGAGTTCGGGTTCGGCCCGCCCGGGGCCTTCGGCCCGCAGTCGACGATGCCCGGTTCGACCGTGTCCGGTTCGACCGCGTTCAGTCCGGCCGCGCCGGGGGCGGTCGGACCGGGCGTGCCGGGCCAGCGGATGCCGGGGCCGGGCCCTGTGGCCGGCGGCACGCCCGGGTCGTTTCCCGGCGGGCAGCGCCCCATGGCCGGAGCGCCCGGGGCCTTCCCCGGCGGACGAGGCCCGGGCCCGGCGGCCGGGTCCTCGCCCAGCGGTCCGGCCGGGCCGGGCGAGCCCGGTGCGGCGCAGCCGGTCCCGTCCCGCGCCGGGGCCGTCGTCCTCGGGGTCCTGGTGCTGCTCGCCGCGGTCGGGGCGGTCGGCTACTTCCTGCTGCCGTGGGCGTCGCGGGTCGCCGAGGGCGGGCCGGAGCCGCTGGACCTGTGGTTCGTCATCCGCCGCACCTGGGGCCCGCCGCTGGTGACGACCGCGATCGCCTTGGTCGCGGCCGGGGTCGGCGGGTTCGCGATCGGGGCGCTGCGGCCGGTCGGGGACGCGTCGCGGTGGCTGCTGCTGCCGTTCGCGCCGTGGCTCTTCGTCGGCACCGGGCCGCTCGCGGCCGCGAACCTCGAAGCCGTCGCGGGCGAAGGCGAATGGGTCACGATCGGGTCGTTCCCGCCGCGGGCGTGGATCGCGGTCCCGCTGCTGTTCCTGTTCACGGCCCTGTGCTGGGGCCTGGAGGACCGCCGCCGCGCGCTCGCCGCCGAAGGCCGGGGGAGCGCGAACGGGGCGTTCGCCAAGGCCGCGTGGCCGTTCGCGCTGCTGGCGGCGCTGGCGCTGCTCCTGGTCCACGTGCAGGACCTGTTCTGGACGCAGCTGACGTTCCAGGACATGCTCAGCTCCGGCGTGATGGTCTACGCCCTGTCGAACCTCGACCTGGAGCACACCGGCATCACGTACGGGTTCCCGCTGCCGCTCCTCGCCGTCTACGCAGTCGCGGCGGTCGCGTTCGCGCTCTGGTACCTGCCGCGCCTGGCGATCCGCACCGGCCGGCCCTGAAGACGCGGAACGGGGGCCGACTTGCCTCGGCCCCCGCTCCGTCCGCCTCTGCTAGTTCCTGACGAACTCGATGTCGTGGAAGCGGCCCGCCGCCGTGTCGTAGTGGAGCCGCGCGCCCTCCATGTACCCGAACAAGGGCCCCCAGTCGTCGTGCTCCGCGTCGGGGAACAGCGCCACGAGCCCGCACTCGATGTGGCCGCCGTGCCCGATGACCAGGGCCGCGTCCCCGGGGCCGAGCGGGGCGAGGAGCTCGGACCACTGGCGGGCGAGCGCGTGCGAGTAGTCGCTGACGGCGCTGCCGCGGCGGCTGACGAGGCGCGCGAGCCGCGTGAACGGGGCGCCGACGTCGTGGTTGGCGGCCTGCGACTCCTGGAGGAACGCGTTCACATTGTGGAGGGTGGGGAGTTCGACGGTGACCGCGAAGCCCATCGCGATGGCCGTCTCCCGCGCCCGCGGGGCGACGCTCGTGGCGACGGTCTCGAAGGGCCCCATGAGGGTCCCGGACCAGCGCGCCAGTTCGACCCCCTCCTGCGAGAGGTGGACGGCCTCGTCGCCGTTGCGCTTGCTGTGCCGTCGGATTTCGAGCATGGGCATGGCGGTCTCTTCTCTTCTCGAACACGCTGCAAGCGGGTGGAGCGTGTGGTGCGCCGGCGGTCCGCATCGAGCCTACGCGGCAGGTGAGGACCCGGACGAAGGTGGCTGCGTGACCCAGGTCAAGCACCGGTTCGGATCGCGCCCAAGGGTTTCAGGGACGTTTCAGGGCTTGACGGCGATGCCGGCCATCTGGGTCCGCTCGTACGGCTCCATGTCCGCGACCTCGGGGACGGCGCGCCCGGGGTCCTCCGGGAACCACCGCGGCACGAACTCCAGGCCCGGCGCGACCAGCGGCATCCCGAGGAAGTGCCGCTCGATCCGCTCGACCGGGCGGCACCAGCCGTTCCCGAGGGTCTCCAGGCACGCGCGCGACAGTGCGTGCTGCGCCGGGTCCCCCGTGTCGGGCCAGGACGTGATGAACAGGTGCGAACCCGAAGCGAGCGGCTCCATCAGCGCCGCGATGATGTCGTCGGGCCGTTCGTCCTCGGCGATCTGCATGATCATGCCGATGAGCATGAGCCCCACGGGCCGACCGAAGTCGATCGCCTCGCGCACTTCGGGATTGGCGAGGATGCCCGCCGGGTCGCGGAGGTCCGCGGTGACCACGGTCGTGGTCCGGTCGTCGGCGAGCAGCGCCCGGCCGTGCGAGAGGACCATCGGGTCGTTGTCCACGTAGACCACGCGCGTCTCGGGGTTGATCTCCTGCGCCGCCTCGTGGGTGTTCTGCTTCGTGGGCAGGCCGCAGCCGATGTCGAGGAGCTGGTCGATCCCGGCCGAGCGCACCATGTACTGCACGCCGCGGATGAGCGCCGCCCGGTTGAGCAGGGCGCACTCGCGGGCCTGGGGGATGTGCTGCATGAAGACGTCGGCGGCCTCGCGGTCGGCCTTGAAGTTGTCCCTGCCGCCCAGGATCGCGTCGTAGACCCTGGCGGTCGAGGGCACGTCCGGGTCGATCCCTGGGGGAGGCCATTCGGGGGCTGCTTCGTTCACGGCAATCCAATCGGCGATGAATGGGCAGTTCACAGGGGGATCCGGGGGCGTCACGGCGGGCTGGGCGCGATGCATCCGGTGAGGCCGGTCGACACCCGGCCCCGGACGGTCCCGCCGCCGGTGCGGGACGTGGCTCCAGCCTACGCCATCGCACCGCCGGTCCCGTGGGACGCTCCCCAAGGGGTCGTTGACGATCCGGTCGCCCCGAACCCGGCGCGCGCCGTCAGGCCGGGAGCCGCCGCGGATGCCGCCCGACCGGCCGCGGCACCCGCGCCGCGCCCTCCGCGAGCCGCCGCCGCACCGCCGTCGCGAGCGGGTCCCCGAGCGCCGCGAGCACCGGCTCCGCGGTGCGCCACTCCTCCCGCGCCCCCGCGAAGTCGCCCAGGTCGAACCGCAGGTTCCCCAGCCGGTACCGGAACCGGCCCTCGCTGAGCTGGTCGCCGATCTCGCCCGCGAGCGCCAGCGCGCTCCCGTACGCGTCCGCGGCCCGCCGGTGGTCGCCCATCTCCAGGCACGTCTCGGCGATCACCTGGAACGACCGCATCTGCGCCCACCGGTTCCCGATCACCTCCGAGCGGTCGAGCGCGGCCCGGAACATCTTGAGCGCCATCTCGAACCGGCCCTCGCCCGCGTAGGCCCGCCCGATCGCGCACAGGCTCGACCCCTCGCCCCACGGCGTCCCGGCCCGCTCGGCGTTGTCGTACGCGCGCCGCGCGTGCTCCAGGGCCTCGTCGACGCGCCCGCGCCGCACGCACGCGTGGCTGAGCCCGCACAGCGCCTGCACGAGCCCGGCCGCGTCCCGCACGTCCTCGTAGTGCGCGACCGCGTCCTCCAGCAGCGCAACGGCCTCGTCGGGCCGCCGCAGCTCCGTGTACGCCTCCGCGAGGTTCACCGCGAGCGCCGCCGCCACCGCCGCGTCGCCCGTCCGCTTCGCCGAGGCGAGCGCCGTCTCGCCCGACGACGCATAGGACTGCCAGTGCCGCATGAGGACGCAGTGCCCGCCCGCCGCATACGCGAGGCGCCACGCGTAGTCGTGCTCGCCCGCGTCGGCCGCGAACCGCACGAGCGCGTTGATGTTGTGTCGCTCCCGCTCGTACCAGTGGAGCGCGTCCCGCGCGGTCGTCACCGACGCGTCCGGGAGGGCCGGGACGTCGAGGCCGAACCAGTCGGGCATGAGCAGCCGCGTCGCGGCCGCCGCGGTCCCGGTGTACCACGCGAGGAGGCGCCGCGCGGCGTCGTCGGGCTCGTCTTCGGCGATCCACCTCGTGGCCGCGTACAGCCGCAGCAGGTCGTGCATCTGGTACCGGCCCGGCCCGGGGGACTCGACCAGGTTGGCGTCCACGAGGGTCTCCAGGCGGTCCTCGGCGTCGGCCTCCGGAATACCGGCGAGCCGCGCGGCCACCAGCGGCCCGAAGTCCAGGCCGGGGAACAGCGCTCCCAAGCGCCGGAACACGAGCCGCTCGCCCGCTTCAAGAGCCCTGTAGGACATGGAGAACGCCTCCATGAGCTGGAGGTCCCCGGCTTCGAGCTCCGAGAGGCGCCGCCGCTCGTCGCGGAACCGCTCCGTCAGCGTCCCCACCTTCCACTGAGGACGCGACGCGAGCCGGGCGCCCGCGATCCGCAGCGCCAGCGGCAGGTTCCCGCACTGCTCGGCGAGCTCCGCGGCGGCCACCGGCTCGGCCGCGACCCGCACGGCCCCGGCGGTGCGCGCGAGCAGCTCCAGCGACTCCGCGGCGCTGAACGGCTCCAGCCGGAGCGTCTGCGCCCCTTCGAGACCGACGAGGCTGCCGCGGCTCGTGGCGATGACGACGCACCCGGGCGTGCCCGGCAGAAGCGGCCGCAAGTCCGCTTCGCCGCGGGCGTTGTCGAACACGAGCAGGCACCGGCGGTGCCGCAGCAGCGACCGGTAGGCGCTGGCGAGCTCGTCGAAGTCGGCGGGCACGCGCTCGTCGGGGTGCCCGAGGGTCCGCACGCACTGGCGCAGCACCGTCTCGGGGGCGAGGCGCCGCTCGTCGAAGCCGCGCATGTTGATGAACAGCTGCCCGTCGGGGAACTCGGGCGCGAGCCGCTGCGCGAGGTGGACGGCGAACGTGGTCTTGCCGAGCCCGGGGCCGCCGGTGATGCCGATGACGATGGGGGAGCGGCGGTCCGGCTCGTCGAGCGCGTCGAGGACGGTGTCCAGGAGCATCGCGGTCTCCGCTTCGCGCCCGGCGAAGTCGGGGAGGTCGGCGGGGAGCTGGTACGGCAGGGGTGCGGCCCGCGGGGCGCTGCGGGCGGGCGCGCCCGCGACGTCGCGCTGGAGCCGGTGCCACCGCCGCGTCCAAGCCTCGGGGTCGGCGCCGCACGCGGACGCGTACGCCTGCACGACTTCCAGCGACGGCATCTCGCGGCCCGACGCGGCCCGCGCGAGGGTCGACGCGGAGTAGTGCGCACGGGCGGCCATGGCCCGGTAGGTACTGCCCGGTGCGGCGGCGCGGAGCTCGCGCAGCCGCTGTGCGAACTGCTCCAGGGGACCCCGCCCGGGGTCGATCGGTTGCTCAGGTCTTCCCATGGCCTCGCTCTTCGCCTCGGAACCGTGCCGGTCGGGTCATCCGGGTGAACAAGTCTCATCGTATCGAGGGGAGGCAATGTTCGCGGTGCGAACACGCGGCGGCCGTCCCCCGCACGGGTTGCTTTGTCGCGCAACAACCGCGGAAGTAGTCGACAACCGTGACGCTCCGTAGCGTTCTTGCCGGAACCCGTTTCGAACACCAGGACGCATTCGCGGCGCGATGCGTCGGACAGGAGCCAGCAGATGGACACCTCTCCCACCGACCACCGCATCCGGAACGTGGTCGTCCTCGGCGGCGGCACCGCCGGGTGGATGACCGCCTCCTATGTCGCCAAGGCGTTCCAGGGCACGGTGAACGTGACCGTCCTGGAGGCGCCCGCGGTGCCGCGGATCGGCGTCGGCGAGGCCACGGTCCCCAACCTGCACAAGGCGTTCTTCTCCTTCCTCGGCATCGAGGAGGACGAGTGGATGCGGGAGTGCAACGCCAGCTACAAGATGGCCGTCAAGTTCGTCAACTGGCGCACCGAGGGCGAGGGCGAGGCCGCCTCGCGCACCCACGAGGGCAGGCCCGACCACTTCTACCACACGTTCGGCATCCTCCCGAACCACGAGCGCCTCCCCTTGTCGCACTACTGGTTCGCCGACAGGCAGGCCGGGCGCACCGAGGACCAGTTCGACTACGCGTGCTACCGCGAGCCGGCCGCGATGGACGCGAAGCTCGCGCCGCGCGACCGCGAGGGGAACCGCTGGACCAACTACGCGTGGCACTTCGACGCGCAGCTCGTCGCGGACTTCCTGTGCCGCTTCTCCGTCAAGACCCTCGGCGTCACCCACATCCAGGACCGCTTCACCGAGGCCGTGCGCGACGAGCGCGGCTTCGTCACCGCCCTGAAGACCGAGACCGGCCGCACCATCGAAGGCGACCTGTTCGTCGACTGCTCGGGCTTCCGCGGCCTGCTCATCAACCAGACCCTCCGCGAGCCGTTCCTCGACATGAGCGACTACCTCCTGTGCGACAGCGCGGTCGCCGCGGCCGTCCCCCACGACGACGAGGCGAACGGCATCGAGCCGTACACCTCGGCGATCGCCATGAAGTCCGGCTGGACCTGGAAGATCCCCATGCTCGGGCGCTTCGGCTCCGGGTACGTGTTCTCCAGCCGCTTCACCGACCGCGACACCGCCTCCGCGGACTTCTGCCGCCTGTGGGGCCTCGACCCCGACTCCACGGCCCTGAACCAGATCTCGTTCCGCGTGGGCCGCAACCGGCGCACCTGGGTCAAGAACGTCGTCGCCGTCGGCCTCGCCTCCTGCTTCCTCGAACCCCTCGAATCCACCGGCATCTACTTCATCTACGCGGCGATCTTCCAGCTCGTGAAGCACTTCCCCGACAAGCGGTTCGACCCCGTCCTCGCCAAGCGCTTCAACGCCGAGATCGAGACGATGTTCGACGACTCCCGCGACTTCATCCAGGCGCACTTCAAGTTCGCGCCCCGCAACGACACTCCCTTCTGGCGGGAGAACAAGCACCTGGTCCTCGACGCCGGGATGCAGGAGAAGGTCGACATGTACCGGGCCGGGATGCCCGTGAACATGCCCGTCGCCGACGAGTCCACCTACTACGGGAACTTCGAGGCCGAGTTCCGCAACTACTGGACCAACGGCAGCTTCTACTGCATCTTCTCCGGGCTCGACCTCGTCCCCGACCACGTCTACCCCGCGCAGGCGCTGCGCCCCGGCGACGCCGCCGGCGCGCGCGAGGTCTTCGCAGGGATCGCCGAAGAGCGCGACCGGCTCCTCGGCACCCTCCCCACCGCTTACGAGTCCCTGCGCGAGCTGCACGGGAAGTAGCACGCCGCCGGGCCCGGCGGCCCCCACCGCCGGGCCCGACTCCTGAAGGGCGACAACGCATGCACCGCAACGGCACCACCCTCGACGACCCCCGCTTCGACGGGCCCCGCACGGCCGGGCTCGACCCGCTCGGCGCCGACGCGCCCCTTCGCGCCGTCCCCGAGATGAACGCCGCCGCCGACGTCCCGGCCCTCACCGCGGCCCTTCGGCGGCTCACCCCCAGCCTCCCCGAGGTCGCCGCGTTCGACTTCTGCGAATGCCTCGCCGCCATGCGCGACCTGGGGCTCCTCCTCGGCTCCGTCAAACGCCACGGCGTCCAGCCCGTGCCGCTCGTCCCCGGTCTGGAGGCCGTCCTGGTCGAACTCGGCCGGCGCACCGACATGATCCCGCGCGACACCGTCCACCACTACACCGAGTGGAACCCCCTCGGCGAGCGCCAGCGCATGTACACCGGCGACCCCCAGGAGACCGTCCTCATGGGAGGGCCGCGCGCCTCCATCCCCGAGCTCGGCCGGGCTTTGGAGCGCTGCAACGACCTCGCCGACACCGACCTCGCCGACCCCGCGTTCGTGCCGCTCCTCGACGACCTCTCCGACGCCCTGGGCGCCTTCGAGACCGCGATCGCCGACGTCGTCGCCCGCGTCTCCCCGGAGTTCTTCGCGCAGCGGATGCGCCCCTACTACGAGGAGGTCGCCGTCGCCGGGCACGACTGGCTCGGCCCCGCCGCCGCGCACGTCCCGCTCTACCTCGCCGACCTCGCCCTGTGGGCCTCCGACGACAACGACCCCGCCTACGAGGCGTTCCTCGAAGAGTCGGCCGAGCACACCCTCCCCGCCTGGCGGGCCCTGGTCGGCCAGTGGCGCGACCGGCCCTCGATCGTGCGGCGCCTGCGCGAGGCCGCCGCCCCCGACCCCGAGCCCTGGGCCCGGCACCTCGCCGCCCTCCACCGCGTGATGCGCCGCCTCGTGGTCTTCCGCGGCCGCCACCTCGGCATCGCCCGCAAGGCGTACAAGGAGGAGGTGCGCCTCTACGAGCTCGGCTCCGGCGGCGGCTCCATCGGCCTCCTCCAGTCCATCCTGGACTTGACGCGCGACAACGCGGCCATCGCCAAGTCCCTCGTCCCCGCCGGGAGGGCCGCATGAGGATCGCCATCGCCGGAGGCGGCATCGGCGGGCTCACCGCCGCGCTCGCGCTCCACGCCGCCGGGCACCGCGACGTGCGCGTCTTCGAAGCCGCGACCGAGTTGCGGCCGCTCGGCGTCGGGCTGAACATCCTGCCCAGCGCCGTGCGCGAACTCCACGCGCTCGGCCTCGCCCCGGCCGTCGAGGGCCACGCCGTGACCACCGCGGAGCTCGCGTTCTACACGCGCCGCGGCGATCTCGTGTGGTCCGAGCCGCGCGGGCGCTTCGCTGGGCACCGGTTCCCGCAGTACTCGCTGCACCGCGGCCTCCTCCAGCAGGACCTCGCCGACGCCGTCGCCGCCCGGCTCGGCCACGGCACCGTCGAGACCGGCCGCCCCGTCACCGGCTACACCGTCCACGACGGGCAGGTCACGGTCCACACGGGATCGGGGGACGTCGAGGCGGACCTCCTCATCGGCGCCGACGGCCTGCACTCGGCCGTCCGCGCCGCCATGCACCTCGACGACGGCGAGCCCGACACGAACGGGATGTGGATGTGGCGCGGCACCACGCGCGCCGCGCCGTTCCTCACGGGCGCTTCGATGGCCGTGCTCGGCGACGACCGGGCCAAGTTCGTCGTCTACCCGATCCGACCCGCCGACGAGACCGGGAACGCCCTGATCAACTGGGTCACCGGCCGCCCCGCCGACGGGCCCTCGGCTGCGCAAAGCCTCGCCGACCGCAAGCGGGAGGTCCTCGCCCAGTTCGGCGACTGGAAGGTCCCGTGGACCGACGTCCCCGGGCTCGTCGCCGCCGCCTCGCAGATCCACGAGTACCCGATGCTCGACCGCGCGCCCCTGCCGACCTGGAACGACGGGCCCGTGACGCTCATCGGCGACGCCGCCCACCCGATGTACCCGGTCGGCTCCAACGGCGCCACGCAGGCGATCATCGACGGCCGCGCCATCGCCTGGCACCTCCACGATGCACCTGACGTGCCGACCGCGTTGCGCCGCTACGAGTCCGAGCGGCTCCCCGCGACCCGCGGCGTCCAGGAGGCGAACCGCCGCATGGGCCCCGAGCGGGTCATCGACCTCGCGTGGCAGCGCGCCCCCGAGGGGTTCGACCGCATCGAGGACGTGTTCACCGCCGAAGAGCTGCAACGCATCTCCGACGACTACGCGTCCACCGCCGGGTTCACCGTGGAAGAGCTCGACGCCGACTCGCCGTACGGCACCGGGGGGCCGCGATGAGCGCCGCGCCCGCCGCCCCGCACGCCTGCGACGGCACCTGTGCCGCCTCCGGGGACCTGCGGACCCTCATGGCCGCGTTCCCCACCGGCGTCGCGGTCGTCGCCGCCGCCGACCCCGCGGGCGAGCCGATCGGCATGACCTGCTCGTCGCTGTGCTCGGTCGCGCTGGAGCCGCCCACGCTCCTGGTGTGCCTGCGCGAGCACGGGCCCACCGCCGCGGCCGTCCTCGCCTCCGGCAGTTTCACCGTCAACCTCCTCGACGACCGCGCCCGGCCCGTCGCCGAGCTGTTCGCCTCCGGCGCCGAGGACCGCTTCGCGCACGTCAGGTGGCGCCCCGGCCCCTGCGGGCCCCACCTCACCGCCGACGCCCACACCACGGCCGACTGCCGCGTCGACCGCGCCTTCACCGTCGGCGACCACGTCGTCGTCCTCGGCGCGGTCGACCGCGTGACCGCCCGCCGCGAGCCGCGCCCCCTCCTGTACGGCCTGCGGCGTTTCAAGACCTGGGAAGGAGCGGGGTCCCCTGGGGACTCCGAGGGCCCCCTTGGTGCCCGAATGCACGCAACAACCGACAACACGGAGAACTGATGAACATCGCCACCATCGTCCTTGCCCTGCTGCTGGCGGTCGCCTTCGCGGCGTCGGGGGTCGTCAAGATCCTCACGCTGCCCCCGGCCAAGGCCGACGCCGACCGCTTCGGCATCTCGCACAACGCCTACAAGGCGATCGGCGTCCTCGAATTCCTCGGCGGCGCCGGCCTCGCGATCGGCGCGCTCGTGGCCGACTTCTGGTGGGTCGGCGTCGCCGCCGCGGCCGGGATCGTCGCGCTCACGATCGGCGCGCTCCTGACGCACCTGCGCGTCAAGGACCCGGCGGGCAAGGCTGCCGGGGCCCCGCTGTTCGGCATCCTGACCGCCGTCGCGGGCGTCCTCATCTACCTGAACGCGTAGACCGCCCAGGGGCCCGGCCCGGCCGGGCCCCGCCGACCCCGTTCCCTCCGCACCGAATCGAGAGCCGCATGGAGTACCGCCGCGAACCGATCGCCGTCGTCGGCATGGGCTGCCGCTTCCCCGGCGCCGACGGCACCGACGCCCTCTGGGAGCTGCTGCTCGCCGGGGGCGACGCCACCGGGCCCACCCCGAAGGACCGCTACGACGCCGAGGCCCTGTACTCGCCCGAGCCCGCCCTTGGCAAGGTGATCGCGAAGCGATCGGGATACCTGGAGCGCGCCTTCGACTTCGACGCGCCGTTCTTCGGCATGACGCCCGCGCAAGCGTCCTATCTGGACCCGCAGCAGCGGCTCCTCCTCACCGCCGCCTACGAGGCGTTCGCCGACGCCGGGCTCACCCGCGAGGCGGTCGCCGGGACCCGCACGGGCGTGTACGTCGGCAACATGAACCTCGACTTCTGGGACGTCATCGCCCGCCGCGGCCCCGAAGCGATCACGCCGTCGGTGATCTACAACCTCCGGTCCGTCCTCTCAGGACGCCTCGCGTACGAGTTCGACCTGCGCGGCCCCAGCATCACCGTCGACACCGCCTGCTCCTCCTCGCTCACCGCCCTCCACCTCGCGTGCCTCTCCTTGCGCGCCGGGGAGACCGAGGCCGCGCTCGTCGCGGGCGTCAACCTCAAGCTCAACGCCGAAGAGGACCTCCTGCTCTCCCAGGCGCGCATGTTCGCCCGCGACGGCCGCTGCAAGTTCGGCGACGCCCGCGCCGACGGCTTCGCGCCCTCCGACGGCGCCGCCGCCGTCGTCCTCAAGCCCCTCGCCAAGGCCCTCGCCGACGGCGACCCCGTCCACGCGCTCGTCCTCGGCGGCAACCTCGGCAACGACGGCCGCGCCTCCGGGTCGCTCCTCGCGCCCTCGATCGACGCCCACGCCGAGATGCTGCGCCTCGCCCACGAGGACGCCGGGATCGACGCGGCCGACGTCGACTTCATCGAGGCCCACGGCACCGGCACGCCCCTCATCGACCCCATCGAGTTCGCCGCGATCGGCGACGTCCTCGGCAAGGACCGCCCCGCCGACCGGCCCGTCCTCGTCGGCTCCGTCAAGACCAACATCGGCCACACCGAAGGCGCCGCCGGGGTCGCCGCCGTCATCAAGACCGCGCTGTCGCTCAAGCACCGCCGCCTCCCCGCGAGCCTCCACTACGAGACCCCGAACCCCAAGATCGACTGGGCCGCACTGCCCGTCGCCGTCCCCACCGCCACAGTGGACCTCGACGGCCGGGGCCGCCCGCTCCTCGCGGGCGTCAGCGGCCAAGGGATCTCCGCCGCCAACGCGCACCTCATCCTCGGCGAGGCCCCGCGCCGCGAGGCCGCCCCCGACGACGGCCGCGCCTACCCGTTCGTGCTCTCCGCGGCCACCGGCCCGGCCCTCCTCGACCGCGCCCGCGACTGCGCCGCATGGATCTCCGGCACCACGCACGCCCTCCGCGACGTCTGCTACAGCGCCGCCGTGCGCACCACCCACCACGCGCACCGCGCCGCCGTCCACGCCGAGACCCGCGCCGGGCTCGCCGCCGCGCTCCTCGCCATCGCCGACGGCGACGCCCCCGCGCCCGAAGGCGTCGGCGCCGCGTTCTGCGACGGCGAGGACGTCGACTGGACCGCCGTCTTCGACGACACCGCCACGTTCGTGCGCCTCCCGCACTACCCGTGGCAGTACGCGACCTTCCCGATCCCGGAGGAGGACCGATGACCGCCGTCATCATCGGTCTCGGCAGCGCGCTTCCCGAACGGGAAGTGGGCAACGACGAGCTCGCCGCGCGCCTCGGCGTCACCTCCGACTGGATCGAGCGGCGCACCGGCATCCGCGCCCGCCGCTTCGCCGACGCGACCACCCCCACCTCCGCCCTCGCCGCCGAAGCGGCCCGAGGCGCCCTCGCCGACGCCGACACCGATCCATCCGAAGTAGACGCGTTCCTGGTCGCGACCTACACGCCCGACCACCAGATCCCCGCCACCGCGCCGCTCGCCGCCGCCAGGCTCGGCCTCGCCTGCCCGGCCTTCGACGTCAACGCCGCCTGCTCCGGGTTCGTCTACGCGCTCGCCACCGCCGCCGGACTCATCGCCACCGGAGCCCGCCGCGTCCTCGTCGCCGGGGCAGAGACCGCCTCCACGCTCACCGACCCCGGCGACCGCACCGTCCATCCGCTCTTCGGCGACGGCGCCGGAGCCGTGCTCCTGCGCGCGGGGGAGCCCGACGAGGACGGCGCGCTCCTCGCGCTCGACCTCGGCGCCGACGGCACCGGCGCCGCGAGCCTCATCGCCCCCGGCTCCGCGTCCAAAGCCCGCCTCGGCACCGATACGGAACGCCCCCAACCGGACCCGTCCACGTACTACATGGCGATGGACGGCCGCGAGGTCTTCCTCCAAGCCGTCGCCCACATGACCGCCTCCTCCCGCGCCGCCCTCGACCGCGCCGGACTCAAATCCTCCGAAGTGGACCGAATCTGCGGCCACCAGGCCAACATCCGCATCCTCCGCGCTGTCGCCGACGAGCTCGGCGCCGACCACGAACGGCTCCTCGTCGACCTCGACCGCACCGGCAACACCGGGGCCGCGTCGATCCCGCTCGCCCTCGACCGGGCCCGCCGCGAAGGCCGCCTCGAAGGCGGCCACACCGTCCTCCTGACCGCCTTCGGCGGCGGGTTCACCTGGGGCTCGGCGCTGCTGCGCTGGCCCGGAACCGCACAACACCCAAGGAGCGCAACATGACCACCGCCGCACGCGTCGCCGCCGTCGTCGCCAAGTGGTGCCAGGCCGACGCCGCCGACCTCACCGCCGACACCCGCCTGGAGGACCTCGACCTCGACTCGCTCAGCCGCCTGGAGGCCGCGCTCGGGCTCCAGCGGGAGTTCGGCGTCTCGATCGACGACACCCGCATGAACGACGCCGAGACCATCGCCGACGTCGTCGACATCGTCGAGACCAGCCCCGCCAAGGCCGCAGACGGGAGCTGAGCGTTGAGCACCACCGCCGTCCTGCTCCTGGCGCTCCTCCTCGTCGTCCTCGCCTGCCGGGCCGCGCACGCGGTCTGCAAGCGGATCGGGCAGCCGCCGGTGATCGGGGAGATCCTCGTCGGGATCATCCTGGGCCCCAGCCTGTTCGGGGCGCTCGCGCCCGGCGCGCACGCGTCCCTGTTCGGGCCGGGGCTCCTGGCCGTCATCGACGGGGTCAGCCAGATCGGCCTGGTGCTCTTCATGTTCACCGTCGGACTCGAATTCCCGATCGGGCGGCTGCGCAGCACCGCCCGCGTCGGCCTCGCGGTCTCGGGCGCGGGGATGGTCGTCCCGCTCGCGCTCGGCTTCGCGTTCGCGCTCTGGTCCGGGCCGCGCCTCGATCTGTTCCCCGGCGGCGTCGACCCCAGGATCGGGGCGCTGTTCATCGGCCTGCTGCTGTCGATCACCGCGTTCCCGGTGATGGCCCGCATGATCGCCGACCACGGCCACGTGACCACCCGCTTCGGCTCGGTGTCGCTCACCGCGGGCGCCCTCGACGACGCCGCCGCGTGGATCCTCCTCGCGGCGGTCCTCGCCGCGTTCGGCACCGGCGGCGACGCGGCCGCGCTCATCGCGCTCGGCGGCCTCGCCGCCCTCGCCGCGGTGCTCTTCGCAGTGCGCCGCTGGGCCCGGCACTGGTTCGACACCCGCGACCCGGGCCGCGACGCCGTCCTCGTCGCCGCCGCGCTCGCGCTGCTCGCCGCGGCCTGGTTCACCGAGCTCATCGGCGTCCACGCCGTGTTCGGCGCGTTCGCGCTCGGCGCGGCCGTCCCGCGCGGGGCCGCCGCCGAGGCGCTCTCGGAGCGGATCAGGCCGCTGACCACGGTCCTGTTCCTGCCGCTGTTCTTCGTCCACTCGGGCATGAACACCGACCTGGGGCTCATCACGGGTCCGGGCCTCCTCGCCGGGGCCGCCGCGCTCGTGGCGCTCGCGTTCGCCGGGAAGCTCGGGGCGTGCACGACCGCGGCCCGCCTGGCGGGGGAGTCGTGGGCCGACGCGGCCCGGATCGGCTGCTACATGAACGCGCGCGGGCTCATGCAGCTCGTCGCCCTCGACATCGGCCTGCGCGCGGGCCTCGTCGACCAGGCCGCGTACGCGATGATCGTCGTCGTCGCGGTCGCCACCACCTGCTTCACCGCGCCGGGCCTGGCGGTCATCGACCGCCTCGCCCGCCGCCGGATTCCGGAACGGGAGACCGTCGGAGCCCCGGCGTAGGGTGGGCGAGCACACCGGCACCGGCCGTGGCCTCGCAGTATGCTTGCAGGATGGAGGATTACGCGGGCGAGCCGGCCGGGATCGGCGCCGCGCTGGTGCGCACGTCCTTCCTCGTCGACGCCGTCTACGCCGACGCGGCCCGCCAGTTCGACCTCACCACCGCGCAGTCCCAGCTGCTGTGCATCATCCTCCCGCGGCCCTTCGGCATGTTCGAGCTCGCGAAGGCCCTCGGCCTCGCCAAGTCGAGCATCACCGGGCTCGTCGACCGCTGCGAGCGGCGCGACCTGGTGCGCCGTGAGGCCGTCCCCGGCGACGGCCGCGCCTCCCTCGTCACGCTGACCCCGAAGGGCGCCCAGCTCGCCGAGGAGCTGCACGAGGTGATCCTGAAGCGCACCGCCGAACTGACGGCCGGACTCGACGACGCCGAACGCGACACCCTCCTGGGCCTGCTCGCGCGGGTCGTCACCGGCAACCGGGCCCCGTCGGCCGCCGACGAGGGCGCGTGCCCGTCCGCCGAGTGCTGACACGGCGAAGCCCCCGCCGCCCGGAGGCGGCGGAGGCGATGCCGTAGGTCAGGACGCGCCGAACATGTCGGCGAAGCGGCCGTTCATCAGGTCGCGGCCCTTCCACTGCGCGACCTGCTCGGTCGGCATGAGGACCGGCCCGTCCTCCGAGGGGACCTGGCCCACGCCGTACTCGGGCCCGAGCGGCAGCAGGATCACCCGGATCGGGTTCGGCCGGTACTCCTCGACCGGCTCCGCCCCGTTGACCTGCGCGATGATGTTGGCGGCCACCACCTCCGCGTGCTTCGAGGCGGCGCCGGCCCGCTTCTCCTCGGCCACGTCGGTGAGGTCGCCGACGGCGTACACGTTCACGTGACCATCCACATTGAGCTTCGCGGTGACGGCGATCTGGCCGCGCCCGTTGAGCGGCGCGAGGCCCTCGCCGAGGTACCCGGAGTTGGTGCTCGCCCCGTAGGCGCGGAACCAGATGTCGGCCTCGACGGTCTCGCCGCCGATGCTCGCGCGCACGTCCCCGGCCCGGCCGGGCTCGACGTCCGGCTCGGCGTCGAAGGCCGCGCCCAGGCGCACCTCGACCTTGAGCTCCGCGAGCTGGCGCACCAGCTCGGCGCGGAACTCCTCGGCGTACCCGGGGACCAGCTCGGCGGCGGGGTCGACGATCGTGATCCGCTTGTCCGGCCACACGTCCCGGATCTCCCCGGCCAGCTCCAGGCCCACGGGCCCGGCCCCGGCGATGAGCACCCGCTCGGCGCCGGCCAGCTCGGCGTGGGTCTCCTTGAAGTGGGCCAGGGCCTCCGCGGTCGAGTCGGTGCGGGTCTTCGCGGGGTACGGGTAGGCCGAGCCGGTCGCGAGGACGATGTAGTCGGCCTCGACGCGCCCGCCCGAGGCGAGCGTGACGCCCCCGGCGTCGACGGCGGCCGCGTACTCGCGAATGTGACTGCCGCGCTTGAGGACCCCGCTGTAGGGGAAGAAGATCTGCTCGGCCCACTCCTCGGGGCGGGTGAGGGCGCGGAGCGCGCCCGCGGCGTGGACGAAGGCGTCCTTGGGTTCGATGAGCACCACGTCGGCGTGCTCGTCGAGGGCCTTCGCGACGGCCGCGCCGCCGTACCCGCCGCCGACGACCGCCACGGTCCTGCCTTGCTGCGTCATGATCGTGCCTCTTCCGAAAAAGTAGTTCGTACTACGAACCATAATAGTTCGTAGTACGAACTACAAGCGGCCGCGGCGTGACCCCGACCACCGGCGGAGATCCCTGCCGCACAAGGTGACACGACGCCAGAACTCCGATACCGTCTGTGCATGAGCGCGACCACCGATGCCTCGACCGACCTGCCCGGCGACCCGCTCCGGCAGCTCACCCTCGACCAGCTGCGCCAGCGCACCAGCGAGAAATGGCGCCACTACGACCCCGACGTGCTGCCCCTGTGGGTGGCCGAACTCGACGTCCACCTGGCCGAACCCATCGCCAAGGCCGTCACCGACACGATCGCCGCGGGCGACACCGGCTACCCGTCCGGCACCGGCTACGCCGACGCCGTCGCGGCCTTCGCCGCCGAGCGCTGGGACTGGGACCTCGACCCCGGCCTGATCCGGACGGTGCCCGACATCATGCTCGGCGTGGTCGAGATGCTCAAGGCCGTCACCGGGTCCGGCGACGCGATCGTCGTCAACAGCCCCGTGTACCCGCCGTTCCACACCTTCCCGGTGTTCAACGACCGCAAGGTGATCGAAGCGCCCCTCGGCGCCGACCACCGCATCGACTTCGCCGCCCTCGCCGCGGCCTTCGAGGTCGCGCTCGGGCGCGGCGGACGCGCCGCGTACCTGCTGTGCCACCCGCACAACCCCACCGGGACCGTCCACACCAGAGCCGAACTGGAACGCGTCGCGCGCCTCGCCGCCGACTACGGCGTACGCGTCGTGGCCGACGAGGCCCACGCGCCGCTCGTCGCCCCCGGCACCCGCTTCACCCCGTACCTGACCGTCGCGGGCGGCGAGACCGGCCTCGCGCTGACCTCGGCCGCCAAGGGCTGGAACCTCCCCGGGCTGCGCGGCGCCGTCGCCGTCGCCGGGACCGCCGCCGAAGCGGACCTCGCGCGGATGCCCGAGCAGATGTCGAGCAGCATCAGCCACCTCGGCTCGATCACCCACGCCGCCGCGTTCCGCGAGGGCGGGCCGTGGCTCGACGCGCTCCTGCTCGGCCTCGAAGCGAACCGGCGCCTGCTCGCCGACCTCCTCGCCGAGCACCTCCCTGCCGTCAAGTACCGGCCGCAGCCGGGCACGTACCTCGCGTGGCTCGACTGCCGGGCCCTGGACCTGGGCGACGACCCGGCCGCGGTGTTCCTGGAGCGCGGCCGCGTCGCGCTCAACTCGGGGCTGCCGTTCGGGACCGGCGGCAAGGGCCACGTGCGCTTCAACTACGGGACCTCGCCGGAGATCGTCACCGAGGCGGTGGAGCGGATGGCATCCGCAGTCCAAAACTGACAACGCAGACAAGCTTCACATTACTGCCGGGTAACGGTAGTCTCCTGGCTACAGGCCATTGACGGCCATCCATGTTTCGGCCATGCCTCTGAACCGGAGACTGCCATGTCCACACCCCGGAGACGTTGGGCCGCAGCGATCCTCGCTGCGGCGCTGACCACCCTCACCATGTCCGCCGCGGCCGTTCCCGCCCAAGCGCAGGAACGCCCCGACATCGTCCCCCTCCCCGCGAACCTCGAAGCGATCCGCGCCGCCGAGGCCGAAACCCTATACGGCGACTCCGACATCCGCCCGCTCGAAGACCGCCAGACCTCCCTGGTCTCCATGGGCGACAGCGAGATCTCCGGCGAAGGCGTCGGCAACTACGACCCCAACACGCACCGCGAAGGCAACTGGTGCGACCGCTCCTACGACCAGGCGCTCTTCCGCACCGGCATCGAGAGCGACGTCCAGTACAACGTCTCCTGCTCCGGCGGCGCCTCCCCGCACCTTGTCGAAGGCTCCGGCGCAACCCAGTGGGACGAACTCAACCAAGGCGACAACCTCGCCATCAAGGCCCGCAACACCCACGTCAAACTCGTGTGGATCGTCGTGGGCGCCAACGACGAAGGCGGCATCGAGTTCGGTCCCACCGCCACCGAGTGCGTCACCAACCGCATCCTGTTCCTCGGCCCCTGCTGGCCCGACCACACCGAGGACTGGGAGGCCCGCGTCGAGGTCACCCAGGACGGCGTGGAGACCGCCATCGACGCGGTGCGCCAGACCATGACCGACGCGGGCTACCTCGGCACCGACTACGACCTGGTCGTCATGTCCTACCCGAGCCCCGGCGGCCCCGACGTCGAGGACAACCCCGACTTCCCCGGCTGGTACTCCGGCGGCTGCCTGCTCTACCTCGCCGACGCGGCCTTCGCGCGCAACAAGGCCGTGCCGCTCTTCGAGGACGGCGTGCGCGACGCGGCGCTGGCGAAGGGCGCGCGGTACCTGAATGCCCAGCGGCTGTTCGACGGCCACGGGGTGTGCGAGGCGCAGCCTTGGGCTCGCGGCGTCTACGTCGAGGTCGGGGTCCTGCCCTCCGAGAACGCGTTCCGGCAGTCGCTGCACCCGAACTTCCTGGGGCACGGCGCGTTCGCGGAGTGCATCACGGAGTTCTACGAGCATCCCGACTGGGACACCTCGACGTGCGTCGACCCGGGGAGCACGAACAACGCCGTGCTCTACGAGGGCCTCTTCGAGTTCCAGGACCTGAAGAACACCGCGACCGGCCTGTGCGTCGACGCCGAGGGCTACGACTCGCGCAACGGCACCGACCTGGTCTCCTGGACCTGCCACGGCGGGCGCAACCAGGGGTTCTGGTACGACGACGAAGCGCGGTCGCTGCACGTGGAGCTGTCGCACGACCGGTGCGTCGACGTCGAGGGCGGCCGCATGCAGGCGGGCACCCCGCTCGTGCTGTGGGACTGCCACGGCGGCCTCAACCAGGAGTTCGTGTTCGGCTCGGGCGGCATCCACCCTGCGGGCCACTCGAACCTGTGCGTCGGCTTCGACGGCACCGCGGCCGGGTCGCCGCTGGTCCTGACGTCGTGCGGGACGAGCGCGAGCGCGATCGCCCCTGCCGCAAGGAACTACGCGGACCCGGTCGGCTACGGCTACGACGACTGGATCGGATCGAGCGTCTACTAGGGACGACGCTGGGCGGCCCCGGTGACGGGGCCGCTCAGCGCCGCCACCGCAGCAGCAGGTCCGGCAGGCCCTCCTCGTTCCCCGAGCCGTCGTCGGCGCCGACCTCCGAGAACCCGTGCCGCGCATAGAACGCGCGCGCCCCTGTGTTCGCCGCGAACACCCGCAGGTCCAGGCTCCGCCTCCGCCGCTTCGCCCGCTCCAGCAGCGCCTCCCCGATCCCGCGGCCCTGCGAGCCCGGCTCGATGTACAAGTGCGCCAGCAGGTCCCCGTCAAGTGCGGCGAACCCGACCGGCACGCCGCGGTGCTCGGCCACCAGCACCTCCGACTGCGGGACCATGACCTCCCTGACCCACCAGTCGGTCTGCTCGCGCGTGTACAACGCCGGCAGGTACGGCATCCCGCTCCTCGCGGCCCAGAAGATCCGCGCCACCGCGTCGACGTCCCCGGCCCAGCCGCGCCGCACCAGTGGGAACGTGTCGAGTTCGATGGTCTCTGCGATGCGCCGCAGTTTGAAGCCCGACCTGAAGGCCGGGTACTGATCGCGCAGTTCCCGCTCGGCCTCGGTGAGCTCGGCACGCACCCGCGCGAGCAGCAGGCGGCCTTCCCGGTCCAGACCTGCCCCGAGATAGGCGGTCACCACCCGCTCAAGGCCGTCGCGGACCGCCGCGAACCGCTCATGCGGCTCATCACCGATCCGGCGCCACTCGTACGCGACGGCGAACCGGGTCGCCTCGTGCGCATCCGGTCCAGGCCAGCGCCGCCCGCGCCGGTACCGGACCTCGTCCGGCTCGGGCTGCCGTCGACCCGCTCGCTTCGCCTCCATTCGCCTGGCCGCGAACGCCTCCTGCTCGACCATCCGTGCGTTCCGGCTGGCCTCCAAGCGGTCCAGGGCCCGCACGAGGGACTCGGCGTCGAGCTTCCTCCTGCCATCCGCTCCAGTGAGGAACGCCCACGACGCATGGAACCCCATCTGCCGGTAGTCCTCCAGCGCGCAACGCAGCGCCGTGTACCGCTGCCCCATGGGCAGCTCGGGGTTGCGTACGCGCCGCGCGCGGGTCTGGAAGGTCACCGGGGGACTGTACTACCGCAGGCCCGGGAAGTCCTCAGGGTTTGCGGCCATGAACTCGGCGAACGTGCGAGGTCGCCGCCCGGTGAGCCGCTCGACCTCGCCGGTGACCTCCTGGAAGCTTCCGCTGCCCATGGAACCGTACAGCGACGCCAGCTCGGCGGCCTGCTGCGGCGCGAGCCCGAACCCCAGCAGCCGCGCCGCGACGGCCTCCTCCGAATGCGGGTGGAACCCGACCGGGCGGCCCCAGCCGCGGCTGAGCTGCGCCGCAATCCACTCGTAGGAGATCGCTTCGGGTCCGGTGATCTGCAGCGTCCCACCGGGTTCAGGCTTGTCGGTGAACAGGGCCGCGGCGCACGCGGCGATGTCGTGGCAGTCGATGAACGCCATCCGGCCCGGACCGTCGGGGCCGATGAGCGCGCCCTGCTCGTCCCACAGGACCGTTGCGGGGCTGAGGAAGTTCTGCATGAACCCGCCGGGCCGGAGCATCGTCCACTCCAGACCTGAAGCCTTCAGGTGCGCCTCGGCCTCGCCGTGCCCGCCCTCCGACATCCGGCCGCCGATGCGCGCGTTGAGCACCGACAGCTTGACGACGTACCGCACGCCCGCGCCCTTCGCGGCGTCGATCGCGTTCCGCTCCCAGCGGACCATCGGCTGCTCGCCGTCCTCCAGCACCAGCTGCGCCCCGGGGGAGGCCAAGAACATCCGGTCGACGCCGTCCATCGCCGCCGCGAGCGACGCGGGGTCGTCGAAGTCGCCGACCGCGTACTCGACGCCGAGGGCCTCGCCCTTGGCGGCGTCCCGCACGAGCGCCCGCACCGGCGCTCCTTGCGCTTTCAGTTGCGCGACAAGGTGCCTGCCGGTGGAACCCGTTGCTCCGGTCACGAGGATCATTGCCGTCTCCAATGCAAGTGGAAGAATATCGTCCGTTTACTGAAGCTAGCATAAGCGGAAGAGAATCGTCCAGTACTATCGACGGGTGACCGCGAACCCAGCACCGCCCCTGCGCGCCGACGCCCGCCGCAACCGCGAACGCCTTCTCGCGGGCGCGGCGACCCTCATCAGCGAGCGCGGCGCCGACGTGCCGATGGAGGAGATCGCCCAGCACGCGGGCGTCGGCGTCGGGACCCTCTACCGGCGCTTCCCCGACCGGCACAGCCTGATCCGCGAACTGGCGGCCGACATGTTCCGCCGCGGCATCGCCATCGCCGAGTCCGATCCGGGCGGCCTCACGGGGTGGGACGCGCTCGTGCGGCTCGTGCGCTTCTGCGGCGAGCCCGAACTCGGCGCGCTCGCTTCCGCCTTGCGGCCCTGGCTCGCCGAGCACCGCGACGCCGACGCCGATCTGCGCGACTTGACGATGACCTGGCTCGACCGCTTCGAGCGGACCGTGCGCCGCGCGCAGGAGGAGGGCGCGATGCGCACCGACATCGACGGTGCCGACCTGCTCAACTTCATCAGTCTCGTGTCGTGCCGCATGCCGGAGCTGAGCGCGGAGGCGAGCCGCGACGCCACGGCCCGCTACCTGGAGATCGTGCTCGACGGCCTCCGCGCCTGACGCGGATCGTCAGGCGCGGAGAGGAATCCGTCTGGTTCTAGTCCGCGATGTCGCCGTAGATCAGGCCGCGGCCGTTGGTGGCGATGTAGACGCGCCCGTAGACGTCGGGGTCGCCGGTGACGGCCTTCCCGGTCCAGGCCCACTGGTGGGCGTCGTCGTTGACGCGGACCCAGTTGCGGCCCTCGTCGGTCGAGCGCCAGATGCCGCGGGTGGTTCCGGCCTTCGCCGACGCGAAGATCGTCGGGTACCCGTGCCTGTTGCGCGCCTTGCCGAACCCGACCGCGTCGGCCTCGGCGAAGTCCCGCACGCGGGTCCAGCGCTTCCCGCCGTCGGTGCTGCGCCACATCCCGTACGTCTTGCCGGTCTCGCCGCCGGCGAGCCACAGCTGCGCCCGCTTGCTGGGCACGGCCCGGAAGTCGACCAGGCCGCTGGCGGGCAGCCCGGCGGCCCCGGTGGCCGCGAACGCCAGGCCGCCGTTGACGGACGCGTAGAAAGCCCCGGATGCGAACGCGTAGAACCGGTTCGCGTCGACCCTGTCCGCCCGCACGAGCGCCCCCGCCGGGAGCCCTTCGACCGGCGTCCACGTCTGGCCCAGGTCGGTGCTGAACACCGGCGCGGTCGTGCCGTTCCCGGGGGACCAGACGATCACCGCCCCGTCGGCGCCGACGGCGACCGTGCCGCCGTTGCCGCCGCCCGTGACGCCGTCGAGCCGGGCCGTCGTCAGCCAGGTCGCGCCGCCGTCGACGGAGACCCCGACATGCCCGTCGACGTCGCCCTCCACATCGCCCGACCCGACCACCACGTCGCGGTTCAGGGCGGCGAAGTCGACGCTGCGCCCCGACGTCCAATTGGGACGCCGGATCTGGACCCCGGCCTCGTCCAGGTCCGTCTGCACGAACCCGCCGAGGTCGCCCGTCGCGGAGACGAGGGTCCCGCCGAGCGCCGCGATGTCCTGCACCGCGGTCTCCTCCAGGCCCTCGGCCCGCACGGCCACGGTGAACGGCTCGACCGGCAGCGCGATCTGGTGCCCCGCTTCGGAATCCCAGCCCACGAGCGCGCCCTGCGCGTCCCACTGCGTCAGCGACTCGGTGCCCCAGATCGTGGCGCCGGTGCCCCACATGATCCGGTCCGAGTCGTGCGGGTCGATGGCGAGCGCGTCGATCATCCAGCCGTGCTTGACCGCGTACGCGGGCCCGTCGTCGCTGTTCCCGAAGCTCAGCCAGGCGCTCCCGGTGCTGTCCATGTCGAACCGGTCGGCGCGCGCGGGCGGCCACGACCAGTTCGCGTCCCACACGTAGTCCCAGCTCGTCTCCCACGTCGCACCGGAGTCCGTTGAGCGGTAGAGGATCTCGTCGGGCCACCAGTTGTTCTGGGTCGCCACCATGAGCGTGCCCGGCGTGCTCCGGTCGACGGTGAGCCCGCCGAAGCCGGGGATCGTGCCGATCGGGTTGTACCCGGGCGTCACGTCGGTCCACTCGCCCGTCGCGAGCGACAGGCGCTGCACCGACCCGCCGCGGCCCGCCGACGGCGCGCCGTTGTAGGGCCCGGGGTCCCAGCCGGTCACCACGAACAGGTGCCCGTTCTCGTGGTCGACCGCGGCCTGCTTCGGGATGGTCCGGTTCCCGTCGGCCCGGCCCAACGCGGCGGCCGCGCCGTCGACGGCCTGCCAGGTCGCGCCCCGGTCCGCGGAGGCGTACAGCGGGTCGTCGGGGTCGGCGACGCCGACGAAGATCCGGTCCCCGGCGGTGTCGAAGTCGATCCAGATGACGCCCTGGTTGTCGTCGGAGTAGTCGCTGGAGGGGTCCTGCACGAAGTTCCCGGCGTTCGGGAACGCCTCGACCTTCGCCCACGTGCGTCCGAAGTCGACGGACCGCCACAGCCCGTTTCCGTTCGGCGCACCGAGATAGACGACCTTGTTGTCGGAGGGGTCGACGGCCAGCCGCTCGCCCATCCCGCGGCCGGGCATGTTCCCGCCCTGCTTGAACGGCAGCTCGGCCACGCCCCACGAATCCCCGTAGTCGTCCGAGTAGAGCACCGCGCCGCTGTTGGGGTCCCAGTCGTTCGTGTAGGTCCCGACGGCAGCATAGACCCGCTTGGGCTCCACCGGGTCGGTCGCCACGGAGACGACCCCGGTGTAGCCCCACAGGTCCCACCCGACCCAGTCGAGCAGCGGCTTCCAGGTTTGCGCGCCCTCCTGCCAGCGGTACAGCCCGCCGATGTCGGTGCGCGCGTAGATGAGTCCGGCCTCGGTCTCGTTGAAGACGATGCCGGGGACGTAGCCGCCGCCGTTCACGACGGCATTGCGCCAGGCGTAGCCGTCCTCGCATCGCCCGCCCGCTTTCGCTGCGGCAGTGCCGGGTACGGCCGCAGCGGCCACCGCCGCCGCGCCGAGCGAAGCGGCAAAAGTGCGTCGTCGCACAGGTGCTCCTCAAGGGTCACCGGAACCCCGGGCCCACCAGGCCCATCAGGTCCCGAGGGGTTAGTTGGGAGCCCCAACGTAACAGCCTCGCCTCACCCAGAGCAACACCCCGAACCCCCGCCGCTGTCACACCCCCCAGGCACCCTTGTGCCGGGGGCCCAGAATCCGGTCCACCAAGGAGTAGTCCGCGCCCGACAACTCCCACCCTGCGCCTCTCGCGGGCGAACATGTCGTACCCCTCGGGCACCCTTGTGCCGGGGGCCCGGCGAACGGGGTCGCCCGGCTCTGCACCTGTCCTCGAAACGGTCCGGCCATAGACGTGGGAGCGCTCTTCCGTTACTGTGGAACACGGTTGGGACTTGTCCGTACGCTCACCCCTCTAGGAGCCGACACATGGGCGCGAGCCTGCCCACCCTCCTCCGCCGTCCCCCGATCCTCTGGTCCGCGCTGGCCGTCGCCCTCGCGGCCGCCGTCGTTACGGTGCTCCTCGTCGTCCCCGGCGCCGACGACGGGCCCGCCGACGGGAACGGCGACTACCTCGACGCGGGCCTCCCGATCGACGAGCGCGTCAACGACCTCCTCTCCCGCATGACGATCGAGGAGAAGGTCGGGCAGATGACCCAGGTGACCGTCGGCGCGATCGACCCCTATCCGGCCGACGTCGCCGAGTACGGCATCGGCTCCCTCCTCAACGGAGGCTCCGAAGCCCTCTTCGACACCGCAGAGGAATGGGCCGCGATGATCGACGGCCACCAGGACCAGGCGCTCGACTCCCGCCTCGGCATCCCCCTCATGTACGGCATCGACGCCGTCCACGGCAACACCGCGATCCCCGGCGCCGTCGTCTTCCCGCACAACATCGGCCTCGGCGCCGCCCACGACCCCGACCTCGCCGGGCGCGCCGCCGCGATCACCGCCGCCGAGACCCGCGCCGCCGGGATCCACTGGACGTTCGCCCCGTGCCTCTGCGTCGCCCGCGACAGCCGCTGGGGTCGCACCTACGAGTCCTACGGCGAAGACCCCGGTCTCGCCTACGAGTACGCCGGGCCCGTCGTCACCGGCTACCAGGGCGACGACCTCGCCGCGAACACCAGCGTCCTCGCCACCGCCAAGCACTACGTCGGCGACGGCGGCACCGCCTACGGCTCCTCGACCACCGGCGACTACCTCCTCGACCAGGGCGTCACCACCCTCACCGAGGACGAGCTCCGCGCGATCCACCTGGCGCCCTTCGAAGCCGCCGTCGACGCCGGGGTCGGCTCGGTCATGGCCTCGTACTCCTCCACCGACCTCGGCGGCGGCCCCGTCAAAGTCCACGCCGACGAGTACCTCCTCACCGAGGTCCTCAAAGGCGAACTCGGCTTCGACGGGTTCGTCGTCTCCGACTGGCAGGCGATCGACCAACTCAGCACCGACTACAACGAAGCGGTCCGCACCGCGATCAACGCGGGCGTCGACATGGTCATGGTCCCCGTCGAATACAGAGCCTTCATCGCCGCGCTGCTCGCCGAAGTCGAGTCCGGCGGCGTGAGCGTCGAACGCATCGACGACGCCGTCTCCCGCATCCTCACCCAGAAGTTCGCCCTCGGCCTTTTCGAGCACCCCTACGCCGACACCAGCGGCGCCGCCGCCATCGGCTCCGACGAGCACCGCGACGTCGCCCGCGCAGCCGCGGCCGCCTCGCAGACCCTCCTGCGCAACGACGGCGACCTCCTCCCGCTCACCGGGCAGGAGTCGATCTACGTCGCCGGGTCCGGCGCCGACTCGATCGGCCGACAGACCGGCGGCTGGACCGCCTCCTGGCAGGGCTCGCTCGACCCGCCCACCGAAGGCACCACGATCCTCGCAGGCATCCAAGAGGTCGCCCCCGACGCCGCGGTCACCTTCAGCGAGGACGCATCCGCCCCCGTCGACGGCGCCGACGTCGGCATCGTCGTCGTCGCCGAGGACCCCTACGCAGAAGGCGTCGGCGACGCAGGAGCAGGGGACCACGACATGGCCGTCTCCGAAGCGGACGCCGCCGCCATCGCGACCGTCTGCGGCGCGGTCGACTGCGTCGTCATCGTCGTCTCAGGGCGCCCCATCGAGATCGAACCGCACCTCGACGGCGTCGACGCCCTCGTCGCCGCCTGGCTCCCCGGCAGCGAAGGCGCCGGAGTGGCGGACCCGATCTTCGGCGCGACCCCCTACGACGGGCGCCTCCCCGTGAGCTGGCCGCACCGGACCGATGACGAGCCGCTCAACGTCGGTGATCCAGACTATGACCCCCTCTTCGCGTTCGGCTTCGGACTCCAGACCGCTTGACCTCCGTCCGTGCCGCCGCCCGGCGCATGGCGGCGACACGGTCCCCGGCTTCCGCCAGTCGCGGCAAGTCTGCCCGCGAGGTACGACAATCCCGGTCAGGATCGGCCGGCGGTCTCCGCGTCGATCCACTCCAGGTACTCGGGGTTCCCGGCCGTGATGGGGAGCATGACGACCTCGGGGACCTCGTAGCCGTGACCGGCCTTGAGGTGGGCCTCCAGATCGGGGTAGGCGGCGGCGGTGGTCTTCAGGACGACCCGCCACTCCTGCGCGGTGTCCACTTTCCCCTCCCACCAGTAGATGCTGCACAGGGGGCCGAAGACCTGCGCGCAGGCGGCGAGCCTCGCCTCGACGGCGGTGCGCGCCAACGAGGCCGCGGACTCGGCAGAATCGGTGGTCGTGACCACTTGGACGTGCTCGAACTCGGTCATAGCCGCCTCCAAACCGCTTTGCACGAGGGTAGCGTCAGAAGGGGTCCCGCGGGAACCTATTCGTAGGCCGTGCAGGGCACCGAATCGGGCAGGTCGAAGCGGTCGTCGACCTCCGCCTGGAACCCGGTCACCGCGTCCTCACCGGGGTCGAGCCGCCCGTTCCAGTTCTTCGCCCCGAACCAGCCGCGGCCGAGGTCGTCCATGTTCCAGTAGTGATAGATGTCCACATCGTCCAGGTCCAGGTCGATCTCCCAGGTCTCCAGCCGCTCGTCCCCGACGTTGACCACCTCGACCGACACGTCGATCGACCCCTGCCACTCCTCGTCCAAACTCAGATAGGCGACGCACGCGGCGCCCTCCACGGTCGACTCTTCCTCCTGCGGCGCTTCGGTATCCGGCGGGGGAGCGTCCGTCGTCGACGACTCCGACGGCGAATCGGACTCCTGCGACTCCGACACCGACTCCGACGGCGTCTCCAGGGCCGAGCTCGCCGTCTCCGCGACCGCCGCCGCACTCGAACCGTCCTCGGCCGCCGACGGCCACTCGGTCGTCGGCCCGTCCACCGCGCTCACCGGCTCGCGGTCCGAATCCCCGCCGAACACCCCGAGCTGCCACATGGCGATCAGCGCGACCACGCCTGAAAACGCCCCCAGGATCTGGAGCAGCCGCCCGTGCAGCCTCCCTTGGGGCTCCGGTTCCGACCTGTGCATCCGACCGCCTTCCAATGAGGACGCCCTCGCGGGTCCGCAATAGAGGACGCGCGCCGATCCGCACGGCTCAGCCTACCTGCACACAAGTGCCCGAACGGTCCGCGCTGATTCGCCCCGATACCCGATGAACTGGGATTTCATCCGCACTCGTGATGATTCGTCACCCCTTTCGAGTCACCTTGCACCCCTGGTGGACCGCGCCGCGACACCGCGCCCCCCCGCCGCGGCCTCGTTCCCGGCCGCCCCGCATCCACCGGGCCTACACTGGCCCGATGAGCCGCGCCCAAGAGACCGATCCCGCGCAGGACGCGCCCACCGTCCACCCGCCGAAGGACCACGCCGTCGGCATGCCCGCCGTCCTCAACTCGGTCCGCGTCGTCGGCTCACAAGCCGGAATCAAACGCGGCCTCCCGCTCCTGCGCAAGGTCAACCAGACCGACGGCTTCGACTGCCCCGGCTGCGCCTGGCCCGAACCCCTCCACCGGCACCCCGCCGAGTTCTGCGAGAACGGCGCCAAAGCCGTCGCCGAAGAAGGCACCCGCCTGCGCGTCGGCCCCGACTTCTTCGCCGCCCACCCCGTCGCCGACCTCGCCGACAAGTCCGGGTACTGGCTCGGCCAGCAGGGCCGCCTCACCGAACCCGTCTACCTCGCCGAAGGCGCCACCCACTACACGCCCGTCACCTGGGACGACGCCTTCTCGCTCATCGCCGGTGAACTCACCGCCCTCGACAGCCCCGACGAGGCCGCGTTCTACACCTCCGGGCGCACCAGCAACGAGGCCGCGTTCCTCTACCAGCTCTTCGCCCGCAAATTTGGAACTTCCAATTTGCCCGATTGTTCCAATATGTGCCATGAATCCTCGGGCTCGGCGCTGGCCGAGACCATCGGGATCGGCAAGGGCAGCGTCCTCCTCGACGACCTGTACCAGGCCGACCTCATCATCGTCGCGGGCCAGAACCCCGGCACCAACCACCCGCGGATGCTCACGGCCCTGGAGAAGGCCAAGCGCGCCGGGGGGAGGATCGCCACGCTCAACCCCCTGCCCGAGGCCGGGCTCCAGCGCTTCAAGAACCCGCAGACCGCCCGCGGGCTCGCCGGGCGCGGCACCGACCTCACCGACCTGTTCCTCCAGATCAAGGTCGGCGGCGACCTCGCCCTGTTCAGCCTCCTCAACCGGATGCTCCTGCGAGCCGAGGCCGACGCGCCCGGCGTCATCGACCGCGACTTCATCGACCGGTACACGCACGGCTTCGACGCCTTCGCCGCCCACCACGCGGACGGCGACGACGAGGCCGTCCTCGCCGAGGCGGTCCGCCGCACCGGCCTGTCCCCGGTCGAGATCGAGCGCCTGTTCACCATGGTCCTGGCCGCCGACAAGATCGTCGTGTGCTGGGCGATGGGCCTGACCCAGCACCGGCACGCGGTCCCCACGATCCGCGAAATCGTCTCCTTCCTCCTCCTGCGCGGCAACATCGGCCGCCCCGGCGCGGGCGTCTGCCCCGTGCGCGGCCACTCCAACGTCCAAGGCGACCGCACCATGGGCATCTGGGAGCGGATGCCCGACCGCTTCCTCGACGCCCTCGGCACCGAGTTCGGCTTCGCGCCGCCCCGCCGCCACGGCCTCGACACGGTCGACACCATCCGCGCGATGCGCGACCGCCGCGTCAAGGTCTTCTTCGCCATGGGCGGCAACTTCGTGTCCGCCAGCCCGGACACGACCACCACCGAGGACGCCATGCGCGGCTGCCGCCTCACCGTGCACGTCTCCACGAAGCTCAACCGCTCGCACGTCGTCACCGGCGCCCGCGCGCTGATCCTCCCGGCCCTCGGCCGCACCGACGTCGACGCGCCCGGCGGCCGCGAGCAGTTCGTCACGGTCGAGGACTCGATGGGCATCGTCCACTCGTCCCACGGCCGCGTCGCCCCGCTCAGCCCGCACATGCGCAGCGAAGTCGCCATCGTCGCCGGACTCGCCCGCGCCGTCCTCGGCGACGCCGACGACGTGCCCTGGGAGGACTTCGCCGCCGACTACGACCGCATCCGCGACCGCATCGAACGGGTCGTGCCCGGCTTCGCCGACTACAACGCCCGCGCCCGCGTCCCCGGCGGGTTCGCCCTCCCGCACGCGCCGCGCGACGAACGCGCCTTCCCCACGGCCACCGGCAAAGCGAACTTCACCGTCAACCCGGTGACCTCGCCCGAGGCCGGGCCGGGCCGGCTGCTGCTCCAGACCCTGCGCAGCCACGACCAGTTCAACACCACCATCTACGGGCTCAACGACCGCTACCGCGGCATCCACGACGGCCGCCGGGTCGTGCTCGTCAACCCTGACGACGCCGCCGAACTGGGCCTGGCCGACGGCGCCTACTGCGACCTCGTCAGCGAATGGTCCGACGGGGACCGCCGCGCCCCGCACTTCAAGATCGTCCACTACCCGACCGCCCGCGGCTGCGCCGCCGCGTACTACCCCGAGACGAACGTGCTGGTCCCGCTCGACTCGGTGGCCGAGTTCAGCAACACCCCCACTTCCAAATCCATCGTCGTCCGCTTCGAGCCCGACAGCGCCTCCGAAGCCGCTGCCGTCGCGCCCGCCGCCCCCTTACCGGCGCCCTCCTCGCCGTGACCTTCGACCGCGGCCCTTGCGGCCCCGGCTCCCGTCGAGCTATGCAGGCAAGAGAACCACCGAGCACCTGAATCCAAGCTGAAGCCGCCTGAAGGCAATTTAAGGAACCACATGGGCCGCGTGACCGTCCGCCGCAAGACCACCCGCCTCGCCGACGGCGAGCGCACCGGGCGCATTGACACGCTCGTCGTCGAGGAGCCCCTCGAACTGCGCGTCGGCGGCGAATCCCTCCAGGTCACCATGCGCACCCCCGGCGACGACTTCGATCTCGCCTCCGGCTTCCTCCTCTCCGAAGGCGTCATCACCAAGCCCGCCGACGTCCTGACCATGCGTTACTGCGCGGGCGTCGACGCCGACGGCGAGCAGACCTACAACCTCCTCGACATCGCCCTCGCCCCGGGCGTCGAGCCGCCCGCGAAGTCCGCCAAGCGCAACTTCACCGTCACCTCCGCGTGCGGCGTCTGCGGCAAGGACAGCCTCGAAGACGTCCGCACCAAGGCGGTCTGGGACCTCGCCGAGGACGCCACGGTCGTCGACGCCGACGTCCTCGGCGACCTCCCCGCGCGACTGCGCAAGTCCCAGAAGATCTTCGACAAGACCGGCGGCCTCCACGCCGCCGCCCTCTTCACCGCCGACGGCGAACTCCTCGCCGCCAAAGAGGACGTCGGCCGCCACAACGCCGTCGACAAAGTCATCGGCCAGGCCCTCCAGCAGGACCTGCTTCCCTTGCGCGGCACCGTCCTCGCCGTCTCCGGCCGCGCCTCCTTCGAACTCGTCCAGAAGGCCGTCATGGCCGGCATCCCCGTCCTCGCCGCGGTCTCCGCCCCCTCCTCCCTCGCCGCCGACCTCGCCGACGAGTCCGGCCTCACCCTCGCCGGCTTCGTCCGGGGCGGCGCCTTCAACCTCTACACGCATCCCGACCGCGTCAACTGACCCCGGCGTGTCGCCACCCCGATCTACTCATCGGTAACTAATCTCTCCTGCAGGAGAACACCTGAACGGGGGACACCATGTGCAAGCCGCAGAACCGAACCCGAGTCGTGTTGGACGAATCCGAGATCCAGCGCCGCCTGACCCGACCCGAGCGCCCCACAATGGCCGAACGCTATGCCCAAGCCTCCACATCAGATGAACGAGACCGCTTCTACGCCAACGACGCCCGCCGCATCGCACCGGAACCGTCCCGCCGCACCGACCGCCCGCCGTCGACCGTGTGGATCACCAAGCCGATCCTCAAGACCCGCGGCTGGACCGAGGCCGCCATCCGCGAGTTCCTGCCCCGGCCCGAAAAGCACTACTCCAACCCGCACGTGAAGGGCCGCAGCCCGATGCCGCTCTGGAGCGCCCGCACGGTCGGACGCGTCGAAGCCACCGACGACTGGCAGCTCTGGCTCGCCCAATCCCTCGCCCGCCGCGGCATCACCCTGCGGCACCTCACCGAATCCATCCGCGACAACGGCTTCCGCCACCGATTCCAGACCGCGCACCGCGCTATAACCGCCTATCAGGAATCCCGTTACCGAATTCGATAGCGACCAGACTGACGAATTCGGGTGCATGTGACCACAGTTCCATGCACCCGAATTTCCCTCTATTGTGGGCCGGTTGCAGATTGTCACAATCGCGCCTTGTCGATGTGTTCTGAGGACGGTCATACACGCGTTCGATTATTGTCGTATGGATATCCCGCCGCAGGTCAAGATCAACTTCTGAGGGCTGACAAACGCAGGACGAGACGGTATCGTGCCTGTATTCATCCCGCCCTCCCTTGCGCCTGAAACGGAACCCCTTCTATGTCCGACAATGCATTCACTGTCCCCGAGATCAACCTGCTGCTCTCACTCGTGCATCTCCGCGGCGCGGGCGATACCGGTGTCTTCAAAGTCGCCTTCGGCTTCGACAAAGTCGACCCGAAGAAGATGCGGGAGCCTCTGGTCGAGAAGGGCCTCCTCACGGTCGACGAAAGCGTTCGCCCTTTCCGATACGAGCTCACCGACGCGGGCTGGCGAGCGGCCCGCGAGGCCCTCGTCGAACCGGGCCAGACGGGCCTGAGCAACCGCACCGCCCGGGTCCTCTGGGCCGTAGTCCGCGACATCGCCCTTCACATGGGCAAGACCGGCATCCAGTTGGCCGACATCTACGCCGACGAGGCGGCCGAGGAGGTCGAGTTCGAAGCCGCTGAGGCTGACTCGGGCGGGCCGCAGTCGCTCGGCGAGCGGATCGTCGCGTCTTATCGCGAACTCTCCGGCGAGCCCCCGAACTGGGTTCCGCTGCGGGCGCTCCGCAAGCGCCTCGACGGCGAGGATCGCACCGAGGTCGACAAGGCGCTCACCGAGCTCCACACGACCAGGGAGGTCGAGCTGATCCCCGAGACCAACCAGAAGATCCTGACCGACGACGACCGGGAGGCCGCACTCTGGCTCGGCGGCGAGTACCGCCACCTCATAGGGATCGAGGTGCGATGAGCGACGCATTGGAGGCACTGCGCCGAGCACCCGGCGACTTCGCCGTGACCCCGGACGACATCTGGGACGAGCGCGCCCGCCCACATGTGCCCGGCATCAACGAGACCGCGATGCGAGCGGTGGAAGCACAGATCGGCCTGGCCGAACGGAGCACCAAGTCCAGCGTGTACGGCCTGCCCTTGGTCGGCGAGGGCGGCAGGGGCAAGAGCCACCTGCTCGGGCAGACCCGGATCACCGTCCAAGAACGAGACGGATTCTTTGTTCGGCTTAACATCCTCCACTTCGACCAGTTCTGGCCGAACCTGGTGGGCAGCTACCTTTATGCACTCAACATGCCGCACCGCAAGGCTCCCACCGGACTCGCGCACCTCATCAAGACTCTCGGCGAGCAGGCGCGCGTGTCCGACAAGGTCATGCGGCGCATCCTGAACGACCGACAGCCCGACGACGAGTCGGCGACCCGCTTCATCGAAGCGGTCAGGGAACTGGACCCGGCTCTCGGCGGTACCCGTAAAACCCTGCGTGCCCTGCTCTACCTACACTCGCGCGACGAGTACGTGGCGAACCTCGGCGAGGAGTACCTCACCGGTGGTGAAGTGGACGTCGACCCCGAGTACGGCATCAATCGCTCGAACCCGAAGTCGCCCAAGGAAGTCGTGCGGGACATGTCTCACCTCATGTCGCGTTGCGGTGCCACGGTGATAGCGGTGGACCAGGTCGACGACATCGTCCGAGCGTCGCAGGTCGGAAGCGAGGAGCGCCACCGTCAAGGCGCCAACCAGCTCTTGGACATGCTCGGAGTGAATCTGGTGGACGTCCGTGACGAGACTCGCCGGACCACCGTGATCCTCGCATGCCTCTGGGGCACTTGGCGGTCGTTCGAGAGCTCGACAGCGGGCACGGTCGCCCAGCGCTTTGTACCGGTCGTTCCCCTTGATTCGGGTCTGCCGAACGGAACAGTGGCGGCAGCCCTCATTGCGGCGATTCTGGCACCCGTCTACGAGGAGGCGGGGTTCGAACCCCCTTATCCCAGCTATCCGTTCCCGGAGCGGAGCCTCGGGAACGCGGCGAACTTCAGTCCGCGTCAACTGCTTCGAATCGTCAACGCGCACCTGCGCTCTTGCGTCGCGGCTGGAGCCGTGACGGAAATCGAGCAACTGGAGGACGCGGCGCCGGTCAACCCCGGTCCAAAGATCATCGAGCTTCCGCTGATCGACCTCGACAATGAGTTCGAGCGGTTCAAGGCCGAAGCAGACCTGACCAAGACCACCGAGTCCAGCGCCGAGTTCCACCTGCTGCGTCCCTGGCTGCTCTCGGGCCTGAACGCCTACCGGACCGAATCGGGCCGGGACCCCGAGCAGTTCAAGGTGATCCAGTCGGTGGGCGAGCGGCAGGGCTTCCACGTCGAGGTCCTCGACAAGTCCGAGCCGCGCGCCAGGCGCTGGTCCTTCCGCGCCCTCGCCACCGGCAACGGCAACGCCGTCCTGTCGCGCGTCCGCGGCCTCTACGCCTGGGCCAAGCTCGGCGAGGCCGACCCCATCGAGGACGCGCACGGGATCCTGTGGGTCACCGCGCCCGAAGACAGCTGGCGGCGCTGGTCCTCCGGTTCGCAGGTCCTGGAACTGGTCGACCGCTTCGGCCGCCACGGAACCGAGATCCTGGCCTCCGAGAACGACCTCAAGGTGTTCTACGCACTGCACCGGATGGAGACCCAGCGCATCCCCGGCTATGAGGACTGGCTCCGCCGCCGCCGACCCGCGTCCGGGACCTACCTGCTCAGGGCGGTCTTCGGTGCGCCCGTCGAAATCCCGGTGAGCCCCGCCGCACCCGCCGCGCCCCAGGGCACTCCGATCGTCCAGGGCACCACCGAGACCCGGACGAGCACCGCCGGAGACCCGCGGTTCCTCACCATCCCGCTCCAGGGCGGCGCCCACGCCCGCGCCACCGCGACAGGCGGCAGCATCAACGTCGGCGCACTCGGCGACGGCGCGACCAGCAGGGTGGGCTCCATCGGGAACTCCGCGGTGGGCCAGGTCGGGATGGCCGAAGTGCTGAAATACCAGCTTCCCGCCCCGAAGGCCCCCGCCATCGGGCGTCGGCTCGACGGCCGCCCCGTCTACGCCGACCTCAAGGCGATGGCCAAGCACACCGGCGTCTTCGCGGGCTCCGGATCGGGTAAGACGGTCCTGCTGCGGAGGATCATCGAATCCGCTGCGCTCCAAGGCGTCTCGTCGATCGTCCTCGACCCGAACAACGACCTGTCCCGCCTGGGTCAGCGCTGGCCCGAACCGCCCGAGCACTGGCTCGACGGTGACGCGGCGTGGGCCGAGCAGTACGGCGAGACCGTCGAGACGGTCGTCTGGACCCCGGGCCGCAAGAAGGGGCGGCCCTTGAGCTTCAAGCCGCTCCCGGACTTCGCGGCCGTGCTCGACGACACCGACGAGTTCGACATCGCGGTGGACACCGCCGTGAACTCCCTCGTGCCCCGCGCGCGGATCGGCAGGGCAACCCCGAAGGACGACCACGCGAAAGCCGTGCTCAAGCAGGCGCTCGCGGCCTACGCCCGCGACGGCAGCTCCGACTTCGAAGGCTTCCTGCTGTTCCTCGAAGACCTGCCCGACGAGGCCAGCTCGATCGTGAAGGCGCCGGATATCGCGCTGCGGCTCGCGTCGACCCTCCGCGCGGCCGTCATCAACGACCGCGTGTTCGGCGGCTCCGGGCCGTCGCTGGATCCCGGCGTGCTGCTGACGCCGTCGGAAGGGAAGCGGGCCCGAATCTCCGTCATCAACTTCATGGGGCTGCCCACAGAAGAGCAGCGGCAGGGCTTCGTGAACCAGCTCGAACTCGCGCTCTTCTCCTGGGCCAAGCGCAATCCGGCGATCGGAGGACCGCTGTCGGGCCTGCTCGTGCTCGATGAGGCGCAGACGCTCGCGCCCTCCTCCGGGACGACGATCTGCCTCGCGTCGACGCTCGCGCTGGCGTCCCAAGCCCGCAAGTACGGCCTCGGGATGCTGTTCGCGACCCAGGCGCCCAAGGGCATCCACAACCAGATCGTCGGCAACTGCGGCACGCACTGGTACGGGCGGATCAACGCCCCGATCCAGATCGCGGCGGCCGTCGAGGTGGCGCAGACCAAGGCGGGCACCTCGGTCGACCTCGCGCGGCTCTCGGCGGGCCAGTTCTACATGGCCGCCGACGGGAGTCCGACCGACCGCATCGACGTGCCGATGTGCCTGACGTACCACCCGTCGACCGCGCCGACCGCGGAGGAGATCCTGGCGGCGGTCGGGCGGACCGGCGAGGAGGCGGGCGAGTGAACGAGATCATCCGGGAGCGGGTCGCGGCGTTCCGAGAGAAGGCCGATCTGCCCGATCTGGACGACGCGAAGCTGTTCGAGGCGTTCGCCGCGCACTGCGTGCTGCATCAGTTCCACGAGGACGAGTTCAACGCCGGGCAGCACCGGACCGGCGGCGGGAACGACCTCGGCGTGGACGCCTGGGGGATCGTCATCAACGGCGACCTCTTCAGCGACCTCGACGGCGTGAAGGGCGCGGTGGAGTCGAGCCGCGAAATGAACGTGGTCGTGATCGTGCTGCAGGCCAAGCAGAGCCAGAACTTCGAAGGCAAGGTCGTGTCCGATCTGGCCGACAACCTGCGGCAGATCTGCGGCCGGGCCCCCATCGCGTACACGGCGTCTCCGGAGGTCCAGGAACTGCACGAGGCGATCGGCCTGATCTACGACAACCACCAGAAGCTGCCCGACCACAGTCCGCGGCTCGAAGTCCGGTACGTGCACTGCGGCGACGAGGCCAACGCCGATCTCGAAGGCAAGTGCCGGTCGGCGGAGGCCGCGCTCGACGAGCTCGGGCGGTTCCAGTCGATCCGGTTCGAGGCGGTCGGGTGGCGGCGGCTGAATCAGCTGTACCAGCGGTCGCAGCGGAAGATCAACGTCGCGTTCGAGTGGCCGAGCAAGGTCGCGATCCCCGCCATCGCGGGGGTCAAGGAAGCGTGGATGGGGACGATTCCCGCGTCGGTGTTCGTGGAGCGGCTCCTGGTGGACACGGGCGGCAGCATTCGGAAGTTCCTGTTCGAGGACAACATCAGGGACTTCCAGGGCGAGTCCAACGAGGTCAACAGCGGCATCGCGGAGACGCTGGCCGACCCGGTCAAGCGCAAGCGGTTCGTGGTGCTCAACAACGGGATCACGGTGATCGCGCGGAGCTTCGGCATCTCGGGTTCGGAGTGCCACATGAGCGACTTCCAGATCGTGAACGGCTGCCAGACCGGGCACGTGCTCTTCGAGCACCGCGACCAGCTCACTGACGACGTCCATTTGAAACTGACGGTGATCGAGACCGAGGACGAGGTCATGTCCGACACGATCACGGTCGCCACGAACCGCCAGACCCAGATCCCCGCCGAGGACCTGCGCGCCAACCGGCAGATCCACCGCGAGATCGAGGACTTCTTCCTGACGCAGCGGGCGCCCCGCGACCTCTACTACGAGCGCCGCAGCGGCCAGTACGACGCGCGGTCGGTGACGATGACGCGGGTGGTGAAGCAGAACCAGCTCGTGCAGGCGTACGCGTCGGTGTTCCGGGGGCACGCCTTCGAGGCCACTCGGACGGCGAAGCTGCGGCGCGACCCGGTCGTGCGGATCTTCCACCCGGAGGGCCACGCAGTGGCGTACTACACGGCGGCCGCCGCCTGGTACCAGGTCGAATGGCTGTTCAGGAACAACCGGGTCGAGGGGAAGTGGCGGCCCGCGCGGTTCATGCTGATGGCCGCGGTGGTGGCGAGGTTCTCGAAGGGGGCGAAGCTCCCGCAGGGCCGCGCGAAGGCCGAGCGGCACTGCGAGGGGCTCCTGGCGCAGATCTGGGACCGCGACGAGGTCGAGCGGCTGGTCAGCCTGATGGTGGGGCGGCTGGAGCGGATGACGGACGCGGAGTCGTCCAAGCAGCGGCTGAGCGACCTCGCGCGGACCAGGGGGTTCACGGAGCGGTTCCTGAAAGAGGCCGCGGGCGTCGAGTAGGCCGGTGCCGACGGGTCCGTTCCGGCGGCCGGGCCGGGTTGCTTCGCGCGGATGTTTGCCCTAATATCGATCTACTTGAATGTTTGGGCAGTCGTCCGTACGAGCCCTCCGGTTGCGGGGGTTCGGGTCCTCGACAACCGGGGACGGCTGAGCCCCCTATCTTGAGGAGCTCAACCGATGGAAGTCATACCCAAGGACGGTCGTGCGCGCGTGCGGCTGCGGCGAAGGGCCGCAGCGGTGTTCGCGGCGTGCGGGGCACTGCTGGCGGCGTCGCTGGCGTTCGTCGCGGCCGGCCCGGCATCGGCCGCCGCGTGCGACTCGGTGCAGTACGCGATCACGTCGCAGTGGGGGACCGGGCACAACGCCTCGGTCTCGATCAAGGCCGGGTCGGACGGGCTGAACGGCTGGAAGGTCGAGTTCGACCTGCCGGGCGGGTCGTCCGTGCAGAACGCGTGGAACGTGGACTTCGCAGTGTCCGGCGCGCACTTCACCGGCGAGGACGTCGGCTGGAACGCGCAGGTCTCGGCGGGCCAGACCCGCGAGGTGTTCGGCATGACCGTCACCGGGACCGGGACGATACCGACCGGGTTCAAGGTCAACGGGACCGCGTGCGGCGGCACCTCGACGCCCACGCAGACGCCGACCGCCGGCGAGCCGACCGAGACGCCGACCGGGAACCCGCAGCAGCAGAAGCAGACCCGCACGCCGTCGTTCCTCATCGAGGCCGGCGCGGAGACCGACAACTACGTGGAGTCGGCGAACTTCACGGTCCGCTGGGGCGATGCGATCGACGCCGTCGCGTGGGGCCAGCAGCACGGGTACGCGAACTACCCGCAGTGGGTCGCGGACCACATGGAGGAGATCTACGACTACTACGTCGACCAGGTCGACTTCGTGAACCCGGCCGACCACAGTGTCGGGTCGCGGTACCGGATCAACCTGTACCTGTGCGGCACCTGGTCGAACGGCTTCCTGCCGCCCGCGAACTGGGCCGGTCCCGACGACATCGGCGTGGGCCACATGTGCCTGCCGTACGACAAGATCTGGGACGACTGGGTCGAGTCGCACGAGTTCAACCACATCCTCCAGTCCTACGCCGTGGACATCAACATCGCCAACGGCAACGGCAACGGCGGCGGCTGGGGCGCGGGCAATCCCGTCGCCGGGCCGGTGTGGGAGGCCCACGCGAACTACATGGCGCGCATGCAGCGGCCCGAGGTCGTCGTCGGCTCCGGGTACTATGTGGACCGCCAGCACTTCCGCTGGCTCGCGCAGGAGACCTACTATGGCGACTGGCTGATGTTCGACACGATCGCCGAACTCTACGGCGCCGAAGCCGTCGACCGGCTCTGGTTCGAGGCAAAGCAGGGCGAGCATCCGATCGACACGATCAAACGCGTCCTGCAACTCGACCAGCAGGAGTTCGCCACGCTCATCGGCGAGATGACCTCCAGGCAGGTCGTCTACGACTTCGACGAGGGCGCGGCCATGCGCTCCGACCTGTGGCGCGGCGGCGGCAGCTACCGTCCGCTGCACACCGATCCGCTGACGAGCCTCGGCTCGAACCGCTACCGGATCGGCACCGCCGACGCGCCGCACCAGTACGGCCACAACATGATCCGCCTCAACCCGACCACGTCCAACGTCAGCGTCGCCCTCACCGGGGCCTCCAGCCTCTCCGGCGCCGACTGGCGCTTCCGCCTCGTGGCCGTCAAGGCCGACTTCTCGGTCCGCTACAGCCCGCTCTACGCACCGGGCCAGACCGCGAACTTCTCGCTCCAGAGCGGGGAGACCCACATGATGCTCGTCGTCGCGGCCACCCCGTCGGTGCACCGCAACTACACGATGTGGCAGACCGGCGTCGGCGACCCGTTCCCCTACGAACTCACCATCACCGGAGCCACTCCGTCCTAACAGGGCATGAGATGTGCGGGACGGCGGCCGCCGTCCCGCACGTCCGCTACCGGGACCAGGACGGGTCGCGGCCGGTGAGGGCTATGAGGCGGTCCTGCGGGGTGGCGTCGGGGGCGGGGTCGACGGGCGGGGCGTAGATGCCGTCGCGGGCCTCCTGGTCGTCGGCGTCCTGGGCGACGAACGCAGTGAGGATCTCGACAGTGGCCGGGTCGAGGTCGTAGGCCTGGCCCGTGGCCTTGGCGAGGTCCCAGCCGTGGATCGCGACCTCGTTGAGGCCCACGAGGCCCATGATCGCGGCGGGGAACGTGACGCCCCCGGCGGTCGCGTCGCCCTCCCAGGCGGTCGGCTCGGCCCAGGCCGCGGCCAGCGTGTCGAGCTGCTCCGCCAGTCGGGCGCGCCAGTCCGCGGGCGGCGTCGGCGCGGGCGTTTCGGGCGGCGCGTCGTTGTACGGCCCGCGCTCGCCGCGGGCCGCGGCCGTGAAGGCCAGCGTCAAGCCGAGGAAGTGGTTGACGACCTGGCCCACCCGGTACTCCCCGCAGGGCGTGGACGCCGCCAACTGCTCGTCGTCCACGCCCGCAAGGAGGCCGGCCACCAGGTCGGTCACGGTCTTGAAATCGGCACCGGGTTCGGTCATGTGCGCTCGCTCCTCAGTTCGCTCGGTCTGCACCGGTAGTGACGACGGAGCGCGCTCCGATTCATCGGTGCCTACAGGTTCGCGGCCGCGTAGGCGTCCATGCCCGCGCGGAGGTAGGTCGCGAGGCCCTCGGCGACGGCGTCGTAGGTGGCGATGAACGCCGGGTCGTCGGTGTAGAGCGCCGCCAGGCCGGTGTACGCCTCGGCGGTGGGGGCCGTGCCCCAGAGCTTGGCGATGAACGCGTAGTGGTCGGCGACGACGGCTTGGACGGCGGCCGAGTCGGCGGGCTCGCCGGCCTCCTTGAGCGCGGCGAGGCGGCGGTGGAGCTCGTCGAACTTGGCGGGGATCGCGCGGCGTTCCGCTTCGGGCATCGCCCTGACGGCGGTGTCGCTCGCGTCGACGGCCGCGTCGCCCCAGCGGCGGCGGGCCTCGGCCTCGTATTCGGCCTGCTTGCCGGCGTCGAGGCCGTCGAACCAGGTCTCGGGTGTCATGGTCTGGTCTCCTTCGAGTTGGCGGATGGTGGCGGCGACCGTGTCGGCCAGGCGGTCGAGGCGCTCGCGCTCCTCGTCGAGCTGCTCGGCGTGGCGCTTGAGCGCGTCCGCTTCGGGGAGCGCCCCGTCGACGATCTCGGCGATGACGTCGAGGCGCAGCCCGAGGCGCTTGAGCAGCAGGATCCGCTGGAGCCGCAGCAATTCGGCCTCGCCGTAGCGGCGCAGACCGCCGTGGCCGGTCGCCACCGGTTCGAGGATGCCGATCGCGTCGTAGTGGCGCAGCGTCCGCGAGGTCACGCCCGTGAGGCGGGTGACCTCGGTCGTCGTCCATGTGCGCATGTCGGCCTCCTTCCGGATCGAAGGTACGGCTTGACGTTACGTCAACCGCAAGCCGAGAAACCGGAGACGGCCGACACACGTCCCGCTTCAGATCCGCAGGTCCGGCTCCCGCCGCAGATACTCGCCCGGCGTCGTCCCGAACGACGCCCGGAACGCCCCGATGAACGCGCTCGGACTCGCGTACCCGCACGCCCCCGCGATCCGCGTGACCTGCTGCCCGCTCGCGAGGAGCACCAGCGCGTGGTGCAGCCGGAACTGGCCCCGCCACTGTGCGAACGTCATCCCCGCCTCCTCCCGGAACAGGCGGCTCAGCGTCCGCTCCGACGCCCCCACCGCCGCGCCCAGCTGCGCGAGCGTGCGCCGGTCCGCCGGGTCCTCCTCCAGCAGCGCCACGACCTCCCGCAGCCGCGGGTCCGCCAGCGCGGGCAGGAACCGCTGCGGCGCTTCGACACTGCGCAGCAGGTCCAGGACGACGCGGGCGAGCCGCCCCCGCACGTCGGGCGCCATCGCGGCGTCGTCGGTCAGCGCCGTCACCGCCTCCCGCAGCAGCGGCGTGAACGCCAGGACCGTGGGCCGCTCCGGGAACGGACCCTCACCGTCCACATCGAACAGGATCGCCCGCATCTCAGTCGCCCCGAACGCCCGGTGCGAATGCGCGGTGCCCGCGGGCATCCACGCGCCCTGCGACGGCGGCACCACCCACACCCCGGCCGCCGTGAACACCCGCAGCACCCCACGCCTCGGATAGATCAGCTGGTGGCCGGTGTGCCGGTGCCAGTCGATGCGCTCCTGGTGCGAGAGCATCCGGATCGGCGAACTCGGAATCACCTGACCGTCTGTCGACATAACTCGGCAGAATACCGTTAGCCGGAGCCTCCTCGGCCTCGGAATCCTTGATCCGAACGGACAAGGAGCACCGACATGACCCAGACCACGCCTTCAGGTCCCATTCAGGTACCCGCGGCTACGGTGGCCGGACCGCCGGGCGACGGCGCACCGCACCAGACCGCGGACGCGTCGCCGCCGGAACCGCCATCGGGCAGAGAGGAGGCGCCTAAGGAACACCGAGCCAGGGACGCACCGGCTTCGCCACTGCGCCGCATGTGGCTGTGGGGCACCGCCCACGCGGTCGACGACATGTACCAGGGGCTCGTCCCCGCGGTCGTGCCGTACTTCGTCCTCGACCGCGGCTACGGGTACGTCGCCGCCACCGGGCTCACGCTCGCCGCCGCGCTCGGCAGCTCGATCCCGCAGCCGTTCATCGGCCTCGCCGTGGACCGGCGACGCCTGGACTGGTTCGCGCCCGCCGGGGTCGCACTCGCCGGGATCGGCCTCGGGCTGGCCGGCATCGCCGGGCCCTACCCGCTGGTGCTCGCACTGATCTTCCTGTCCGGCCTGGGCGTCGCCATGTTCCACCCGGCCGCCGGGAAGGGCGCGCGCGAGACCGCCGGGGACAGCGCCGCCGCGATGAGCGTCTTCGCCGCGGGCGGCAGCGTCGGGTTCTTCCTGGCGCCCGTGCTCGCGACACCGGCGCTCATGGCGATGGGCGTGGGCGCGACCGCGCTGTTCATCCCGCCCGCGGTGCTCATCGCGTTCGTGATGCTGCGCAAGCACACCCGCGCGGCCGTCAGTGCGGCCAAACCGCGGGAGGGCGCCGACCGGTGGGGGCCGTTCGCGGTCCTCACGGGGATCGAGGTGGTGCGCTCGCTGCTGTGGGTCGGGATCATCACGTTCATCGAGCTGTACTGGATCCGCCACCTCGGCTCCGGGCACGCCGTCGCCGGGATCGCGCTGGCCGGGTTCATGCTCGGGAGCGTCATCGGGACGCTGCTGGGCGGGCGGCTGGCCGACCGGTTCGGCGCGGTGCGCACCACCAGGATCGGCGGGGTGCTCATCATCCCGCTGCTGATCCTGCTGCGCGTCGTGCCCGACCAGTACGCCGCGCTGGCGGTGGCGCTGGCCGTGGGGATCGCGATCAACATCCCGTTCGCGGTGCTCGTGAAGCTCGCGCAGGACTACCTGCCGACCCGGCCGGGGACCGCTGCAGGGGTGACGCTGGGCCTGGCGATGAGCGTCGGCGGGCTCTTCGCGCCCGCGTACGGCCTGATCGCCGAGGCTCGCGGGCCCGAGGGAGTCTTCACCGTGCTGTGCGTCGTGCCGGTCGCGGCGGTGGTGCTCGGGCTGTTCTTGAAGCGGCCCTGACGATCACCCGAACCCGGCGGACGCATGGGCCCGGGGTCAGCGGCCCTCGGCGAGCGCCGCGAACACCTCGGCTTCTCGGGTCATGTAGCGGCGGGCCTTGCCGGAGAACAGGACCCGCGCAACCCAGGCGCCGGGGCCCGACCAGGTGATGCCGAGGGCGAGTCGAGTGCGGCCCTCGCCGTCGGCGCGCGCTTCGTGCACCGCATCGGTCCGTACGCCTCCCGACGACGCCACCCACGTGAACCCTTCGCCGGGCCGCCAGTCGGTGACCTCGTAGACGGCGGTCGCCAGGCCCGGCTGGGCCACGCGGAACCGGGCGCCGACGGTGATCGGGCCGGGGTCGCCGAGGCGTTCGACGCTGCTGACCGTGGGCAGGAGCTCGGCCCAGCGGTCGAGTTCGCTCATGACGGCCCACACTTCGGCAGGGGCCGTGCGGATCTCACGTTCGACCAGGATCATCTCCACATCGTAGAGTCCGATCGAAGGAAGTCAATCCCCGCTGAGATTCCGCCCGGCCCCGGCCCGATGCTCGGATCGAAGGAAGCCGGTGCGCGCCGCGGCTCGTTACTCCGGGTCGAACGCGGCGCGCTCGTCGTGGAGCCACTGCGCGAAGGTACGCGCGGGGCGGCCGAGGACACGTTCGACGTTGTTGTTCACCGTCGCCGGGGTGTCGCCGAGGTTCGCCGCGACGCCCAGGAACGAGTCGAACATCGCCTCCGGGAACCACTCGGGCCGTCCGGCGAGCGCCTGTTCCCGCGTGAGCTCCTCGACCTCCACTGGCCGTCCGAGCTCGGCGGCGATGGCGGCCACGACTTCGCGCTGCGACAGCGACTCGGGGCCGGTGATGACGAGGCTGCGCCCGCGGAACTGCGTGCGGGTCAGCAGGTCGGCGGCGACCTCGGCGACGTCGCCGAGGTGGATCGGATTGATCCGCCACTCGGGGAACGCGATCGAGACCCGCCCGGCGCGGACCTGCGCGGCCCAGTCGCGGAAGACGTTGCTGCCCAGCCAGGACGGGTAGAGCACGGTGTGCGGGAGGCCCGATTCCCGCACGGCGGCCTCCACGGCCTGGTGCGCGGCGCCGATAGGCCCGGCGTGCTCGACCGGGTCGTACGCGGCGGGGGAGGAGAGCAGGACCGCGTGCTCGACCCCGGCTTTGACGGCGGCTTCGAGGAAGTCGCCGAGGTCGCCGCGCGTCGGATACAGGAAGACGGTGCGGACGCCGTCGAGCGCGGCCGCCGCACCGGACGGTTCGGTGAGGTCGAGTGCGACCGCTTCGGCCCCTTCGGGAACTGCGAGGTTCGTCAGATCGCGGGCGGAGGCCCTGACGGCGTGTCCGGCCGCGGCGAGGGTGCTCGCGACGCGCGAGCCGATATTGCCGCGCGCGCCGGTCACGAGGATCGGGCCGTCGAGGTTGGTCATGGGTGTCGCTCCTGGTTTCGGGCATGCGAACGCCGGGCGCAGGGCGCGCCCTCACGTAGCATGCGGGTGGAACACTTTTGCTTTCAAAGCAAAAGTGGAATCTCTTTGCTTTGGAGTCAAAGGTAATACATCTTTGCTTTGAAAGCAAAGATAATTTGGTGATGAGGGAGATTTGGGGGTGCGGCCGTGGCCGCTCGCTGGGGCGTCGATGACGCGATCCGGGAACTGCTGCTGCTCATGCCGCGGATGGTCGGGCGCGCGAAACGGCTGCCGGTGCCGGAGAAGGTGCGCTCGCTCGACCTGAGCCCGCGCCACCTCTCGTTGCTCGCGCTGCTGCTCTTCGACGGGGCCGCGACGGTGAACGACCTGGCCGCCCGGCTCGAAGTTGCGCCCACGACCGTGAGTCTGATGGTGGGGGAGCTCAGCCGGAAGGGCGTGCTCGAACGCCGCGAGGACGACGCCGACCGCCGTCGGCGGATCGTCTCGATCTCCGACGAGATGCGCCCGGAGATCGAGGCGTGGCTCGCGGGGAGCGCGGCCGCCTGGCGGAAGGCGCTGACGCCGCTGACCGAGACGGAGCGGGTCGTGTTCGTGGAGACGCTCGTGGCATATGAGCGCGCCCTTGAGGAGTCCTACGGCGACTAGCGCTCTCGGCGGCCGATGCGCCGCGAGCCGCGTGGTCGAGGTGCGGCGCGCCTGCGAAGGGGTGTCGGCTCGACCGGCAGCGGGAAAGAGCGGTCGGACCCTGCGCAGCGGGGCGGGATGGACGGAGACGGCTTCCGAGGCGCGGTCGCGGGCTGTGCGCTGTGCGCCGATCAGGGGCGGGGCGGGGCCGTTGAGTCTCGTACGACCAGTGTGGTCGCGAGTTGGACGTGGTGGGAGTCGGGGACTTTGCCTGCGGCGAGGTCGATGACCGTGCGGGCCGCGACGCGGCCCATTTGGCGCAGGGGCTGCTTGACCGTGGTGAGCGGGGGCTCCATCCACATTGCGTTGTAGGTGTCGTCGAAGCCGACGACGCTGAGGTCGTCCGGGATGGCGAGGCCGTGGCGGCGGGCGCTGCGGAGGACGCCTACCGCGATGGAATCGCTGGCGGCGAAGATCGCGGTCGGGGGGTTGTCGAGGTCGAGCATGCGGTCGGTGAGGACGGCGCCGGTGGACTCCTCGAACTTGCCCGAGCCCATGAGGGCCGGGTCGAGGTCGATGCCGGCGGATTCGAGGGCCTCGCGGTAGCCGTGGAGGCGCTCGCGGGCCGGGACGGACTGCACGGGGCCGCCCGCGAAGCCGATCCGCCTGTGGCCGAGGTCGAGCAGGTGGCGGGTGGCCTGGACGCCGCCGGCCCAGTTGGTGGCGCCGAGGCTGGTGACGCGCTCGTCGAGGGGGTTCGCGGGGTCGATGACGACCAGCGGCAGGTCGGCCTGCTCGCAGGCGGTCATCTCCTCCGCCGTGAGCTCGGCGGTGACCACGACCAGGCCCGCGGCGCCCTGCGCGGCGATCTCCTTGATGCGGTCCGCGCCCAGCGGGACCGGGTGGCCCGGGCCGCCCTCCTCAAGGGAGCTGGTGACCACCTCGACGCCGAGATCCCGTGCGCCGCTGATGATCCCGTCGAGCACGTAGACGGCGTACATGTTCAGGATCGTGTCGAACACGACGTGGATCGACTGCCCGCCGGGCGTCTCGCGCGGCCCCGTGGTCGGCACGTACCCGAGCTCGGCGATGGCCTCGCGCACGAGCCGCCGCGTCTCCTCGGCGACGCCCGGCCGGGCATTGAGCACCTTGGAGGCCGTGGCCTTCGAGACGCCGGCGCGCGCGGCGACCTCGGACAGCGTCGCGCGCGGGCGGGCCGGATCGCTCATGTGGTGCACCTCGTCCATGTCGTGTACCGACATGATAGCCGCCCGCCGGAAACAGTTTCCGGCGACAGGAAACCGTTTCGGGATCGAGACGGCGTCCGGACCCCGCTCCCCGGACGCTACATCACACACCGTTTCTATTGCGACACAATGGACTTCACTGCTTATAATGACGCGGTCCTCCGGCGGGGCCGTCCGAACGGCGCCCCCGCCGGCCCTGTCGACAACTAGGAGACCCTGTGTCCTTCAAGGAAGGCAAGTCCCTCCGCGCGCTCGGCCGCATCGCCGCCGTCGCCGCGGCCGCCGGTCTCGGCGTCGCCGGACTCGCGGCCCCGGCCTCGGCCGACATCACGATCCAGCAGTACGTGGCGCTCGGCGACTCGTACGCCTCGGGCGTCGGCGCCGGCGACTACCTCGCCGACGACGGCTGCTACCGCTCCGCCAACGCCTACGCCAGCCAGTCGGCCACCGCCCTCGGCGAGCGCCTCTGGTTCGAGGCCTGCTCGGGCGCCCGCGTCGAGGACGTCGTCGCCAACCAGCTCGGCCACCTCCGCCCGGTCAACACCGAGCACGTCACCATCGGCGTCGGCGGCAATGACGCGGGCTTCTCCTCGGTCCTCGGCGCCTGCGCCGGAACCGACACGGCCCTGTGCGAGAGCGCGATCGCGAACGCGCGCAACATCATCACCACCTCGCTCCCCGCCGAGCTCGACGACCTCTACACCCAGGTCGAGACCAAGGCCCCCGACGCCGACATCGTCGTCGTGGGCAACCCCCGCCTCTTCGCCGAGACCGCCTGCGCGGGCGCGCTCGCGATCACCCCGGCCGAGCAGGCGCTGCTGAACGACGCCGCCGACCTCCTCTCCGAGACCACCGCGGCCGTCGCGGCCGACCACGGCTTCGACTTCGCCGACCCGCGCGCCGCCTTCGACGGCCACGGCGTCTGCTCGGCCGACCCGTGGATCCTCGGCTACACCGGCAACGTCGAGTCGTTCCACCCGAACGCCGCCGGGCAGGACGCCTACACCGGCGTCGTCCTCCCGCTGCTCGACTACTAGAGCGCTGCACCCGACCGGCCCGCGGGGGATCCCCGCGGGCCGGTTCCCGTTGCGGCCCAACGCGGCCACACACATTGGACTCCGACTCATAGAATGGCGGCACCAGCGGCGGGGGCCCCACCCGACAACCGCCGCGAGGCACCCAGAAGGAGACCAATGACCGCAACTCCCAGCAAGACCCGCGGCATCCTCGTCCGCGTCGCCGCGGTGGCCGCAGCCGCCGGCATCGGCGGCGCCGCCTTCGCCAGCCCGGCCTCGGCCGACTGGTGGACGCCGCGGTACGTCGCGCTCGGCGACTCCTACGTCTCCGGCGTCGGCGCCGGCGACTACGAGGACACCACCTGCTACCGCTCCGCGAACGCCTACCCGGTGCTCGCCGCGGAGGCGACCGGTGCGCAGCTGTCGTTCGACGCCTGCTCGGGCGCCCGCGTCGAGGACGTCGTCGCCGACCAGCTCGGCAACCTGACCTGGCGCACCAGCGAGGTCACGATCGGCGTCGGCGGCAACGATGCGGGCTTCTCCTCGGTCCTCGGCGCCTGCGCCGGGACCGACACGGCGCTGTGCGAGGCCGCGATCGCCAACGCGCAGAACATCATCACGACCTCGCTCCCGGCGGAGCTCGACGACCTGTACACCCAGGTCGAGGACCTGTCGCCGTGGGCCGACGTCACCGTCGTGGGCAACCCGCGCCTCTTCAGCGGCGCGACCTGCGCCGGCTCGCTCGCCATCACCCCGGCCGAGCAGGCCCTCCTGAACGAGACCGCCGACCTGCTCGCGGACACCACCGCGGGCGTCGCCGACGACCACGGCTTCGCGTTCGCCGACGTGCGCGACGCCTTCGTCGGCCACGAGGTCTGCACCGCCGACGCCTGGATCCTCGGGTACACCGGCAACGTCGAGTCCTTCCACGCGAACGCCGCCGGCCAGGCCGCGTACGCCGAGGTCGTCACCTCCTACCTGGAGGACTGCTAGTCGGGTGGCGAAGGGCCCGCCGCGGGCCCTTCGCCACTTCGTTCCCTCCGCCGGACCGGCCTCCGGGCCGGTCCGGCCCCTCCGGGACAATCCCGGTATGCCGCGACGCTCCCGCAAGCCCGCCCGCCCCGCCAAGTGCCCGTGCGGCTCCGGCGAGACCTACACCGCCTGCTGCGGCCGCTTCCACACCGGCGCCGCCGCGGCCCCGACTGCTGAAACCCTGATGCGCTCGCGCTACAGCGCCTTCGCGGTCGGCGACGAGGCGTATCTGCTGCGCACCTGGCATCCTGACACGCGTCCCGACCGGCTCGACCTCGCTGCGGACGGCCGCACCTGGACCGGCCTCGACATCCTCGACACGACCGGCGGGACGCCGCTCCACACCACTGGGACCGTTCGCTTCCGCGCGAGCTACACCGACGCCGACGGGCCCGGCTCCCAGACCGAGAACAGCGTCTTCGAACGGCTTGGCGGCGCCTGGTTCTACGTGGACGCCCTCGGCTTCGAGTAGGCGGTGGGCGCTCCCGGGTCGGTGCTGCTTGGCGGTGAGCGGTCCTCGTGAGCTTCGCGTCGCTCCGTGGTGAGTGATCCTCGGGTTTGGAGTCACCCCCGTCTGCAAGGGTGCCTGCGGGGTGTGACAGCGATGAGAGATTCTCTGGTTCGGTGGCGCCCCCGGCTTCAAAGATGCCCGTGGGGTCCGACAGAGGGGCGGGGCGCTGCTCAAATCGTCGAATAGTTGTCGATTGGTTGACAGGTGTCTAACCTCGTCGGGTGAGTTTCGACCCTCCCTCGCCCGCCAAAGACCGCCGGGTGCGACGAACGCGCGCCGCGCTGCTCGGTGCTGCCATTGCGCTGGTCAGTGAGCGCGGGACCGCGAATGTGCCGGTCTCGGACATCGCCGATGCGGCGGGTGTCAGCCGCCAGCTCGTGTACCTCCACTACGGCGACCGGGACCGGCTGCTGCTCGAAGCGGCGCTGGACCTGGTCCGGCGGGAGCTGTTCGAGCCGTGGCGGGCGGCGCCGGAGACGGCGGTGGGGCGGGCGCGGTCGCTCGCGTTGGCGCGGCATTTCGCGGCGCACAGGGGGTTCTACCGGGCGATGTTCAACTCCGCGAGCGCGTTCGCGCTGAACCGGGAGGTCAGCGGGCTGCTGTCGCCGCTAAGGAGCGAGTCGATGCGGGCGCGGTTCGGGGACGTGCTGCCGGGGCGGCTCGACCACGATCTGGCCGCGTTCATCACCGGCGGGTTCGGGGCGATGGTGTACCTGTGGGTGACGGAGGGGGAGGACCCGCTCGACCCGGAGTCGATGGCCGACCGGATCACGGCGGTCGGCGGCCTGCTCGGGGCCGCCCTGGAGCATCTCCCGGGGGCCGCGGCGCAGGCCGCCGCCGAGTAGCTACTCCTTGGCGATCTTCTCCAGGTCGGCGACGGCCTCGCTCAGGGAGACCGGGTCGAGGCCCGCGGGGAAGCGCACGGTGTCGACGACCTGGACGGCGTCGGGGTCGAAGTAGGGCCCTCCGGCGTAGCCGGGGGAGAAGCCGACGCGGACGGTGCCGGAGCGGTAGCGCCGTTCGATCCCGACGGTCGTGCCGCCGTCGCGGACGGCGGCCCAGGTGCTCTTGGCGAGGCCGTGGACGGGCCCGGTGCGGGCTTTGCGGCCCTCGAAGCGGGTGAGGCGGCCGGCGGCGGCCTCGGCTTCGGTGACGCTGCGGGCGGGCCTGCCGAGCTGGTCGAAGGGTTGGAGGACTTCGTAGTCGGCGAGCTGGCGGACCCAGGTGTCGAGTGCGCCGTCCAGGAGGACCGGGTGCGCGAGCCGGATCGCGGCTCCGGCGGGGAGGTCGATCGCGTCGTCTTCGGCGTCGGCGAACGTGTCGTCTTCTGCCACCCGGAACGCCGTCCCGTCCGCCGTCCAGACCAGCCTGCGGGCCAGCGTGCCGAGGAGCGGGTGCGCGAGGAGGTGCTCCCGGAACTCGTCCAGGGTCCAGGTGCGGCCGTCGGCCATGGCCCGTTCCAGCCGTACCGCCTGCTCGGCGACGACCGCGTTGGACCCGGTCTCGGGGACGAGGCGGTCGGCGAGCTGGTCGGTGTCGAGGCCGAGTCCGGCGGCGACGAGCTCGACCTGGTTCACGGCGGCGGCCTTGACGGCCTTCGAGCCGCGGAACCGGGTGAGGCGGTGGACGGCGCGGAGCGCGTCCTCGGATTCGACGGCGCCGAGCACTTCGAGGCCGTTGAGGGCCCGCTTGGAGTAGTTGCGGTCGGGCCAGGCGCGGATGAGCCCTTCGAGGCGTGCGACCGCGTCGGCGTCGGCGAAGCGCGCGAGCTGCGTCATCGCCCACGCGTCCTTCGCGGGCGCGTCGTTGGTCTCCCAGGCTTCGAGGATCGCCCACGAGAACGCGCTCAGGCTCGCCGGGTCGCAGTGCGCATTGACGATGTCGAGCCCCGCGTAGGGGATCGCGGGCGAGTCGAGGGCCATCGCGCCGACGACGTGCGTGACCGCCTCGCGCGGCAGGCGTTCCCGGCCGCCGCGCAGGAGCACCGGCATGTTCAGGACCGGCTCGACCCAGTCGGGGAGCTTGGGCGCCTTGCGGCCGTCGAGGTCGAGAGGGTCGACCGCGAGGATTTCCGCTACCGAAGTGGCTGTCTCCTCCCCGTACGGTGCGACCGCGGCGAGGACGGCCGCTTCGCCGAACCTGCGGGCGACATCGCGAAGCACCGCTTCGGCGGCTTTCCGCTGCTTGCCCGCCCTGCTGACCGCGTCGGGGGCGAGCCAGCGCGCCGCCTCGAGGCCGTGGCGGTCGAGCCAGTCGCCGACGCTGAGGCGGGTCGAGCGCAGGCGCACGAGCCAGTCGGCGGCGATGCGGGCCGCCGCGGGTCCGGCGAGCGGCGGGAGCGCGCGGTGGCCGTTCGCGGATTTCGCCAGGGCCGCAAGGGCTTCAGCGGTGTCTTCGGTTTCGGCGAGCCGCCGCTGCATGGCGTCGGGGCTGTCGCGCCACCGGTCGCGTTCGCCGTCGCGCCAGTGCAGCCCGTCCTCGCCGAGCGGCGCGACGTCAGCGACGAGCTTCTTCCGCTTGGGGGCCTTGCGCTTCCACGGCGGGCTCGCCAGGAACTCGGGGAGCGCGGCGGTCTCGGGCGGAGCGTCGGCGAGGCTGACGAGTCGCTCGATCGCTTCCGCCACTTCGGGTTCGGCTTTCTCGCGGGCCGTTTCGAGTTCGGGCACGGTCGTGACGAGGTGCGCGAAGCGCGACCGCAGGGACGGTTCGGCCCGGTCCGTGAGCTTCGCGATCATCCGCAGGGTGCGGCGCGGGAAGCGCGCGGCCATGTCGGGCACGTCCGGGAAGGTCCGTTCGGCGACCATGTTCGCGAGCAGGTATTCGACGGCCGCGTCGCTGGGGAGCCCGGCGAGCACGGCGTGCATCGAGGATTTCCCGACGTGTTCGTGCGTGTCGATGCTCAAGGCGCCGATGAGGAACGGTGCGGCAGCGGCGCCGAGCGCCTCCACGAGCGATGCGGCTCCGGGGGCCTGGCCGCGGTGGCTGGGGAGCCGGTGGATCTGCGCCGTCGCGAGCTCGTCGGGGGAGCCGACGATCGCGGCGAGCAGGTTCTGGGAGTACCAGGTCTTCTCGTCGCGTTCGGGCCATTCGGCGAACACCTCGCGGGCCCAGTCCCGCTCGGTCGGCATGGCGTAGGCGCGGACGAGCCGCTGGTAGTGGTTGCGGCCGAACGGTTCGAGGAGTTCCCGGAAGTGCCGGTACTCCGGTTCGGGGAGCGTCGACAGCATGGTGCGCAGACTCAGCGCCTCGGGGCCGCGGGCCCAGATCTCGCCGAACGGGCGCGCGGGGGCGAACTGGAGCGCGGGCCGTTCCGGGCGGTACCGCGAGGACACGAAGTTCTTCCCGGTGTCCGCGTTGACGATCCGGGTCTCGCACTGCCGCATGAGCGCGACCACCGCGAAGTCGGCGCCGTGCTCCGCGATCCAGGCGTCCATCTGCACGTAGTCCCGGGTCACCTCCCACAGGCTCAAGTGGGCGGCCGCCGTCTGGAACGCGGCCGCCGCGCCGAGCGGGTCGGGCTCGCCGCCGAGGTACGCCCGGACGGCCGCGGCGATGGCGGGGTCGGTGACGGCGGCGTCGGCGGCGGCGAGGATCCGGTCCGCGGCGCGCTCCCTGACCTCGCGCCAGTGCCCCGGCATGGCCGCGTTCGGCTCGTACGCCCGCGCGGACGGGTACCCGCGCCGCGGCGCCGGGTCGAGTTCGAGGGAGCCCCGGTAGTCGAGCCAGGGGCGCGCGGGGTCGGGGTCTTCGTGCGGCAGCGGAACACTCATGGGGGACATTCTGGGCCGGGCGTGCTCACTCCTCCGCGAGCGGCTCCAGGACCCGGTTGTGGTGCCGGTCGAACACCATCGTCGTGTTGAACCGCGCCACCTCCGGGCGGGTCGCGAGCCGGTCGACCAGGAACGCGTGCAGCCGTTCGGAGTCCTGCACCGCGATGTGCAGCATGATGTCGCTGCCGCCGGAGACCACGAACAGCGTCACCACCTCCGGCCACGACCCGACGGTCTCCCGGAACGTCTCGTAGATCGACCGCTGGTGCCGCGCCAGCTGCACCGACACGAGCGCCTCCGCGGTGCGCCCCAGGGCCTTCAGGTCCACGTCGGCGCCGTAGCCGCGGATCACGCCGCGGCGCGTGAGCGCCCTGACCCGCTCCAGGGCCGTCGAGGGCGCCACGCCGAGGCGCCGGGCCAGCTCCCGGTTCGACAGCCGCGCATCCGACTGGAGGAGGCGCACGATCGACGCGTCAAGTTCGTCCATCCACGGATTATGCACCCGATTCCGACCGTGCGTTCGGTGAGACCGCCGAACGGCCGACCATGCGTCTAGCGTTGGTCCACATGACCACCCGCTCCACCGGGTCCCTCGGCACCGCCCGCGGGACCGCCCTCTACCTCGGCGCCATCCTCGGCCCCGGCGTGCTCGCCCTCCCCGGCCTCGCCGCCGCCGCGGCCGGGCCCGCCGCGATCGTCGCCTGGGTCGCGCTGCTGCTCCTCTCCATTCCCGTCGCGGCGACGTTCGCCGAACTCGCCGCCCGCCGCCCCGACGCGGGCGGCGTCGCCACCTTCACCCGCGCGGCGTTCGGCGACCGCGCCGCGGCCGTCTGCGGCTGGTGGTTCTTCAGCGTCATCCCCGTCGGCGCCAGCTCCGCCGCGCTCGTCGGCGCCGCCTATATCGCCGACGCCGCCGGGCTGGGCCACGGCGCCGTCGTCGCCATCGCCGCGGTCCTCCTCGCGACCGCGTTCGCCGCCAACCACATCGGGCTGCGCCTCTCCGGCGGCGCGCAGCTCGTCCTCATGGGACTCCTCGCCGCGCTCCTCGCCGTCGCCTGCATCGCCGCGCTCCCGCACTTCGACCCCGCGAACCTGACGCCGTTCGCCCCGAACGGCATCGCGGGCATCCTCTCGGCCGCCGCGGTCCTGTTCTACGCGTTCTCCGGCTGGGAGGCCGCCAGCCACCTGTCCGGCGAGTTCAGCGACCCCGCAAGGCAGCTGCGGCGCGTCACGGCCCTCGCGCTCGCCGTCGTCGCCGCGATCTACCTGGCGCTCGCCACCGCGACCGCCGGCGTCCTCGGCTCCTCCGCGGGCGAATCGGCGACGCCGCTGACCGACCTGCTCGCGTACGCGTTCGGTCCGGCCGCGGCCCCGCTCACCGCCGTCTGCGCGGCGCTGCTGAGCCTCGGCGCGATGAACACGTTCATCGCCGGGGCCTCCCGCCTCGGCGCGGCCCTCGCCCGCGACGGCGCGATGCCCGCGCCGCTCGCGAAGGGCCACGAGCCGGGCCGCACGCCCCACCGCGCGCTGCTCCTGCTCGCTGCGTTCACCGGCACCGCGTTCGCGACCACGACCGCGTTCGGCCTGGGCCTGGACCAGCAGATGCGCGCGACCTCCGCGGTCCTCGCCGCGGTCACCGTCACCGCGTGCGCCGCCGCGGTGAAGCTCCTCCAGGGCCGCGCCCGGCAGCGCGCCGTCTTCGCGACGGCCTGCACCGCCCTCATCGGCACGGCCCTCACCTGGTACCTGCTGCTGCCCTTGGGGATCGCGGCCCTCGCCCTCGGCTACCTGCACCTGAAGCGCCGCCGCGCCCCGCTCCCGCCCGAAGCAGTCCCGCCCGAAACCGTTCCGCCCGAAGCCGTCCCGGCCGAGGCCTAGTCGAAGACCACGACGACCTTGTCCGCGGCGCCCGGCGTCGCGGCGGTCGCCAGCGCCTCCTGAGCCTGCTCGAACGGGAAGACGTCGCTGACGATGACCGAGAACTTCTTCCAGTTCGCGGCGATCTCCTCGGTGACCTGGAAGATCTCGTCCGGGTACCCCATGGACAGGACGATGTCGACCTCGGAGTCGAGGAGGTCGCCGAACGGGACCTCCACGGGCTTCTTGTGGACGGCGACGATCCCCACGGTGGCCCGGTGCTTCGCGGCGGCGAGCGCGGTCGCGAGGACCGCGGGGGCGCCCGCGGCGTCCAGGTACACGTCGGTCCCGGCGCGGGGCTTGCCGAAGGCGGTGGCTCCGGCGCCGTGGAGCTCGGTCAGCCGCGCGGCGACGTCCTCCTTCGAGGAGTCGACGACGGCGTCGGCGCCCACCGCCAGCGCCTTCTCCAGGCGCGCGGGCTGGATGTCGATGACGGTGACGTGCGCGGCGCCCGCGAGCTTGAACCCGATCGCGGCCCCGAGCCCGATCGGCCCGGCCCCGAAGACCGCGACCTTGTCGCCGGGCTTGACGCCGGTGCGGTTGACGGCGTGGCGGGCCACGGCCATCGGCTCGTTCAGCGCCGCGACGTGGAACGGCACCTCGTCGGGCATGACCGCGAGATTGACGCCGACGCGGGCGTCCTCGATGAGCAGGTACTCCGAGAGCGCGCCCTGCGGCCCGCCCGAGCCGGTCATGCCGCTGCCGGGGCCGATCGGGTTGACCACCACGTGGTCCCCGATCTTCAGGCCCTCGACCTCCGGGCCGACCTCGACGATCTCCCCGGCGGGCTCGTGGCCGAGCGGCGTGGCGCCCTGGCGCGGCGGGATGCCGCCGATCTGCACGTAGAACCCGTCGGAGCCGCAGATGCCGCAGGCGCGGACCTTGACAAGGACGTCCTTCGGCCCCGGCACCGGTGTCGGCACCTCGACCACGTCCGTCGCACCCGGCCCCGAGACGATGACCGATTTCATAGCTTTCCCCCTTTGCGCACCCCTGTGCTGACCGCGCTAATCTTAAGTCAGTCAGTTGACTTAATGCAACGGATCGAGTGAACCGCCGCCCCCGGGCCCGGCCCGGGGGAATACTGCGACACGGGCCGCCCCGCCGGGCGGCAGGGACCAAAGGGGGACTCATGGGAACGCAAGACCGCTTCACCGGCAAGACCGTCATCGTCACCGGGGCGGGATCGGGCATCGGCCGCGCCACCGCGCTGCGCCTGGCCGCCGAGGGCGCGACGGTCGTCGCCGCCGACGTCAACCAGGAGAGCCTCGACAAGCTCGCCTCCGAGATCGAGATCCGCCCCGTCGCGGGCGACCTCACCGCCGCCGAGGTCATCGACCGGGTCGTGGCGGCCGCCGACGGCCGCATCGACGGCCTCGCCAACGTCGCGGGCATCATGGACGGCTTCCTCCCCGCGGGTGAGGTCGACGACGCCACCTGGGACCGCGTCTTCGGCGTCAACCTCACCGCCCCGCTGCGCCTCATCCGCGCCGCGCTCCCGGTCATGACCGCCTCCGGCGGCGGCGCCATCGTCAACGTCTCCTCCGAAGCCGGCATCCGCGGCTCCGCCGCGGGCGCCGCCTACACCGCCTCCAAGCACGCGGTCGTCGGCCTCACCCGCCACGTCGCCGTCGTGTACGGCAAGGACGGCATCCGCTCGAACGCCGTCGCGCCCGGCGGCGTCGCCACGAACATCGAGGCGACCCCGAAGTCCCAGCTCGGCATCGAGCGCCTCCAGCCGTACTTCGTCAACGCCGGGAACCCGGCCCAGCCCGAGCAGCTCGCCGCCGCCATCACCTGGCTCCTCAGCGACGACTCCAGCAACACCAACGGCGTCGTCCTCGCCAGCGACGGCGGCTGGAACGCCGTCTAGGCCGACTCGAACGCCCGCTCCGACCACATCGGAGCGGGCGTTTCGCTATCCGGCCGTGCGCAGGTGCCGCCGCGCCGTCATCAAAGCGAACCCGAGGAGGTTCTGGCCCTGCCAGGTCCGCGGGTCGGCCGCGCGCGGATCGTCGGCCTCCAGGCCGATGCCCCACACCGGGTCGTCGGGGCTCGCCTCCACCAGCATGCGGTCTCCTGTGGACAGCAGGAAGTTCCGCAGTTCGCCGCGCTGGCCGAACTTGGCGATGCTGCCGCGCACCACGATCTGGAACCGGTGCCGCTCCCACACCCGCAGGTCGAAGTCGGTGACGGTGCGCCCGAGGGCGCGGGCGCGCTCGGGGTCGTCCTCGGCGAGGATCGCCGCGGCGGCCAGCTCGTCCTCGAACAGCTTCGCCTTGGACCACATCATGTAGTGCTCGGCGGTCGCGAAGCGCCTGCCGCCCACGCGGATCGGCGCGGGCCACCACTGGTCGAGGCACCCGGGCGCGAGCCGCCCGCCATGAGTGCGCTCGTGGTCCCGGAAGAACAGGAACCCGGCGTCCTCCCTGGGGGCCGCGTACTCCGGCTGCGGCGCAGCGGGTCTGACGATCCGCGACGGCGCGTCGGCGCGCCGCTGGAACGGGCTCCACGGCTGCTCCGCGGGCGGCTCGGGCGGGGCCGGGTCGTGCGGGGCGAACGGCAGGTCGATCTCCGGGGGCCCGTCGGGGGTGAAGCCGTCGATCAGCGCGTCGAGCTGCCCGTCGTCATAGCGCTGCTGGAGGACCCGCAGCGACTCGCACGTGTCGAGCAGGCCGCGGCTGGCGCAGCTGAGCGCGTCGGCGACGTGCAGCGACTCGGCGAAGGCCATGACGGCATTGGCGCGCATGGTGTCCGCGTCGGTGGCGAGCGCTTCGGCCAGATGCTCGGCGGTGCGGAACGCGCAGTATCCGGCGAGCTGCGGGAACGGCTGGGGCGCACCGGCGGCCATGAACCCGGCGGTCACGATCCACCTGACGGTCCCGGCCACGAGGTTCGGGTTCCCGGCCACGTTCGCGGCCTCCTCGGCGGCCTTCGCGAAGTGCCCCAAGTGCCCGTGGCCGTCCATCGGCTCCGCCGAGGCCGTCAGCAGGTCCTTCAGCTCGTCGGCGAGGCGGTCGATGCCCAGAGCCGGGGGTTCGGGCTCGGGAGGGGCGAGGTCCAGCCCTTCCGCGTCGGTCATGTAGTACAGCGTCCAGGCCCGGTCAGCCGGGCCCGCGGGCGCGCCGGAGGGCGGAGCGCCGTCGGGGGTCGGCGGCGTCGCACCGCCGGAGTCGCTCATCGCCATAGCCTGCCAGGGGAAGCGCCCGGAGGCAATCGTCCGGGGGCCGCATTCGGGCGGCTCCCGCGATCCCTCGGTACGATGAGGACGGGTCACAAGGAGCACCGATGTCCTCAGCCGAGATCAAAGCGATCGCCATGCTGCTCAGAGCGCGCAACGCCATCGACGAGCGCATCGCCGACGTCGTCGGCCGCCCTGCCGCGCACGGGCACCTCTCGGACTGGATCGCCGCGCAGGTCTTCGACATCGCGCTCGAACCGACCGCCGACCGCGCCATCGACGGCTACTTCCGGGCCGGGCCGCTCGCCGGCCGCAGCGTCAACATCAAGCACTACCCGCGCAACCAGGGCCTGCTCGACATGACCGACGCCGAAGACCTCGACACGTACCTGGTCCTCACCGGCCCGCGTGGCACTTCCGCTGCGGCCCACCGGCCCTGGTCCATCGAGCACGTCTACCTCTTCGACGCGCAGGGCCTGTACGACACGCTCCACTCCGAGATGCGCCGCATCGGGGTCGCCACCAGCATCCCGTCCCGCTACTGGGACCAGGCCGAGATCCACCCGGTCTCGCGCAACGCGAACTTCCCGCTCTCCGCGGAGCAGACCGCCGCGCTGGAGGAGTTCCGCGCCGACGCCGTCTGACCCGAATATGGCGAGGGGTTGTCGTGGCCGCTGGCAAGGTTTGCCGTTAGGATTCGGGGCACTGGGGTGATGTCAACCCGCAGTCGTGATGATGGCAATCTGACGGAGGAAGCGTGCTCGATATCAGCCCACTCACCTGGGCCTTGACGATCGGACTCATCGTCGTTCTACTGGCGGTGGACCTGCTGCTGGCGGCCCTGCGGCCCCATCATGTCGGGTTCAAGGAAGCGACCGCCTGGTCGGTGATCTACATCGCCATCGCCGTGCTGTTCGGCGTCTGGTTCGGCATGCAGTACGGCAATGCCGCCGGCACGGAGTACTTCGCCGGCTACATCATCGAGAAGAGCCTCTCGGTCGACAACCTGTTCGTGTTCGTCATCATCATGACGACGTTCGCGGTCCCCGACCACCACCAGCACAAGGTCCTCACGTTCGGGATCGTGCTCGCGCTCATCATGCGCGCCATCTTCATCGCGCTCGGCTCGGCGCTCATCAACTCGTTCTCGTTCATGTTCCTGGTCTTCGGGCTGCTGCTGGTCTACACCGCGATCCAGCTGTTCCGCCACAGAGACGAGGACCCCGACGTCGAGTCGAACCTCATGGTCCGCGGCGCGCGCCGGTTCCTGCCGGTCTCCGCGGACTACATCGGCGGCAAGCTCTTCGCGAAGGAGGGCGGCCGCAAGGTCGTCACGCCGCTGTTCATCGTGCTCATCGCGATCGGCTCGGTGGACCTGCTGTTCGCGCTCGACTCGATCCCCGCGGTCTTCGGCGTCACGCAGGAGGCGTACATCGTCTTCACCGCGAACGCGTTCGCGCTCCTGGGCCTGCGCGCCCTGTTCTTCCTCGTGAAGGGCCTGCTCGACCGCCTCGTGTACCTCTCGCTGGGGCTCTCGCTGATCCTGCTGTTCATCGGCGCGAAGCTCATCATGCACTGGGCCCACGTCGACGTGAACACGTCGATCCCCGAGATCACCACCCCGGTCAGCCTCGGCGTCGTCATCGGCGTGCTCGTGATCGTCACGATCGCGAGCCTCATCAAGACCCGCGGCAACCCCGACGAGAAGGCGCACGCCGGATCGCTCTCGGCGACAAAGAAGAAGGAACCCGAGCAGTAAGGCACTCACGGCCCCGGATCGTGCATCCTATAGGATATAGGATGCACGATCCGGGGCCTTACCTGTCTCAGTGCGCCCGTCTCGCGAGCAGCATGAGCACCAGCAGCAGCGGCGCCGGCAGCAGGAACGCCTCCCGCAGCCCGATCTGACCGTCGAGCCACGCCAGCGCCGCGGGCGCGGCGAGGATCGCCGTCCCGGACGCGAGCGACGCGATCGACGCCGAATGTCGCGACGTCAGCCCCTCGATCCCGACCATGCGCCCCAGCATGATCGGGTACAGCGGCGCGATCCCCAGGCTCGCCAAGGCGATCCCCGCGGTCACCGTCACCGGGTCCTGCCCGAGATAGACGAGCACCGTCCCGGCGATCGTGACCGACGCGGCCGCGCCGACCGCCCACGGCCGGTCCACGAACCGCGGCCCGACGAACCGCCCCGCGGCCATGCCGATCCCGAAGCTCGCGCCCAGCGCCGACGCCGTCCCCAGCGCGACGCCGGTGTCGGCCAGCCGCGCCACGGCCCACACCACGAAGCAGAACTCGCACGCGACGCTGAGGACGATCCGCAGCCACCCGAGCGATGCGGGCCCCACCGGGATCCGGCCCCGCTCGACCTCCGCTTCGACGGGGCCGCGGACCGTCCGGTGCACGGTCCCGGCGACCAGCGCCGGGACCGCGGCGAGGATGGCCCAGCGGCCCGCCGTGCCCGCGGTCTCCAAGGCCCCGAACGCGAGCGGTGCCAGCACACCCGAGGCGCTGGCGGTCCCGACCGCGATCGTGATCCGCTTGGCGGCGCCCGGTCCGCGCAGGAGCGACGGGGTCGCGAGCGCGATCGCGGCGCACCCGACCCCGACGAGGACCGATCCCGGCCCGGCGACGGCGAGGTCCGGCGTGACGGCCATGGCGACCGCGCCGACGGCGGTGGCCGCGCAGGCGGCGCGCAGGACCCGGCCCGCGCCCGCGCGGAGGACGGCGGGGCCGGTGGCGGCGGCGAGGACGAGCCCGGCGCCGAACATCATGGTGAGCCAGACGAGTCCGCCGCGGGGGCGGTCGAGTTCGGCGGCGATCCCGGCGAGGTAGGGCCCGAAGGAGGAGACGAGGAAGCCGAGTCCGGCCTGCGCGAGGACGACGACGCGGCCCACGGCGCGGTCGGGGGCCTCGACCGCGGTGTCAGCCGCCATGGCGGCGGCCCGGTTCGGCCCGGGACCCGGCGGACGGCTCGGATCCGCCGCGGCCGGCGGTTCCCGCCGCGTCCCTGGATGCGACGGAATCGGCGAGTCCGGCGGCGGGCGCGCCGCGCTCGCCGCGGCGGTCCGGACCGCTGAGCGGCGCGCCGCGTTCGATGAGGTCGGCGAGTTCGTTCAGGTCCCGAAGGGACACATCGCCTTCGAGGCCCCGCAGCGCGGCGGTCATCGCGCCCGCGGCGCGCCCGGCCGCGAGGCCCGGCTCGGAGTCCTCGACGACGAGGCAGTCGGCGGGGTCGACGCCGAGCGCCGCGGCGGCCTTCATGTAGCCCTCGGGGTCGGGCTTGCCGCGGTCGACGTCGTCGAAGGTGAGCAGCAGCGGCGGGACGATCCCGGCCGCGTCCAGGCGGGACTTGGCGAGGCGGTCGTCGGCGCTGGTGACCACCGCCCACGGGATGCTGGAGCGCTCCAGGGCCGCGAGCAGTCGCGTTGCACCCGTGGCGGCCACGATGTCGGCGACGTCCTCGTACTGGAACTCCAGCTGCCGGGCGGCGGCCGCGGCGACGCCGGGCGCGTCGAGGTCGGGCCGCAGGATGGCGACGGTGGTCGGGGCGGGGTTGCCGTGCGGGTCGGCGAGTGCGACCTGCGGGTCGACGCCGTACTCGGCGGCCCACGCCGCCCAGGCGCGCACGACCGCGCCGTCGGAATCGACGAGGGTGCCGTCCATGTCGAACAGGACGGCCGCGGGGTTGCTGTAGCTTCGCATGAAGCCCTCCGGGGATCATTTAAACTCGTAGCGCGAGGATAAACGCTGGAGGTGGCATGGCGCAAGCCCGAGCATCGGACCCGGACTCCGGACCCATCAAAGTGGGGCGTGCCGAGGCCGCCCGCTGGAGCGGCGCGCTCGACCTCCTGCGGCTGGTGCGGGCCCGGCCCGGCGTCACGCGCGCCGAGGCCGCGCGCGTCCTCGGGGTCGGCAGCGGCACCGCGACCGAGATCTGCTCGCGCCTGCGCGCCCTCGACCTGATCGCCGAGCACCCCGCCCCGCCGACCGGCCGCGGCCGCCCCACGACCACGCTCCACGCCCACCCGGACGGGCCCCTCGTCGCCGTCGTCGACATCCGGCAGGCCGAATGGCGCGTCGCCGTCGCCGATCTCGAAGGGACGCTGAGCGAACCGGCCACCGGCCGCCACGGCTCCAAGCGCCCCGAACCGGTCTTCGCCGCCGTCCGCGAGGCCGTGGAGGCGCTGAGCGCGCGGCACGGCTCGCGCATCCGCGCGGTCTCGGTCTCGGCGGCGGCCACGGTGCGGCGCGGGCGCATCGGCCAGTCGAGCGTCCTCGGCTGGCGCGACGTCGAGGTCGAGCCGCTGCTTCCCGTTGTGCCGCAGGTGATCGGCAACGACGCGACCCTCGCCGGGCTCGCGGAGGCGCGCCTCGCCCACCCCGGCAAGTCCGTGCTGTACCTGACGATCGAGGTCGGGATCGGCGGCGTGTTCGTCGACCACGCGTTCGCCGTCACGGGCGCTTCGGGCGCGGGCGGCGAGTTCGGGCACGCGCCGTTCGGCGACCCCGCGGTGCCGTGCCCGTGCGGTGCCGCGGGCTGCTGGGACGTCGCGGTCGACGGCCGCGCGGTCGCGCGCCTGCTCGGCCGCCCCGAGCCCGACGACCCGCGCGCCTACCTCATCGACGCGCTCGTCGACCCCGGTTCCCGTGCGGCCGTGGAGCAGTGCTCGGCGTCCCTGGGCCGCGGCGCGGCCGGGCTCGCGAACATCCTCGACCCCGAGGTGGTCTCCTTCGGCGGTCTCGCCCCAGAGTTGCGCCGCGCGGCGCCCGACGCGTTCGCCGCCGCGTTCGAGGCGGGCCTCATGGGCTTCCGCCGCGACGACCCGCCTGCCGTGATCGCCTCGGCGCTCGGCCCCGACGCGTTCCTCCTCGGCGCGGCCGAGGCCGCCTTCGACGTGGTACTCACCGAGCAGTCGATCGGCGAGTGGACGGCCGCCCGCTTCGGTTAGACCTTCGCGGGGACGGCGTCGCGGGACCTGTCGTAGACGGGGACCCATTTCGCGAGCCAGCCGACGCCGAACCAGGAGATGACGCCGAGGGCGACGGCGGCGGCGCCGAGGGGGAACGCGAGGGAGACGAGGCTGATGAGCCCGGGGCCCGCGACGTTGCCGAGGTCGGCGCAGAGGCGCCAGGCGCCGAGGAACTGGCGTCGGCCCAGGTCGGGGGCGACGTCGGAGCCGAGGGTGAGGACGATGCCGGAGGAGACGCCGTTGCCCAGGCCCATGACGCAGGCGACGACGCCGACGAGGACCGCCGTGTCCGCCAGCGGCAGGACCAGGAATCCGATGCCCATCACGAGCATGGCGGGGAGCGCGACCCACATGCGGCCGAAGCGGTCCATGATCGCGCCGCCGGGGTAGAAGAGCAGGATGTCGACGCCTGCGGAGATGCCGACGATGATGCTCGTGGTGGTGGCGTCGAGGCCCTGGTGGGCGGCCCAGAGCGGGATGATCGCGGTCCGGGAGGCGCGGGCGATCATGATGAGGAAGACGCCGGAGCCGAGGTGCGCGAGGACCTTGCGGTGGTCGCGGATGACCTGCCAGAGGCTCAGGCGCGCTTCGGGTTCGGCCTCGGGCGCGGGTTTGCGCCGCGCGCCGTCGCCGGGGAGCTCGGGGAGGAGGAGGCTGAGCAGGCCGCCCGCGAGGCTGGTGCAGGCGGCGAACGCGAAGGCCGCGCCGATCGAGAACTGGGCGATGAGCGCCGCTGCCACGAACGGGCCGATGAACGAGCCGATGCGGAAGGTCCCGCCGAGGGTCGAGAGCGCGCGGGCGCGGTAGGCGATCGCGACGGCCTCGGAGAGGTAGGCGTGGCGGGCGAGGCCGAAGACCGCGGAGGCGAGGCCGATCGCGAACACGCAGACCGAGACGACCAGGAGCGACGTCGTCTGGGAGGCGACGACGAGCGCGCCGGCCTCGACCACGCAGGCGGCGAGGAGCACGGGCTTCTCGCCGAAGCGCTGCGCGAGGGACCCGGCGGGGAGGTCGCCGGTGAGCTGGCCGAAGCCGATGAGGCCGACGATGATCGCGGCTTGCGTGACGCTCGCGCCGAGGTCGAGCGCGTAGAGCGCGATGAGCGGGACGACCGCCCCCATGCCGATGGAGATCAGGACGGTCGGGCCGTAGATCGGCACGAACAGGCGCCGCATGCTGATCGTCGACTGGGCAGGCTCGGACACAATCGCGAACGTACCAAGCAGTGGTGACCCCGGCTCACATCGCGGAACCCGGATGTGACGAATTCGAACCGGTCGGCCGGTAAGTAGCGGGGGAGGGGCGGCCGGAGGGCACGCCGGATCGGGCGGCGCCGCCGGGCGCCCCCGGATCAACAATGCCCGGCGGGTACGACAGCGGGAGCGGCGGGGGAGTTTTCGGGCAGCCGGAATGGCGGGGCGCGGTCGGGCGCCCCCGGATCAACGGTGCCCGGGGGGTACGACAACGGGAGCTGGGGCGAAGTTTTCGGGCAGCCCGAATGGCCGGGCTCGGCTGGCCGCCCCCGGATCAACGGTGCCCGGGGGGTACGACATTGCGGGCGGGGCCCGGGGCGGAAACCGCCCCGGGCCCCGCCCGCGGTGTGGGCTGAGTTAGGTGACCGTGCAGGTCACCGTCGGAACAGTGCTGGTGCCGGAGGCGATGAAGCCCCAGGCGTTCTGGGTCTGGCCCGAGGCGATCGAGCCGTTCCAGCCGACGTCGTCGGCCGTAACGGTCGCTCCGGAGCTGGTGACCGTGGCGTTCCAGGAGCTGGTGATGCGCTGGCCTCCCGCCCAGGTCCAGGTCAGGCGCCAGCCGCTGATCGCGGCGCTGCCGGCGGTGACGTGGACGTTGCCCTGCCAGCCGCCGTTCCACGAGCTCGCGACCTCGACCCGGGCCGTGCAGCCGGAACCGGTCGGCGGCGGCGAGGTCGTCTCGGCCGGGCTCGTGGTCTCCGCCGGGGTCGTCGTCGACCCCGGGTTGCCGCTGCCGAGTGTCGGGGTCGTCCAGTTCCGCCACTGCGACAGATTGGCGGACTTGCTGGGGTGCATGGTGATGACGCCCGGCGGGGTGCCCGAGCCCTTGAGGAAGGCGTTGATGGACTGCTGGAGCGGGGTGCGCCATTCGCTTCGCGTGGCGCAGTGGGTGCCGTCGGCGACATTCGAGTGGTACGAGAGGTTCGACCCGGCGCCGAGCGCCTTGTAGACCTCGGCGCCGCCGAGGGCCGCCACCGCGCCCGAGCGGGCGCCGAGCCATTCGACGTGGGGGTTGTCCATGATGAACAGGCCGCGCGGGGCGATCATGCCGACGATCTCGTGGGTGTCGACCGGGAGGCCCGCCGGGTTGCCCGTGTAGGCGCTGAACGCGTCGCCGAGCCACGGCTGCTCGCCGTAGGCGCTGCTCAGCGGCTGCGAACCGGACTCCTGCGCGATCGAGCGCATCGCGCCGACGCCGCCCGAGCCGGACTCGATGGGCATCGTCAGGTCGATGCGCTGGTCGAACGCCCCGGCGACGAACGCGCCCTTGCCGTACCGGGAGCACCCGGTGACGCCCGTGGAGCTGTTGAGGATCGACCCGCCCGACTGCTCGATGACGTCGATGATGCGGCTGACGCCCCACGCCTGCGCCATGAGCACGCCCGTGGAACTGGTCGCGCCGTAGAGCGTGTAGAACGCGCCCTGCTTGTTGTTGCGCGGCGTGCCCTCGGCGCCGACCGCGCCAGGGTCGTAGTTGATGACCGCCGCGCCCGAGGCGAGGATCGTCTGCGTGTCGGCGCCGAAGCCGCCGTAGACGATCACGGCCGGGAACGGCCCGGAGCCGCTGGGGAGCTGCACCGAAGCGGAGAAGCTCGTGGAGCGGCCGTTGTCGCTGACGTTGACGGTGATCCGCGAGGAGGTCACCGTGCCCGTGACGGAGTCGGGCTGCGGCTTGTCGCCGTAGATCGTGCGCTCGGCGAGCTCCTTGATCTCGGAGCGGCGGCACTCCCACTGGTCGCGGGTGGTGATGCGGGTGCCGTCGAGCTTCGTGAACGGGTCGGGGAGCAGCGAGCTGGAGGCCCAGCTGCCGGGGATCGCGACGGCGCAGTCCGCGCCGTCCCATTCGGATAGTGCCTGCACCTGCGCCTCCGCGCTGAACCGGGTCGAGAGCGCGAGCGCCGAGGCGAGGGCGATCGACGCGAGGGCGACGAGCGCGAACCGCAGCCCGCGGCGGTGCCGGGCGCGCTGATGGACGAGGGGATCGGGGGAGGGCGGGGCGCAGCCGGGCGCGATCGATGATGCCATGTGCCAGTCCTTGTCTGGTGGGGCGAGTCCATCATCGACGGTGCGGGGCGGCCCCGGACGGGCCGGCGTCAACGGTGGGACCGCTCGAACCGAAACTTCCAGTGGAACTTCCGTGAGGGTCACCACAGAATACATTGACCAACTTCGATACACAACGTCCGTCACCCGCTCCGCGGGGTAGGATCGGCACCCCGCGCGGGGCCCCGTGCGGCGACCCGTCCGCGCGAGGTGCACGATGCCGTTCCCCAAGGCCGACCACGATCTCCCCATCGGCACGGGCGCCGCGGGCGTCCGTATCGAGACCGACGCCATGGGGGAGGTCGAGGTCCCCGCCGAGCACTACTGGGGCGCCCAGACCCAGCGCGCGCTCCAGCACTTCGCGATCGGCGACGACCGCATGCCCGTGGGCCTCTACCGCGCCTACGGGATCGTCAAGCAGGCCGCCGCGCTCGTCAACGCCGAAGCCGGGCGCCTCGACCCGAACCTCGCCGCCGCGATCGTCCACGCCTGCGAAGAGGTCGCCGAAGGCTCCCTCGACGAGGAGTTCCCGCTGTACGTCTGGCAGTCCGGCTCCGGCACCCAGTCGAACATGAACGTCAACGAGGTCATCGCCAACCGCGCCAGCCAGCTCCTCGCCGCAGGGCTGGGCCGCGACCGCATCGTCCACCCCAACGACCACGTCAACCTCGCGCAGTCCACGAACGACACCTTCCCGACCGCGATGCACGTCGCCACGCTCCTCGAAGTCCGCGACGGCACCCTCCCGCAGGTCCTCGCCCTCGCCGCCGCCATCGGCGACCGGGCCCGCCGCTGGGCCGAGGTCGTCAAGATCGGCCGCACCCACCTCCAGGACGCCACGCCGCTCACCGTCGGCCAAGAGTGGTCCGGCTGGGAGGCGCAGCTGCGCGACGCCGCCGCCCGCCTGGAGCAGTCCCTTGACGCAATCTGCGAACTCGCCGCCGGTGGCACCGCCGTTGGCACCGGCATCAACGCCCCCAAGGGCTTCGGGGAGGCCATCGCCGCAAAGCTCGCCGAACTCACCGGCCTGCCGCTCGTCACCGCCCCGAACAAGTTCGCCGCGCAGGGCTCCCTCGACGGCATGGTCGCCGTCAGCGCCGCGCTCCGCGGCGTCGCCGTGGCGCTCATGAAGGTCGCCAACGACATGCGCTGGCTCTCCTCGGGCCCCCGCGCGGGCCTGCACGAACTCCGCCTGCCCGAGAACGAGCCGGGGTCCTCGATCATGCCCGGCAAGGTGAACCCGACCCAGCAGGAGGCCGCGGTCATGGTCGCCCTCCAGGTCATCGGCGAGGACTCCGTGGTCGCCGCCGCGGGCGCCCAGGGGAACTTCGAGCTGAACACGATGCGGCCCATCGTCATCCAGAACGTGCTCCACTCTGCGCGCATCCTCGGCGACGTGTGCGGGACGCTCCGCGTCCACTCCGTCGAGGGCATCGAGCTCGATGAGAAGGCCGTCGCCGACTACGTTGACCGCTCGCTCATGCTCGTCACCGCGCTCAGCCCGCACATCGGCTACGACAAGGCCGCCGCCATCGCCCACAAGGCCGACCACGAGGGCTCGACCCTCCGCGAGGCCGCCGTCGCGCTCGGCGTGGACGCCGCGGACTTCGACCGGATCGTCGACCCCGCGACCATGGTCGGCGACCCGCGCCGCGACCTCGGCCTCTGAACCCGGCCTCTGACCCTGGACTCCGAACCCGCCCTAGGCGACCGGCGCGGCGGTAGAGTCGGCGCCATGATCGCGATCGACCTCGACGGCAGGACCGCACTCGTCACCGGCTCCACGCAGGGCATCGGGGAGGCCATCGCCAGGCAGCTCGCCCGCGCGGGCGCCCGCGTCGGCGTCAACGGCCGCAACCCCGCCACCGTCGCCGAAGCCGTCGAACGCCTCGCCGCCGAGACCGGCGGCGACTACTTCGCGGCCCCCGGCGACCTCGCCACCGAGGACGGCGCCGCGCGCCTCGCCGAGTCGCTCCCCGCCGTCGACGTCCTCGTCAACAACCTCGGGATCTTCGGCGCCCAGCCCGCCCTCGACATCACCGACGACGACTGGCGCCGCTACTGGGAGGTGAACGTGCTCTCCGCGGTGCGCCTCATCCGCACCTACCTGCCGGGCATGACTTCCCGCGGCTGGGGCCGGGTCCTCAACATCGCCTCCGACTCCGCGATCGTCATCCCCGAGGAGATGATCCACTACGGCACCAGCAAGACCGCGCTCCTGGCCGTCTCCCGCGGCTTCGCGAAGACCGCCGCCGGAACCGGCGTCACCGTCAACGCCGTGATCGCCGGGCCCACCCACACCGGCGGTGTCGAGGACTTCGTGTACCAGCTCGTCGACAAGGACCTGCCGTGGGACGAGGCGCAGCGCGAGTTCATGCGCCTGCACCGGCCCCAGTCGCTCCTGCACCGGCTCATCGAGCCCGAGGAGATCGCGAACCTCACCGCCTACCTCGCCTCGCCGCTCGCCTCGGCGACGACCGGCGCGGCCGTCCGCGTCGACGGGGGCTACGTCGACTCGATCATTCCCTGAGGGCCGCACCAGGCTTCTGACGCGCGCGTCCACAAGAGCAGGATCACCGCGAGCGACACGCCGAGGCCCGCCGTCGCCCCGAACCACGACGCGGCGTCCGCCGCCACGGTGAGTCCCGCGACCCGCGGGCCCTCGAACCCGGGCCCGCCGTACCACGACAGCAGGCCCAGCGCGATGGCCGCCGCTTCGAGGAGTCCCGCGAGCTTCCGCGCAGTGTTGCTGCGCCGCATGATCATCGCCGCGAGTGCGCCCCGGCACACCGCGAACGCCGCCGTGCCCGCCGCGAACCGGTACAGCGACGGCCCCGCCCCCGCGGGCACCGCCGTCCCGCCCGCCCGCAGCTGCGCGAGCGCCACCAAGGCGAATCCGAGCACGCACGCGCACAGCAGCCCCGCCCCGCACAGCCCCGACAAGGCGACCACCGCGGCGCGTGTCGATCCGGGCAGGTCGGCGAGGGAGGGCTCGTCCATGGGCGTCCTTCGGAGGAGAAGCGGGCGTTCCCTCAACGGTATAGCGCGCGCGAGCGTCGCCGTCGGTGACGGCCTTCGCCGGGCTGCCGCCTTGCGCGTCCGCCCGTCGGTTATGTAAATTGATGAAAGTAAATACTCACGACCTTCGATTCCCGGCATGTCGCGGGCCGTGATCCCGACTCCGACAAGGAGAACCGTCAACCATGGCCTCAATCTCCGTGCGCTCGCGCCGCTCCGCGCTCGCACTGGTGGCACTCCTCGCCGCCGCCCTCGCGGCCGCGTCCCTCAACTTCTGGCAGACCTCCAGGGCCGAAGCCTTCGAGACCGGTACCTGGTACAACGTGCAGTCCCGCAGCTCGGGTCTGGTGCTCGGCATCCGCGCGGCGTCGCTCGACAGCGGTGCCGAGCTCGTGCAGTGGTCTGCGAACGGTTCGCAGGACCAGCAGTTCCGCTTCACCGATGTGGGCGGCGGGTATTACAAGATCGAGGTCCGCCATTCGGGCAAAGTCCTCGACGTCGCCTCGGGCTCCACCGCTGACGGGGCGAAGGTCCAGCAGTGGGGTGATGCCGGAAGCGCGAACCAGCAGTGGCGGATCACTGAAAGCGGTGGGTATGCGACGTTCGTGAACCGCGCTTCGGGCAAGGCCCTCGATGTCTGGGAGTGGTCGACCGCCAACGGCGGCAGGATCTCCCAGTACACGGCGACCGGCGCCACCAACCAGCAGTTCAAGCTCATCCCCGTCGGCACCCGGCCCGCCAACGTCGACCGGCTCGAAGGCTTCGGGCAAGGGGTGACCGGCGGCCAGGGCGGCACCACCGTCACCGTCACCACCCAAGCCGACCTCGAACGCTACGCCGCCGCCTCCGGCGCCTACACCATCCGCGTCGCCGCGACGATCAACATCAGCCCCAAAGGCAAGGAGATCCCGGTCGGCTCCGACAAGACCGTCATCGGCGTCGGCACCTCCGGCCAGATTGTCGGCGGCGGGTTCTTCCTCGGCACCGGCACGAACAACGTCATCATCCGCAACCTCACCATCCGCGACACCCTCATGGCCGACGACGACCCTGGCGACGACGCCTACGACTACGACGGCATCCAGATGGACACCGCCTCCAACGTCTGGATCGACCACAACCGCATCTACAACATGAACGACGGGATCATCGACTCCCGCAAGGACACCACCAACCTCACGGTCTCCTGGAACGAGCTCGGCCCCGGCAACAAGTCCTTCGGCATCGGCTGGACCGAGAACGTCACCGCGCGGATCACCATCCACCACAACTGGATCCACGGCACGAACCAGCGCAACCCCAGCACCGACAACGTCGCGCTGGCGCACCTCTACAACAACTACCTCCAGGACATCAGCGGCTACGGGAACTACGCCCGCGGCTCCACGAAGATGGTCCTGGAGAACTCGTACTTCGACAACGTGAACGACCCGTACTACCCGGACTCGACCGCGCAGCTGCGCCAGTCCGGCAGCATCTGCGTCGACTGCACCGGCGACCGCGTCACCAGCGGCTCGGCGTTCAACCCGTCCGACTACTACTCGTACACCCTCGACAGCGCGAGCTCCCTGCCGACGCTGCTCGACACGTACGCGGGCCCGCAGTCCTGGCTCGGCGTCTAGCACTGAAGGTCCCCGGGGGCCGCGCCTCCGGGGACCGCCCGCCGTCGATTCGTCCATGCGAACCGCCGGAACGGCCATGGACGCCGACGTCACGGCCCCCGTACGGTTCACCCCATGCCGATTTCGTCCCGTTCAACCGAACGCCTCGCCATGACGCTCTGGGACTTCTCCTGGTACGTGCGCACCGGCCCCGGCGAGCCCTTCGAGGACCTCGACGCCGCCTTCGCGCGCGCCGTCGACCTCGGATACAACGCCGTCCGGATCTGCGCGATGCCCTTCCTGCTGTTCAGGTCCGGCATCGACACGCGCACCTTGCGGCTCGAACCGCTCGGCGGCGACTACGGCTCGCGGGTCCGCTGGTACGACGTGCGCGAACCGACCGTGATCGACGCGAAGGCGCACCTGCTCGACTTCTTCCGGGCCGCCGACCGGCACGGCGTCAAGGTCATCGCCTCCTCCTGGGAGTACCAGCAGAGCCCGGCCTTCGCCGACGACCCGGCCTGGTACGAGGCCCTGCACGCCGTCGACCCCGAGGACCGGCTCACCGTCCTCGCGGAGGCCCAGGCCGACCTGGTCGACTTCCTCGCCGAGCACGGCCTTGCCCACGTCATCGCCTGCGTCGAGCCGCACAACGAGGTCCAGATCGGGCACCTCACCGCCGGTCTCCCGGGCGCCGAGGACGCGGTCGTGGAGCTCCGGGACCGCCTCGAACGCGGCATCGCGGCCTTCCTCGCCCGGCACCCCGACGTCCCCTGCGCCCCGAACTACGGCGGCGTGCCGATCGGCTCCCTGCGCGGCCTGCCCCGCAACGCGACCGCGCTCGGGTTCCACCCCTACGTCTACGGCGTCCTCGACGACCTCATCGACGAGTTCGGCCTCCGCCGCGCCCCCGCCGAGTTCCCGCAGGACGCGGCGAACGAACGCCTCCTGCGCGCCGACGCTCCGCCGATCGCCGAATGGGCCCTGCCCGAGTCGAGCGCCTGGAAACTCAAGGCCTCGATCATGCAGCCCTCCGAGATCTACGTCCACGACTGGTGCGACCCCGACAAGTTCGACCGCTACCTCTACGAGGGCTACGGCGCGCACCGCATCGCCATGGCGAACCGCCTCCGCGACTGGATCGACGTCGCCGCCGACCACGCGAAGCGCCTCGGCATCCCCTGCTACTTCGGGGAGGGCTGGGTCGGCTACACGCCCCGCGACGGCCGCTTCGAGGAGGGCCCGGTCGGCGCCCAGATCTGCCGCGACGCCGTCGCGCACTCGGTCCGCGTCGGCGCATGGGGCACGATCGTGTGCTCCAACGCCGCCCCGCAGCATCCGATGTGGGCGGACGAGGCGATCCAGCGCGAGCTGAACGAGGCCTTCCTGAAGGGCTGAGCGCGCGTCAAAGCGGTCCGGGCGCCGATCGGCGCCCGGACCGCTCCGTTTCAACAGGGTGGGGGAGCGTTCAGCGGCGCGCTACTGGGCGAGGCCGCAGGGGTTGGTCTCCTCGCCCTCGTCGAGGGTGTCGAGCTGGATGAAGCCCGCCGCCTCGATGTCGGCCTTGGCGGCGTCGGAGCAGATCCAGCCCCAGTCGACGTCGTTGTCGCCGAAGAGGTTCTGGAGGTCGGAGCGGATGCCGCCGGCGTTGGTGCCGTCAGCGGGGGTCTGGTCGATCACGACGTTGAACAGCGGGCGGGACAGGAAGAAGCCCGTGGTGTTCAGCTTGACCGGCTTGACGTTGCTCGCGTCGGCCGGAACGGCGGTGTTGTAGCGGCCGACCGAGAACGGGACGATCGCGTTGGCGTTGCCGTCGACCGCGGAGGCGTCGTGCTCCTGGACGGCGTCGACGCAGGTGCCGGGCGCCGAGACGCCGATGGCGGCCAGGAACGCGGAGCGGGTGCCCGAGCCGGTCTGGGGGATCTTGGCGTCGATGAGCGCGGTGGACCACGCCGGGTTCAGGTCGCTCCACTGGTCGACGGAGCAGTTGTAGATCGAGGCCAGCTGGGCCGCGGTCAGGCCGTCGGGGACGTTGGTCCCGGCGGAGTCGCCGGGGAAGGAGCCGACGGCCGCGTTGTTCTGGTTGGACGCGTAGCGCATGTTGTCGAGCGCGAACGGCAGGAACAGGACCTGCGGGCCGGCGGTCACGCCGCCGCAGAGGCTGTCGCTCGCCTGGCGGGCCCGCGAGGAGCGCGCGAAGTCGACGAAGCTGTCCTGGGTCCCGTCGCACGCGGCGTCGAGGCGCAGGTGGTTGATGCCCGCGCCGGAGCCGTTCGGGCGCACGATCGTCTCGTTGTTCGCGTCCTGGACGCCGTCGTTGTCCTGGTCCACCGCCCAGATGGTGTCGCCGGGCAGGCCCGTGGCCGGGTTCACCGCGTCCCAGGACGCGATGTCGCCGCCGGTGAAGGCGGCGTTGTAGGTGGCCGCGAGGTCGTTCAGCGCGAACTGGGTGGTGTCGGAACCGACGCCGACGATGTCGGCGCCGTCGGGCTGGAACGACGGGTCCGCGTTCGCGGCGCCGAGCCCGGTGGTGATGGCGAGCGCCACGCCGGCGGCGGCAGCGGCGGTCCTTGCCATGATTCGCATGGGTACTCCATTTGAGTCAGGTGGTTGCGCTTCGAAGCGAAGCAACTACGAGACTGAAGGAACGCGAGCCCCGGAACTACCACCTCGCGGCCAAGACCGCGTCAACTGGCCATGCCCAGCCGGTTAAGGAGCCGTTGAAGCGCCAGCTCACACGGGCGGCCGGTCCGACTCGGGGCCGGTGGGCGAATTGCCTGCTGACAAAACCGCGAAATGTCCAGTTCATACCGTCCCATGTATGAGGTAAATCACGGGCCATGCGGCGTGAACCTCCGGTTCATTCCCTTGTGGGCTCTCGGTCATAGCGTGCCCGTTGGATCGCAGTGCGTGAAGGAACACCCGACTTCCGAGGAGCCTCCCCCTTGAATCCCCTTGAGCCGCTTGCCACCCGAAAACCGCCCGCCGGGACGACCGCGGTCCTCCCGCAGACCCCCGACGTCACCGGCGCGCTCCCCGCGGACGGGACCGCCCGCGGCGCGCTGCTGGAGGCCGACCGCGTCTCCGCCTGGTTCGGGAGCCGCAAAGTCCTCGAACGCGTCTCGCTCGCCATGCGCCCCGGCACCGTCACCGCCCTCATCGGCCCCTCCGGCTGCGGCAAGTCCACGTTCCTGCGCATCCTCAACCGGATGCACGAGCTCGTCCCCGGCGCCGCACTCGGCGGCGAGGTCCGCCTCAACGGCGCCGACGTCTACGCCCCCGACCAGCGCATCACCGAGACCCGCCGCCGCATCGGCATGGTCTTCCAGAAACCGAACCCGTTCCCCGCCATGTCCATCGAGGACAACGTCACCGCCGGGCTCAAGCTCACCGGGACGCGGCGCACCCGCGCCCAGAAGCGCGAGCTCGTCGAGCGGTGCCTCACCAAGGCGGGCCTGTGGCGCGAGGTCCGCGACCGCCTCGCCCAGCCCGGCTCCTCGCTCTCCGGCGGCCAGCAGCAGCGCCTGTGCATCGCCCGCTCGCTCGCCGTCCGGCCCGACGTCCTCCTCATGGACGAGCCCTGCTCCGCCCTCGACCCGACCTCCACCCGCCGGATCGAGGACACCATCGCGGAACTCCGCAACGAGGTCACCATCGTCATCGTCACCCACAACATGCAGCAGGCCGCCCGCGTCTCCCAGTACAGCGCCTTCTTCCTCGCCGAAGAGGGCGCCCCGGGCGCCGTGGTCGAACAGGCCGACACCGAGACCATGTTCGGGTCGCCCGCCGACCCCCGCACCGCCGACTACATCCACGGCCGCTTCGGCTGAGACGGCGGCACGCACATGGCGACACCCCCTGACGCGGCCCTGCGCCGCGCACGCCGCAACGGCCCACGAGGCCGCGACACGAGAATCGGATGCCGATGGTCCGCTTCGACATACGCCCCGCCAACCAGGGCGGCTACCTCTGGAGACTCCTCAGCGACAACAACCGCACCATGGCGACCGGCGCCGACCTCTCCGAGGACCGCGCCGACTGCCTCGACAAGCTCCGCCGCGCCGCGGACGCCGCCGCGAGCCAGCGGCCCCGCCTCGTCCACGAGGACGACGGCACCTGGTCCTGGACGCTCTACGACGGCGACGACCCCGTCGCCCGCTCGGCCGCCGCGTACTCGCGCCGCATCGACTGCGTCCACGCCATCGACCGCTTCGTCGAACTCTGCGGCGAGCTCGCCCCCGGAGCGGCCGACGACGCCGTGTTCCGGCCCGCCCGCCGCCGCTGACCGGCGCACCCACCGGAAAGAGGCCCCCCGTTGACCACCGCACCCGCCGCAGGCGAGGCCGCCGCCGGCGCCGACACGCCCAGGCGGCTCCACCACGGGCACTCCGCCGCCGACCGCGCCTTCCGCGGCGGCGCCCGCGGCGCCGGACTCCTCGTCCTCGCGCTCATGGCCGGCATCGGCCTGTTCATGCTCTCCGAGTCCGGCATCGCCCTCGACGAGTTCGGGCTCGCGTTCTTCACCGAGAACGAATGGGACATGGAGACCGGCGAACTCGGCGTCACCGCCCTGCTCCTCGGCACCGTCACCGTCGCGGCCGTCGCGATCGCCATCGCCGTCCCGTTCGCGCTGGCGACCGCGCTCTACATCACCGAGTACGCCCCGCTGCGCTCCAGGCGCACGCTCATCGCCCTGGTCGACCTCATGGCCGCCGTCCCGTCGGTCGTCTACGGACTCGTCGGCCTCATCGTCCTCCAGCCGGTGCTGGTGGACGTCGCGCGCTGGATCCACGACTTCTTCGGCTGGATCGCGGTCCTCGACGTGCCCGGCGCGAACCCTGACACGACACTGTGGAACAACGAGGCGAACCGGTACACCTCCTCGGCGTTCATCGCGGGCGTCGTCGTCTCCCTCATGGTCCTGCCCATCGTCGCCTCCGTCATGCGCGAGGTCTTCTCCCAGGCCCCCGCGGGCGAACGCGAGTCCGCGCTCGCCCTCGGCGGCACCACCTGGGGCGTCATCCGGTCCGTGGTCCTCCCGTTCGGCAAGGGCGGCATCATCGGCGGCACCATGCTCGGCCTCGGCCGGGCGCTCGGCGAGACCATCGCCGTCGCGCTCATCATCGTGCCCGCCTTCGACCTCAAGGTCCGCATCCTGGAGAACGGCACCATCACCATCGCCGCCCAGATCATCAACCGGTTCGGCGAGTCCTCGCCGGTCCAGCTGTCCGCGCTCATGCTCGCGGGCTTCGTCCTGTTCGTCTTCACCCTGGTCGTGAACACCCTCGCGGCCATGGTCGTGGCCCGCAGCCGCAGCGGCGCCGCCACCGAGATCTGAGGTCCCCCACAGTGACAGCACTAGCCGCGAAGGAAGCCGAGGCGACGGAGGCCGAGGCGCCGCCCGCACCCGAGCCCGCCGCCCCCGAACCCGAACGCGACGAGCCACGCCGCATCGCCGCCGCCGACAAGGACGACCGCATCGTCCAGGCCGGCAGCGCCGCCGGCTCGCTCGGCCTGGTCTGGATCCTCTACTACCGGGTCCTGCCGACCGAGGGCGCCCTCGGCTTCGTCCTCTGCTGGTACGCCGCGTTCCTGGCCCTGTACGTCCTCCTCACGCTCCGGCGCCGCGGCCGCGTGGTCCTCGCCGACCGCCTCGCCGCCACCGTGATCCGCTCCGGCGCGATCGTCGTCGGCGCCGCCCTCGCCACCGTCATCGCCTCCACGTTCTGGCGCGGCCGCGAAGCCCTGTCGCACTGGAACTTCTACACCCAGGACCTCGTCTTCGACGACTCCACCGACCTCTCCCAGGGCGGCATGCTCCACGCCGTGATCGGCACCTTGGAGATGATGCTCCTGTCCATCGCCGTCGCGCTCCCGCTCGGCGTCGCCTGCGCCGTGTTCATGTCCGAAGTGGGCGGCCGGCTGTCGCGGCTGGTCCGCACCGTCGTCGAGGCCATGACCGCCCTCCCCTCGATCGCGGCGGGCCTGTTCATCCTCATCGCCGGGATCCTCCTCCTCGGCATGGAGCAGAGCGGCTTCGCCGCCGGCCTCGCGCTCGCGGTCATGATGCTGCCGATCATCACCCGCGCCTCCGACGTCGTGCTGCGCCTCGTCCCCGGCGGCCTCAGGGAGGCGAGCCTCGCGCTCGGCGCCTCCCAGTGGCGCACCGTCTGGCACGTGGTCCTGCCGACCGCGCGGCCCGGCCTCGCCACCGCCCTCATCATCGGCGTCGCCCGCGGCGTCGGCGAGACCTCGCCGGTGGTCCTCACCGCCGGGTACTCCAACTTCGTCAACGCCAACCCGTTCTCGGGCTGGCAGACCTCCCTGCCGCCGTTCATCTACAACAACGCGCGGCTCCCCGAGGAGGAGATGATCGCCCGCGCCTTCGGCGCCGCCTCGGCGCTCCTGGCGCTCGTGCTCCTCCTCTTCGTCGTCTCCCGCATCGTCGCCTCGCACCGGAAAGGAGGGCGGTCATGACGCCCGCAACCCAAGTGCGCCAATGGATTCCGCGGACGCTCGCCCTGATCGCGGTCGCCGCCGTCGCCCTGGTCGGCGGCGCCGGACCCGCCAGCGCCCAGAGCCTCCCGCCGATCTCGGGCTCCGGCTCGACCTGGAGCTTCAACGCGCTGAACACCTGGATCGGCGACGTCGACTCCAACGGCCTCACCGTCAACTTCAACCCGGTCGGCTCCTCGCGCGGCCGCGCCGACTTCCGCAACGGCACCACCGACTTCGGGGTCACCGAGATCCCCTACCAGGGCGGCCGGGACGCCGCGGGCAACCAGGACGACATCCCCTCCCGCGGCTTCGGCTACATGCCGATCGTCGCGGGCGGCACCGCGTTCATGTACAACATCCAGGTCCGCGGCGAGCCGTACACCGGCCTGCGCCTCTCGGGCGACACGCTCGCGAAGATCTTCACCGGCGCGATCACGATGTGGAACGACCCGCAGATCACCGCCGACAACAACGGCGTCGAGATGCCGGACAAGAAGATCATCCCGGTGGTCCGCTCGGACGGCTCGGGCACGACCGCGCAGTTCACGACCTACCTGGACGAGCAGCACCCGGACGTGTGGCGGCCGTTCTTCGGCCGCAGCGGCCTGACCTCCTACTACCCGACCGCGGACGGGTTCGTGGCCCAGAACGGCTCCGACGGCGTGCAGCGGTACATCAGCGCCGACTACGGCGACGGCGCGATCGGCTATGTGGAGTACTCGTACGCGCTCGAACGCGACTGGCCGGTCGCGAAGGTGCTCAACGAGGCCGGGTACTACACGCTGCCGACGCAGTACAACGTCGCGGTGGCGCTGACGAAGGCGGAGATCGAGACGGAGAACACCGACCCGGCGGTGTACCTGACGCAGGACCTCACGGGCGTGTTCAACCACGCCGACCAGCGGGCGTACCCGCTGTCGTCCTACTCGTACATGATCCTGCCGACGGACAACTCGAACGGCATGACCGACGCGAAGGGCGAGACGCTGAGCCGCTTCGCCGGGTACTTCCTGTGCGAGGGCCAGAACCGGGCCGGGCCGCTCGGGTACTCGCCGCTGCCGCTGAACCTCGTCATGGCCGGGTTCGACCAGATCGAGCGGATCCCCGGCAGCGCGGGGGACGAGCTGACCGACCCGGCGAACTGCAACAACCCGACGTTCGACGGCTCCGACCCGGACCGGAACCTGCTCGCGGAGATCGCGCCCGCGATCCCCGAGTGCGACAAGGTCAACGAGGGGCCCTGCGAAGGGGAGACCGACAACGGCACCGGCGGGCCCGGCGGCTCGGACGGCGGGGGCGGCTCCGGGGACGGCACGGGCGGGTCCGGTGACGGGACCGGCGGCACCGGCGACGGGACCGGAGGCGGCACCGGCGGCACGGGCGCCGACGGGACCGGGGCCGACGGCACCGACGGCGTCCTCATCGACCCCGACACGGGGCTGCCGATCGGCACCGACGGGGACGGCGACGGCCTCGGCGGCACGATCCTCGCCTCGTCCGAGGCCGGGGCGATCCCGCTGACCGCGATCGTCCTCGCCGCGGTCCAGCTGCTCGCGATCCTCGTCGTCCCGACGATCGCCGCCCGATACCTGACCGGCCGCGCCGCCAGACGCGCCGCCGCCACCGACCGTCCCACCGGCTAACGGAGGCCCACAGTCATGCACCGCAACCGATTCGGGGCCCGCAGGCCCCGCAGGGCCCTGGCGGCGGCGATCGCGTTCACGATCGCGGCCTCGGCGGTCCTGCTCGTCCCGCTCCTGCGCTCGGCGCCCGCGCAGGCCCAGTCCGACGGGAGCGCCCTCACCCGGGACGTCGTCTTCAGCGACGGCGCGACCGGCCGGATCACCGTCTCCAAGACCGAGGAGCTGCGCAACGAGATCGTCCGGATCGAATGGTCCGGGTTCCTGCCCTCGATGCAGCCGAACAACGTCCCCGGCAGCTACGGGGCGCTCGCCCAGACCCGCTACCCGGTGGTCGTCCTCCAGTGCGCCCACGCCCCCGGCGAGGCCGCGACCCGCGACCACTGCATGGGGAACTACCGCACCGTCCACCCCATGGCCGACCTGTCCGAGACCTGGTCCACCGCACCGGAGCCGACCTCGGCGGTCCTGCCGTTCACCGACCTCGCGGGCACTTCGTACGCGGACCCGGCGCTCGGCGAGAAGCCCAGCGACTGGCTCACCTACGGGTACGGGGAGCGCGTCGGCCTCACCGTCGCCGACGGCACCGGCGCGATCGACTTCCCCGTCCGCACCGGCGACGAGAGCCCCGCGTCCCTGGGCTGCGGGCGCAGCCCCGCCGCGGGCGAGCCCGCCACGGAGTGCTCGCTCGTCATCGTCCCGATCCGCCCCATGACCTGCGACCCGACCGCGTCCGCGCGCGAGCGCCTGAAGTGCAGCCAGACCTCCAGCTCCTCGCTCCAGACCCACAACTACACGGCCGGGTTCATGGCCGCCCACTGGCGCAACCGCATCGAGGTCCCGCTCGGGTTCGCCCCGCCGGACGGCTACTGCGAGGACACCGGGCAGTCGCGCCTGCCCGTCATGGGCAGCGAGCTGACCGCCGAGGCCCTCTACTCGTGGATCCCCGCGATGTGCCAGGCCGACGACCCGCTGGAGATGACCTACCTGGCGACCGGCGAGAACCTCGCGCGGCAGCAGTACGCGGTCGGCGAGGAGGACTTCGTGCTCGGCTCCCGGCCCGCCGACGGCGGCGACCGGCCCACCGTGCACGCCCCGACCGCCATATCCGGGTTCGGGATCGCGTTCGTCCTCGATAACAGCGACAGCAAGCAGGTCACGCAGATGAACCTGAACGCGAGGCTCGTCGCGAAGCTCCTGACGCAGAGCTATCCGGGGAAGTTCTGCTACAGCGAAGAACCGTGGCTCTGCGACCACTTGGCGTCCAACCCGATCGACCTGCTCGCCGACCCCGAGTTCCAGGCGCTCAACCCGCACATCACCCAGCACAGCGGCGGGCACGGGAAGGGCCCCGACACGTTCGACATGGGCGACCCGATGGCCTCGCTGGTGCTCCCGTCAAGCCTCGGCGACATCCCGGCCGCGGTCACCGAGTGGCTCCTCGCCGACGACGACGCGGCGGCGTTCCTCGCCGGGGAACCCGACGAGTCGGGCATGACCGTGAACCCGCTGTTCACCGAATGGGCCCTGCCCTCAGACGGCTTCGAGTGGCGCGACGGCTACACGGTCGCGACCGACGACCCCGACGTGACGCAGCCGTACGACCCGGTCCTGAAGACCTGCGGCGGCGGCGTCAACTACTGCCCCTACACGGGCGTGAACCTGCCCGAGGCCATGTCGCAGTCGAGCGCGAGCATCCGCACGATCGCCGCGCGCGTCCTCGCGATCGCGCACTCGCTCCAGGAGACCCGGTTCTCGACCACCGCGGTCGCCGAGGGCCAGCCCCTCGAACTGAAGCGGTCCGACCCGCAGGACATGGGCTTCCGCAACATGATCGGCATCGTCGACCTCGCCACCGCCGACCGGTACGGCCTCAACCTGGCGAACCTGTCGACCGGCGGCGCCGACGGCGAGGGCGCGCCCGTCTTCGCCGCGCCCACCACCGCGAACATGTTCAAGGCCGTGCAGGGCGGCGTCATCGACGAGGACTCGGGGATGATCGCGATCGACTACGGCGAGGTCGCCGCCCGCGGCGCCTACCCGGGGACCATGCTCGTCTACGGCGCTTCCGCGACCGACGGCCTCGACGACGCGACCGCCGCGGGCTACGCGGACTTCCTCGAATACGCCGCGATCCCGGGCCAGGACCCGGGGCAGGCGCAGGGCCTGCTCCCCGCCGGATACCTCGCGCTGCCGCCGCAGCTCGCCGTCCAGGCGGTGCAGGCGGCCGAGTCGATCCGCACCCAGGACGGCGCCGTCGTCGTCCCGCCGCCCGTGGACGACCCCGACGACCTCGACCCGCCGCCCGGCGGCGTCGACGACGACCCGATCGGCGGGTCCCCGACGGCGCCGCCCGCGTCGGTCCCGACCGGGACCCCCTCGGGGGACGCCACGTCCGGCGCCGTCCCGGACCCCGGGGCCGACCCGAGCGCCGACCCCACCACCGGGGCCCCGCCCGGCTCCGGCGACGGCGCGTTCCAGACCACTGCGACGGACGCCGAGGCCGCGGGCTGGGCGACCTGGGCGCTGCCCGGTGCGCTCGCCCTCGGCGCGGGCGCGCTCGCCGCGGCCATGGCCTCCGGCGCGGTCGGCGCCGACCCGGACAGCCGCCTCGGCCGCCTCGTCCACGCCGCCGCCCGACCCGCGCGGCGCCTCGCGGCCGCGGGCGCGAACCTCGTGAGGAGGCGCTGATGGCCCGCCCCCGCACGGCCTCGGTCCGCGCCGTCGCCCGCTCCCTCACCCCTGCGCTGCTGCGCATCTCGGTCGGCGCGCTCGGACTCGTCGTGTTCGCGGTCGGCCTGTCGCAGGTGCAGGCGCACCGCGAGCAGGCCGTCCTCGACGACGCCATCAGCGCCGAGATCGCCGACCCCGGCGCGATCCTCGGATCGATCCCCGCGGGCACGCCGCTCGCGAAGCTGACGATCGAGGAGATCGGCCTCGACGGGGCCGTGGTCGTCCAGGGCACCACCGCCGCCGACCTCGACTCCGGTCTGGGCCACCGCAAGGACTCGGTCCTCCCCGGCCAGACCGGCGTCTCGGTGGTCTACGGGCGCCAGTCGATGTTCGGCGCCCCGTTCGCGGAGCTCGGGTCGCTGCGCTCGGGCGACGAGATCGACGTGGTCACCCCGGACGGCGAGTTCACGTTCACCGTCGACGGGGTGCGCCGCGACGGCGACCCGCTGCCGGTGCGCGCCGAAGGCGACACCGCGCTGGTCCTCGTCTCCGCGGAGGGCAGCCCGTTCCGGCCCGTGAAGTCGATCTATGTGGACGCCACGCTCACCGACCGCGAGCTCGCCGCGGGCGCCGTCACCGAGGCCACCGCTCTGGAAGCGGTCGGCGCCGACGAGACCGCGATGGCCGCCGACCCCGGGGGCTGGTTCACACTCGTGCTGTGGCTCCAGGCGCTCGTCGTCGCGCTCGTGGCGATGTCGTGGACGCGGCACCGGCTCGGCCGCGGGGAGGCCCTCGTCATGGGCCTCCCGGTGCTCGCCGCCGTCATGTGGAACCTCTACGAGGCCGCGTTCCGGCTGCTGCCCAACCTGCTCTGACACGGGCGCGGGCCCCGGCGGCGATCCCGCCGGGGCCCGCGATCCTCAAGCGCGACCGCGCCTCGGCATCAGGCGAGGACGGTGGCGTCGTACCCGAGGATGCGGCTGGTGCGCACGGCCGCGACCCCGAGGGCGTCGTTGAGCGCGGTCGCCCCGGCCCCGGTGAAGTGCCAGGCCACGCCCTGGGCGGTGGTGCCGCCCAGGCGGAACAGGTCGATCCGGTCGCCGAGGTTGACGCGGCCGCTGACCATCCCGGTGGCGGCGTCGATCACGAGCCCGGTGACCGCGGCGAACTCGCAGTCGCCGGTGAAGACGATGCCGCCGCGCAGCTCGGTCGTCCCGTCGGCCGGGTCGCCGACGACCTTGAACTCGTACGTGGTGAGGGCGGCCTCGGTCTTGGTCGCGAAGAGGCCGTAGTGCTCGATGCCGAGCGCGTCGAGCCCGGCGGCGGTGGTGGGGTCGATGGTGAGGGTGCTGGTGCCGACGACCTGGGAGGACACCCAGGCAGAGGTCTCGACGGCGCTCGTATCGGCGGCGGCGGTCTCGGCGGACGCCGGCGCCGCCCCGGCGCCGATCACCGCGGCGACCGCGGCGGCGCCGACGAGGCCCTGGAACAACTTGGTGCGCATGTGCTGACTCCCGTCAGAGAGGGTCGGAGCGAATCGCTCCTCATCGGAGACTACCGATCGGCGCTATTGAGAAATACTGTGCGACAAGAAGTTCCGTACGTATTCAATATCCAGAGTGGTCTTGTTTCACCATCGCTGTACAGGGTTTCCCCGGCGGTGCCCGAACAGGAGTGAACCAGTGCAGAACGCGCGAATCCGGAATACAAGAAATGCCCGCCTCGCGGGCGGGCATCGTCTCGGAGCATATGGAGCGGGTGACGGGAATCGAACCCGCGCAATCAGTTTGGAAGACTGAGACTCTACCATTGAGCTACACCCGCGCGTCCGCGCGAAGCGGAACGGCCACAAGTGTAGCGCATCCCCTCGCGTGGCTCGGATCACTCGCCGTGAACGACGCTCCGCAGCCCCCCGGTCAGGTGACCCAGGAACGCCGGGTCCTCGTACGCGGAGACGTCGTGGCCCAGCGCCGTGTAGAAGCACCGGCCCGCTTCGAGGCGGCGGTGCCACGCGAGCGGGTGCGGCGCCCCCATCGCGAGGTCGCCCGCCTCGTACGTCGACTCGTCGGCCTCCAGGAGCACTTCGACGTGCTCGGGCCGCGCGTCGAAGCTGTACCACTCGTCGGTCCACGCCCACCGCTTCGGCAGGTGCGCCGTCGACGGATGGTCCGCGGCGACCACGTCGATCTCCCCGGGGGTGCACCCGGGCGGATGCCCGATGAACCGGGCGCCCACCAGCTCCTTGTAGAACGGCCAGGACCGCTCCGCGGTCGAGGCGCCGTGGACCCCCATCCAGCCCCCGCCGCCGGTCACGTAGTCGGCGAGCGCGGCCCGCTCCAGCTCCCCGAGGACGTCCCCTGAGGCCGACAGCCACACGACGGCCGCGAACTTCGCCAGCTCGACCGGGTCATGGACGGCCGCGTCCTCGGTGTGCTCGACCTTCCCGCCCAGCTCGGTCGCGATCGCGCGCAGTGCGTCGACGCCCGCGGGGATGGAGTCGTGCCGGAATCCGGTCGTCTTCGTGAAGACCAGGAACGTAGGGGTATCCATGCTGCACTCCTCGGGAGAACGATTGCAGGCCGTAGTCTAGGCGATCTCGGCCTCCTGCGCCCGGGGCGGCCGCGCCGCAGCTCAACAGTGACGCGCGGCGATATCGACCACACCCGGCGGGGCCGCGACCCCCCGACGACCTAGACTCGATCGGAGCGGGGGTTCGTGCAGCGCTGGCGGCGGCCCACAGGCCCGGATCAGGCATCCGGCCGACGCGAAAGCAATTGAGCGAAATCTGATCGAGGAGTACGTCTGTGAAGAGCACTGTCGAGACCCTGAGCCCGACCAGGGTGCGGCTGTCGGTCGAGGTGCCGTTCGAGGAGCTGGCGCCGTACATCAACGAGGCGTACAAGAGCGTCGGGCAGCAGATCCGGGTCCCCGGCTTCCGTCCGGGCAAGGCGCCCCGCCAGGTGATCGACCAGCGTATCGGCCGCGACTCGGTCTACGCCCAGGCGATGGACCCGGCCGTGCAGGCGAACCTGAACAAGGCCGTCACCGAGAACGAGGTGAACGCGCTGGGCCGCCCGGAGCTGACCGAGGTGAAGCCCATCGAGGAGGGCAAGCCCTTCGAGTTCACCGTCGAGACCGACGTCACCCCCAAGTTCGAGCTCCCCGACTTCGCCTCCCTGAAGGTGACCGTCGAGGCCGGCGACGTGACCGAGGAGGACGTGGACAAGGACCTGGAGTCCCAGCGCCTGCGCTTCTCCTCGCTCAAGGCCGTCGAGCGCCCCGCCGCGGACGGCGACTTCGTGCAGATCGACCTGCGCGCCACCCAGAATGGTGAAGAGGTCGAGGGCGGCTCCGTCACCGGCATGAGCCACGAGGTCGGCTCGGGCAACCTGCTCGACGGCCTCGACGAGGCCCTGGTGGGCATGTCCGCGGGCGATGAGAAGACCATCGAGTCGACCCTCGCCGGCGAGCAGGAGGGCGAGAACGCCCAGGTCGAGGTCAAGGTCACCCAGGTCAAGGAGCGCGAGCTCCCCGACCTCGACGACGACTTCGCCGAGATGGCCAGCCCGTACGACACGCTTGAGGAGCTGCGCACCGCGACCCGCGAGCGCCTGGAGAACCAGGGCAGGACCGCGAAGGCCAACGAGGCCCGCACGAAGACCCTTGAGGCCCTCATCGAGGCCGTCGAGCTGCCGCTGCCGGAGAAGACCGTCACCGACGAGGTCGAGCACACCCGCGGGCACCTGCTTGAGCAGGTCCAGCAGGTCGCGGGCGGCTTCGAGGAGTACCTCCAGATGGTCGGCAAGTCCGCCGAGGAGTTCGACCAGGAGCTGCGCGACGACGTCGAGTCGAACCTGCGCCAGTCGATCGTCCTGGGCCAGATCGCGCGCGAGCGCGAGCTGGAGGTCTCGGGCGAGCTCATGACCGCCGAGGTCGTGCGCCAGGCCCAGCAGCGCGGCGTCCCGCAGGACCAGTTCCAGCGCTTCGTCGACGAGCTGCGCACCAACGGCGGCCTCCAGCAGATCGCCGCCTCGCTGCGCCAGCAGCTGGCCCTCGAAGAGGTCGTGAAGGAGGCGTCGGTCGTCGACGCGTCCGGCACCGAGCTCAGCGAGGAGGACCTGTTCCCGGGCCGCGCCGCCGCCGAGGCCGAGGCCGCCGGTGACACTGAGGGCGACTCGGACGAGTCCGAGGACCGCGACGCCGAGGACCGCAACTAGCAGCACCTCCGCACCCGATTCACTTGGGGCCCAACGCGAAAGCGTTGGGCCCCTTGTCCTTTTCAGATGATTGGACGGGCTTGGTCCGGGTCTGGCCTGAATTTTTTGCTACTCGCGGGTAGAGACGGTCGTCACTTTCGCCTATGGTGTGTATCTAACCTCTTCGATGCAACGACGCAACGTCCCTGGGAGTGCCCCCCATGATCCCCACCCGATCTGGTCCCATCGCAGGTAAGACCGGCGCGGCCCTGCTCGCGGCCGCCCTCCTCGCCTGGCCCGCCCCGGCCGCCGCGCAGGAGGACGCCGGAGGCGAGGACCTCCAGTTCGATTACGGAGCCGACGCCGCCTCCTGGTACTGGACCCGCCAGATCGACCAGACCCTCGAACTCGGCCCGCTCGCCCAGCAGGTCGAACTCCCGAACCCCCAGGCCGCCACCACGATGCCGGTGGCCGTCGAACTCGGTGAGAACACCAAGGTCTCGGCCCTCTCCTTCAACCTCGCCGAGCGCGGCGTCCCCGAAGGCTCCGAGGTCACCTCGTTCACCCTCACCGTCGCCGAAGGCAACGACGCGGGCGACGCTCCCACCTTCAACCCCCTCTCGAAGCTCATCCAGGCCTGCCCCATCACCGAGGCCTGGTCCGCCGGCGAGGCCGAGATGTGGGACGTGCAGCCGCCCGTCGGCGACGGCTGCGTCGAAGGCGTGCGCGAGGAGCCCGACCCCGACGCGGTCGCCGAGGCCGAGGACCTCCTCGCCGCCGCCCAGGAGGCCGCCGAGAACGGCGGCGAGAGCCCCGAGGTCGTCGAGGTCCCGCTCCCCACCTGGACGTTCGACCTCACCGCCATGGCGAAGGACTGGGGCCAGGACCCGTTCGCGAACTACGGCGTCATGTTCATGCCCGTCATGGACGACGCCACCCCGGTCGACACGTGGCAGGTCAACCTCAAGCTCCCGCTGCGCGACGACACCGAGACCCCGATCGACGAGTACGAGGCCACGGCCTACCGCCTCGGCGCGGCCTTCTCCTACATCCCCGGCACGCCCGAGGACGACGGCGCGGCCGACCCGGGCACCGACGGCTCCGGCACGACCGGCGGCGGGTCCTCCGGCGGCGGAGGCGGCTCCGGGGGAGGCGGCGGCGAAGGCGCCGAGGAGTCCCCGACCGAGAAGGCCACCTCCGCGGAGGAGATGGCCCCGGCCGCGTACGAGCCGTTCGAGCCCGTCGCGCCCTGGTACGTGTGGACGCTCATCCCCGCGGGCCTCGTCGCCGCGTACCTGCTGTACGCCGTCATGGGCGCCTCCGGCGCCGCCGCGGGCGGCAGCGGCGCGATCGACCGCATCCGCGCCCACAACCTCGACCGCCGCGGCTGGGCCCTGCCCGTCCCCGCGGGCCTGTGGCAGCGCCTCACCGGGCGGGGTGAGCGCCCATGAGCCGCAAGCGCATCGCCATGGCCTTGGCGGCCGCCGCGCTCCTGGCCCTGCCCGCGTGCGGCCAGTACGACGGCGTCCACGACGACTTCGTCGAGGCGGGCGGCGAGAACCCCGGCCTCGGCGGCGAGGACGGCACCGGCGCCGACGGCACCGACGGGACCGACTCGTCAGGCGACGGCTCGGGCGGCGGCACCGGCGGCGAGACCGACGACGGCGGGGGCGGCGGCGGTGGCGGCGGCGGGAACGACAACGGGAACGCCGGGAACGGCGACACCACCGGCGTCACCGACTCGACCATCACCATCGGCATCCACGCGCCCCTGACCGGCGCGGCCCCGCTGCGCCAGGACTCCTTCGAGACCGGCAAGGACCTGTACTGGCAGTACGGGAACGGCGGGCAGCCCGTGGAGATCTTCGGCCGCACCGTCGAGACCGTCTTCGCCGACGACCAGTACCGGCCCTCCACGGCCCGGCAGGTCTGCCAGACCATGGCCGAGGAGCAGAAGGCGTTCGCGCTCATCGGCGCTGGCGGCACCGACCAGATCCAGGCGTGCGCCCAGTACGCCGCGAGCGAGGACGTGCCGTACCTGTCCACCGGGGTCACCGAGACCGGCATGGGCTCCCTCGACACCTACTTCGCGGCGTCGATGACCTACCACCAGCAGACCCCGATGCTCGCCGACTACATCAAGAACGAGCTGGGCGTGACCGACCCGTCCCGGGTCGCCGCGGTCGTCACGAACACCCCGAACTTCGACGACGCCGTCGAGGGCTTCACCGACGCGTTCGGCGACGTGGACGTCTTCCGCCCAGACAAGAACGAGCGCGGCTCCTCCGCGGCCGGGAACCTCTGCACCGGCACCGTCGGCAATTACGACGCGGTCTTCGTCCTCACCAGTCCCACGTTCTACCTGGAGATGGCCGCCGCCTCCGGCTGCCGCCCCCAGTTCGTGGGCGTCGGCGTCTCCATGGGCCTCGACCAGGTCGCCTCGACCGGTTGCAGCGCAGCCAGTTCCACCGAGGGCGCCCGGTTCTTCAACCCGACCCCGGCGTTCGCCGACGCGGGCGAGTACGACCCCGACTTCCTCGCGGCCGTGGACGCGGCCGGGATCGAGGCCGACGACGTCACGTGGATGATGTGGGGCCAGTCGAAGGTCCTGCACCAGATGCTGGAGAAAGCGGGGGAGAACCTCGACAGAGGCGCCTTCCTCGACGCCGTGGCCGGTTCGAGCTTCTCGACGGGAGTGTTCCCCGATCTGAACTACAAGAACGGGCCCTTCGGCGCCACGCAGGTGAGCGTCCTGCGCAACGTCTGCGACGGCGGCGGCCATTACGAGACCGACTTCGCGTTCGTGAACGGGTTCTGACATGGGCGCCTTCTTCGCACTGGGGATCTTCCAGGGCGCGGTCTACGGGCTGCTCGCCGTGGGCATCGTCCTCGTCTACAAGGCCAAGCGGGTCTTCAACTTCGCGCAGGGCGAGTTCGGCGGCGTCGCCGCCTTCGCGGCCTTCTACCTCGTGGTGAACCTCGGCCTGCCCTACTGGACCGGCATCCTCGGCGGCCTCGCCGCCGCGGTCGCCATGGGGCTCGCCGTCGAACGGGTCATCGTGCGGCCTTTGGAATCCGCGTCCCGCACGATCATGCTCGTCGCCCTCGTCGGGGTCGCGCTCTTCACGATCGCGATCATCGTCCTGCTCGGCCAGCCCGTCCCGCGCGTCATGCCGCCGCTCGTGGAAGGCTCGGGCGTCAACATCCTCGGCGCCGGCATCCTCCCGCAGCAGCTCATCCTCCTCGCCGTCCTCGCCGTGCTCGCGGCCGCGATGGCCTGGTTCTTCAAGACCGACCTCGGCCTCGCCGTCCTCGCGTCCTCACAGGACACCCGTGCGGCGCAAGTGGTCGGCATCAGCCCCGTCGCGATCTCGCGGCTCGTGTGGGGCATGGCCGCGCTCCTCGGCGGCATCGCCGGGCTCCTGTACGCGCCCGTCGGCATCTTCACGCCCGGGTTCATGACCCTCACAATGCTCGTGCCCGCCTTCGCCGCCGCGGTCCTCGGCGGCATGACGAGCCTCCCCGGCGCGTTCGTCGGCGGCATCGCCATCGGCGTCGTCCAGAACCTCGGCATCTACCTCCTCGGACAGCAGCTCAAGGTCCCCGGCGCCGCCGAACTCGGCGTCTTCGCGCTCCTCATGCTCGTCCTCCTCATCCGCCCGCAGGGCCTCCTCGGGAAGGAAGCCTGACATGGCCACGGCCACGATGACCTTCGGCCGCATCAAGGCCGCGCGCCGCTTCGGCCTGGCGCTGCGCGTCGCCGTCGTCCTCGCGCTCCTCGTCCTCGCCGCGCTCCCGCTGCTCCTCGGCGGCGACGTGTGGGCGCAGCGCATCAGCCGCGCCGCGATCTACGCGATCATCGGCCTCTCCATCAACACGCTCACCGGGCACGCCGGGCAGATCTCCCTGGGACACCAGGCGTTCGTCGGCATCGGCGCGTTCGCCGCGGCCTTCATGGCGTCGCGCCTCGGCGCGCCCCTCGGCTTCGGCCTCGCCGCCGGGGCCCTCGCCGGGATGGCCACCGCCGCGATCGTCGGCATGGTCGCCCTGCGCGTCACCGGCCTGTACCTCGCCCTCGTCACCCTTGCGTTCGGTCTCACCGCCGAGACCACGATCTTCAACTGGCGCGAGTTCACCGGCGGCGGCGCGGGCGCGTTCGCACCCCGGCCCGCGCTCGTCTCCTCCGACCACGCGTTCGCGCTCCTGTGCCTCGGCGTCCTCGCGCTCGTCCTCTACGCCGACTGGCGCCTGGTCTCCACGAAAGCGGGCCGCGCGCTCGCCGCGGTCCGCAACGACGAGCGCATCGCCTCCACCCTCGGCATCAACGTCACCGGCTACAAGCTCGCCGCGTTCAGCCTCTCCGGCCTCGCCGCGGGCCTCGCGGGCGGCCTGTTCGCCCACTGGAACCAGGTCGTGCAGGCCATGGACTTCGAGTTCCAGGTGGCCCTGGTGTGGGTCCTCATGACCGTGGTCGGCGGCCTGCGCTCGCGCCTCGGCGTGATCCTCGCGTCGGCGTTCTTCGCGCTCCTGCCGCTGACGCTCCCGAACTTCCTCGCCGGGCTCCCGTGGCAGCCGCCGTTCCTCAACGAGGCGGTCTACCACGTGCTGCCGCCGTTCATCGTCGTCGTGATGCTCCTGATCGTCCTCCGGTTCTTCCCCGGCGGCCTCGGCCAGCTCCTCAGACCCGCCACGCGCTGGCTCACGAAGGGAGGCGACCGGTGAAGCAGCTCCTCAAAGTGGACGGACTGCATCTGCGCTTCGGCGGCCTGCAAGTCCTCAACGACCTGTCGCTCACGGTGCGCGAAGGCCAGATCGTGGGCCTCATCGGCCCCAACGGCGCGGGGAAGACCTCGTGCTTCAACTGCCTCACCGGGATCTACCAGCCCCAGGGCGGCCGCGTGTACTTCGACGGCCGCGACGTCTCGCACCTGCCCACCCACCGCCGCGCCCGCCGCGGCATGGCCCGCACCTGGCAGAACCTCGGCGTCATCGACTCCCTCACCGTCACCGAGAACGTCATGCTCGCCCAGCACCAGCGCGCCGGGTACTCCGCGCTCGCGGGGATGCTCGGCCTCGTCGGGACCTGGCACCGCGAGCGCGAGCTGCGCCGCGACGCCGCCGAGATCATCGAGTACTTCGGCCTCGACGACGTCGCCGACGAGCGCGCCGGCGAGCTCCCGTACGGCGTGCGCAAGACCTGCGACATGGCGATGGCCCTCGCGACCGACCCGAGGCTCCTCATGCTCGACGAGCCCGCTTCGGGCCTCAGCCCCGAAGAGGCCCTGGGCCTCTCGACCACGCTGCGCGAGCTGCGGGACCGCCTGCGGCTCACCATCCTCATGATCGAGCACCACGTGCCGCTCGTGGCCGAGGTCTGCGACTACGTCTACGTGCTCAACTTCGGCGAGCTCCTCACCGAAGGCGAGCCGGAGGCCATCCAGCGCCACCCCGAGGTGATCGCCGCCTACCTCGGCGGCACCGCTGAAAGCGCCGCCGAACCCGAAGCGGCGGACGACGACACGGTCCAGTTCGCCTCCGAGCCCCCCGAATGGCCCCTCCTGGCGGAAGGCAAGTCCAATGGCACTGCTTGAGGTCGAGAACCTGCGCGCCGGGTACGGCTCCGTCCCGGTCCTCCACGGCGTCGACCTCGCCGTCGAGGAGGGCTCCAACGCGGTCCTCCTGGGGCTCAACGGCGCCGGGAAGTCCACCACCCTCATGACCCTCGCCGGGCTCCTCCCCGTCACGGGCGGCGAGATCCGCTATGACGGCGAGGTCCTCAAGGGGCCCCCGGGTGCGCGGGTGCGGGCCGGGATCGTCCTCGTCCCCGAAGGGCGCCATGTCTTCCCGGCGCTCACCGTCAAGCAGAACCTGCGCCTGGGCGCGTGGACGATCCGCCGCGACGCCCGCCGCCTGCGCGGGAACCTCCGCGAGGTCTACGCGATCTTCCCGCGCCTCGAAGAGCGCGCCGACCAGCTCGCCGGGACCCTCTCCGGCGGCGAGCAGCAGATGCTCGCCATCGGCCGCGGCATGATGTCCTCCCCGCGCCTGCTCCTCATCGACGAGGCCTCGCTCGGCCTGTCGCCCAAGCTCACCGAGCAGGTCTTCGCCGCCGTCAAGCTCATCAACCAGCGCGGCACCACCGTCCTCATGGTCGAGCAGAACGCCGGCGTCCTCGCCCAGGCCGACACCGCCTTCGTCATGCAGCAGGGCCGCATCACCGTCTCCGGCTCCGGCGCCGACACCTTGGGCGACGAGGCCGTCAAAGCCGCCTACTTCGGCACCTGATTCTCACCGTTCCTCTTGTGCGGCAACGAGTTTCATGATTGCATGTTCCGATCCGCACACATAGAACGGACGCCTCTCATGAGAACGATCTGCAATAGACTCGGCCGAACCTCAAGGCGCGCAGCGATCCTGATCGCCGCCGTCGCGGTCACGATGCTCGCACTGCCGTCGGCCGCGATGGCCGAGGACAACTACTTCAACTGGTGTACGCGCGCCGACACCTCCTGCCAGACCGGCGTGGAAGTGGGCCTCGTCGAAGGCGAGTGCATGACGGCCCCGGCCGCCTACCACAAGACGCAGGTCTGCATCAAGTACGACGGCGACTACGTCTACGTCTACGACGGCCAGGCCGACGGCTACGCCGCCATGGCCGAGATCGGCAACGACAACGGCAGCATCAACTCGCGCCTGTGCCGCAACAACAAGGGGTACGGCACCTGGGTGAGGTGCAACTTCGACTGGGCCGAAGCCGGCGAGCACCGCGCTTGGGGCGGCTACAAGATCAGCACCATGGAGATGCCCACCGAGTTCCTGTGGGCCTGGAACGGCAAGTAATCCCGGCTGAACCGGTCCGGGCCGCGTCCCGTCAGTCCCGCTGACAGGGCGCGGCCCGCGGTGTCACCGCTGTGTCAGTGCCGTGTCAGCGCCGCCCCCGAACATTCCTGTCATGAACGAAACGCACAGCGCGGCCACCGCGCAGCAGCCCACCGGCTTCGTCGCGAAGCTCCTCGCCGACAAGCACTCCGTCCCGCTCTCCATCGCCCTCCACCTCGTCCCCGGCGCCCTCATCGTCGCCGTCTACGCCCTCGTCGGGGCCCCGATCAGCCGGGCCCTCGACGCGCCGATCTTCGCGGCCTGGGCCATCGCGCTCGTGGTCGTGCTCTTCCCGATCATGTTCGGCCTGCTCTGGCTGGGCAAGCAGAAGACCGGCCGGTACACGCTGCGCGGCGGCGTGGTCCACTACCGCGACAAGCCGTTCTCCCGCGGCAAGATCACGCTGATCGGCATCGGCTTCCTGCTGTACATGACCGTCGTGTCGCTCTCGCTCGCCCCGCTCGACGCCTGGACCTACGACCACTTCTTCACCTGGGTCACGTTCGAGAGCTCCGGCAGCTCCGGCACGACCTACCTCGACTCGTACGACAAGAGCGTCGTCCTGACCACGCTCCTCATCTGCGGCCCCTTCACCGGCTTCATCCTGCCGCTCATCGAGGAGTACTACTTCCGCGGCTTCCTCCTGCCCCGCCTCCCGCAGCTCGGCCGCTGGGCGCCGCTGTTCAACACCACCCTGTTCTCCGTCTACCACTTCTGGGCGATCTGGACGGTCCCCTCGAAGATCATCTTCCTGCTCCCGGGCGTCTGGTTCGTCTGGGGCAAGCACGACATCCGCGCCTCCATCTGGATGCACCCGGGTTCGGCGCTCCTGATGACCGTCGTCGGCGCCACCGCCTACGCCTTCGGCGCCATGTAGTCCCGCACTGCGAAAGCGGCGCCCTCCCGACCGGGAGGGCGCCGCATTCGGCGTTGTCAGGCGGCGCGCAGGACCAGCGTGCAGCGGCCCGTCGCGGGAAGCGGCACGTACAACCGGATTCCTTGGGCCGCATCGGTGCCGCCGAGGTGCGTGTAGTCCTCGCCCGGGTGGTAGCCGCGGGTGAACGCGCCTCTGGCGTCGACCTCGACCGCGATCCTGTCGCCGCCCTTGCGGTAGACCGCGCTCGTGCCTTCGGGCTCGAAGCCGCCGTCGACGGGGCGGACGCCTTCGAGTTCGCCGCCGTCGCGGAAGGCCAGTTCGAGGACCTGGCGCACCCGGCCCGGATCGGCCGCGATCTTCACCGCCACTTCGCGTTCGCCCACGGTGATCTGGACGCTCGTCTCCAGCGCGACCGGCTCGGCGGGCCGGTGCGCGAAGTCCATCGCCGCGGAGAACCGGCCCTCGTCGGCCAGGTCATAGACCGCGTCCCCGCGCCGGAACCCGGCCGGAAGCGGCCCGTAGTAGGCCGCGCTCGCCCGCTCGCGCAGCAGGAACGTGCTGCCGTCGGCGTCGAGCCCGTCGGCCCGGAACGGCCCGAGCCCGAAGAAGTCCCTGGAGAGCCGCACCGAGTCCAGGACTGCCTCACCTGCAAAGAGCCGCAGGAACGTCGGGTTCGTCGCGAGCCCGGACCGGATGCGGCCCTGCGCCGCGTAGTCCGAGCCGCCGTACACGGTCGCGGCGAAGTCCCCGTCCCGCGACACGGCCAGGCCCGACCCCGCGAACACCGCCGTGCCCGCCTTGCGGGCCTCGGGCTCGGGAAGCTCCCCGGCCAGATCGGGTTCGAGGAGGATCTCCGTCAGGGCGCTTGCCGGGTCGGCGATCCCCTCGATGCCCGCCGCGACGGCCGCGAAGTCGCCGCGCCCGCGTCGGATCGCGAACCGCCGGAACTGCATCAGGAACGGCGCCAACGCGATCGTCCCCTTCTGGTCCTGCCGCCGCGAGTGGACCGTCTCCACCGTGCCGTCGGGCAGCGTCGCCGCCGCGACGGCCTCCAGGCTGCGCTCGACCAGGTCGAGGAGCGCGGGGCGGCCGAGGTGCTCGCCGATCGCGATGAGCGCCGGGTTCGACACCCACAGCGCGTAGTTCGGGCTCCGCTCCGAATACCAGCCGTCCGCGTCGATGTCGACGCCCTCGGACAGCCACTCGTCGACGCGCGCCACCAGCCGCTCGTCGGGCCAGTGCCGGTGGAGCTTCGCGAGCGCCGACGACAGCTCCCACCGGTGGTTCGGCGTGTGCACGCCGCCGAGCCGCAGCGGCTCCGCGGCGCGGGCCGCGACCGCGGCCAGCGAGTCCCCGAGGGCCGCGAACCCCTCCGGGGCGGTCGCCAAGAGCGCGTAAGCGTCGCACAGGTCGTTGACCGTGAAGGCCGTGTCGGGGGGCGAGGCGAAGTTCTCGCCGTCGAACAGCCCGTTGCCGACCTGCATCCCGGCCAGGAAGTCCACGAGCCGCTGCGCCGCGCCCTCGGCCTCCGCCGACGCGAAGAACGCGGACGCCGGGTTCACCGCGCACGCCACCAGCGCCTTCGCGGCGCCCATGACCGCCCGGTGGTGCGGGTCGGACCCCAGCAGGGCGTCCACCCCGCCGAGCACCTCCCGCGCCCGCGCATCCGCCGCGGCGGTCGCGGCGCCGGCGAACTCAGTCCTTGAGTCCCGCATTGATGTCCTCGTTCATGACGTACTTCTGGAACACGATGAAGATGAGCACGAGCGGCAGGATCGACATCACTGAGGCGGCCAGCAGCAGCGGCCAGTCGATGTTCTCGGCGCCCACGATGCTGCGCAGGGCGATCTGGAGCGTGAACTTCCGCTCGTCGCCGACCACGATCAGCGGCCACACGTAGTCGTTCCAGCGCCACTGGAACGAGAAGATCGCCAGCGTCATGATGATGGGCCGCGACATCGGCAGCATGATCCGGAAGAAGATCCCCGCCTCGCGGGCGCCGTCGATGCGCGCGGCCTCCACGATGTCGTCGGGCACCGACAGGAAGAACTGTCGGAACATGAACACGCCCGTGACCGTGAGGATCGAGGGCACCACGAGCCCCGCGAACGAGTCGTACATGCCGAGGTCCCTGATCACCAGGAACGTCGGCGACATGATCACCTCGGTCGGGAGCATCGTCGTCGCCAGGAGGCAGACGAAGAAGATCCGCACCCACCGCTGCTCCCGGTACTTCGCGAGCGCGTACCCGGTCATGGCGCTCGCCATCACCGTCAGCACCGTGGTCGTGAGCGCCACCGCGAGCGTGTTCGAGAAGTACAGCATGAAGTCGAACCGGTCCCACGCCTTCTCGAACCCGGCGACCGTCGGGTTCTCGGGCAGGAACGACAGCGGGTACTGGAACAGCTCAGAGCCGGGTTTGAAGGCGCTCAAGAGGAACCAGAGCAGCGGGAACGCGTACACGGCGGCGAGCAGCCACAGGAACGCGGTCATGGGGATCGCGGAGCCGAGCTCCTTCGCCTTGCGGGCCTTGCGGGTGCGCGGTTCGCCCGCGGTGGTCGTCAGGGTGCTCATGCGCCTCGCCTCCGGTTGACCCACATCTGGAGCAGCGCGATGGACAGGAGGATGAGCAGCAGGATCATCGACACCGCGCTGGCGTAGCCGATGTCGGCGCGTTTGAAGCCGGTCTCGTAGATGTACTGGATGAGGAACACGTTGGAGGTGCCGGGCCCGCCGCCGTTGAGCGCCTGGACCATCGCGAACTCCTTCATGGCGCCCAGCGAGGACAGCAGCACCACGAGGAACGAGGTGGGCGCGATCGACGGGAGCGTGATGTGGCGGAACCGCTGCCAGGCGTTCGCGCCGTCGATCTCGGCGGCTTCGTAGTAGGCGCGCGGCACGTTCTTGAGCGCGGCGATGAAGATGAGCATGTTGAACGCGGTGCCGCCCCAGGTGGCGGCCATGACCACGACCATGAGCGCCAGGTCCGGGTCGGTCTGCCACGCGAGCGGGTTCCCGCCGAGCTCGGAGACGACGTAGTTGACGAAGCCGAAGCTCTCGCCGAACATCCAGCGCCAGATCACCCCGGCGACGATGGGGGAGATGAGCCACGGGAAGAAGAACACGACCTTCGCGGCGGCGCGGCCCTTGGCGTAGTCGGAGACCAGGAGCGAGGCCACGGTCAGCGACATGACGTACATGAGCGGGACGCTGAGGACCGCGAACAGGAGGCTGCGGGTGAGCGCCTGGTAGAACGTCGGGTCGCCGAAGAGCTTCTCGTAGTTGGCGAGGCCGATGAAGTCGTAGTCGCCGATGCCGGTGTAGTCGGTGAACGAGTAGATCAGGCCCAGGCTGCCGGGCCAGACGAAGAACACGGCGAACAGGACGATGCTGAGTCCGGCGAGCCCGATCGGCGCGAGCCGGTACTTGGGGCGCCGGCCCTTGCCGGGCCGCGCGAGCGGCCCGGCCGGGGCTTGGGTGTCGATGGCGGTGGCCGTCAAGGTCTACTCGCAGATGATGTTCTCGTTGAGCGAAGCGATGATGTTCGCGATGGTGGTGGCGACGTCCTGCTCCCCGTTGGCGAGCTTCACGGCCTCGTCCTTGAGCGGGTCGGCGTCGGACCCGGAGGTCTGGCCCCTGTAGGTCATCTGGAGGGCGCTGCTCTCCTGCGCGGAGGAGACCGGGTCGGAGGCCGCGATCTCCTCGTTGTACAGGTCGAAGCTCGCCTGGGATTCGCCGTAGTCGATGTCGAGGCCCTGGATGACCGGGAGGAACCCGGAGATCTCCGAGATCTCGGTGTAGTTCTCGGCGCTGAACAGCCAGTTCAGGAAGTCGAGCGCGGTCTTGGACTTCTCGCCGCTGTAGACCACGATGTAGCCGCCGCCGAGGTTGGTGGCGCGGCGGGTCTGGGCGGGCATGAGGGCCGAGGCCCACTCGAAGTCGGCGATGTTCGCCTGGAAGTCGGCGACCTGCCACGAACCGGAGTAGTAGGCGGCGACCTGGCCGGACTTGAACAGGGCGTTTGCGTCGTCGCCGGAGACCCACACGGAGCGGGGCATGATGTCGTCGTCGTTGATGTCGGCGAAGAACTGGAGCGCCGCGGTCGTCTCGGCCTCCTTCGTCGAGTACGTGCAGTCGTCGCCGAGGGTGAACCCGTCGGATCCGAACTGGTACATCATCGAGCGCAGGCGGTGCGAGGACGGGTCCATGACGAGCCCGTAGCGCGCTCCAGTGGCGGCCTTGACCTCCTTGACCGCTGAGATGAACTCGTCCCACGTCCAGATCTGGTCCGCGGTGGTCGGGTACGTGACGCCGGCCTGGTCGAAGAGGCTCTTGTTGACGTAGAGGCCCACGGCGGTGAGGTCGGTGAGGAAGGTCGGGACGGCGCCGTCCTCGTTCTCGGTGACCAGGTTCTCCATGACGCCGCGCTCGGCGGCGAGGTCGGAGAGGTCTTCGAGCTGGTTCATCCAGATCGGGTCGATCGCGGTGACGCGGGCGAGGTCGGGCAGTCCGTCGGCCTGGGCGGCGTTGCGGAGCTTGGTGCCGAAGTCGTCGTACGGGACGTCGTCGATGTCGACGGTGACACCGGTCTCCTCGAAGTACTTGTCGGCCATCTTCTGGAAGCCGCCGCCCTGGTTGGCGTCGCCGGACAGCCAGAACTTGAGGGTGTCCGAGCCGCCTTCGTCGTCGCCGCCGCCGATGAACCCGCAGGCGCTGAGGGGGAGGGCCGCCGCACCGGCGGTGCCGGCGCTGAGGACGAGTCTTCTCTTCATTGAGCTCTCTTTTCGGGAAGGGGATGCGAGTGCCACAGGTCACTCGGTGAAGCGCTTGCCCGAAACTACCAGACTTTCGACTAGCGCGCGACAGTAGGTCCCCACCAGTGCTTTTGCAGGCCCCGGACGCGCACTTCCGGGGCCTGCGAGCGCGCTTGCGGCGCTTGGGAACGCGATTGAAAGCCCTGGTGTCAGTCGGCCTGCAAGGCCTTCTCCTCGGTCTTCGCGGGCTCGGCCGGGGCTTCGGTCTTCGCGGCCCGCTCGGCCGCGGCGGCGGCCTCCACGGCCTCGTCGGCCGCCTGCTTCAGGAGCTCGGCCGTGCGCTGGGCGGTGCGCTCGGCGGCGTCGAAGAGGGCCGACATGACGACGAGGGTCGAGCCGATGAGCACCAGCGCGAGGCCCGCGGCGCCGCCGGAGACGAGGAAGGGCATCTGGCCGTCGACGTAGGCCAGCTCGGCCATGCCCATCCAGCCGAGGGTGAGGACGGCGCCGCCGGCCAGCCAGAACAGGATGCCGAGCAGACGCAAACGGGCGGTAGGGGAACCGGACACAATTGACTCCATTGGGGACGTATGAGGGTTTGTCGGGAATCTGTTACTACGAGGTAACCAAATCTATCAATATTTTGGTACCTTGTGACAGATGCCATAGCCCGTTTTCTCCTGAAGGGTGACCTTTCATGGCGATGCATTCCCCCGCCCGTCGGCTCCTCGTCACGGCAGCGGCCGCCGCCCTCGGCGCCACCGCGTTCGCCGCGGGCCCCGCCTCCGCCCAGACCGCCGAGATCCTCGGCGCCGACAGCCCCGACGCCGTCCCCGGCTCCTACATCGTCGCCTTCGAAGACGGCGCCTCGGCCGCCGTCGTCGACGACTTCGGCGGCGACGTCGAGACCGCCTTCGACTCCGTGGACGCCGTCCTCGCCACCATGACCGAGCGCGAGGCCGAACGCCTCGCCGCCGACCCCGACGTCGCCTACGTCGAGCAGAACCGCACCATCGAGATCCAAGCGACCCAAGCGGACCCGCCCTCCTGGGGCCTCGACCGCGTCGACCAGGCCGCCCTCCCGCTCGACGCGTCCTACACCTACCCGAACGCCGGAGCAGGCGTCCACGCCTACATCATCGACACCGGCATCTGGGCCTCCACCGCCGACTTCTCCGGCCGCACCGGCACCGGCTACTCGGCGATCCTCCCCGGCCTCCAGGGCCTCGACTGCAACGGCCACGGCACCCACGTCGCCGGGACCGTCGGCGGCACCGAGTACGGCATCGCCAAGGAGGTCACCATCGTCCCGGTCCAGGTCCTCAACTGCCTCGGCTCCGGCACCACCGCGGGCGTCATCCAGGGCGTCGACTGGGTCACCGCGAACGCCGTCAAGCCCGCCGTCGCCAACATGAGCCTCGGCGGGGGCCTGAGCGACGCCCTCGACGCGGCCGTCGCCGCCTCCATCGAATCCGGCGTCACCTACGCCGTCGCCGCCGGCAACGAGACCGCCGACGCCTGCGGCGTCTCGCCCGCCCGCACCCCCGGCGCCATCACCGTCGCCGCCTCCACCGACGCCGACGCCCGCGCCGACTTCTCCAACTTCGGCGACTGCGTCGACCTCTTCGCCCCCGGCCAGGACATCACCTCGCCGTACCTCCTCGGCTCCCCGTCCAGCCTCAGCGGCACCTCCATGGCCTCCCCGCACGTCGCCGGCGCCGCCGCCGTCTACCTCTCCGCCCACCCGACCGCCACCCCCGCCCAGGTCGCCGCCGCCCTCACCGGCGCGGCCACGACCGGCGCGATCACCGACGTCCAGGGCAGCCCCAACCTGCTGCTCCGCGTCACCGCCTAGCGCCGCGATCAGGAGGACCCGGCCCCGCGCCGGGTCCTCCGCGTTTGCGCCCCCGCCGCAACGGACACCCGGTCCGCACTGCCGCCCGCGCCGATGCCCCAGACTGGTCCTCCGCCGCGCTCCGCTGGAAGCGAACACGGAGCCCAGCCGCGTCCGATCGTCGCCCCGACGGGCTAAGGTCTGGATTGGCAGCCGCAACGCTGAGCCCATATCGCCGAGACAGAATGAAGGTGCAAAGACATGGAGCATTCGATTCCATTCTCCTCGCAGCTGGAGAAGGACGTCGTCAACGCGATCGCCCGCCGGGGCAACGGGGGCGCGACCGAGCCCGGTCTGGACGCCATGGTCTTCGACCGCCTGCTCAAGGAGCGCATCATCTTCCTCGGCTCCGAGGTCACCTCCGAGCTCGCCAACCGGCTCTGCGCCCAGCTCATCCTGCTGGAGGCAGAGGACGACGAGCGCGACATCAAGCTCTACATCAACTCGCCCGGCGGCTCGGTCTACGACGGCATGGCCATCTACGACACCATGCAGTTCATCAAGAACGACGTCCAGACCATCGCCATGGGCATGGCCGCCTCCATGGGCCAGCTGCTCCTGTGCGCCGGGACCTCGGGCAAGCGCTACGCGCTCCCGCACGCGCGCATCATGATGCACCAGCCCTCCGGCGGCATCGGCGGCACCGCCTCCGACGTGGCGATCCTCGCCGAGCAGATGCTCTACACCAAGCAGATGTTCCAGGAGCGCGTCGCCCACCACACCGGCCGCACAGTCGAGGAGATCGAGGCCGACTCCGACCGCGACCGCTGGTTCACCGCCGCCGAGGCGAAGGACTACGGCTTCATCGACCACGTCGTCCAGCGGGTGTCCGAAGTCCCCGCCGAGTCCAACTAGACACCCAGGAGGGGAACCTGATGATGGACATCCACGCCCAGTCCGGAGCGTTCGACCCGCGGGCCCGCTACATCGTCCCGTCGTTCACCGAGAAGACCTCGTACGGGATCAAGGAGATGAACCCGTACAACAAGATGTTCGAGGACCGGATCATCTTCCTCGGGTCCCCCGTGGACGACACCTCGGCCAACGACATCATGAGCCAGCTGATCGTCCTCGAAGGGAACGACCCCGACCGGGACATCATCATGTACATCAACTCGCCCGGCGGCTCGCTCACCGCGCTCATGGCCATCTACGACACCATGCAGTACGTGCGCCCGGACATCCAGACCGTGTGCATGGGCCAGGCCGCCTCGGCCGCCGCCGTGCTCCTCGCCGCCGGGACCCCCGGCAAGCGCACCGCGCTGCCGAACTCCCGCGTGATCATCCACCAGCCCGCCACCGAAGGCACCTTCGGCCAGGCGTCCGACATGGAGATCCAGGCCCGCGAGATCATGCGCATGCGCGACCAGCTGGAGAAGATCCTCGCCCGCCACACCGGCCAGGACGTCACCAAGGTCCGCCGCGACATCGAGCGCGACAAGATCTTCACCGCCGACGAGGCCGTCGCCTACGGCCTGGTCGACAACGTCCTGACCTACCGCAAGAAGAACGCCCTGCCGGCCGAAGCCGCCGCGTAGGACGCGCAGCCGCAGGAAGCGCGCGGCGGGCCCGCCCGGCCCGCCGCGCCTCCCCGCGGCCCCGAGCCCCCGTCTCCCGCCGATCGCCCCCGAGCCCCGCCCGTCCGCGATACCGTGGCGCTGGCGCACCCGCCGCCCGGTACCGGACCCGCCATCACGGTCTGAGACTGCCCTGGCGCCGTGGCCGCAAATGCGAAATACTGGATCGAGACACCGGTTCGTCCTGAATCAACGGAGCAATGCACGCACGCTCGGCGGCCCTGGATCGCATGCCGCCGAGGGAGGGAGTTACCGCGATGGCCCCACGCCTGGGTGACAGCGAGATCTTGAAGTGCTCGTTCTGCTCGAAGTCGCAGCGGCAGGTGCGCAAGCTGATCGCGGGTCCGAACAACGTGTACATCTGCGACGAGTGCATCGACCTGTGCAACGAGATCATCGAAGAGGAGTTCGCCGAGGACGCCGAGGTGGTCTGGGAGGACCTGCCGAAGCCCAAGGAGATCGTCGAGTTCCTCGACCAGTGGGTGATCGGCCAGGACCACGCGAAGCGCGCGCTCGCGGTCGCCGTCTACAACCACTACAAGCGGGTGCAGCTCGACGAGCTCGGCTCGATCCGCGGCGGCGACCACGTGGAGCTCCAGAAGTCGAACATCCTCATGGTCGGCCCCACCGGCTCCGGCAAGACTCACCTCGCGCAGACCCTCGCCCGGATGCTCGACGTCCCGTTCGCCATCGCGGACGCCACGGCCCTCACCGAGGCCGGGTACGTGGGCGACGACGTGGAGAACATCCTCCTCAAACTCATCCAGGCCGCGGACTTCGACGTCAAGCGCGCCGAGACCGGCATCATCTACATCGACGAGATCGACAAGGCCGGACGCAAGGCCGAGAACCCGTCGATCACCCGCGACGTCTCCGGCGAGGGCGTCCAGCAGGCCCTCCTGAAGATCCTCGAAGGCACGATCTCCTCGGTCCCCCCGCAGGGCGGGCGCAAGCACCCCCAGCAGGACCACATCCAGATCGACACCACGAACATCCTCTTCATCTGCGGCGGCGCGTTCGCCGGGATCGAGGAGATCATCAAGGGCCGCATCGGCAAGCGCACCGTCGGCTTCACCGCTCCGCTGCACGCCGAGGCCGCCGAGGGCGACGCGATCGTCTCCCAGGTCATGCCCGACGACCTGCTCAAGTACGGGCTCATCCCCGAGATGGTCGGGCGCCTCCCGATCCTCACCACCGTCGACCATCTCGACAAGGCCGCGCTCCTGCGCATCCTCACCGAGCCGCGGAACGCCCTGGTCAAGCAGTACCAGCGCCTCCTCGAACTCGACGGCGTCGAGCTGGAGTTCGCCCCGGACGCCTTGGAGCCGATCGTCGAGTCCGCGCTGCTGCGCGGCACCGGCGCGCGGGGCCTGCGGGCCATCATGGAGGAGGTCCTCCAGCCCGTCATGTTCGAGATCCCCTCGCGCGCCGACGAGGTCGCGAAGGTCGAGATCACCGCGGACGTGGTGCGGCGCAACGTGAACCCGACGCTCGTGCCGCGCACGAAGGCCACGCCGCGGCGGGCGGTGCGCCCGCGCCGCGAGAAGTCGGCCTGAGGCGAAGGAAAGCTAAAGGCGGTTACCATCCCTAGCCCCCCCACCCAGAGGGGACCGTAGTCGCCAGCGTTGCGCGCGGGTATGACAAGAACGGCCGCTGATGGCGGCCGTGTCACCCGAAAGGGGACTAGTCTTCCTTGTTCTCGTCGCGCAGGCGGCGGTCGATGTCCCGCAGGAAGTCGGGGTCGTCGTCGGGGGCCACCGGCCCGTTGGGGTGCTTGGGCCCTCCGGCGCTCCCGGTGCGGCCCGTGCCCGGCTGCGGGCGCGGCGGGCGCGCCCTGCCCACGGAGAACCACAGGATGCCGCCGGCGACCGGCACGAGCAGGATGATGAGGACCCACCATCCGCGGGTGAGCTTCCGGGGATGGTGCTCGCCCCCAAGGCAGTCGGCGAGCGCGGCGATGACCAGCGCCAGGTGCGCCAAGAACAGGAAGACGAACGCGCGGATCATGTCCCCAATCATGCCTGCTTGCCGCCATCCGTACAACAACGGCTCGGGGTGTTGCGCCCTCCGTGGTGTTACTCGATAGTAACTTCGTAGGATATAGTCGGCCCTAGGCTCAGGGTCGGTGCAAGGCCCTTTACTGTGTCGCCAAGAACGACCTCGGAGGTTGGTCTATGAACATCGTGGTTCTGGTCAAGCAGGTCCCGGACTCGGGGCTCGCGAGACAACTGGACGCCCAGCTGCGGGTGGACCGCAACGGCGCCAACAACGTCATGGGCGAGCTCGACGAATACGCCGTCGAAGCCGCGCTCCAGCTCAAGGAGGCCCACGGCGGCGAGGTCACCGTCCTCACCCTCGGGCCGGGCCAGGCCACCGAGACCGTGCGCAAGGTCCTCGCCATGGGCGCCGACAAGGCCGTCCACGTCGAGGACGACGCCGTCGGCGGCTCCGACGCCCTCACCACCTCCGCGATCCTCGCCGCCGCGCTCGGCCGCCTGGAGTGGGACCTCGTCATCGCCGGCGCCGAGTCCACCGACTCGAACATGGGCGTCATGCCCCAGCTCCTGGCCGCCCGCACCGGCGCCCCGGCCCTGACCGGCGCCCGCAAGATTGACACCGACGGGTCCTCGATCACCGTGGAGCACCAGCGCGCCAACGGATACGACGTGCTCACCGCGGCCCTGCCCGCGATCGTCTCGGTCTGGGACACGATCAACACCCCGCGCTACCCGTCGCTCAAGGGCATCATGGCCGCCAAGCGCAAGCCGGTCGAGACCCTGACCCTCGCCGACCTCGGCGTCGCCGCAGCCGGTCCGGCCGCCGCGTCGAACGAGGTCGTCGAGGCCGCCGCGCGCCCGCCGCGCTCCGCGGGCCAGATCGTCACCGACGAAGGCCAGGGCGGGTCCGCCCTCGCCGGATTCCTCGCCGCCGAGAAGTTCATCTAGGAGCCCGCCATGACCGACATCCTCGTGTACGTACCGAACTCCGGCAAGCACGCCGCCGAGGTCCTCACCCTCGCGCGCTCCCTCGGCGACGTCTCCGCGATCGCCTTCGACGACGCCGCCGCCTCGCTCGCGGGCGAGTACGGCGCCGCGAAGGTCTACCGCGTCGAGGCCCCCGGCGCCGACGACTACTTCGTCGATCCGAAGGCGACCGTCCTCACCGACCTCGCCCGCAATGCGAACCCGGGCTTCTTCCTGCTCCCGAGCACCGACGAGGGCAAGGCCCTCGCGGCCCGCGTGGCGGTCGCGCTCGACAACGGCCTCATGACCGACGTGTCGGGCCTGGACGCCGACGGCACCGCCTCGCAGGACGCCTTCGCGGGCGCCACGATCCTGAAGTCCAAGTCCACCAAGGGCTTCACGCTCGCGACCGTCAAGTCCGGCTCCACCGAGCCGACCCCGGCCCCGGGCTCGCCCGCGGTCGAGACCGTCAACGCCGTTGTGGCCGAAGCGGACCAGCGCGTCAAGATCGCCCAGCGGGTCGACGAGCCCGCCGGGGACCGCCCGGCGCTGGCCGAGGCGCGCGTGGTCGTCTCGGGCGGCCGCGGCGTGGGCTCGGCCGAGGACTTCGCGCTCATCGAGCGCGTCGCGGACGCCCTGGGCGGCGCGGTCGGCGCTTCGCGCGCGGCCACCGACGCCGGGTACTACCCGCACAAGTTCCAGGTCGGCCAGACCGGGACGACCGTGAGCCCGCAGCTGTACCTCGCCGCGGGCATCTCCGGCGCGATCCAGCACCGCGCGGGCATGCAGACCTCGCGGGTGATCGTGGCCGTCAACAAGGACGCGGACGCCCCGATCTTCGGCATGGCCGACTTCGGCGTCGTGGGCGACCTCTTCCAGGTCCTCCCGCAGGCGCTTGAGGAGATCGAGAAGCGCAAGTAGCGAACCACCGGCGCGGCCGGTCCGCCCGAGAGGGCGGACCGGCCGCGTTGTGCGCGAAGGCTTCTCGTGTTCGCAGTCGCCCCCGGCTTCAACGGTGCCCGGTGGGTGCGACATCGGGATCGGGGCGGGCGTCCCGTGGACCGGAAGGCCGTCACTCGGTCGTAACAGTCGTGGGTTAGGCTTCCCCGAGCCCCTCGTTATAGAGAACCTACAGATGATGTTGGAGGAATCCGCAATGGTCGCCTCAACCGCCACGATCGCCGCTCCCCGCGTGCTCGCCGACCTCCTGCCTGCTTCGACCCGGGCTGCTGCGCTCGTCCGGGACGGGGTGCTGGTGCTCGCGGGCGCCGGCGCCGTCGGCGCCTCCGCGCAGGTCGCGTTTACGATCCCGCAGATCAGCCCGGTGCCGTTCGTGCTCACCACGTTCACCGTGCTCCTCGTCGGCGCGGCCTACGGCCCGCTGCGCGCGGCCCTCGCGCTCGGCCTCTACCTCGTCGCGGGCGCCGCGGGCGTGCCGTGGTTCACCGAGGGGACCTCCGGGTTCGCGATGCCGACCTTCGGCTACATCATCGGCTTCCTCGCCGCCGCGGTCGCGGTCGGCTTCCTCGCCAAGCGCGGCGGCGACCGCACCATCGTGAAGACCGTGGGGCTCATGGTCATCGGCAACGTCATCATGTACGCCTTCGGCGTCCCCTACCTCGCCGCCTCGCTCGACCTGAGCGCCTCGCAGGCCCTCGACGCCGGCATGATCCCGTTCCTCGCGGGCGACTTCGTCAAGCTCGTCTTCGCGGCGCTCCTGCTCCCGGGCACCTGGTGGGCCGTCCAGAAGTTCCGCAACCAGGACTAAAGCAGAACAACCAGCAAGGGCGCCTTCGGTTTCACCGAAGGCGCCCTTTGCCGTCTGCCTAGCTGATGTCCCAGCCGATGCCCAGCGCTCCCGGGCGCGGCACCGGCTCAGCCAGCGCCACCGTCCGGTTCGGGCCCAGCTGGAGATCGCCGGTCTCGCGCTTCTCGCGCTGGAGGCTCGACTGCGCGAAGCGGTACACCCGCTTCGGGATCGCGTCCGAGGCGAACCGCACCTGGAGCGAGTACTGGTCCACCGGGTACCGGAACGCGTTGCCGTGCCCGCTGGAGACGCCGCCGTTCCCTTGAACGACGATTTCGAACAGGTGGGTCGCGCCCTTCGGCAGCGGCGTGTCGAACACGATCTCGGCCAAGGCGACCGGGGCGTCGTCGTGGCGCAGCACGTTCGGGACCGTGCAGTCGCGGACGGGCTTGAACTCGATGTCGTCGATGTCGCAGCCGGTGTCGCCGCGGTAGAGCAGGATGTACCGGTCGACGTCGTCGCGCCTCGCGCGCACCAGCATCGACAGCTCGAACACCGACTCCTGCCACTGCGAGTCGACGTGGACGATGACCTGCTGGCTGAGGATGTCGAGGGTGTGCTCGCGGGAGGCGGGCACCTGGTCGCACAGCTCGCGGACCGCGTCGCCGCCGAGGACGGCGTCGGGGCGGGGGAGCTGGCCGCGGATCGAGCGGGGGCCGCGGGCGCGCTTGGGGCCCAGGAGGACGCGGAGGGACCCGGCGGGGAGCTCCAGGAGGTCTTCGAGGGCGGTGACCGCGGCGAGGGACTCGGCGCGCTCGGGGCGGGAGCGGCCGGACTGCCAGTAGCTGAGGCTGGTCGTGGAGACGGTGATGCCGCGCATCGAGAGGCGGTGCCGGATGCGGTCGAGGCCGAGGCCGCTGGTCTGGATGGCGACGCGCAGCGCGGTGTGGAAGGGCCCCGCGCGGAGCGCTTCGGCGAGCTCTGGCGTCATAGGCACACACTTTCTCTCGACACGGTTTGCTCGGTGGTTTCACAACCCGCGTCCGGGGCGGCGAATCCTGTATACCGGAAAGGTAGGAGGATTCGTCAGATTCTATCGCGGGCCCACCATCGGGTCCGAGGCCGACATCTCGGGGCCGCGAAGCGCACGTTCTCACAGACCGGAATGCGCCCGGGGCGGCACCGCTGCCGGAGGGAGTGAGCCGCGACGCGCCGTACCATAGAGAGGCCATGGCCTATCTCGATCACGCCGCCACAACGCCGATGCTCCCCCAAGCGCTCGACGCCTACGTGCGCACCGCCCAGTCCCTCGGCAACGCCTCCTCCCTCCACGGCTCCGGGCGCACCGCCCGCCGCACCGTCGAAGAGGCCCGCGAACGCATCGCGGAGGCGCTCGGCGCCAAACCCGGGGAGGTGATCTTCACCGGCTCCGGCACCGAGGCCGACAACCTCGCCGTCAAGGGCATCCACTGGGCCCGCCGCGCCGACGGCCGCAACCGGGTCGTCACCACCGCGATCGAGCACCACGCCGTCGCCGACGCGGTCGCCTGGCTCGGGGACCACGAGAAGGCCGACGTCACCGAACTGCCCGTCGACAAGATCGGCCGCATCGACACCGCGGTCCTCGCCGCGCTGCTCGACGAGCGCGCCGCCGAGATCACCGTCATCACGTGCATGTGGGCGAACAACGAGGTCGGCACCGTCCAGCCCGTCGCCGACATCGCCGCCCTCGCCGCGGCCCACGGCATCCCCGTGCACACCGACGCCATCCAGGCCGTCGGCCACGTCCCCGTCGACTTCGCCGCCTCCGGCGCCGCCGCCCTCACCCTCTCCGGGCACAAGCTCGGCGGCCCCACCGGGACCGGCGCGCTCCTGCTGCGCCGCGACGTCACCGCCACGCCGCTGCTCCACGGCGGCGGCCAGGAGCGCGAGATCCGCTCCGGGACCCTCGACGTGCCCGGGATCGCCGCGCTCGCCGAAGCCGTCGACCACGCCGTGCGCACCCGCGAGACCGAGGCCGCCCGGCTCGCCGCGCTGCGCGACGACCTCGTCGCCCGCATCCGCCGGGCCGTCCCCGACGCGGTCTACAACGGCGACCCCGACAACCGCCTGCCCGGCAACGCGCACCTGTCGTTCCCCGGCTGCGAAGGCGACGCGCTCCTGATGCTCCTCGACGCCGCCGGTGTCGAATGCGCCACAGGCTCCGCGTGCTCAGCCGGGATCGCCCAGCCCTCCCACGTGCTGCTCGCCATGGGCGCCGACCCCGACGACGCCCGCTCCTCCCTGCGGTTCACGCTCGGCTGGCCCACCACGGAGGCCGACGTCGACGCCCTCGTGGCCGCCCTCCCCGAAGCCGTCCGGCGCGCCAAGACCGCCGGGCTGACCTAGTTAGCATGGAAGGCGTGAAACTGCGAGTACTGGCCGCCATGAGCGGCGGAGTCGACTCGGCCGTGGCCGCGGCCCGCGCCGTCGAGGCCGGGCACGACGTCACCGGCGTCCACCTGGCGCTGTCCAAGAACCCCCAGACCTACCGGACCGGGGCCCGCGGCTGCTGCACCATCGAGGACTCCCGCGACGCGCGACGCGCCGCCGACGTCATCGGCATCCCCTTCTACGTGTGGGACATGGCCGAGCGCTTCCACGAGGACGTCGTGGAGGACTTCTACAGCGAGTACGCGGCCGGGCGCACCCCCAACCCGTGCCTGCGCTGCAACGAGAAGATCAAGTTCGCCGCCGTCCTCGACCGCGCCATGGCCCTCGGCTTCGACGCCGTCGCCACCGGCCACTACGCCCGCAAGGGCGACGACGGGCTCCTGCGCCGCGCCGTCGACCCCGGCAAGGACCAGTCGTACGTGCTCGCCGTCCTCACCCCCGCGCAGCTCGCCCACTCGATGTTCCCCCTCGGCGACACCCCCAAGGACCGGGTCCGCGCCGAAGCCGAGGAGCGCGGCCTCGCCGTCGCCCGCAAGCCCGACAGCCACGACATCTGCTTCATCGCCGACGGCGACACCGCCGGGTTCCTCAAGAACAGGCTCGGCAGCGCCACCGGCGACATCGTCGACAAGGCCACCGGCGAAGTCCTCGGCAGCCACGACGGCTCCCACCAGTTCACCGTCGGCCAGCGCCACGGCCTCGGCCTCAAGCGGCCCGCCGCCGACGGCAAGCCCCGCTACGTCCTCTCCATCACGCCCGTCGACAACCGCGTCGAAGTCGGCCCCCGCGAGGCCCTGCGCGTCGACCGCATCCGCACCGGCGCTCCCGTGTGGCTCGCCGCGGAGCGCACCGGCTCCTTCGAAGCCGAGATCCAGCTCCGCGCCCACGGCGAGGTCTACCCGGCCACCGTCACGGTCGAAGACGGCGGCCTCACCGCGCGCCTCCACAAGCCCGCGTTCGGCGTCGCAGCAGGCCAGGCCCTCGTCGTCTACGACCCCGACGCGACCGAAGGGGACGCCGTGCTCGCGTCCGGCACCATCGACGCCTCAGCGTCTTCCGAAGCAGAGTCCCTTGAGGCGGCCGGTGTCTGAGGAACAGCCCGGCGCGCTCCCCACTGGGGTCGCCACCGGCGTCGGCTCACTGCCCGGCACCGACATCGCCGAGGCCGTCAACGTCGTCTTCGGGGAGCTCCCCGAATGGCCCCACCTGCCCGAACTGCCCAACCGCGGCCTCGGCGCCGACATGATCGGCCGCGGCGCGGCCCTCCTCGCCGGGCTCCCCGTCCAGTGGTGGGGCTTCCGCTGGGAGATCGCCGACCTGCCCGGCGTCGACGCCCGCCGCGCCGCCGACTTCCTCGAACGCGACCTCGACGCCCTCCACGAGACCAACGCCTCCGGGCCCGTGCGCCTCACCGCCGTCGGCCCGTTCACGCTCGCCGCGAACCTGTGGCGCCGCACCGGCGGCGCGATGCTCGCCGACCCCGGCGCGGTCGCCGACCTCGCCTCGTCCCTCGCCGAGGGCCTGCGCGAGTACGTCGCCGCCGCCCAGGCGCGGATGCCCAAGGCCGCCTTGTCGATCCAGCTCGACGAGCCGAGCCTGCCCGCGGCGCTGGCCGCCCGGATCAACACCGAATCGGGCCTCGACTTCTACCGGCGCGTGCCGGTCGAGGTCGCCCGGGACCGCATCCGCGAGGTCGCCGAGGCGGTCGGCGTGCCGCTCGTCGTCCACTGCTGCGCGCCCGACGCGCCCGTGGGGCTGCTCCGAGAAGCCGGCGCGCAAGCGGTCTCGATCGACCTGACGGCCTTCGACCTCGACGACGTGCCGCGCGTCGACGCCCTGGGGGAGTACCTCGACGGCGGCGGGCGGCTCATCGCGGGCGTCGTCCCGCCGCTCGGGCAGCCGCGCCCGGGTGTCGACAAGGCCGCCGCCGACCGGATCCACGCCCTGTGGGGCCGCCTCGGGTTCGCGCCCGAGCAGCTGGTCCGGCAGGTCAGCGTGAGCACGACGTGCGGCATGGCCGGGGCGAGCCCCGACTACGCGCGCTTCGCGATGGAGGCGAGCCGCGAGGCCGCCAAGCGGCTCCACGGCTGACCTATTCGGCGCCGATGCCGCCCGGCGGTACCTCGCCGGTGCGCTCCTGCCATTCCTTCGTGGTGTTCAAGTGCGGGAACGGTGCTGAAGGGACCGGCAGGCCGAGCGCGTCGCACAGCGGCGCCCAGCCCGCGCCGGTCGTGAACTCGACCAGGCGCTCCGCGGGGACCGTCGCCCGGACCCGCTCGTGGTACCGGCGGTACGCCGCCTCGACCGCGTCCCGGTCGGTGCGCGGCGCGCCCTCGAACGTCTTGTCCCAGACCGCGGCGATCATGTCGATCCACTCCCCGGTCTCGTCCGCGCCGTCGTCCATGCCTTTGAAGATGGTGTCGCTGCAGCTCCGCCACCAGGTGTCGAACGAGTCGCGCCGCGACAGGACCACGATCGCGTCCGGGTAGGCCTCGGCGAGCTCGGCGTAGAACGCCGACGCCGGCCAGTCGACGGCCGCCGCGTACCCGGCGAGCAGCCCGTCCCAGTCGACGGGTCCGCCCCCGGCGGCCGCGAGGAACCCGGCCGGATGGGTGTCGAGGTGCGCGAACACCTCCGACATGTGGTGGCACGGCGCGCCGAGGAGCGTCTCCAACGCGTGCTTGAGGGTCATCGTCCCGGTGCGCGGCAGGCCCGCGCCGATCACTCGGAGCATGGGATGAAACTAACCGGACATGTTACGGCCCTGCAAACTCGGTGCACGGAACGTCCAGACGGGACGCTAGCCGCGCGCGGTGTACAGCTCCCACGACTGGAGCGCGAGCTGCGCGGCCGCCTCCTCGGCGTCCTCGCCGGTGCCCGCCTCGGACACGCTCACCAGGACCACCAGCTCGTCGTACACCGCCGCGTACTCCAGGCCGCCCCCGTTCACGGTCGTGAACCCCGAGGCGGACCCGGTCAGGCGCGGTTCGACCGTGTACGTCGGGATCGCCTCCCGCTCGTCCTGCATGCCCTCGACCCCGGCGATCGCGTCCGCGGGCGTGGGCCACCGGAACGTCTCGATCATCAGGTACTTCATCCCGGGCCCGTAGTAGCCGCAGTGGAGGACCCGGTCGCCGCGGTCCAGGGCCGGGTCCAGGTCCTCCGCGTACTGCGAGGGGTCGTCGGGCACGAGGCCCCGGTCCCCGGTCGCGGAGGTCCCGAAGAACTCCGTCATCTGCGCGAGGTCGTACTCCGCGCAGGTGTTCCAGTGCCAGAACCCGTCCGGGTCGGCGTTCGGCTGGCTCAGGTCGACATCGGAGGACTCGGCGGCGTCCACGTCCCAGTCGGGGAAGGTGCAGTACGGGTCCGGTTCCCCGGCGCCCTCCGCGGCCTCGATCGCGCGCTGGTAGCCCCAGTTCCACGCCATGACGTCGCGCTCGTCGTCGAAGTCGTCGCCGCCCAGCAGGCAGTCGCGGTCCTCGGCGGGGAGGTCGGCGAACTCGGGCGCGGCGTCGGCCGAGAGGCCCTTGAGGTAGTTCAAGTCCAGCTTGTGGTCGTGGTCGATGTTGTAGCGGGCGATGAGCGCGTCGGGGTTCACGGCCGCCAGGCCCAGGAGCGCGATCGCGCCGGAGGCGAGCACGGCCCGCGGCAGCCAGGCCGCGCGGAGCTTCCAGCAGCCGACCAGGACCATCGCGAACAGGACCGCGAGCCAGAACTCCACGGTGAAGATCCAGACGCGCAGCCGCGTGAGCCCGTACGTCTCGGTGTACGTGTACATCCGGTACGTCGCCGAGACCACGACGGCCATCGACATGAGCGCCAGCAGTGCCAGCAGGACCCGGACCGTCCACCGGTCGGCCTTCGAGCGCTTCGGCGCCAGCCACGCGGCGATCGCGATGAGCGCCAGCGACAGGACCGCGACGAAGCTCAGCTGCCAGAAGCCGCGGCGCGCGTACTCGGCGAACGTCAGGCCCGCCGTCTCCATCACGTACGCCTCGCCGCCGAAGTACACGCGCAGCTGCACCGCGATGAACGCCGCGAACAGGAGGTTCAGCGCCGCCAGCGGGATCGCCAGCTCGAACCGCGACACGGTGCGGTGCTCGGCCTGCTCCTCGGCGTCCCAGCGCGGCTTCGCCGCGGCCGTGTAGGCCCACACCAGGACCAGCGGGACCAGGACCGCCGCGAGCACCAGCCGCAGGAACACCTCGATCGGGTTCAGGTCCGGCAGCAGCCTCGCCACGAGGTCGGCGAACGTCGAGTCCGCGGCGGCGAACAGGCCGCCGAAGACCAGCAGCAGCGCCACCGTCACGCCCGCGGTCCATGCGATGCGCACGGTTCCGGGGTTGCGGGAGTCCTGCTCGGTGCGGCCGCGCCGCGCCCACCTGAACGACTCCGCGATGCCTTCGAGCCACGCGAAGCACATCGCCAGCGCCGTCCCTCCGATGCGCCGCTGCGGTGCCAGGACCAGCGGTGTCAGCGCGAACGCGGCGAGCGCGCACAGGGCCACGACCCAGCCCGCGTCCCGCACCGCCGCGACCGACCACAGGAGCACCACGAGGACCGCGCCCGGCAGGCGCGGCAGGAGGTCGTCACGCGACGTCAGCAGCGGCACCGCGACGAGCGCGATCCCGGTGAGCGCCAAGCCGATCCCGACGCCGCCGCCGGGGAACGCCGCCCAGGCGCCGAACAGCGCCACGACGAACACGAGGATCACGGTGGTCTGCGACGCGCTCAGCTCCGGCCGGTGCCAGCGGGGGTTCGGGAGGATCATCGGCGGCGGGGGAGGGGCCGCGTAGTACTGCTGCTGGTAGGGGGCGCCGCGGTGCTGCTGCGGCATCTGCGGCGGCGGGGCCGGGACCAGCACGCCCTGCTGCACCGGCGGCCGCTGCGACTGCGGCTCGTGCTGCTCGGCCTGCGGCGGCGTTGGCGTCGGCGACGCTTCCGGCGCCTGCGACGCCTCGGGCGCCTCGCGGGGCTCAGGGGCTTCGGGCGCTTCGGCGGGGGAGTCGCCGGCGGCCGGATCGTCCTGCGGCGCAGGGGCGCCGTCGGGTTCGCTCATGATCGAGACCCTTCCGTCTGAGAGGATTCCCGAGGGTAGCGGAGGCCCGCCGCACGGGAATCCCTTGTAGCAGTGGGGACCGTGAGGTCCGCATGTAACACCCCTGAGCGGCCCGTTCCGACGCATCGCGTGAGCAGCCCCACGTCGTGCAACCGTATGGTTCACTGAGAGCGTGGAAGCGCACGGCGGTGAAGAACTCGGCTCGATCGGCAACCGGCTCAACTGGCTCCGCGCCGGAGTCCTCGGCGCGAACGACGGCATCGTCTCGACCGCGGGCATCGTCATCGGCGTCGCGGGCGCCACCACGGACCGCTCCACGATCCTCGTCTCCGGCGTCGCCGGGCTCGTCGCGGGCGCCTTCTCCATGGCCGGGGGCGAGTACACCTCCGTCTCCACGCAGCGCGACACCGAGGCCACCCTCGTCGCGGCCGAGCGCCGCGAACTCGACCAGGACCCCCAGGCCGCCGAGGACGAGCTCACGACCAACCTGGAGCGCCGCGGACTCTCCGCCGAGACCGCCCGCGCCGCCGCCCGCGAGCTCTCGGCCCGCAACCCTTTGCGCGCCCACGCCGCCGTCGAGTTCGGTCTCGACCCCGACGACCTCACCAACCCCTGGCACGCCGCGCTCTCCTCGTTCATCAGCTTCACCTGCGGCGCGCTCCTGCCGCTGCTGGCGATCACGCTCCTGCCCGACGGCGTCCGCGTCTGGGGCTGCGCCGTCGCCGTCGTCGCCGCGCTCGCCGTCACCGGCTGGACCTCCGCCACCCTCGGCGGCGCCCCCCGCCGCCCCGCGATGCTCCGCATCATGGCCGTCGGCGCCGCGACGATGGTCGTCACCTACGCCGTCGGCTCCCTCTTCGACGTGAGCGCCTAAAGCCAGGTCGCGCGTTTGAAGACCACCCACAGGACGGCGGCGGAGACGACCATGAGGCCGAGGGCCATCGGGTAGCCGAGGGTCCAGGAGAGCTCGGGCATGTGGGTGAAGTTCATGCCGTAGACGCCCGCCACGAGACCGGGTGTGAACAGGATCGCGGCCCAGGAGCTGATCTTCTTGACCTGGTCGCCCTGCTCGTGGGTCTGGGCGGCGAGTTCGCGCATCTCCTCGTTCTGGGCCTGGGTCACGAGCGTGGAGTGGACGGTGAGGGCGTTCTGAAGGAGGGCCCGGAAGGTGTCGGCGCGCTCGACGGTCTTGTAGACGTTGTCGAGGACGTCGCGCATGTCGCGGCGCAGCTCCAGGTCGACGCCGTACTTGTCGTAGCCCGCTTCGAGGGACTTGAGCACGGTCACGAGCGGGTGGGTGGCCCGCTGGAACGCCATGGCCTCGCGGAACAGCTCGTAGATCCGGCGCGTGACGGCCGCGTCGCCGGAGAACATGGCCTCCTCGATCTCGTCGATGTCGTTCTCCATGCCCGCCATGACGGGGCGGTAGCCGCGCACGACCTCGTCCATGACCAGGTACAGGACCGCCTGGGGCCCGAACGCGCACAGCTCCGGATGGGCTTCGAGGCGCCCGCGGACCCGGGAGAGGTCGGGGGACTCGGCGTGGCGGATGGTGATCGCGAAGTTCGGGCCGATGAACAGGTGGACCTCGCCGAACTCGACCTCCTCGGGGCCGTCGAGGTAGCGGGCGGCGCGCAGGACCACGAACAGGGTGTCGCCGTAGCGCTCCAGCTTGGGGCGCTGGTGCCCGGCGGTGGCGTCCTGGATCGCGAGGTGGTGGAGCTCGAACTCCTCGGCGACGGCGCGGAGCTCCTCGCCGGTGGGCCGGTACAGCCCGATCCACGCGAAGCCGCCGTGCTCGTGCAGGTCCTCGAAGGTGTCCTCAAGGGACACATGATGGGTCTCGCGGACGCCCTTGCGGTAGATGGCGCTGTCGACGATCGGCATGCGGCCAGTCTAGGTGCGCTCCGCCGCGGCGCCGAGGGCTCGTCATGTCAGTTCGGCGTCAAGAATCCCTCGTCAAGTGGGACACGGGCATCGTCAGGTACCGGTCGATGGTCGGCCCGATCGTCTCGGCCAGCTCCTTCTCGCCGAGGGAGGCGAGGGGCTCCAGTTTCAGGATGTACCTGGCGATGACCAGGCCGAAGACCTGCGAGGCGATGAAGTTGGCGCGCACGGGGATGTGGTCGACGGTGTCGCCGAGGGTCGCCTGCACGGTCTTCACGATCCGGTGCTCGAACAGCTGCTTGAGCACGAACGACATGGCGGGCTTGGAGAGGCTGGAGCGGACCACGGCCAGCAGCTTGTCGCGGTGGGCGCCGTCCCAGATCCGCACGAACGCGTGCACGAGCCGCTCGCCCGCGCCGTCGATGCCGCCCGCCAGGAGCGCGGCCTCCACCTCGGGCGCCGGGTCGAACGGCAGCTCGATGGCGGCCATGAACAGCTCGTCCTTTGACCCAAAGTAGTGGTGGATCAGCGAGGGGTCCACGCCCGCCTCGCCCGCGATCCGCCGCATCGACACCGACTCGTAGCCCTCGTCGGCGAACAGGCGCCGGGCGGCGCCCAGGATCTCCGACCTGGTGTCGGGGTTCCCGGTGCGCCGTCCGGTCCGCTTCGCTCTCGCCACGGGACGACCTTAGTCGGTCCGTCGCCTGAGCGTCGCGGCTCCGAGCACGGTTGCGACGACGACCGCACCGAGCACCACCGCGAGGTCGGCCCACATGTCCGACGTGACCTCGGTGTGCGCCTGCACTTCCGCGAGCGCCTTCACCGCGTAGGTGAGCGGCAGCGCGTCCGAGACGCCCTGCAGCCACCCGGCCATCTGGTCGGCGGGCCAGATCAGGCCGCACAGGAACAGCTGCGGCACCACGAACACGGGCATGAACTGGATCGCCTGGAACTCGGTGGTCGCGAACGCGGACACGAACAGCCCCAAGGCCATCCCGAACAGCGAGGTGACGATGCAGATGAGGAACACCGCCCACGTCGGCCCGGCCGTGTCGAGCCCGAGCCACAGGAACGCGACGCCCGCGGCGACGGCGGTCTGGGCCGCGGCGGCCGTGCCGAACGCGAGCGCGTAGCCCACGACCAGGTCGAGCTTCCCGGTCGGGGTGGTCATGAGCCGCTCCAGGGTCCCGCCGGTGCGTTCGCGCAGCAGCGTGATGGAGGTGATCATGAACATGAGCATGAAGGGGAACGCGGCCAGCAGGATCAGGCCGGTCTTGTCGAACACCTGCGGCGCGTCGTCCATGATCGCGCTGATGAGGGCAATGATGAGCGCAGGCACGGCGAGGATGAGCCCGACCGTGCGGTGGTCGTTGAGGAGCTGGCGCAGGATGCGCCCGGCGGTGATGAACGTGATCCGCAGCGACATGTCACCGCGCCCCTTCGAGTTCGCGGATGAGGTGGAGGAACGCGGCTTCGAGGTTCGCGGTCCCGGTGGACTCGCGCAGCGCCGCAGGGGTGTCGTCGGCGATGAACCGCCCCTCGCGCAGCAGCAGGAGCCGGTCGCAGCGGTCGGCCTCGTCCATGACGTGGCTGGAGACCAGGAGGGTCGCGCCGCCCGCGGCGAGCGCGCGGAACTGGTCCCACAGCTCCTCGCGGATGACCGGGTCGAGCCCGACGGTGGGCTCGTCGAGGACGAGCACCTCCGGCTCGATGACGAGCGCGCACGCGAGGGAGGTGCGGGTCTTCTGGCCGCCGGAGAGGTTCCCGGCGAGCTTGTCGGCGTGGTCGCCCATGCCGACGCGCTCGATGGCGCGCATGGCCTCGTGGCGGTCGCGCCCGTAGAGCGCGGCGAAGTAGGCGACGTTGGCCTTGACGGACAGGTCCCGGTAGATCGAGGCGTCCTGCGTCACGTACGCGACGCGGCCGCGCAGCGGCTTCGCCCCGGCGGGCTCGCCGAGGACGGTCACGGTGCCGCCCTTGACCTTCTGGGTGCCGACGACGGCGCGGATGAACGTGGTCTTGCCCGAGCCGGAGGGGCCGAGCAGGCCGGTGACGGTCCCGGGGGCGATCTCCGTGGAGACGCGCTTGAGGACGGGCTTCTTGCCGCGGTCGACCACCAGGTCGGCGACGGCTATCGCGGGGGCGGGCGGCATCGGGGCCTCCAAGCAATTCAACGAGTGATGAATTCACCGTAGCACGAGAATTCATCGCATGGTGAAATGCTACGCCGCGAACCGCTCCCGGCGCGTGAAAAGGCCGGCCCCGCGGTCGAAACCGCGGGGCCGGCCCTATCGGAGGGTTCAAGCTCTAGAGGACGCCCTGCTCCCAGGGGCCCCAGATCGCGACCGTGCGGCCCGGCTCGGCCCGGTCGCCGCGCGAGCGCCCGCGCAGGTTCGCGAACAGCACCTTCCCGTCGGGGGAGAACGCCGCCCCGCACCACTCGGCCGCGCCGTCGTGCGCCGCCAGGTCCAGGACCTCGCCCTCGCGGGTCAGGCCCCGCAGCGCGGGCGCCTCCCGCACGCCCTCGCACAGCACCAGGCCCTGCGCGGGCGAGACCGCGAGCCCGGCGGGGAACGGCAGCAGCGCCGCGTCGGGGGACTCGAACACCAGCTTGAGCGTGCCGCCGCGCAGGCCGCGCGGGCGGAACTCCCATAGCTGGCCCTCGCCCTCGTCGCCGCCGGAGACCGACGAGGCGTACACCGCGCCGTCGGCGTAGAAGCAGTCCTGGAGCCGCCCGAACACGGCCGCGCCCCGGGCCCAGCCCTGGTCGAACACCGCGAACGGGTCGCCTTCGGCGCCGGAGGGGTCGGGCTCGTCGACGTCGACCCACTCGACGTACGCGGCGCGCCCGGCCCGGCGGCCGGTCCGCGTGTCGCGGTTCCACTCGTCGGCGAACTTGAGCATCTGGAGCTGCCCGCCCTCGGCCGGGCGCCCCGGCACGTTCGGCAGGAACCGGTAGAACCCGGCCGAAGCCTGGTCCTCGGTCAGGTACACCGCGCCCGTGCGCGGGTCCACCGCGGCCCCGCCGTGCACGAAGCGGCCCATGTCCTTGAGCGGCAGCGGCTCCGACTCCTCGTCGGCGTCGGCCGCGACCTCGAAGACGTACCCGTGCGGGGCCTCCCAGCCCGCGCCCGTCCCCGACACGGTCTCCTCGCACGCGAGCCACGAGCCCCACGGGGTCGCCCCGCCGGAGCGGCTCGCCACGGTCCCCGACAGCGACTGCCGCGACCCGTCGAGCGCGAACACGCCGTCCCGCCACGACACCGCGAGCGTCGTCGTCCCGCCCGAGGCGAGCGCGTCGTACCGGTGCTTCGCCTCTCCCGCGGCGGGACCCGGGACGCCGCGCACGCCGTGGCCGCGCACCAGCCGCCACTCGCCGCGTCGGCCCGTCGCGAAGCACGCGAGGCCGCCGTGCGCCGGAGGCACCGCGCCGCCGTCGTCCATCGCCGCGCCCGCCACCGAGAACACCGCGAAGTCGAAGCCTTCGGGGAGCCGCAGCGTCTGCGAGAAGCCCGAGGCATCATCGGTGCGGGTCAGCTCCCGCGGCGGTCCGTAGCCGCCGTTCCCGGGCGCCTGCCGGGCCCGCAGGCCGTCCTCGGCGCGCGCGGCCCGGGCCGCGAGGCCCGCCACCGCAGGGGACGCGAAGCCGCCGTCCGCCGCGCCGCGGCGCAGGAAGCTGCGGCGGTTGGAACCTTGAAGAGTCACCAAGACCTGGGCTCCTTCGTGAGGAGGGTGCGGGGGCGGGCGGGCACTACCGGGCTGATCATCGCGGCCCAAAGGGAGTGGAAGGCAATCAGCACGTGAACGGAAAGTGACCGGTTGCATAAGGCTTCGACCTCCGCGAAACGTCGGACCCGGCTGACACAATGGGGCCGTGAGCACGACTGACATCGACGAAGGCCCTGACCGCACCGGCGACCCCGAGTTCGAGCGAGCGCGCGCCCGCGTCGAAGCACTCGCCCCGGAGATCACCGCCCACCGGCGCCGCTACTACGAGGACGACGCGCCGACGGTCTCCGACAGCCAGTTCGACGAGCTCATGCACGAACTCATCGACCTTGAGACCCGCTACCCGGAGCTCAAGAAGAACGACTCGCCTACCGAGCAGGTCGGCACCTTCTCCGAGGCGTTCGCGCCGGTGACCCACCTGGAGAAGATGCTCAGCCTCCAGGACGTCTTCAGCCTCGACGAGGTCCGGACCTGGGCCGACCGCATCACCGCCGAGGTCCCCGGCGAGCGGTACCTCTGCGAGGTCAAGATCGACGGCCTCGCCGTCGACCTCGTCTACGAGAACGGCCGCCTCACCCGCGCCGCCACCCGCGGCGACGGCGTCACCGGCGAAGACGTCACCGCGAACGTCCGCACCATCGCCGCCGTCCCCCAGCGCCTCGCCGCCGCCGACGGCTTCCCCGTGCCGAGCCTCCTCGAAGTCCGCGGCGAGGTCTACTTCCCGACCGCCGACTTCGAGCGCCTCAACGAGAGCCAGGTCGCCGCCGGGAAGGCCCCGTTCGCCAACCCCCGCAACGCCGCCGCCGGGTCCCTGCGCCAGAAGGACGCCGCCAAGACCGCCGAGCGGCCCCTCTCCTTCATCGCCCACGGCCTCGGCGCCCTCCAGGGCTTCGAGCCCGACTCCCAGTCCCACTCCTACGCCGCCCTCGACGCCTGGGGCCTGCCCGTCAGCCCCTACTGGCGCGTCGTCCCCACCATCGACGAGGCCTTCGCGTACATCGAGGAGTTCGGCGGCAAGCGCCACAAGCTCGTCCACGAGATCGACGGCATCGTCATCAAGATCGACGACTTCGGCGTGCAGCGCCGCCTCGGCGCCACCAGCCGCACCCCCCGCTGGGCCGTGGCCTTCAAGTTCCCGCCCGAGGAGGTCAACACCCGCCTCCTCGACATCAAGGTCTCCATCGGCCGCACCGGCCGCGCCACCCCCTACGCCGTCCTCGACCCGGTCCGCGTCGCCGGATCGGAGGTCGAGTTCGCGACCCTCCACAACGCCGACCAGGTCAAGGCCAAGGGCGTCCTCATCGGCGACATCGTCGTCGTCCGCAAGGCCGGCGACGTCATCCCCGAGATCGTCGCCCCCGTCGCCGCCGCCCGCACCGGCGACGAGACCGAGTTCGCCATGCCCGAGCGCTGCCCCGAGTGCGACTCCGTGCTCGCGCCCGCCGCCGAAGGCGACATCGACCTGCGCTGCCCCAACGCCCGCTCCTGCCCCGGGCAGCTGCGCGAGCGCCTGGCGTTCGCCACGGGCCGCTCCTGCTTCGACGTGGACCGCATGGGCTACATCGCCTGCGCGGCCCTCGTGCAACCCCTGGAGCCCGCCGAACCGGTCCTCACCGACGAGGGCGGCGTCTTCGACCTGAAGATGGACGAGCTCCTGCCGATCCGCGTGGTCGTGCGCGACCCCGACTCCGGGCTCCCCAAGATCGACGAGAAGACCGGCGAGCAGAAGGTGGTCACCCCCTTCGCGCGGCAGCCCGACAAGAAGACCGGCGAGATCCTCCCGCGCAAGAACGCCGAGGAGATGCTCCAGAACCTGGAGGCCGCCAAGTCCCAGCCGCTGTGGCGCGTCGTCAACGCCCTCTCGATCCGCCACGTCGGCCCCGTCTCCGCGCAGGCCCTCGCCGAGCACTTCCGCGACCTCGACCGCATCGCCGAGGCCGACGAGGAGGAGATGGCCGCCGTCGACGGCGTCGGCCCGACCATCGCCGCCGCCATCAAGGACTGGTTCGCCGTCGACTGGCACCGCGACATCGTCGAGCGCTGGCGCGCCGCGGGAGTGCGGATGCGGGACGAGGCCCCCGACCCCTCCGAGGCGCTCCCGCAGACCCTGGAGGGCGTCACGATCGTGATCACCGGCGGCATCGACGGGTACACCCGGGAAGGGGCCGCCGCGGCCGTCAAAGCGCGCGGCGGGAAGTCCTCGTCCTCGGTCTCGAAGAAGACCGGCGCGGTCGTCGCGGGCGACAAGCCGGGCTCGAAATACGACAAAGCCGTGCAACTGGGTGTCACCGTGGTGCAAGGGGAGGACTTCGACCGGCTCCTGGAGCACGGATTGGGCGAGTTTTCCTCGCAGTCCGAGGATTCCGGCGACGGGAACGAACCGGAATGATCACAAGTCGGTAACGATCCGTATTCCGATCGGGGGGGATGCTCGTTAGAACCAGGCAGAGTCATCCTGTGGAAGCTTGCCCCTCGCCGCGTGCGCGGCGCGGACCTGTCCGCCCCAAGGGGCCGCCAGGTCCGAAATCGACCTCGGGGTACCCTGCCGCCGACGTGCGGAGAACGGTTTCTGTCACGGACATGTCGCGCCTGGTCACAAGTGTGCCGCATGTGCTCCCAGCGTTGTCTGGGAGCGAAAATCGCGATATGACAGAGGAGTCGGCCACGACCGGGCCGCGGTGATTCTGGCGCGTCGCCTCGGAACGGTGTGGCAGTGGGAGGAGCGATATGGCCACGACGCTCATGCGCAACACTGCGCCTAGAGAGCATCCAGGCCGGTACTACGGCTTCACGTCGGCGGTCGCCGTGCTGGCGATCGTCGGCGCCGGGTTCACCGCCGTGCGCGCCGGAGCGTTCGACGGCGGCGCCTTCGACGTGCCCTTCGCCTTCTGGCTCACCGCGGGACTCGCCGTCATCGCCGAGCTGCGCCCGACCCGCTGGGGCGGCCTGTGGATGTCGCCGATCGCCTCGATCTACCTGGTCTACGTCCTCGCCACGATGGTCACCTGGGGCTTCCTCCCGGCCCTGATCGCGCAGTCCGCGGCCATGTCGCTGCTGGTGGCGCAGATCCACGCCTCCGGGTGGCGGATGGTCTTCAACCTGTCGCAGCAGGGCCTGGCCCTGTGCGTGGCGTGGTTCGTCTGGAACGGCATCGCGGGCGGCACCACCTGGAACGGCGACGCCATCGAGCTCATCGCCGTGTTCGCCGCCGGCACCAGCTGGATGCTCACGTCCACGGCCCTGGTCGCGGGCCGACAGAGCCTGCGCACCGGCAGGCCGTGGAGGGAACTGGCCTTGGACTGGCTCAAGAGCGAATGGGCCCTGCGGGCCACGCAGATCGCCATCGCGCCGATCCTGGCGACCGCGGCCATGTCCTCGTGGTGGCTCGTGGCCGCCTCGGCCATCCCGATCTTCAGCGTCTACCGCATCCTCCAGACCGCGGCCGACCGCGAGCGCGAGGCCGACCACGACCCGCTCACGGGCCTGCTCAACCGCAAGGGCTTCCAGGAGGTCGTCGACGGCAAGCTCGCCGACGCCGCCGAGACGAAGACCGCCGTGGCCGTGCTCATCCTCGACCTCGACCGGTTCGCCGACGTCAACTCCGCGCTCGGCCACGAGGTCGGCGACCAGCTCCTCGTCGAGCTCGCGAAGCGCTTCACGACCGACAAGCCGCCCGGGAAGGAGATCGCCCACCTCGGCGGCGACGAGTTCGCGTTCGTGTGGTCCGAGCTCGACGGCATGACCGACCCGATGGAGTGCGCCCGCGAGATCCGCGCCCGCCTCGACGCGCCGATCGTCCTGTCCGACGTCAGCATCGAGGTCGACGGCTCGGTCGGCATCGCGGTCTTCCCCGACGACGGCGCCGACTTCCAGACCCTGTTCCGCCACGCCGACATCGCCATGTACGAGTCGAAGCAGCGCGCCGGGTCCTACACGCGCTACGGCGCCGAGTTCGACCACCACTCGCCCGAGCGCCTCCACCTCCTCGGCGACCTGCGCCGCGCCCTGGACCACCCGGACGCGCCCGGCGTGAACCTCTTCTACCAGCCGCAGGTGCGCCTCGCCGACGGCGCGGTCATCGGCGCCGAGGCCCTGCTGCGCTACAGCCACCCGGAGCGCGGCGTCGTCAACCCCGCCGAGATCATCGAGACCGCCGAGCACTCCTCGGTCATGCGGATGCTCACCGAACGGGTCGTCGACATCGCCCTGCGCCAGCTCCGGGCCTGGAAGGAGCACGGCTACGACCTGCGCATGGCCGTGAACGTCTCCGTCCGCGACCTCCAGTCGCCGGAGTTCACCGACTTCCTCACCGAGCGGATCGACGCCTACGGGGTCGACGCCGCGAAGCTCCAGCTGGAGATCACCGAGTCCGCGCTCATGGCCGACCCGCGGCGGGTGCTCCAGAACGTGCAGCGCCTCTCCGACCTCGGCGTGGGCATCAGCCTCGACGACTTCGGCACCGGGTTCTCCTCGATGCAGCACCTGCGGCGCCTGCCGGTCACCGAGATCAAGATCGACAAGTCGTTCGTCACCACGCTCATCGACGACCCCGACAACGCCGCGATCGTCTCCACCACGATCGACCTGGGCCGGGCCCTGGACGTCGAGGTCGTCGCCGAGGGCGTCGAGGACGAGAACGTGCGCAAGCAGCTCGAAGGCTGGGGCTGCCACGCGGGCCAGGGCTGGCACTTCGCCAAGCCCATGAGCGCCGACGCGTTCGAGCGCTGGATGGCCGACCACCGCAAGCACAACTGAGACCGCCACGGCCACAAGGGAGACCGTTCGCACGGGCCGACCTGGCCCGGCGATCCCGGAACCGTCCCGGCGAATGTCGGTCCCGTATGCGAGGCTGATTCCATGAACACCGCAGTCCAAGACGATGTGCTGGCCGAGTTCGAGCCGCACCGGCGCGAGCTGTGCGCCTACGCCTACCGGATGCTCGGCTCCTCCTTCGAGGCCGAGGACGCCGTCCAGGACGCGTTCACGCGCGCCTGGAAGTCCTACGCGTCCTTCGAGGGCCGCTCCTCGCTGCGCTCGTGGCTGTACAAGATCACCACGAACGTGTGCCTCGACATGCTCAAGGGCCCCCAGCGCCGGGCCCGCCCGATGGACCTCGCCCCCGCCTCCGACGCCGGCTCGCCCCTGCCGGCGCCCGAGCCCGACTACATGTGGGTCGAGCCCATCCCCGACTCGATGGCCTTCGGCGCCGACCCGGCCGCCGCCGCCGAGGCCAAGGACACGCTCCGCCTCGCGTTCGTCGCCGCCGTCCAGCACCTGCCCGCCAAGCAGCGCGCCGTCATGCTCATGCGCGAGGTCCTGCGCTTCTCCGCCGCCGAGACCGCCGAGACCCTCAACCTCAGCCCCGCCTCGGTCAACAGCGCCCTCCAGCGCGCCAAGGCCACCATGGAGAAGGTCAACACCGACCCCGCGGCCGACGCGCCCGCCATGGACGACGCCGACGTCCGCAAGCTCGTCGACGGCTACGTCTCCGCCTTCCAGGCCTACGACATGGACGCCCTCACCGCGCTCTGCACCCAGGACGTCAACCTCTCCATGCCGCCGTTCCCGCTCTGGGTCGAGGGCCGCGCGGGCGTCGCCGAGTTCATGCTCGGCACCGGCTCCGCCTGCCGCAACTCCCGCCTCGTGCCCGTCGGCGCCAACGGCCTCCCCGCCTTCGGCCACTACAAGCCCAGCGACGACGAGCCCGGCCTCTGGACCCCCTGGTCGATCACCGTCCTCGAACTCCGCGACGGCGCCATCGCCGGCCTCAACTACTTCCTCGACACCGCCCGCCTCTTCCCCCTCTTCGGCCTCCCGAACGAGTACCGCGAATAGCGCGGCCCCTGTAGTGCGCCCCGTCTGCGAGGACGGGGCGCAACCCCTCGGCCCTGAACGGGAGCCCGACATGGAAGAAGTCCCTGAAACGAGTCCCGCCCCGGTGGAGCCCACGAGCGGGGGCCTCGACTGGGGCGCCCTGAAGCCCTGGCACCTGCTCATACTGCTCTGCATCCTGGCGGTGGTCGCCGCGGTCGTCGTGACCGTCGTGCTCGTCTCCAACGCGGCCAGGAAGCAGCGCCGGTACCCGCACCCGCCGCCGACGTACCCGCCTCCCGGCGCCCAGCAGCAGTGGCCCGGCCGCCCGCCGCAGCCCGGTCCGCATCAGCCGCCCCAGGACCCCCGCGACTTCCCGCCGCAGCCGCCCGGTCCCGGTCCGCAGTGAGCCGACGGCCGCCCCGCGTTGTGCGGGGCGGCCGTCGGCGTTTTCTGGTTTCCTTTGCAGCTCTTACTGGTAGGGCATGTAGAAGGGTTCCCACTGGTGGCCGTCGGGGTCGATGAAGGTGCGGCCGTACATGCCCACTTCGGCCTCTTGGACGCGGCGGTCGTTCATGGGGGTCTCCTCGGTGCCTCCGGCCTGGAGGGCGGCGTCGGTGAGGTCGTCCACCGCGTCGCGGTTCGGAAGGGCGAGGGCGTAGGCGGCGGAGGAGTAGGCGACGGTGTCGCCGAGGGGGCGTTCGGCGAAGGTGGTGAAGAAGTCCTTGGTGAGCAGCATGAGGCAGATGTTGGCGTCGACGACGACGCAGGCGGCGTTCTCGTCGGTGAAGTCGGCGTTGACGCGCCAGCCGAGGGCCGTGTAGAAGTCCTGCGAGCGCTTCAGGTCGGCGACGGGCAGGTTCAGGAAGATCATCTTGCTCGCCATGGGCTCACGCTGCTTTCCGGTTCGGTGCCTTCCGTATGAGGACGAGGCGCGGAGTCCGGATTCATCGCCGGGGCCCGGATTTCCGCGCGACCGCTCGCCGCCCGCTCACCGCCCGCTCGGCGGCGTCTCAGCGCCGGTTCGCCGCACGACGGCGGCGTCCCGGCGACACGCCTGACAACGGTGCTTCTCGCGGGCCCCCGAAGGCCCTAGATTCCCAGGTGACACACGTCACCGTGTCGACCTGAGCCGGTCACGACCGCGGGACGCATTGCCCTTCAAGGAGGAAGGCTCGATGACCACAACCCCCGAAGAGAACGGACCGCCGCCCGAGGTCAGCGAAGCGGACATCGCCGCGATGCACGACGACCCGCGGTTCGTCGAGCTCAAGCGCACCCTGTTCCGCTTCACCGTCCCGGTCCTGCTGGCCGCGCTGGCCTGGTACCTCGTCTACGTGCTCCTGTCGGCGTACGCCCGCGACTTCATGGGCATCGTGCTGTTCGGCAACATCAACCTGGGGCTGATCCTGGGCCTGAGCCAGTTCGTCGTGACCTTCTACGTCACGTGGGCCTACAACCGCTTCACCGCCCGCAAGTTCGACACGCAGTCCGCTGAGCTGCGCGACGACATCATGAACGGGGGCGCGAAGTGAACACGCTCGCACAGGAGATGAGCGACGGCAACCGGATCCTGACGATCGCCCTGTTCATGGTGATGGTCCTGGTGACCATCTTCATCACCATCCAGGGCGGCCGCAAGACCAGCACCGCCACCGACTTCCACTCCGGCGGCCGCGGCTTCTCCGCGTGGCAGAACGGCTTCGCCGTCGCGGGCGACTACGTCTCCGCCGCCTCGTTCCTCGGCATCGCCGGGACCATCGCCCTCTACGGCTACGACGGGTTCCTGTACTCCATCGGCTTCCTCGTCGCCTGGCTGGTGGCGCTGCTCCTCGTCGCCGAGTCGCTGCGCAACTCCGGCCGCTTCACCGTCGCCGACGCGCTCTCGTACCGGATGCGGCAGCGCCCGGTCCGCACGGCCGCTTCCATTGCCACCCTGAGCATCTCGATCTTCTACCTGCTCGCGCAGATGGTCGGCACCGGCGCGCTCGTGACGCTCCTGCTGGGCATCAAGGAAGGCGAGACCTTCCTCGGCATGGACTCGGGTGCGGCGAAAGTCGTGGGCATCGTCGTCACCGGCCTGCTCATGGTCGCGTACGTCGCGTTCGGCGGCATGAAGGGCACGACCTGGGTCCAGATCTTCCAGGCCTGCGTCAAGATCGGCCTCGCGTTCGTCCTGGCGATTCTCGTGCTCGTCCACTACAACTTCAACCTCTCGGCGCTGCTCGGCGACGCCGCGAACGTCTCCGGCCAGGGCGCGGCCTTCCTCGAACCGGGGCTGCGCTACGGGGCGGAGGTGCCAGGGGACGCGCTCCAGACACTGTGGAACAAGCTCGACCTCATCAGCCTCGGGCTGGCGCTGGTCCTGGGCACCGCGGGCCTCCCGCACGTGCTCATCCGCTTCTACACGACGCCGGACGGCAAGACCGCCCGCAAGTCCGTCAACTGGGCCATCGGCCTGATCGGCATGTTCTACCTGCTCACCCTCGTGCTCGGCTTCGGCGCCGCCGCGATGGTCGGCAAGGACGCGATCATCGCCGAGAACCCGGCCGGCAACTCGGCCGCGCCGCAGCTCTCGCAGGTCATCGGCGAGGACATCGCCGGATCCACGGGCGGCGCGATCATGCTGGCGCTCATCGCCTCCGCCGCGTTCGCGGCGATCCTGTCGGTGGTCGCCGGGCTCATCATCGCCTGCTCCTCCTCGCTCGCCCACGACCTCTACAACGGGGTCTTCAAGCGCGGCAAGGCCAGCGGGCACCAGGAGGTCGTCTTCGCGAAGTTCGCGGCGGTCGGCGTCGGCGCCATCGCCGTCGTCATCGCGGTCTTCGCGCAGGACCTGAACGTGGCGTTCCTGGTCGCGCTCGCCTTCGCGGTGGCCGCGTCCGCGAACCTCCCGACGCTGCTGTTCAGCCTCTTCTGGAAGCGGTTCAACACCGCGGGCGCCGTCGCGGGCATCTACGGCGGCCTCATCTCCGCCATCGGTCTGGTGATCTTCTCGCCGACCTTCTCAGGCACGGAAACTTCGCTGCTCGGCGAAGGGGTCGACATCGCATGGTTCCCGCTGTCGAACCCCGGCCTGGTGTCCATCCCGCTGGGTCTCATCTGCGCCGTGGTCGGCACGCTGATGAGCTCCGAATCGAACCCCGACCGGTTCGCGTCCATGCAAGTCCGGGCGCTCACCGGCGCGGGTGCGGAGCGGGCCTCGGCACACTAGGCGGCCCCCAAGGGGAGGGCCGGGGCGGCCCTCCCCGCTGCATCAGGGCCCGTCCGCCGGACGGGCCCTGATGTGCGCCACGTTACAGTTATGTTGTGATCGCGCGATCCCCTCATCGCCAGCGTCGGCGGACCGGCAGCGCGGCGACCCTCGCCGCGCTCCGCTTGTCGCGCCAGACCGGCGAGGCCCTCGCCGACGGGCTCACCGGCAAGGGCGCCCAGGTAGCCGCCCGCCGCCTCGCGCGGCTCCTCGCCGCCGACGCCGTCGCCCTCGCCGACTGCGAACGCGTCCTCGCCGTCGCCGGGAGCATCGATCCCGATGCGGCCCAAGCACTCCTGGTGGAGACCCTGGACGTCCTCGAACCGGTCACCGCCCCGCCGCTGCGCGCCGCGCCGCTCGTCGTCTCCGGCGACCTCGCCGGGTGCCTGCTCGTCTCCGGGGACGTCAGCGACGCCGACCTCGCCGAGGCCGCCGACCTCGTCGTCCGCGCCCTCGACCACGCCGACCTGGTGCGCGCCCGCGAGCGCATCGCCGAAGCCGACCTGCGCACCCTCCGCGCCCAGATCTCCCCGCACTTCATGCACAACGCCCTCGCCGCCATCAGCGCCCACACCCGCACCGACCCCGAACGCGCCCGCGAACTGCTCACCGACTTCTCCGACTACCTGCGCTACTCCTTCGCCGGGACCGGGGACTTCGCGACGGTCGCCGACGAGCTCCACGCCGTCCAGACCTACCTGGAGCTCCAGCGGGCCCGCTTCGACGACCGACTCGACATCACCGTGCGCATCGCCCCGGAGGTCCTGCCCGTGCCCATCCCGTTCCTGGTCGTCCAGCCGATCGTCGAGAACGCCGTCCGCCACGGCTTCGAGACCAAGCCCGGCACCGGCCACATCGCCGTCCGCGGCTTCTCGGAGGGGCCGCTGTGCGTCATCGAGGTCGAGGACGACGGCGACGGCATGGACCCCGACGTCGCCAAGGCGATCCTGACCGGCTCGCGCGCCGGATCGGGCCGCATCGGCCTCGCGAACGTGGACAGGCGGCTGCGGGCCGTCTACGGTCCCGAGTACGGCCTCTGGCTCGACACCGCCCCTGGCGCCGGGACCAAGGCCACCGTGAGAATCCCCCGCTACGCCCGAGGAGTCCACGCATGAGCAGCGGATTGCGCGTCCTCGTCGTCGAGGACGAGTCCTCCACCCGCGCCGAGCTCGCGGGGCAGCTCGCCGAGCAGCCCAGCGTCGGCGAGGTCCAGAGCGCCGCCGGAGGCGACGAGGCCGTGCGCCTCCTCGGCGAGGGCACCTTCGACGCCGCGTTCCTCGACATCGCCATGCCCGGCCTCACCGGCATCGACGTCGCCCGCATCCTGCGGCGCCTCTCGCACCCCCCGGCCATCGTGTTCGTCACCGCCTACGACAACCACGCCGTCGAGGCCTTCGGCCTCGGCGCGGTCGACTACCTGCTCAAGCCCTTCCGCCCCGAACGCCTCGCCGAAGCCGTCGCCCGCATCGGCCGCCGCCGCTCCGGCCCCGCCCCGGCGGGGGACAAGGCAGACGACCTCGCCGTCGTCCAGGTCGAGCTGGCGGGCCGCACGGTCTTCGTCCGCCGCGACGACATCGCCTACGCCGAAGCCCACGGCGACTACGTGCGGCTCCACTCCGGGCGCCACTCGCACCTGCTCCGGCAGTCCCTCACCTATCTCGAAGAGGTATGGGACGCAGCCGGTTTCGTGCGCGCCCACCGGTCCTTCCTCGTCAACCTCGCCTCGATCACCGAACTGCGGGTCACTTCGACCGCCGGGCTCGTGGCTGTTACGGGCGCTGGCGAAGTCCCCGTCAGCCGCCGCCACTCCCGCCTCCTCCGGGAGCGCCTTCTTCAAGCCGTGCGCGGAGACGCATGATTCAGAGGGTCCGAGTCACCAGCCCCCAGACCCGCCTCGCGCAACGGCGCGGGGCGGACGCCATGGGGCGGCTCAGCCATCTCGCCGGGCGGCCCGGGATGCCCTCCTCCGCGATCGACCTCGAAGCCGCAGAGCGCGCCCTGCGCCGCCAGCGCCGCCTTGCCGTGCGCACCGCCGCCGCGCTCGGGATCGCGCTCGCGGTCCTGCTCGCGGCCGCCGCGCTCGTGCCCGGCCGCCTCGGCTGGGCGGTCCTGTTCTTCGCGCCCTACCCGGTGCTCCTCTCGCTCGCCGCGGTCCACGTGCGCCGCGCCGAGCGCGTCGAGGACGACCACGCGCCGGGCGGCCCCTGATGCTCGGGCTCGCCTCGATCACGCTGGTGCTCGTCGCCAGCGTCGTCATCGGCGTGTGGGGCGTGCGCGCCGCAAGGTCCACACCGGACTTCCTGGTCGCCTCCCGCTCGATCGTGCCCGGCTGGAACGCCCTCGCCATCGCGGGGGAGTACGTCTCGGCCGCTTCGGTCCTCGGTCTCGCGGGCCTGCTCGTGAAGAACGGCGTCGGCGCGATGTGGTACGCCGTGGGCTTCACCGCCGGGTACGTGCTCGTCGCGGCCCTCGTCGCCGGCCCCATGCGCCGCAGCGGCGCGTACACCGTGCCCGACTTCGCGGAGTACCGCCTCGGCTCGCCGCGCATCCGCCGCATGTGCGGCCTCGTGGTCCTCGTCATCATGCTGCTTTACTTGCTGCCGCAGTTCAAGGCGGCCGGGGTGGTCCTCGAACTCGTCTCCGGCATCCCGTACTGGATCGGCGTCCTCGGCGCCGGGCTCGTGGTCTCCTCGACGATCGCCGTCGGCGGGATGCGTTCGGCCACTTACGTTCAGGCGTTCCACTACCTCGTGAAGCTCGCGTTCATCGCGGGCCCCGCGGTCGTGCTCATCGTCCTCGCCGGGTCCGACCGCCGCGAGGCCGCGCTCGCCGCCCACGGCCCCGACCCGGACTGGGCCCGGCCGTTCCTGGACCTCGACGGCTCGGGCCACTCGCTCCTCGCCACCGTCTCCGTCCTCGTGGCGACCACGTTGGGCGCCATGGGACTCCCGCACGTCGTGATGCGCTTCCACACGGTCGCGGGCGCCCGCGCGGCCCGCCGCGTCGCCGTCTCGGTCATCGTGCTGCTGAGCCTGTTCTACCTGTTCCCGATCGTCTACGGGCTCCTCGGGCGCATCGCCGTGCCCAGCCCGGAGGAGACCGACGTCGTGCCCGTCCTCGTCCCCGAAGCCATCGCCCCGGGCACCGTCGGCGCGGTCCTGACCGCGCTCGTCGCGGCGGGCGCGTTCGCGGCCTTCCTGTCGACGTCCTCGGGGCTGCTCCTCGCGCTCGCCGGGGGCCTCTCGCACGACCTGTTCGGCGGCTCGCTCTCCAAGCTGCGCATGGGGGTCCTCGTCGGGACCGCGCTCGCGGTCGTGCTGTCGCTGCCCGCCGCCGACGTCGACATCAACGTGCTCGTCGGCTGGGCCTTCGCGGTCGCCGCCTCCACCTTCTGCCCGCTCCTGACCCTCGGCATCTGGTGGCGCGGCCTCACCGCGACCGGCGCCACGGCCGGGCTCCTCGTCGGCGCCGCCTCCTCCACCGGCGCGGCCCTCGCCTCGGTGATCCTCGACCTGCCGCCGGGCACCTGGTCGATCCTCCTCGCCCAGCCCGCGCTGTGGACGGTCCCCTTGGCGTTCATCACGATGGCCGCCGCGTCCCGGCCCTCCTCGGTCCCCGACTGGGCCGGCGAGGCCGTGCTCCGCCTCCACGTGCCCGGCCGCTACTCGACCGGCGACACCGGCCCCATCCGCAGCGGCGAAAAACGATTCGACGGCTCCCGGTCCCTCCGGTAGCCTGGCCCGCATGTCGGGATCACTCGGGCTCAACGCGTGCGCCGCGTTCGGCCCGTACTTCACGCGGCTCCGCGCGGCGGCCTAGGCCCCGCACGCGCACGCCTCCACCGGCTCCGGCCGGTCCTTGACGGTGCCCTCTGACGGCACCCGCTGCGCCACTGCGCGGTCTAGGCGAATCAACCGTCCTGATTCGACTACTTCCGCAGAGGTCTCCCATGTCCCGCAGCCGTACTCCGCGCTCCACCTACGCCCGCGTCTCGAACCGCAAGCGCCTGTCCCAGAACTTCCTGGCCGACCCGCGCCTCGCGGCCCGCCTCACCGCCGACGTCGGCCCCGACGACCTCGTCGTCGAAGTCGGCCCCGGCGGCGGCATGCTCACCGGCCCGCTCCTGGACCGCGCCCACCGCGTCCTCGCCTACGAGAAGGACACCCACTTCGCCGAACGCCTCCGGTCCCGCTACGGGCACCTCGACCGCTTCCGGCTCCGCACCGGCGACTTCCGCGACGCCGAACCGCCGCGCGAGCCGTTCCGCGTCATCGCCAACGTGCCCTTCGCGATCACCACCGACATCGTCCGCTGGTGCCTGGACGCGCCCGCGCTCACCAGCGCGAGCCTCCTCGTCCAGCGCGAGTTCGCCCGCAAGCACACCGGCGACTACGGCCGCTGGTCCAAGCTCGCCGTCGACGCCTGGCCCGAACACGAACTCGCCCTGGGCATCCGCATCGGCCGCGAGCAGTTCCGGCCCGTCCCGAACGTCGACGGCGCCGTCCTCCACCTGACCCGCCGCCCGAGACCGCTCCTGCCGCGCCGCGCCCTCCGCGACTACCGCGACATGGTCGCCCTCGGCTTCACCGGCGTCGGCGGCTCCCTCGCCGCCTCGCTGCGCCAGGCCGTCCCCGCCCGCGCCGCCGCCCGCGCGTGCGCCGAGGCCGGGATCGCCAAGGACGCCCCGGTCGGCCTCGTCCACCCGGACAAGTGGATCGCCCTGTACAAGGCACTCACCCGATAGGTACCAAGGGGGTACCGGACGGGCCGCCTCGGCCGATTAAGGTTGAGATGCCCGGCCCGGTACCCCCTCTCTTGGAGCCATTCATGAGCGAAGCCATCTGGATCGAGCTGATCAAGGTGCTGCCCGCCTTCCTCTGGATCGGTTTCGGCTTCATCGCGCTGGCCGTCGCCAAGCGCATCTTCACGCAGCAGGCGCCCCGCATGACCAAGGTCGAGACCCCTTGGGTCACGGTCGAACTCGCCCAGCAGGCCATCGAGGAGTCCTACGCCCGCGGCCCCGCCGCCCTGCCCCAGCCCGACTGGAACGGCCCCTTGCCGCCGATCCCGGTCCAGCCCGGCGGCTACGCGCCGCCGCCCGACTTCGCCCCGCCGCCGATCACCGCCGCCGACGACGAGACCACCGAGTCGGTACGCCTGCGCCCCATGAACACCCCGCCCGCCGACGAGCCGAACGACAACGGCGCCAAGCCGAAGAACGACGAGCCGCCGATCCCGCTCACCGAGCCCCGGCCCACCACGTACTACGCGCCGCCGCTGCCCGCCACGCAGAACAACTATCCGGGCGCGGTTCCCATCGCGCCTTATCAGCAGCCGATCTATGCCTCGCCCGAAACCCAGCGAGGCCTGCGCGCGGCCGCCCGGCTCGCGCTCGCGACCGATCTCCTCAACGGAGGTGCGATCCTCTGGGTCGACGACCACCCTGAGTGGAACGAGGCGCTGATCCGTCTGTTCCGCAGCGCCGGAATCAGGGTCGACACCGCGGTGTCGACCGATGACGCCATGAGCGACCTCGCGAGGGACTCCTACGACCTGGTCATCAGCGACCTGGGCCGCCCGAACGAACCCGATGGCGGCAACGCCGGGGTCAACCTGGTCGACCGCATGGTCACCGCGGGCATTCCCACCCCGGTCGCGATCTTCTCCGATGTCCCAGCGGTCCGCGCGCTCTCACATCCGCGCATCGCCGTCTCCACGAACATCCCGGAAGAACTCGTGGACACCGTCGTGGACATCGTCGGCACTCGCCGCGGTCAGCAGTCCCAGAGCTCAAGCTCCGGCTCAAGCTGGATCGACCGCCTGCAAGGCAACTAGCGCAAGCGAAGCGGCGGGCGGGGCCATTGTGTGGCCCCGCCCGCCGGTCTTTCAATGTCGAGCTGTTGTCAGCTCCGCTTGTACTGCTCCCACCAGGTGAACGAACCCTTGTAGGCGCTGGGGGTGTTGTCGGCGGCGTGGCTCGCCAGCCCGTTCTTGCCGTAGAAGTAGTCGTGGACCTGCGCCCGCGCGACGGCGACCATGTCGGTGTCGCCGATGGCGTTCGCGTGGATGTGGTAACTGAAGCCCTGCTCGGGGGTGCGCAGCCAGGCCGCGAAGCCGACGTCGCGGAGGGCCTTGACCGTCTGCCAGCGCTGCGTCGTGGACATGCCGCTGACGCTGACGTCGACCACGCCGCCGCCGTCGTGCGTGCCCGCCGAGGACGGGTTGCCGGTCGTGTAGGAGCCCTGCGTCAGTGCGAGGCTCCAGGAGAGCTTGCCGTCTGCGGCGGCGAGCATGTTCTTGGTGCGGGTGTTGACCCGCTTGCCGCCGTAGGAGTCCGAGTTCGATCCGATGCTGACCTGGCGGGTGACGGTGTACAGGCCGGTCTCGCTGCCGAGGCGGGTCAGTGAGGTGGGGCCGGGGATGCCGTTGGCGTCGAGGCCGGAGTAGCCGAGGGACTTCTGCCAGTCGGAGTACGCGGTGACGGTGGAGCTGCCGTAGTGGCCGTCCACCAGGGAGGCCGCGAGGTGGTTCTTCGCGTCGAGCGCCTGCTCGACGGCCTTCACCGAGGCCGCCGCGTTGAGGGTGGTCCCGGTGCCGGACTTCTGGGGGTCGACCATCGCGGCCACGAGCACGAGCTCCATGTCGACCGAGGTCGCGGCGCTCGCGGACTGGAGTGCGAACACGGACGGGACCGCGGCGGCGCCCACTGCGCCGCCGACCATGAGGGCCCGGGAGAGCACCCAGCGGCGCGAGCGGGGGATTCGCGATTCTTGGTGGGTCATGCGATTGCGTCCCTTCGGAATTCCTGCGGCGGCGCTGCTCGCCGCCGCGGACGGAGCGGGGATCGGTCGGGGGGTAGAGGTTCGAATCGTGACTGAGACCATATCGAAGATTTTCTTCGTTGAGAAGGACTCTGGTGAAACAAAACTCCAAGTAACCGTTGCCGGACCGTCGCTCCGTGTCGAATGGACGGTCGCCTCCCCGCTCAGGACGCCAGCGCGCTCACCTCGTCCGTGAACCGCTCGGGGGCGCTGAGGTGCGGATACCGGCCCTCAGTGCCGTACACGGTGCACACGGCGCCGGGGATGCGCTCGGCGAGCCACGCCGCGTAGCCCGGCCGCGGCTCGGACGCGAACACTGACACGTAGCGGCACTTGATCTTCCGCGGGCCCGCGGTGATCTCCTCCAGGGCCGCCGCCGTGTCCTCGTCAGCTGCGGGCGCATCGAGGGCCTGCTCGATGGCGGCCACGCCGTGGGCGACGTACCGGCACGCGAACAGCGAGGCGATGATCGCGGCCCGCCCGTAGGCCGCGACGACCGGCGCGCGGGTGCCCATGCCCACCACGAACTGGGCGAGCGTCTCGGCGCGGTCGCCGATCCGGCCGCCTTCGGGCAGGTCGAGCACGGCCACGGCGTGCGATGCGGCGAGGCGCGCGGCGACCGGCCACCACGCGGACCGGTCCTCGCCGGTCTCGGTCAGCAGCAGCACGGGGCGGCCCTCGGCGCCCCACAGCTCGCCGGTCCACTCGGGTTCCAGCAGGTGGTTCTCGGAATACAAGGTCGGCACGAGGTGGCTCCAGTCGGGAAGTGCGGCAACGGGACGGCGCGCCGCAGAACCGCACGGTCAGTGCGTCGGCGCGCAGGCTGGTCTCACGCCGGAAGCGGCGGTGCGCGTCCCGCGCAGACCCAGGCCCCGAACTGGAGCGCGACAGTCCCGCGGCGGCCCGGCCCCGCGGACTCCCGGTGCGCCACCGGCCCGCCGTCGCCCGCGTCCAGCCATGCGGCCTCGCGGACGGTCGTCAGGCAGCTGCGCCACACCAGGGACAGCACGGCCAGCACGAGGCCGTACATGAGGAGCGCTATCGCGAGCGACGCCTGGTCCGAGACGTGGCAGTGCCCCAGGAGCAGGATCGAGAGCGGATGGGCCGCAACCCATGCGAGGTACCCGAACGCGAACACCGCGGCGGCGGTGAACAGCTTCAGGCCGATCGCGCGCTGACGGTGAATGGCGGTCCTCCCCAGATGTCCCGGAAATCGTAGTGCATCGTCCGCGAGCGTCCCTCGGATACGCCCAGGTCGCCTGATTTCCGGCGAATTCGCAGGTCAAACCTCACATCGGGCGTTAATCGATTGCCGGTTGTCGGACCCTCCCTTTACGCTCGGCAAGTGAGGTTCCTCCGTGCTCCCGAATACCCGCTCGCCGACCCCCTGCTCCCGGACGGCTCCCGCGGGGACCCCATCGAACCTCCGCGCACCCCTTGGCGCCTCCTCGCCTGGCTCGCCAGCCGCAACAAGGGCCTCGCCGTCGCCGCGCTCATCACCTCCGGCATCGCGCTCGGCTCGCTCCCGGTCCTGCCGTACTTCCTCACCGGCGCCGTCGACAACGGCCTGCGCGAGCACGACTGGGGCGCGCTCGCGTTCTGGGCCGGCGGCATGGTCCTCGCCGGGTTCGCCACCGCCGGGATGATCGTCTGGTCCCACCGCCTCACGGTCTACTGGCGCATGGACGCCTCGTACCGCACGCTCCAGCTCGCCACCCGCAAGGTGAACCGCCTCGGCGACGAGCTGCGCCGCAAGGTCACCACCGGCGAGGTCGTCTCCGTCGGCGCCACCGACATCAACCGGATCTCCTGGGCCGTCGACTCCCTCTCGCCCACCGCGGGCTGCGTCATCGGCCTCATCGCCGTCGGCGTCCTCCTGTTCAACACCTCGGTCGCCCTGGGCCTCACCATCTTCATCGGCGTGTTCGTCGTCGGCCTCGTCACCGGCCCGGTCCTCAACAAGCTCCAGGACCGCCAGGAGGCCTACCGCGAGCGCGTCGGCGACATCACCGGCCGCGCCTCCGACATCGTCTCGGGCCTGCGGGTCCTGCGCGGCATCGGCGGCGAGGCCCGCTTCACCGCCTCCTACCGCCAGGACTCCGAGGCCCTGCGCGAGGCCGGGTACAAGGTCGCCGCCCCGCAGGCGTGGCTCAACGCCCTCGGCGAAGGCACCCCCGCGATCCTCCTCGGCGTCGTCATCTGGATCGCCGCCCGCCAGGTCGCCTCCGGGGACCTCACTCCCGGCCAGATGGTCGCCGCGTTCGGGTACACCAGCGCCCTGCTGCTGCCCGTCCACTGGCTCATCGGCTGCACCTACCGCATCATCGAAGGCCGCGTCGCCGCCGGGAAGGTCTGCGAGCTGCTCAACACCCCCGAGCGCGACGCGCCCGCCGAGATCCTCCCCGGCCCCGCCGCCGGGGCCGAACTCCACGACCCCGAGTCCGGACTCACTATCGCGGGCGGCGAGCTCCTCGCCGTCGCCTCCGCCGACTCCGAGCAGGTCGCCCGCGTCTTCGACCGCCTCGGCGGCTACGAGCGCTCCGAAGCCCGTTTCGGCGACGTCCCCGTCGCCGGGCTCGACCGCGACGAGCTCCACCGCCGCGTCCTCGTCGCCGACCACGACGCGTACCTGTTCGCGGGCACCCTCGCCGCCGCGATCGGCGCCCGCGACGGCCGCGACCGCGTCGACACCGCCATCGAAGCGGCCTCCGCCGCCGACGTCGTCGAGTCCCTCCCGCACGGCCTCGACACCGAGCTCGACAACCAGGCCCGCACGCTCTCCGGCGGCCAGCGCCAGCGCCTCCGGCTCGCCCGCGCCGTCGCCGCCGCCCCCGAGGCGCTGCTGCTCCACGAGCCGACCTCCGCAGTCGACTCGCACACCGAGGCCCGCATCGTCGACCGCCTCGCCGAGACCCGCTCGGGCCTCGCCACCGCCGTCGCCACCACCTCGCCGCTGTGGCTCGGCCGCGCCGACCGCGTCGCGTTCGTCCAGGGCGGCAAGGTCACCGCCACCGGCACGCACCACGAGCTCGCCGCCGAGCACCCCGACTACCGCGCACTCGTCTCCCGGGAGGAAGCATGACCACCACGGCGCCCGAACGCCCCGCCGCCGGCCAGCTGCCCGTCGCCGACACCCCCGCGGTCCGCCGCGCCTTCCTGCGGCTGCTCCTGTCCGAGAAGCGCCGCGCCGCCGCCGCGGTCGGCCTCCACCTCGTCGCCGCGGTCGCCGCCGCCGTCGCGCCGCTCCTCCTCGGCGAGATGCTCGACCGCCTCACCGCCGGAGAAGGCACCGGCGCCATCGACCGGCTCGCCCTCGGCCTCATCGCCTCCATCGTCGCCGTCGTCGCCTTCACCTGGCTCGGCACGTTCGTGTCGCACCGCCTCGGCGAGAAGCTCTCCGCGCGCATGCGCGTCGAGTTCGTCGACCGCGCCCTGCGCCTGCCGATGCCCGTCGTCGAGCAGGCCGGGTCCGGCGACCTCATGACCCGCTCCTCCGCCGACGTCCCCGAAGCCGGGGTCCTCTTCCGCGACGGCCTCCCGCAGATCATCGTCTCGGTCCTCAAGGTCATCGTGTTCTTCAGCGCGATGCTCTGGGCCAGCCCGCTCCTGGGCCTGTGCATGCTCGTCGTCGTGCCCTCGCTGTACATCGGCACCCGCTGGTACCTCAAGCGCGCCCGCACCGGCTACCTCAACGAGCGCCAGGCCGAGTCCGGCATCGGCGACACCATCGGCGCCTCCGCCGACGGCGCCCGAACCACCGAGGCCTACCGCCTGCGCGAGATGCGCGACGGCGCCGGGGACGCCACGGTCGCCCGCCACTGGAAGGCCGCCCGCTACACCCTGTTCCTGCGCAGCGTGTTCTTCCCGTTCCTCGACGGCGCCTACGCCCTCCCCACCGCCACGGTCCTCCTCGTCGGCGGCGCGCTCTACTTCGACGGCGCCGTCACCCTCGGCACCGTCGCCTCCTGCGCGGTCCTCACCCGCCAGATCATGTTCCCCATCGACCACATCCTCATGTGGGTCGAGAAGGTCCAGCGCGGCTTCGCCGCCATGTCCCGCATCGAAGGCGTCGCCGAAGCCGAGGACACCGAGGCGAACGCCACCACCGAGCGGCCCGTCGACGGCACCGTCGACCTCATCGACGTCCGCTACGCCTACCCGTCCGGCACCCGCGACGTCCTCCACGGCGTCACCCTCAGCGTCCCCGCAGGCCAGCGCCTCGCCGTCGTCGGGCCCTCCGGCGCCGGGAAGTCCACGCTCGCGCGGCTCATCTCCGGCTCCGACACGCCCCGCGAAGGCCGCGCCGCCATCGGCGGCGTCGACGTCGCCGCGCTCCCGCTCGACGAGCGCCGCCGCCGCGTCACCCTCGTCACCCAGGAGCACCACGTCTTCACGGCCTCCCTGCGCGACAACCTCATCCTCGCGAAAGCCGACGCCGCCGACCAGGAACTGCACGACGCGCTCGCCGCCGTCGGCGCCGACTGGGCCTTCGACCTGCCCGAGGGCCTCGACACGGCCCTGGGCGGCAAGGCCCGCGAGCTCGACGCCGCGTCGGCGCAGCAGATCGCGCTGGCGCGCATCATCCTCGCCGACCCCGACGTGGTGATCCTCGACGAGGCCACCGCGATGCTCGACCCGCGGGCCGCCCGCGACACCGAGCGCGCCCTGGCCGCGGTCCTGGAGGGCCGCACCGTGATCGCCATCGCGCACCGGCTGCACACCGCGCACGACGCCGACCGGATCGCCGTCGTCGAGGACGGCCGCGTCGCCGAACTGGGCAACCACGACGAGCTCATCGCGCTCGACGGCCACTACGCGGCGCTCTGGCGGGCCTGGCACGGCGAGCCCGAGCATCGCGACGGCAATCTGGCCGCGGTCGGGAACCCGTTGTAGGACATACAGAAATGGGCCCCGAGCGAAAGCCCGGGGCCCGTACTGGTCCGAGAACACCACCACAAGTCGGAACACCCACCGACTCGTTCTTAGCAAGGAAACAGAAAGGAAACCAGGAAACCCGTTCCGAACCAGTGCCGAAAGAGTATCACGTCACATTCGCCGTGGCTAGGGGGTCGTATCCACCCCGCTCTATCTGTGACAAACCGTTCCCGCGACCCGTCCGTCACACTCCGCGGCACCGGACCGTCCGCGAGGCTATGACCCGTCCGCGCCCCGGCCGTGCCCGCCTCGGGCCGCCGCCGCGCACGGCCTAGACTCGACTGGTCTTCCCGCAGCTAGTAACCGTTAGGAAACACCTGTCGTGAGTACGATTTCACGCGAGGAAGTCGCGCACCTGGCGCGGCTGGCCCGCCTTGAGGTCACCGATGACGAGCTCGACGCCTTCGCCGGACAGCTCGACGTCATCCTCCAGTCGATGAAGACGCTCGCCGAAGTGGACACGGACGGCGTCCAGCCGACCTCGCACGCGGTGCCGCTGGTGAACGTGTTCCGGGAAGACCAGCCCCAGCCGTCCCTGCCCCGCGACGCCGTCCTCGCGGGCGGCCCCGACACCGCCGAGGACCGCTTCCGCGTCCCGCGCATCCTGGACGAGGAGGCTTAGATGAGCCGCATCATCGACAAGACCGCCGCCGAACTGGCCGCGGACATCCGCGAGGGCCGCCTCACCTCCGTCGAGGCCACCACCGCGTTCCTCGACCGCATCGCCGCCGTGGACGGCACGATCAAGGCGTTCCTGCACGTCGACCGCGACGGCGCGCTCGCCACCGCGGCCGAGGTCGACGCCGCGATCGCCGCCGGCGAGACCGTCGGCCCGCTTGCGGGCGTGCCGATCGCGATCAAGGACGTGGTGGTCACCAAGGGCCTCCCGACCACCGCGGCCTCCAAGATCCTCGAAGGCTGGATCCCGCCCTACGACGCGACGATCGTCGAGCGCATCAAGGCCGCGAAGATGCCGATCCTCGGCAAGACGAACATGGACGAGTTCGCGATGGGCTCCTCCACCGAGTACTCCGCGTACTTCAAGACCCTGAACCCGTGGGACACCGGCCGCATCCCCGGCGGCTCCGGCGGCGGGTCCGCCGCCGCGGTCGCCGCGAAGATGGCCCCGCTCGCCATCGGCACCGACACCGGCGGCTCGATCCGCCAGCCCGGCGCCGTCACCGGCACCTTCGGCGCCAAGCCCACCTACGGCGGCAACTCACGCTTCGGGCTCATCGCCTTCTCCTCGTCGCTCGACACGCCGGGCCCGGTGTCCCGCAACGCCCTCGACGCCGCACTCCTCCACGAGGTCATCTCCGGGTACGACCCGCGCGACTCGACCTCCATCGACGCGCCCGTCCCGCCCGTCGTCGAGGCCGCCAAGGCCGGGGCGAACGGCGACCTCACCGGTGTCAAGCTCGGCGTGGTCCGCGAGTTCGAGTCGACCTACGACGACGCCGAGCAGGGCGTCGTCGACGCGTTCCGCCAGTCCGTCGACCAGCTCGCGAAGCTCGGCGCCGAGATCGTCGAGGTCTCCTGCCCGTCGTTCGCGTACGCGCTGCCGACGTACTACCTCATCGCCCCCTCCGAGGCCTCCTCGAACCTCGCCCGCTACGACGGCGTCCGCTACGGCCTGCGCGCCGGGGACGACGGCAAGCACTCGCTCGAAGAGGTCATGAGCCTCACCCGCGAAGCGGGCTTCGGCCCGGAAGTGAAGCGCCGCATCATCCTCGGCACCTACGCGCTCAGCGCCGGGTACGTCGACGCGTTCTACGGCAAGGCCCAGAAGGTCCGCACGCTCATCAAGCAGGACTTCGAGAAGGCGTTCACGCAGGTCGACGCGATCATCAGCCCGACCACGCCGTTCATCGCGTTCGAGTTCGGCGCCCGCACCGGCGACCCGTACCAGATGTACCTCGCCGACCTCTACACGATCCCGACGAACATGTACGGCGGCCCCGGCGTCTCCGTCCCCGTCGGCCTCTCCGAGGGCATGCCCGTGGGCCTCCAGGTCATGGGCCCGGTCCTGGGCGACGACATCACCTACCGCGTGGCGGCCGCCCTGGAGTCCACCCAGGACGTCCTGCTCGCCGACACCGCGCCCGAACTCGAAGGGAAGTAAGCGAACATGACGAAGTTGAACACCTTCGAGCAGGCCGTGGCGACCTACGAGCCCGTCCTCGGGCTCGAAACCCACATCGAGCTCGACACGAAGACCAAGATGTTCTGCGGCTGCGCCACGACGTTCGGCGCCGAGCCCAACACCCAGGTCTGCCCCGTCTGCCTGGCCCTCCCCGGCGCCCTCCCGGTCGCCAACCGGGCCGCCGTCGAGGCCACCATCAAGATCGGCCTCGCCCTCAACTGCACCATCGCGTCCTGGACCCGCTTCGCCCGGAAGAACTACTTCTACCCGGACATGCCGAAGAACTTCCAGACCTCCCAGTACGAGGAGCCGCTCTGCGAGGACGGCTACGTCGACGTCGTCGTCGACGGCGAGGTCCACCGCGTCGAGATCGAGCGCGTCCACCTCGAAGAGGACACCGGCAAGACCCTCCACGTGGGCGGCACCACCGGCCGCATCCACGGCGCCACCGAGTCCCTCGTGGACTACAACCGCGCCGGCATCCCGCTGGTGGAGATCGTCACCCGCCCCGTCCCGGGCACCGGCGCCCTCGCTCCCGAGGTCGCCCGCGCCTACACCGCCGAGCTGCGCGACATCGTGCGCTCCCTCGGCGTCTCCGACGTCCGCATGGAGCAGGGGTCCCTCCGCTGCGACGTCAACCTCTCGCTGAACAGGCCCGGCGAGGAGTGGGGCACCCGCACCGAGACGAAGAACGTCAACTCGCTGCGCTCGGTCGAGCGCGCCGTCCGCTACGAGGTGCGCCGCCAGTCCGCGCTCCTCGACGCGGGGGAGCGGATCTTCCAGGAGACCCGCCACTTCCACGAGGCCACCGGCGAGACCAGCCCCGGCCGCTCCAAAGAGGAGGCCACGGACTACCGGTACTTCCCGGAGCCCGACCTCGCCGTCATGGAGCCGTCCCGCGAATGGGTCGAGGAGCTGCGCGCCTCCCTGCCGGAGCTCCCGCGCAAGCGCCGCGAGCGCCTCCAGGCCGAATGGTCCCTGGGGGACAAGGACATGCAGTCGGTCGTCAACGCCGACGCCGTCGAGCTCATCGAGGCGACCGTGGCCGCCGGGACGACCCCCTCGGGGGCCGTCAAGTGGTGGCTCGGCGAACTCTCCCGCCGCGCCAACGAGTCCGGCGAGGAGCTGGCCGCGCTCGCGATCACGCCCGCGCAGGTCGCCGAGCTCCAGGGGATGGTCGACGACGGGCGCCTGAACGACAAGCTCGCCCGCCAGGTCATCGACGGCGTCCTCGCCGGCGAGGGCTCCCCGGCCGACGTCGCCGCCAAGCGCGGCCTGGAGGTCGTCTCCGACACGGGCGCGCTCGAAGCGGCCGTCGACGAGGCCATCGCCGCGAACCCGGCCGTCGCCGACAAGATCCGCGGCGGCACCCACGCCGCCGCGGGCGTCCTCATCGGCGCGGTCATGAAGGCCACCAAGGGCCAGGCCGACGCGGGCACCGTCCGCCAGATCATCCTGGACAAGCTGAGCTAGTCCACCACAGCGAAAGGCCGGGCGACACGCCCGGCCTTTTCGCGTTCACTGTCCGTTTGATTCCAGTGTGAGCTGCGAGTCTCCGGGTACCCCGGAGAGCGATGTTGTTCACAGAGGATGGGTATCCTGGAGCGGTCAGGTGCACTGCGACCCGAGGAGGTGAGAGCCATGGGCGACGACCCCGGATCTAGTCGAGATACGACCGCGTTCTTCCCATTTTGCTTTCACCGTGCCTCGCGCCCTCTTATCGTGAAGCGGGCGGCCTGACCTGCGTTTTCTGCTGACGCGTCGAGGGGCACGGCCCTTTCCTCGTGTTAGGAGGTGGCTGACGCATGGCGACGACCATTCAGCCCATTTCGCCCGCGGCGGTCGATGAACTCGCCGCACTCCGGCTCGAACTCGCCGACTTCTCGACCGTCGAGCTCGTCGAAGAGCTCCCCCGCATGGACCTGGCCGACCAGGCGCTCAGGTTCCGCCTGCTCCCCAAGGACCGCGCGCTCGTCGTCTTCGAGGAGCTCGACCCGGTCCACCAGCAGGAGCTCATCGACGGCCTCAAGACCGACTTCGTGCGCGAGCTGCTCGAATCCATGGAGGCCGACGACCGGGCCAAGCTCTTCGACGAGATGCCCGCCAAGGTCGCGACCCGCTTCCAGTCGCAGCTGAGCGCCGCCGACCGGCGCCAGACCGCCCAGCTCCTCGGGTACGACTCCGAGTCCGCCGGGCGCATCATGACGCCCGACTACGTGTCGCTGCGCGCGTCGATGACCGCCGCCGCCGCGATCGAGCGCATCCGGCACCTGCGCGAGCGGCCCCGGCACCTCGACGTGCTGCCGGTGACCGACGGGCACCGCAAGCTCCTCGGCACCGTCACCCTCGCCGACCTCGTCAGCGCCGACCCCGACACCGAGGTCGCCGACCTCATCGCCAGCGAGCACTACCAGGTCTCCACCGACACCGACCAGGAGGAGGCCGCGCGCCTCATCCAGGAGGCCAACCTCAACGCGCTCCCGGTCGTCGACCACGAGGACCGCCTCGTCGGCCTCATCACCTGGGACGACGCCATGGAGGTCCTCGAAGCCGAGGACACCGAGGACGTCGCCCGCAGCGCCGGCGCCGAGCCGCTGGACCGGCCGTACCTGTCGGCGGGCGTGTTCATGCTGGCGCGCAAGCGCGCCGTGTGGCTGCTCGTCCTCGCCGTCTCGGCCTCGCTCACCGTGACCGTGCTCAACTACTACGAGACGTACCTGGCGAACGTCACCGTCCTCGCGGTCTTCATCTCGCTGCTCACCGGCACCGGCGGGAACTCCGGGTCGCAGGCGTCGGTGACGATCATCCGCGCCATGGCCGTCGGCGAGGTCCGCTTCTCCGACGCCTTCCGCATCACCTGGCGCGAGTCGCGCGTGGGCTTCGTCCTCGGCGCGCTGCTCGCGCTCGTCGGCGGACCCGTCGTCGGCTTCGTCTACGGCTGGGACATCGGGCTCATCATCGGGATCACCCTGCTGGTGATCTGCACGTGGTCCACGTTCGTCGGCTCGCTGCTGCCGCTGCTGGCCAAGAAGGTGGGCATCGACCCGGCCCTCGTGTCGGCCCCGATGGTCTCGACCCTGTGCGACGCCACCGGCCTGCTCATCTACTTCTCGGTGGCGGCCATCGTCCTCGGCCCGGCCCTCACCGGCTGAGCCGCAAGCGAAAAGCCCCCGGTGCCGTGCCGCACCGGGGGCTTTCCCAGTTCTACTGCGCCAGTGCTTCCGCGAGGAAGTCCGTGCGCTGCTGGACGATCGACGTCAGCGACTCCGCCGAAGCGGCCGCGTCGCCGCCGCTCAGCTCGGCAGCCGCCTGCGCGGTCTCGACCGCCTCCAGCGCCGCTCCCGAGGCGTACAGCGCGTCGTACATCTCCTGATACGCGGCGTCGTACTCGTCCTGGAACGCCTCCGACGCGAGGAACCGCTCCTTCAACTCGTTGCCGCCCATGCCGCCCGCGAAGCCGCCGTCCTCACCGCCCTCGGGCATCCCGCCGCCTTCGGGCATCTCCATGCCCTCCGGGAGCTCCATGCCCTCGGGCAGCTCGCCGCCGAAGTCGCCCATGCCGCCACCGCCGCCGATCGACGCGGTGTCGTCGGGCGCGAGGTCGGCGCTCTGGAGCGTCAGGTCCAGGTCCCAGGTCAGGATGGAGATGAGGCCCGTGTCGTAGTCGTACCAGAGGTAGAAGTTCCGCCCCGGGCCCGCCATGTCGTCGCCGTTGCTGATGAGGTTCTGGAAGGCCGTGTACTGCGCGAACGAGTCCACATCGACCCAGTCGCCCAGTTCGGCGTCGAACGTCTCGTCGTCGGCCTCGCTCAGCCACTCCAGGAAGTCCACGATCGGCTGCACGTCCGCCGACCCCTCCATGCTCAGCTGCTTGAAGTCGTCGTCGTATTCGTTCGGGTCGTCGCCTTGGTACTCGAACGACCCGGACGCCAGCGCCTTGTACAGCACCCCGGAGCTCTCCCCGTAGGTGTCGTCGGCCCAGGTCACGTCCATGACGTCCACGACCCGGCGGGTGACCGCCTCGCCGCCGTTGACCGACACCGTCGAGTAGGTCCAGTCGTAGGAGGACTGGCCGCTCTCCTCCAGCAGCTCCAGCGCGACGGCCTCGTTCAGCGAGGTGCCTTCGGTGCCGGCGCCGCCCATCGAGGAGTCGACGCGCAGGGTGATCTGCCGGTTGCCCTGGTACACCTGCCCGTCGACGTACTCGGAGAAGTCCACCAGCCACGGCAGGCCCTCGGGGTCGTCGAAGCTCAGCGTCGACCCCCCCATGCCTCCCATGCCCCCGGCGCCGCCTTCGCCGCCGCCGGGCATCTCCATGCCTTCAGGCATCTCCATGCCCTCCGGCAGCTCCATCCCCTCGGGCATCTCGCCGCCGCCGGGGAAGCCCCCGCCGTCCTCGCCGCCGCCCATCGACATCCCGCCGCCGAGCGCCGACAGCGTCGAGTTGCCCTTCAAACGAATCCCCACGTCGGAGATGGTGACGCCGTCGATGGTGATGTCGGCCTTGATCCACTCCTTCTCGCCGGAGTCCTGGAAGGTCTCGATCATGTCGTCGTAGTCCGCGTCGCTGTACGACAGGCTGATCTCGTGCGCCACCGAAGTGTCGAACAGGTCCACGGTGCCCTGGATGTCGTTGGTGACCACGAAGCCCTCGTTGGCGTCGGAGTACACCAGGGCCGTCGCGCGCACGGTCCCCACCACCAGCGTGAGCACCGCGATCAGCCCGACCGAGCCCGCGATGAGCTTCCAGTAGTGCCTGAGGCTCACCGGGATCCGGTGGCGCAGCTTCCTGCCGGCCACGGCTACAGGTCCGTCTGGTCGTAACCGGTCAGGACGGTCACCTGCTGGCCCGAGGTCACCTCGCGCAGCTCGCCGAGGAGCCCCGCGGCGTTCTTGGCCTTCTTCAGGCGCACCGTGTACGTGTACTCCAGCAAGGCGCCGCCGCGGATCGTCTCGATACTGACCTGCTCGTACTCGTCGGTGTTGCGGATGAGCACGTCGTCGATGCGGTCGGCGTAGTCCTCGTCGGTCGGCACGTGGACCTTGACGACCTGGCGCTGCACGTTGTGCGCGAACCAGTTGAACCGGTACATGAGCACCAGCACCAGGCACACCACGACCGTCGCGATGATCGCGAGCAGGTAGAACCTGGTGCCGCAGGCCATGCCCACGCCCATCACCAGGAAGATGTACCCGACGTCGCGGGTCTCCTTGAGCGCGTTGCGGAATCTGATGATCGACAGCGCGCCGACGAGCGCGAAGGCCCGCGCCACGTTCGAGCCGACGATCAGCATGATCACCGCGATGATCATCCCCATGACGATGAGGGTCTGCACGTACGACTGGCTGTACGAGACGTTCCGGTGCGTCCACCGGTAGACGAGCCCGATCACGCAGCTCAGGATGAAGGAGAGCGTCAGCGAGATGGCGATGTCCGCCACGCTGAACTCTGCCGAGAGGTCGTTGAAACCGGTAAGGAAGTCCATGGTCGCTTTCTGGTTCGGGCTAGACGGAAGCCGAGGCTTCGTTCTTGGAATGGACCGAGTAGTCGTCCTCGGTGGGGACGTGGAAGACCGAGCGCGGGGCCATGCCGTGCGCCTCGATGCTCTGGCAGTACTTGGAGATCCGCACGACGGACATCCCGAGGCGCGCGGCCATGTCGGTGACCCAGTACGGGACCCGCTCGTTGGCCTTGACCTCCACGATCGCCTTGTGCGGCGGGATGATGAGCCGGTTCTCGACCTCGGCGCCCAGGTGGAAGTCGCGGTCGCGCCCCCGCACCCGGTGGTCGATCGTCACGCGCAGCCCCAGGTCGGCGTCGGAGCCGAGGTACGCCTCGCGGCTGTACGCCGTGATCGCGGTGGGCCGCAGTCCGTGCCCCTCGACCAGGCCCATGACCTCTTCGAGGAACGGCCGCTGCTCAGGCAGGTGGTCGATGAGGACCGCCTCGTCGCACAGCTTGCGCGCCAGCAGGTACGGCACCTTCACGCGCCGCTTCTGCGTGACCCGGTTGACCCGCTGCTTGATCTCGATGTAGACCGGCGTCTCGTCGGTCAGTTCGTGCCGCTCGCCGTACGCACGAACCCGGACCTTGCGGCGGAACCGCAGGCCCTCGATCTTCTCCCAGTAGTACCGCAGCGAAGCGGAGTCGTAGTACAGGCTCGCGACCGGGTAGCCGCCGCGCACGGTGAACGGGTCGGCCTCCATGCGGGCGGCCAGCTCCTCGCGGAGCCGCGGCACCTCGTCGTACGACAGCAGGTACTTGATCTCGAAGCGGTTGAACGAGTGCAGCGCGCTGGCAGTGCGGCGCAGGTGTCCGGCGTCGGGTCCGGTCATTGGCGCTCCTTGTCATTCGGGAACGCAATGAGTCAAACCGCGCAAACTGGAATTGAACTCTGGGTTAACTCAAGAACAGCTCAAGGTCGACGGAACATGAACAGAAAACACTAATCTTCCTGCGGCGCAGTCGACTCCGCGCCGTTCTGGATCTCGCCCTCGTTGACCTGCTCGTCGGTGGGGATCACCGTCCGGTCCAGCGTCACGTCCGTGGTGTCCCCGGCGCCGACCGAGATCGAGTCGTACGCGGTGAGCGCCTTCGTGTCCGGGTCGAAGTACAGGATGTCCATCTCCATCTTCCCCGTCGCCGACGACGTGAAGTGCCGCAGACCGCCCGCGCCCGTGGACCCCTCGACCATGAGCGACGTGCCCTCGCCGAGGTCCGACACCGACCGCTCGTGCATGTGCCCGGCCAGCACCAGCGGCACCACCCCGGCCAGCGGCTCGGCCATCGGCGGCTCGTGGACCATCGCCACGTCGGCGCCGCCCGCCTCCTCGATCGAGGCCGCCAACCGCTCCCCGGACTCGGTGAGCATCTGCTGCACGTACGCCTTGTCGGGCAGGTTCCCCTTGTCGGGCGTGAACTGCGGGTCCGCGACCCCCGCGAACCGGAGCCCCGCGATCTCCCGCACCTCGCCGTCGAGGATCACCACGTTGTCGTACGCCGCGAGCGCCGCCACCGTCGTCGCCGAGTCGTGGTTGCCCTTCACGAACACGTACGGCGCGTCGATCTGCTCCACGCCGCGCGAGAAGATGTCGGCCTCCTGCTCGGAGCCCCAGTCGTTCATGTCCCCGGTGTCGGCGACCGCGTCGATGTCGAACTGCCCGACCACGGTCTCCATCAGGTGCCACGCGTTCGGGTTCAAGTGCAGGTCCGAGACGTGCAGGATGCGGATCGAGTCGTCCTCGATGCCGACCTGCGGCATGTCCATCGCCAGCGTGTAGAACCCGGAGATGTTCGTGACGATCTGCTGGAGGTCCCCGACGTACTCCTCGTAGTTCTCCGCGATGTTCTCGGCGCTGCCGACCACGCTGGGCGCGTAGGTGAGCAGGCCCTCGTACCGCGGCTGCGAGACCGCCTCCGCGCGCAGCGTCGCCGCCGCCCACCCCACGAGCGCCACGGTCACCGTCAGCGAGGTGACCCCGGTGAGCAGCGCGCGCCGCATGTTCCGGAACGCGAGCGCGCCGACCAGCAGCCCGCACAGCGTCACGATCGCGAACGCCTCCACGGCCACGCGGATCACCGCGTCGGTGACGTCCGAGGCCAGGTTCTGCGACGCGGTCGTGAACCCGTCGGGGGAGTTCATGATGTACTGCGCCTCGACCGGGTCGATCGAGTCGAGCGACAGGTCCAGGCCGATCGGCCCGTCGTGGCTGTCGAAGATGATGTCGCCCAGCGGCGGGATGTTCACCTTCGTCTCGCCGCTGACGTCGGGGTGGATCGACACGGTCGTGTCGAACGGCCCGATGTCGGCCTTCGTGCCGCCCACCAGCGCCAGGCCCGCCGCGGCGGACCCGACCCCGAGCAGCAGCACCGCCGCGACGACGGCGCCGCGCCGCGTCGCCGGGGCGTCCTTGAACCTCGACCAGCCCGCGGCCGCCTTGCGCCACACGGATCTCCCGCGCCGTGCAGCACGGCGCGCGGTGTCTCGGAGGCGGCGCAGGGCGGGGGACCGGTCGTTCATCTAGACCCTTCCTTGTGCGGCGTAGCTGGTGGAGAAGCGGATGATGCGGTCGTCGGCCTCGTTCGCGGTGCAGCCCCGCTCCTCGACGCAGCGGCCGTCGCGGTTCGAGGTGGTCACCCACAGCATCCCGTCGGGGCCCATGGCGACCGATCGTAGTCGACCGAACTCGCTGACGACGGCCGCTTGCGGCTCGCCCGCGACCGCGCCCGACGAGTCGAACTGGGCGATCCACAGGCGCTGGCCGCGCAGGCACGCGGTGACGAGCGAGTCCTCCAGGAACACGGCCCCGGCGCAGGAGCCCTCGAAGGGCTCCCAGGTCAGGACCGGGTCGGTGTACTTCGGGTCGCCGCCGGGGCCCTCGTAGTACGGCCAGCCGTAGTTGGCGCCGGGCTCGATGCGGTTGACCTCGTCGGCGATGTCCTGGCCGAACTCGGTGGCGTACAGCTCGCCCGCGGCGTTCCAGGCGAGGCCTTCGATGTTGCGGTGGCCGAGGGAGTAGACCGGGGACGCCGGGTCGGGGTTGCCGTCGGCGGGCGCTCCGTCGGTGGTGATGCGGAGGATCTTGCCGCCCAACGAGTCCGGGTCCTGCGCGGCGGCGTCGTCCCCGGCGTCGCCGGTGGCCGCGTAGAGGAACCCGTCGGGGCCGAATTCGAGGGCGCCGCCGTTGTGGTGGTCTGAGGAGGGGATGCCGGTGAGGACCGGCTCGGGCGCGGCGTCGCTGGTGGGGTCGACGCGGACGATCCGGTTGTCGTCGCCGCTCGTGTAGTAGACGTACACGGCGTGGTCGTCGTCGTAATTGGGGGAGACGGCGATGCCGAGGAGGCCGCCTTCGCCGGTGTCGTCGACGTCGACGGTGCGCAGTTCGGCGGGCTCGCCCGCGGTGCCGTCGGCGGCGATCGGGATCTGGAGGAGCCGCCCGGTGCGCTCGCCGACGATCGCGGTGCCGTCGGGGAGGAAGTCGAGGCCCCAGGGGACGTCGAGGCCCTCGGCGACGACGTCCATGAACGTGGCCGGGCTCTCGGGCGCGCCCGACGGGGTCGGCAGGTTCGGGGGCTCGCCGGTCTCGGGCTCGGGCGGCTCGCCGAAGGAGCACGAGGCGAGCGTGAATGCGGCGGCGGCAGCCGCCGCGGCCGAGAGCAACCTGCGCATGGCGACAACCTTATAGGCAGTCCACGACAGCACTCGTTCCCCGCGAATCACCGCCCGGGGGTCCCCAGACGGGGGCCGTTCTATGCCTCGCCTCGCGCAAGCGATTGCTCCGACTAGGCTTGGGACCTGTGAAAGTCTGGATCGCCCACGAAGCAGGCCGCGCCCTCCTGGGCGAACTCCCCGCGGACGTCGACGTCGAGGTCTACGACGGGAGATCCGACTACCCCTCCGACCCCGCGACGGTCGAGTTCTGGGTCCCGCCGTTCCTCGCCCAGTCGAAGGTCACGACCCCCTTGCGGGACATGACGTCCCTGAAGGCGATCCAGCTGCTCAGCGCCGGCGCCGAGGTCTGGGTCCCGGTCGTCCCGCCCGGTGTGACCCTGTGCGACGCGCGCGGCGTCCACACCGGGGTCACCGCCGAATGGACCGTCGGCGCGGTCATCGCCTCGATGCGGGGCTTCGACCTGTTCGCCCGCCAGCAGGCCCGCCACGAATGGCGCGTTGAGTGGACCACGACCGCGGTCGGTAAGCGCGCCTTGATCGTCGGCGCCGGCGACATCGGCGAGAAGGTCGCCGATGTGCTCACCGCGCTCGGCGTCGAGGTCGAGAAGGTCGCCCGGCGCGAGCGCCCCGGCGTCCACCCCATCGCCGCGATCGACACGCTCCTGCCGGAGTTCGACATCGTCATCCTGATCCTCCCGCTCACCGACGCCACCCGCGGCCTCGTGGACGCGAAGTTCCTGTCCCGCATGAAGGACGGCGCCCTCCTCGTGAACGCCGCCCGCGGCCCGATCGTCGACACCGACGCCCTCGTCGCCGAAGTCGCCTCCGGCCGCCTCCGCTGCGCGGTCGACGTCGTCGACCCCGAGCCCCTCCCGCCGGGCCACCCCCTCTGGGACCTCGACGGCGCCCTCATCACTCCGCACGCGGGCGCTTCAGTCGACGGCACCCTCGACCGCGCCTACGCCCCGATCGGCCCCCAACTCCGCCGCTTCGCAGCGGGCGAGCCTTTGGAGAACGTCGTCTCGGACGGCTACTAGCGCTCGTCCGGCGCGTCGGTGCGCAGTTCCTGGCCGCCGATCTCCAGGACCTGGGGGAGGTTCTCGGGGCGGAGGGGGTCGAGTTTGACCTGGGACTGGTCCGCGAGTATGGCCTGGACGCCCTCGTTGCCGGTGGCGAAGCCGTCGATCTGCTGCCAGGGGATCTCGCGGGTGGAGAACATGCCGCGCACCGCGATGCCGTCGGTGGTGACGTCGACGCCGGAGCGCCACGCCCACATGGAGATCCCGAGGGGCACGAAGAGGAGGACGACGCCGAGGACGACCGAGACCGGGCTCCACAGCGGCCGCTCCACGATGAGCGACAGGGACAGCGGGGCCACGGTCAGCCATGCGACGAAGGCCGCGCCGGTGATCGCCGCGGAGCGGCGGACGCGCAGGCGGCGGGTCGGGAGCGGAGAGTCTGCGGACGTCATGCGTCCAGATTGACACACGCGGGCGCGGGGCCCGCACAGTGCCGGTCCGGTTTCTGTCCGATTGTCGCTTGACGTGCGCGCCGCGCGTGGCACGATCAGGTCATCGGCAGCGGAACGAGCCTGGTGGGGGTGAGTGTGGCCGTCAAGATCACATTCCGTCCGACGACGCGACAGGTCATCGGCCGCGCCCTCTTCCTCGGCGGCGTCTCCGCGCTGGTCGCGCTCGTGCCCGCCGTCGGGTACATGCTCGCCGCGGGCCACTGGTCCCACCTCACCCTCGGCGGCCTCGTGCTCGTCGCGGCCGCGGTGGCCCTCGCGGTCGCGTACGCCGGGGCCCGCCGCCACGGCGTGATCCTCGACGAGCGCGGCATCCACCCGCTCGAATCCCAAGGCCCGCAGGCGAAGTCCGAACGCTACGCCGCGTGGACCGAGGTCGCGGACATCCGCGCCGAGCGCCGCGCCGGGCGCACCGTCCCGGTCGTCTACGTCAGCGACCCGTCGCAGCGGCCCTGGCGCCTCCAGGCCCCCTACTCCGGCCGCGCGCTCTCGGCCGACGACGAGCTCGACGAGAAGATCTTCGTCATGCGCTCCCTCTGGGAGGGGTACCGGCGGGGCCTGCCGCCGCGCCGCGCCGAATAGGGCATCGATCCTCGTCACTGGCGGCAAGCGTGAGCCGAATCCTGAAACTTCCGAAACTGTTCAGTGCCACCGATACGGAATGCGATTGCCAATCGTGACTCGATCGTGACCTTTGCGGCGACTTACCAGCCTTGACGCTGTTTTGGCGGTGCCGTACGCTCACGCCTATTACCGAAAGTTTTCGAATCTGTTCCGGAAATCCCCCAACAGTTTCGGTACGCCGCGGAGTCGTGCAGGGCTCCGGCGGACCCCTTCATGTGCACTGCGCGACCACGGAAGGAGCGCTCGACGATGAGCACTCAGCAGCCCCGCAACCCCTCCCAGCGGTCCGCCCTCCAGTGGCACCCCGCTCTCACCCGCCGCAGCCTCGTCCTCGCGAGCGGCGCCGCGATCACCGCCTCCGCCGCCGGATGCAGCTTCTTCTCCACCGAGAACGACTCCGCCGAAGGCGGCGGCGACAAAGGCCCCGAAGCCCCCATGCTCGCCGAGCGAGTAGAGGCGGGCGACCTCCCGCCCGTCGAGGAGCGCCTCCCCAAGGAGCCCCTCGTCATCACCCCCGCCGAATCCTCCGGCGCCTACGGCGGCACCTGGACCACCGCCGTCACCGGCGCCGCCGACGGCCCCTGGCTGTGGCGCACCATCAACGACGGCCACCTCCTCGAACGCTCCCGCGACTGGACCGAGATCCGCCCCAACATCGCCGTGAGCCTCGAACCGAACGCCGACGCCACCGAGTTCACGATCGTCCTCCGCGAAGGCGTCAAGTGGTCCGACGGCGAGCCGCTCACCACCGCCGACGTCGAGTTCGCCTTCGTCAACGTCGCCTCCAACCCCGAACTCACCCAAGGCTTCCCGAGCGAACTCGCCTCCATCGACGGCACCCCCGCCGAACTGGAGATCGTCGACGACTACACCTTCATCGTCAGGTTCAACTCGCCCAAGCCCCTCTTCCGCGACGACATGGCCGCCGGCACCTCCGGCCAGCGCTTCACCATGTACCCCCGCCACTACCTGGAGCAGTTCCACCTCGACTTCAACCCGAACGCCGACCAGGAGGCGATCGACGAGGGCTTCGACGGCTGGGTCGCCCGCTTCACCTCCAAGGGCAACCTCTGGAACTTCATGTGGGAGAACCCCGACCTCCCCACCCTCCTCCCGTGGATCTGCAAGAAGCCGATCTCCGACGCCGACTACGCCCTCTTCGAGCGCAACCCCTACTACTGGAAGGTGGACGAGGAGGGCAGCCAGCTGCCGTACCTCGACGAGGTCCGCTACAACATCATCGCCGACGTCGAGACCATGTTCGCCCACGCGATCAACGGCGACTACGACTTCCACTCGCGCCACTTCAACGACAACGCCCACCGCGCCGACGCCGTCGACAACGAGGGCAACGGCGACTACACCGTCGTCGACCTCGAATCGACCTACTCCAGCGACATGAACCTCGCGTTCAACATGAACCACCAGAACCCGGCGCTGCGCGCGATCTTCAAGGACAAGCAGTTCCGCATCGCCATGTCCCACGCGATCAACCGCCAGGAGCTCATCGACGTCCTCTGGAACCGCGTCGGCGAGCCCGCCCAGGCCGCCCCCCGGCCCGAGTCCCGCTTCTACGACGAGGCCTTCGACACCCAGTACCTCGAATACGACCCCGACACCGCCAACCAGATCCTCGACGACGCCGGGTACGCGCTCGGCGCCGACGGCGTGCGCACCGCCGCCGACGGCACCCGCCTCGAATTCACCGCCGCGGTCGCCGACGACGCGCTCCTGGGCACCATCTGGATCAACGCGCTCGACATGATCGTCGACACCTGGGCCGAGGTCGGCGTGCAGCTCCACATCGGCAGCCAGCCCCGCGAGAACTGGCAGGTCCTCGTCAACGAGAGCGACTTCGACCTGACCGTGTGGACCGGCGACGGCGGCAACATCGACGAGACCACCTCCGTCTACTGGTACATGGCCGCCGGTCCCGGCGGCGGCGCGTTCTTCGGCCGCCAGTGGTCCGAGCTGTACACCAGCGGCGCCACGCAGGACCCGCTCGTGGAGGAGCCGCCCGCGTTCATCACCGAGCAGTGGGACCTCTACGACCAGTTCAAGGCCGAGCCCGACGAGGCCGCCCGCGACGAGATCTTCAAGCAGATCCTCGCCATCGCCAAGGAGGAGTTCCTCGCCATCGGCACGGTCCGCGGCCAGGGCGCCTGGGCCGTGGTCGCCAACCGGCTCAAGAACACCGGCGGCGCCATGCCCGAGAACCCCACGTACGGGACGCCCGGCCCGGCCGCGCCCGAGCAGTGGTACATCGACGAGAACTAGTCAGGCAGAGGGACAACCGTGCTTCGATACCTGGGTCGCCGCGCGCTCTACATGGCGGCGACGCTGCTGGCGATCTCGCTGGTGGTCTTCGTGATCATCAACCTGCCGCCCGGCGACTACGTGACCGCGCTCCAGTCCCGCTACGCGGCGCAGGGGCAGGGCCTGACGGTGCAGGACATCGAGAACCTGCGCGTCAGGTACGGCCTCGACGGGAACCTGCTCCAGCAGTACTGGCACTGGTTCACGCAGATCGTCCTGCACGGCGACCTCGGCATGTCGTTCGAGCACGAGAAGCCCGTCGCGCAGGTCATCGCGCCGCGCCTGGGCTGGACCATCGCGGTCTCGCTCATCACGCTGCTGGTGACGTGGGCGCTGGCGTTCCCGATCGGCGTGTACTCGGCGGTCAAGCAGCACTCGGTCGGCGACTACGCCGCGACGACCGTGGGCTTCCTCGGCCTCGCCACCCCGAACTTCCTGATCGCGCTGGTGTTCATCTACTTCAGCGTGACCTGGTTCGGATCGGTCCCCTCGGGACTGTGCTCGCCGGAGTGGTGCGACGCGTCGTGGAACCTCGGGAAGCTCCTGGACCTCTTGGGCCACTTGTGGATCCCGATGATCGTCATCGGCACGGGCGGCGTCGCGGGGCTGGTGCGGATCATCCGCAACAACCTGCTCGACGAGCTGCGCCGCCCGTACGTGACGGCCGCGCGGGCCCGCGGGGTCCCCGAGGGTCCGCTGCTGCGCCGCTACCCGCTGCGCGTGGCGCTCAACCCGTTCGTCTCGACGATCGGGTGGATCCTGCCGCTGCTGCTGGTCGGCGACATCGTCGTCGGCCAGATCCTGAGCCTGCCGACGCTGGGGCCGATCCTCCTGGGCTCCTTGAAGTCCCAGGACATGTACCTGGCCGGGTCGATCATCATGGTCCTCAGCGTCGTCACCGTCATCGGCACGCTGATCTCGGACCTGCTGCTCGGCTGGCTCGACCCCCGCATCCGACTCGGACACCAGAGGTGACGCCCCGATGACGCTCAAAGAATCGGACGCCCCCGACGGGATGACCCCCAGCCCGAGCGAGGTCCAGCGGACCCGCGCCTCGCAGCGCCAGCTGGTGTGGTGGGCCTTCAAGAAGCACCGGCTCGCGCTCGTCTCGGCGTGGCTGCTCGCCGCGATGCTCGTCGTCATCGCGCTGTGCGAGTTCGTGGCCCCCTTCAGCGACCGCCACCGCGACTCGGAGTACACGACGGCGCCGCCGCAGGTCCTCAAGCTCTGGGACACCGACGGGCCGGACGGGTTCCGCCTCGGCCTCCACGTCGACGGCTACACGTCCGAACAGGACCCCCGGTCCCTGCGGATCACCTACGAGGCCAACCCGGACGACCGGGTCGACGTCGGCCTCTTCGTCAAGGGCGAGGAGTACGAGCTCTTCGGCCTCATCCCGATGGACCGGCACCTGATCGGCCCCAAGGACATCGACGACCCGATGTACCTGTTCGGGACCACCACCGACGGCCAGGACCTGCTGAGCCAGCTCGTGTACGCCACCCGCGTCTCGGCCTCGGTCGGCATCATCGGCGTGCTGCTGGCGTTCCTCCTCGGCATCGTCCTCGGCGCGGTCTCCGGCTACTTCGGCGGCTGGATCGACAACGTGGTGCAGCGCCTCATCGAGCTCATCATGTCGGTCCCGTCGATCCCCCTGTGGCTCGGCCTCGCCGCCGCGCTCCCGGCCACGATGGGCCCGGTGGGCAGGTACTTCATCATCACGACGATCCTCGCGCTCGTCGCGTGGACGGGCCTGGCGAGAGAAGTGCGCGGCCGGTTCCTGGCGCTGCGGTCCGAGGAGTTCGTGACCTCGGCGCGCCTCGACGGCTCCAGCCACGCGCGGGTCATGTTCCGGCACATGCTGCCCTCGTTCTCCTCGCACGTCATCGCGGCACTGAGCCTGTCGATCCCGGGCATGATCCTCGCCGAGACCGCCCTGTCGTGGCTCGGCATGGGCCTGCGCCCGCCCGCGGTCTCGTGGGGCGTGCAGCTCCAGGATGCGAGCAAGTGGAGCGTCCTCTCTGGAGCGCCGTGGCTGCTCATCCCGGGCCTGTGCGTCGTCCTGGTGGTCCTCGCGTTCAACTTCGTCGGCGACGGCCTGCGCGACGCCGCCGACCCCTACAAGCACTAGGTGAGCAATGGAGCAGACCTTGAAACCGCTGCTTGAGATCTCGGGGCTGCGCACCAGCTTCGACACGTTCGACGGGAAGGTCCGCGCCGTCGACGGCGTCGACCTCGAAGTCCACGCGGGCCGGACCCTGTGCGTGGTCGGCGAATCCGGCTGCGGCAAGTCCGTCACGGCCCGGTCGATCCTGCGCCTCGTCGAGGACTCCGGCTCGATCGACGCCGGGAGCATCACGTGGCACGGGGACGGCGAGCCGTTCGACATCCTCTCGCTCGACCCGCGCGACAAGCGCCTCCAGCGCCTGCGCGGCGGCGACATCGGCATGATCTTCCAGGAGCCCGCCGCGTCCCTGCTGCCCCTGCGCACCATCGGCGCCCAACTCATCGAGACCCTCAGAATCCACACCGGACTCGACAAGAAGGCCGCCCGCGCCAGGGCCGTCGAGCTGCTCGACGCGGTCGGCATCCCCGACCCGAAGCGCCGCATCGACGCCTACCCGTTCCAGCTCTCCGGCGGCATGTGCCAGCGCGCCATGATCGCGATCGCCCTGTGCGCCAACCCGTCCCTGCTCATCGCCGACGAGCCGACCACGGCCCTCGACGTGACGACCCAGGCGCGCATCCTCGACCTGCTCCGCGACCTCCAGGCCGAGCACCATATGGCGGTCATGTTCATCACCCACGACCTCGGCGTGGTCGCCGAGCTCGCCGACGAGGTCGCCGTCATGTACCTCGGCCGCGTGGTCGAGCGCGCGCCCGTGGACGAGCTCTTCGCCGATCCCAAGCACCCGTACACGAAGGCGCTCCTGGCTTCCGTCCCGGTCCTCGGCCGCGACCGCGGACGCGACCTGCCGACCATCCCCGGCACTGTCCCCAACCCGCTGCACCGCCCGTCCGGCTGCTCGTTCCACCCCCGCTGCGCCGAGGCCGTCGCCGGGAAATGCGACATCGACGCACCGACCGAAGTGGACTTCGGCGGCGGCCGGACCGCCGAATGCGTCCTCTACGACACGGAAGGGGCCAAGGCATGACCGACCCGCTCCTGGAGGTCCGCGACCTCCACGTCCGATTCCCCGTGCGCCGCAACCTCCTCGGGCGCACCACGGTGGAGAACCACGCCGTCTCCGGCGTCGACCTCGCGCTGGTGCCGGGGGAGACCCTCGCGCTGGTGGGGGAGTCCGGCTGCGGCAAGACCACGCTGGGGCGCACGATCGTCGGCGCGCAGAAGGCCACGAGCGGCTCGGTCCTGTTCGAGGGCAAGGACCTCACGGCGATGCGCGACCGCGACCGGGCCCGCTACCGGCGCCAGATCCGGATGGTCTTCCAGGACCCGTTCTCGTCGCTGAACCCGCGGTTCACGCTGCGCCAGATCATCGGCGACCCGCTCGTCGCCACGGGCGAGGCCCGCGGCTCGGAGCTGGAGGACCGCGTGGCCGAGATGATGCGGCGCGTGGGCCTGAGCCCGGACTACATGGACCGGTACCCGCACGCGTTCTCGGGCGGGCAGCGCCAGCGCGTGAACATCGCGAGGGCGCTGATCGTGAACCCGCGCCTGGTGGTAGCCGATGAACCGGTGTCCGCATTGGACGTCTCCGTGAGGGCCCAGATCCTCAACCTCCTGCGGGAGCTGCAATCCGAACTCGGCCTGACGTACCTGTTCATCTCGCACGACCTCTCCGTGGTCGAGAACCTCGCCGACCGGGTCGCGGTCATGTACTTCGGGCGCATCGTCGAGCTCGCGTCCACTGCGGACCTCTACGAGCGCCCGCAGCACCCGTACACCGAGGCGCTCATGTCGGCAGTCCCGATCCCCGACCCGTCCCTGAAGGGCCGCGGCGGGCGCATCCTCCTGCCCGACGAGCTCCCCGACCCGTCGAACCCGCCCCCGGGCTGCGCCTTCGCGCGCCGCTGCCGCCACGCCGTCGAGGGCCGCTGCGACACGGGCGCGATCCCGCTAGAGGACGGCGTCCGCTGCGTGCGCCGCGAGGAGCTTGACCTCCAGGGCATCGTCGCGACACAATCCTGAGTACGTCTGAATACGCTTGCCAACGATCTTGAAGGGCCGGTAGTGGCACACCCGAACTCCGACATCATCCCCACGGTCGAGGGCCTCGCCTACGGGGGCGACTACAACCCCGAGCAGTGGCCGCGCGAGGTCTGGGACGAGGACGTCCGGCTCATGCGCGAGGCCGGCGTCAACATCGTCAGCGTCAACATCTTCGCCTGGGCCAGTGTGCATCCAGGGCCCGACACCTGGGACTTCGAGCAGCTCGACGCGATCATGGACCTCCTCGCGTCAGCAGGCATCAAGGCCGACCTCGCCACCTCCACGGCGTCCCCGCCTCCGTGGTTCTCCCAGCTCCACCCCGAGACCCTCCCGGTCAACGCCGAAGGCGTCCGCCTGAACGCCGGCGCCCGCGCCGAGTACTGCCCGCACGCGCCCGCCTTCCAGGCCAAGGTGGTCGAGATGGCGTCCCGCCTCGCCGAGCGCTACGCGGGCCACCCGGCGCTCGCCATGTGGCACGTCGGCAACGAGTACTACCGCTCCTGCTTCTGCGACGCCGCCGCCGACGCCTTCCGCGCCTGGCTCCAGGACCGCCACGGCTCCCTCTCGGGCCTCAACGACGCGTGGGGCACCACGTTCTGGTCCCAGACCTACACCGACTGGTCCCAGGTCCTCCCGCCCCGCATCTGCGCCGAGACCCCCAACCCGGGCCTCCTCCTCGACTGGCAGCGCTTCAGCTCCGACGCGCTCCTGCGCCTCTTCCGCTCCGAGGCCGACGCCATCGCCGGGTTCAGCCCCGACAAGCCGATCACCACCAACCTCATGGTCACCGGCGACTTCTCCGGCCTCGACTACCACCGCTGGGGCGACCACGTCACGGGCCCGAACCGCCTCGTCGCCACCGACCACTACCTCATCCCCCCGCACGACTCCGACATCGAATGGCCCGCCCAGGTGGCCTTCGGCGCCGACGCCTCCCGCGGCCTCGCCGCCGGCTCCCCCTGGCTCCTCATGGAGCAGTCGACCAACTCCAGCGCCTGGCGCCGCGGCTACTTCGCCAAGCGCCCCGGCGACCAGCTCCGCCACTCCCTCTCCTACGTCGCCCGCGGCTCCGAGGGCGCCATGTACTTCCAATGGCGCGCTTCCCGATACGGCGCCGAGCGCTACCACGCCGCGATGCTCCCGCACGGCGGCGAGGACTCGAAGGTCTTCCGCGAAGTGAAGGAGTTCGGCGCGCAGCTCAAGCGCCTGGCAGAGATCAAGGGCTCCACGGTCGTCTCCCGCGCCGCGATCCTCCTGGACTTCGAATCCTCCTGGGCCGCAAAGACCCCGGGCCAGCCCTCCTCCGACATGGCGACGTACCCCGAACTCCGCCGCTGGCACGCCGCCCTCTGGCGCCGCGGCATCACCACCGACCTCGCCAACCCCGCCTGGGACCTCTCCGGCTACGAGTACGTCTTCGCCCCGCACCTGTACCTCCTCGACTCGGACGCGAACCTGTGCGCCTATGTCGAGAACGGAGGAACGCTGGTAGTGGGCCCCTACTCCGGAGTGGTCGACCGCAACGACCACGTCCACCCCGGCCTCCCCGGAGCGATCCGCGACCTGATCGGCGTACGCGTCGAAGAGTTCATCCCCCTCCCCGAAGGCGAACGCGCCCGACTCGACGACGGCACCGAAGGCCAGACCTGGACCGAAGCGGCCCACCCGATCGACGCCGAAATCGTCGCCAGCTTCAAGGACTACCCGGAGACCGGCGCGATCTTCCACCGCCGACTCGGCCGAGGCGACGTCTGGTACCTCTCAACCCGACCCGTCGACCTCAACCCGCTCTTCAACCGCCTCAGCCTCTTCTCCGACACCCCAGAGGGCCTGGAACTCGTCCGTCGCCGCCATGAAGACGGCAGGACCTACCTCTTCGCAATCAACCACACCGGCACCCCACAACTCGTCCAGGCTTCCGGCCACAACCTGCTGACAGGCAAGGACTGGACGGAAAGCGGCCAACTGGCTCCCGGTGAGACAGCGGTCATCCGAGCACAAGCTGCGGCGCATACGCAATGACGATGAACCGGGCCGACCGCCCGACAAAGCAGACGGCGACGAACACAGGAGTCCGAACCCGCGTCCCGGCAATATAAATGCTGGTGGCCAACAGCGGCGGCAACCCCAAGAACGCACTGACGAACAACACGGGAATGGTGAGAGCAGGCCGCTCCAACAACCTGGTCAACCAGGACCCAGCGGCCCGAAGCGGCCCTCCGACCGCCCGCATCCGTTCCCGCACAACCGACACGGGCCGCGCACCACGCGCGGCCCGCTTCCGCTTCCGATGCTCGGATGCGGCTCCCACCCACTCCCGCACCCGCTCCGACCGGAACACGCCCCGCGCCCCCAGAAAGATGACCGTCTTCCCCACGGTCTGCCCCGCCGCCGCCGTCAACCCCACCCCGACCGGCCAGCACCCCGTCACCGCCACCACCCCGACCACATACGGCTCAACAGGAGTAACAGGAAAAAACGCCGACACCAACGCACTCGCAAACGTCGAGACGTACACAGCGATCATGCATCATCCGTCTCTGTCGCGGGGGTGGGACGCAGCGCGGAGCTGTACGGGGAACCTTATCGGTCCCCTGCAATTTCCCGACAGCCCGCGCTTGTCGATCGCCGCCCTCTAGAACAAGAACACTGCCGCCGCTACGAGCAGCAGCACGGCGGCAAGCGCGAAGCAGATCATTGCGGCACGAAGGAACCGGAACTTGACGAGTGCCAGAGTCGAGAGGACGGACTGTTCCTTGGAATAGGACGCCAGCTGGGCCTCCTTGTCGCCTGCCAGCAGCCGCGCGCGATCGGCCACCTCGCTTGCAGAATGATTCGCACCTGCACGGATACCGATGTCGCTGGAGGGGAGCCTTGGCCAGAACACCGATCCGAGGCACCCGATTCCAAGGATGAGCAGCAGGGATCCGACCCAGGCGACCACTCTGACCGCGGTGGAAGGGTCGGTTAGTGAGGGCGCTGCGAGCAGCACGGCCGCAAAGGGGACTGCACCCGCGGCGAGGAAAGAGGCTTTGGTGTCCGCGTGGGCGATCATCTGACGGGAGTGGTCGATGTCGCGTTGGACCAGTTCGACCATGGCCTCGGTGGCAGGGGCTAAAGCGGGTGGCATCATCTTCTCCAAGGTGCGCGGCTCATTTCCGATCGTGCCAGAACCACGGTGCTGCTTGGGTTCACCAAGTTCCTAAAACACTCCGTTGGAAGGTACGCGACAGTACCGCGAGATCCCGGCGATCTTTGGGACGGTCCAGCTGCCGCTTGTAGGCTTCGAGATCATCGAGTCGCATGTAAGGCAGGCCGTCTAGGATCTCCGCTGATTCGATCAGCACGTCGGTTTCGGCGCCGTCCATGAACCAGTGGTCGCACACCTCTACCAGGCCTTCATATAGCCGAACAACCAGCGCACCGCTGAACTTGGCGTACTCCTTGTAGCCGCGGCCGAGTTCGACCAGCTCGTTTGCGCGATTCCAGGTCTGTCCCCTGGCTACAAGGTCCACATCTGATATCCGCGACCGGTGCTGAGTGGGCACGAGGCGGCCGCTCCCGACGATGACGAAGTCCTTCGGGTCGAAGTTTTCGTCCCTGATGAGCCTCCGGACCAGGGCGATGAGTTGCCAGCCGTCGTGAGTGCGGTCATGTGTTCTCGCGTCACGGGCTCTCCCCACGAGAGGGGCGTTTTCCGCAAGGCCGCTGGCAATTGCCACTTGCTTCTTCCTAGTTCGATCGGAACGCGCTCAATGGGATCGGAACCGCACGCTATGGCGTGCATTGGCGATTAACGGCGACTGCTTCTCATTGAGCAGGAAGCGCTCAATCGCCGCGGGGTCCTTGATGGTCAAGGAACCTCTTCCAGTGGACACGATCCCTTCCATACGCATTCGTTTCAAAACGAGTGCAGCGGACTCCCTCGAGAGGCCGCTCAGTGACCCGAGATCTCGCTGGGTCACGCCGCTGATGAGAATGCCCCGAGGAGTCTGCTTGCCCATCCCCGCGGACAGCAGCCGCAGAATGCCACGGGCGACCTTGAACTCGCTGGTCGTCAAAGACTCGACTTCCGGCTGATCCTTGTCGAGGATCCGGTTTGCGAGGTACCGCATCATCGCCAGGTTCACTCGCCGTTCGGTCATGAGGAATTCGAGCCAGATCGGCCCGGGTATGAAGTGGGCCTCCACCTCATTGATGCAGACGAGGTCCGCCGAACGCGGCTTTTCCATGATGACTGCAAGCTCTCCGGCGATGCTGCCGGGCGCGAAGATGTAGACGATGCCCTTGGGTCTTCCTGCAAGTGCCTTGATGTGGCCCGAGTGGAGGTAGAGGACGAAGTCGCTCTTGTCGCCCTCCCGGAGCACGATCGTTCCAGCCGGATAGGACACCGGGTGCCCGGCGGGCAGGAGGCGGTTGAGTTCCTCTTGTGTGAGGAATCCACTCGCTTGTGTGTTGCCGGACATGTTGTTGAGTGTAGTGCTGCACACAAGCGGATCTTGGCAATGAAGCGCCGGAGTGTCGGGAATCCGACTTGAATCTGGTTCCCTTGGGGCGGAAGGGGACTGGGTTATGAGGCCGTCGTCTCGGGGGCGGGTGCGTCGGCCGGGACCTGCGGGTGTCTCAGGCCCGGGTGGTCCTTCGGGAGGGTTGCCTTGATTATCCAGCCGCTGGTGAGGAGGCAGAGGATGAGGAGGGGCCAGGAGAGGAGGATTTGGGCGAGGCCGCCGCCGATGACGGCGAGGTCGTCGCTGTCGGCGTTCCAGAAGGGGGTGAGGACGGCGACGCGGAGGGTGTACATCGCGACCCAGGCCCAGGAGGCGAGGGAGTAGGCGCGGAGGAGGGCGGGGTCGAGGCGCCAGTGGGTGCGCTGGCCGAGGAGGGCGCCGACGATGAGGCCGAGGAGGGGGCGGCGGAAGACGATGAAGCCGGCCCAGACGAGGGCGCTGGCGGCGTTGGAGACGATGCGGGGGAGCAGGATGTCCTGGGCGCGTCCGGTGTAGAGGACGATGAGGACGGCGACCGCGACGCTCAAGAGGCCGAGGACCACGGCCCGCGGCTTCTGCTTCTGGACGAGGCGCACGGCCGCGATGGCGGCGGCCGATGTGAGGGATGCCCCAGCGGCCCAGGCGATCGAGTTCCCGGTCAGGAGCCAGGTGAGGACGAACACCACAAGCGGGGTGGTGGCGTCGAAGGCGCCGCGCTTGCCGCCTAGTAGGCTGACGAGCGTGTCTTGCCGCACAGTATCGGACAACTCCCGACCCTCACCTCTCGACCCGGTATCTCAGGCAAGGCTACCCTAACCGCAGTGGCCGGCCGGGTCTCGGACCCGCGGCCTCGACTACGGATGGATTGGCACGGTACCGGATGCTCGGCACACATCGGATCACCGAAACGCAGCTCGTCGACCTGCTCCGCCGTGCCAGAAAAACCGACTTCGGCCGCTGGAACAAGGCCGACCTCGTCCGCGGCATGTCCGACCTCGGCTGGCAGGTCCGCTCCGCGGAGGTCGACATCGGCATGTGGCGCGCCGAGACCGGCTACGACACCGGCAACGCCATCGCCGACTCGATCCCGCCGCAGACCCCCGTCACCGGACGCGCCGACTTCTACTCCATCGAGGTCATGGTCCTGCGCTCCGCCGAGCGGGGCCGCCAAGGCGAGAACCACCGCACCCTGATCTTCCGTGAAGTCCTGCGGACCATGATGGCCGAGCTCGGCGCGCCCGAGATCCGCGGCGGCGACGGCGGGCCCTGGATCCGCTGGTACCGCGACGGCCTCATCTTCGAACTGCACCTGCGCCGCTTCCACGGCGGCGTCACGCTGCGCCTGCTCTCGCCCGACCTGTTCGAACAGCTTGAGGCCCACGCCATCGGCAAGGGCGACATCTCCGGCTGGTCGGCCTACGCCCGCTCCGGCGCGCGCCCGCCCGAGCCCGCCTGCCACGACATGGGCGAGTTCACCGAGCGCCTCAGCTCCCTCCTCCAGGACATGGCCGCCGACGTCCCCGTCGTCGACACCTCCGGCACCGTCCTCCTGCGCACCGGCGACTGGTCCGCCAGGTACGTCGCCGCATTCGTGGACGACGGCCTGCGCGTCGAGGCCAGCGCCGCGGTCTCCGGCGCCTGGCGCGGCGGGCTCTCGAACCTGCCGAGCATGGGCTTCCGCGCCCCCAGCGGCACCCAGCCGAACTGGTCGCGCACGTTCAACTCCACCGACCGCACCGCCACCAACCAGGCCGCCCACATGATGGTGGACGCCCTGCGGGCCTTCGGCATCCAGGACCTGTTCGACATCGTCTACGACGGGTTCACCGCCGACGGCGAGCGCATGTACCTCCCGGTCCTCGGCATCGGGAACGGCGAGAACCCGTACTAGCGGCGGCCGGACCCTACTAGCCGCGCGGCTAGAATCGGATCATGATCGTCGACCTCCGTTCCGACACCGTGACCCGCCCGACCCCGGGCATGCTCGAAGCCATGGCCACCGCCGACGTCGGCGACGACGTCTACGGCGAGGACCCCGCGGTGAACGCCCTCGAAGCCGAAGCCGCCGCCCTGTTCGGCAAGGAAGCGGCCGTGTTCACCCCGACCGGGTCCATGGCCAACCAGATCGGCCTGCAACTCCTCGTCCGCCCCGGCGAGGAACTGCTCGCCGACGTCAAGGCGCACGTCGTCAACTTCGAGATGGGCGCCGCCGCCGCGCTCGGCGGGATCTCCACCCGCACCTGGGCCGGTGAGCACGGCCGCGTCGACGCCGACCTCATCGAGCCGCTCATCAACCGGCCCAACCCCTACGTCACCGTCACCCGCGCCATCGCCGTCGAGAACACCCACAACATCGGCGGCGGCACGATCCAGCCCATCGAGGAGCTGCGGCGCCTCAAGGACCTCGCCGACGCCTACGGCCTCGGCCTCCACCTCGACGGCGCCCGCATCTGGAACGCCCACGCCGCCACCGGCACCCCCTTCGCCGACTACGGCCGCCTCTTCGACACCGTCTCCGTGTGCCTCTCCAAGGGCCTCGGCGCGCCCGTCGGCTCGCTCCTCATCACCGACGCCGAGCGCGCCCAGCGCGCCCGCGTCATCCGCAAGCGCCTCGGCGGCGGCATGCGCCAGGCCGGGTTCCTCGCCGCGGCCGGGAGCTACGCGCTGGCGAACCACATCGACCGCCTCACGGAGGACCACGCCCGCGCGCAGCACCTGGCGCGGTCGCTGGAGCCGTTCGGGATCTGCGACGCGGCGCAGGTGGAGACCAACATCGTGCTCGTGCGCATCCCCGAGATCGCCAAGGTCGCCGCGGCCGCGGCGGACCAGGGCGTGAAGATCTCCGTGCTCGGCGCGGACTGGGGCCGGATGCTCACGCACCTGGACGTGGACGACGCCGGGATCGAGCACGCGGTGAAGGTCCTGGGCACGCTGCTGGGCAAGTGACCGAACGGACGGTTGCCGATCGTGCGGTCAGTAGGTAGGTTAGGCATGCCTTTATTAGTCCTGCCTAACCTGCCGGAGGTCGGTGCGTGTACGCCTGCATCTGCCACGCGGTCCACGAGAACGAGGTCCGCGACTGCATCCGCGCCGGCGCGCGCACCGAAGAGGCCATCGGCGAGGCGTGCGACGCGGGCACAAGCTGCGGCACGTGCCACGACCGCCTCCAGGACATGATCGAGAGCTACTTCACGGACGCCGCGCCCGCGGCCGCCTGAGCGCCCGCCGTATCCGTATTTTCCCGTCCCTTTAGGCGCCCCTCCGTTAGGATAGGTTGTCCTATTTTAGGTATTCCTGGCTGGATTTGGGCCCCGACCTGGGCCTAGTCTGGGGCCACCGGTCGCCGACCGGGCCACTGGACGACCGGGAAGGACACCGCCGATGCAGGGCGACAAGAAGGTCATCGAATTCCTCAACGAGCAGCTGACCGCGGAGCTCACCGCGATCAACCAGTACTTCCTGCACTACAAGCTCCAGGAGAACTGGGGCTACGCGAAGCTGGCGAAGTACACCCGCGCCGAGTCCATGGACGAGATGCGCCACGCCGAGATCCTGACCGACCGGATCCTCTTCCTCGACGGCATGCCGAACTACCAGCGCCTGTTCCCGCTGCGCATCGGCACCTCCATCAAGGAGATCTTCGAGTGCGACCGCCTCATCGAGGTCGAGGCGATCGACCGCCTCAAGCGCGGCATCGAGCACATGGAGTCGGTCAAGGATTACGTCTCGCGCGACCTGTTCGAGTCGATCCTCAAGGACGAGGAGCACCACATCGACTACCTGGACACGCAGCTGGAGATCCTGGAGAAGATCGGCGAGGCGCTGTACATCCAGAGCCTCATCGAGCAGCCCGAAGAGGCGTAGGGATACGAGCACTTGGAGGGGGCCGGCTTTCGCCGGCCCCCTTTCTTCTTGCGGCAGAGCCCCTCACATCTCCACCACAGTGGTAGGTCGCCGCCTTGACAGCGCCGACGAGAGGATCGTAACATATCAATACTTTGAATGGAAGTTTCCGAAACTTTCGGAACCAGGCTATGCTGAGCGTGCAGTCGCGGGCCGGCACTCCACGACTCCGGCCGCGGCGACCCCTCACTTCGCAAAGGAGCGTCCATGCCGCATCCCTCCCCTCACCGCGACCCCGACTTCCAGAACCCCACCCGCCGCACCGTCCTCGCCGGTGCGGCGGTCGCGAGCGGCGCCGCCGTGCTCCCGCTCGCGTTCGCGAGCCCAGCGCACGCCGACGACCTGCTGCTGTCCACCGACTTCTCGACCGGCACCACCGAGGGCTGGTACGCCCGCGGCGCGGTCGCCCTCTCGGTGAACGCCGACGGGAACCTCCTCGTGGAGGGCCGCACCGCCACCTGGAACGGCGCCGCCATCGACGTCACGGCCCACATCGAGGTCGGCGTCCGCTACCAGCTGCGGGTCCTTATGCGCCTGCCCTCGGGCACCGAGGCCGCCGACCTGCGCACCACCGTGCAGCGCGACGCCGCCGGATCGACCGCCTACGAGTCGGTCACGTGGAACACCGCGGTCACCCCCGACGCCTGGACCGAGTTCACCGGCACGTACTCGATCACCCAGGCCGCCGGCCAGCTCCAGTTCTACGTCGAGTCCGCGTCGAGCCTCACGCCGGTCCTGGTCGACAACTTCACGCTCACCCGCATCGAGGAGCCCGAGATCCAGGACCTGCCGCCGCTCAAAGACGTCCTCGAATGCGACTTCCCGATCGGCTGCGCCGTCGAGCCGCGCGAGGTCGTCGGCAAGCCCGCCGAACTCCTCGCGAAGCACTTCGCGCAGGTCACCACCGGCAACCAGATGAAGCCCGACGCGATCCAGCCGACCGAAGGGGTCTTCGACTTCTCCAGGGCCGACCAGATCGTCGACTTCGCCGAGGCCAACGGGATGCGCATCTGGGGCCACACCCTCCTGTGGCACAACCAGACCCCGGCCTGGTGGTTCCAGGACGCCGACGGGAACCCGCTCCAGAGCACCCCCGAGCACCGGGCGCTCCTGCTCGCCCGCTTCGAGGCCCACGCGACCGCGCTCGCCGCGCACTACGGCGACCGCGTGTGGGCCTGGGACGTCGTCAACGAGGTGGTCGACCCCGAGCAGGCCGACGGGCTGCGCCGCTCGCGCTGGTACGAGGTCTTCGGCGGCGGCTCGTACATCGGCGAGGCCTTCAAGATCGCCCGCCGGGTCTTCCCGCGCAAGGTGAAGCTCTTCCTCAACGACTACAACACCGAGTTCCCCGACAAGCGCGAGGCCGTCTACAACCTCGTGCAGGACCTCAAGCGCAGGCGCGTCCCCATCGACGGGATCGGCCACCAGGCCCACGTCGACTACAAGCGCGACCCGCAGCTCCTCGGCGAGTCGATCGACGCGTTCCGGCGCCTGCGGGTGCTCCAGACCGTCACCGAGCTCGACGTGTCCGTCTCCGACTACATGGAGGAGTCCCTGCCGGCGACGCCGCCCGAGCGGCTGGTCGCGCAGGGCTGGTACTACAAGGAGCTGTTCGACGTGCTGCGCGCCCGCTCCCGCCACCTCGAATCGGTGACGATGTGGGGCCTGTACGACGCGGTCTCGTGGCTGCGGACCTGGCCCGTGCCGCGCCCGCACGAGGCGCCCCTGTTCTTCGACGACCGCCTCCAGGCGAAGGCCGCCTACTGGGGCGTCGTCGACCCTTCGAAGCTGGAAGGCCAGCCGGAGTAGGGAACCGAGACGTCCGGGAGCGGGGCATTCAGATCCGGGGCCCCGCTCCCGGACCCGCGCCGCGGCGTCATTTGCCCGCGCGCCGCATCGGGACGTGCGGGATGCCGTCCTCCACGTACTCCTCGCCGTCCTCGACGAACCCGTACTTGCGGTAGAAGCCCGCCGCGTAGGTCTGCGAGTCGAGCACCACGTCCGCCTCCGGGCCCGCGAGGTCGAGGGCCGCAGTCATGAGCCGGCCGCTCAGGCCCGTGCCGCGCTCTTCCGGGACGCAGCAGACGCGGCCGATCCGCAGGTTCGCGCCGTCGTGGAGGAGCCGCAGGCACGCCACGGCCTCGCCCGGTGCGTCGCCCGCGGCCCAGAAGTGGACGGTCGCCGCGGCGGTGTCGTGGCCGTCGAGGTCCGGATACGGGCATTCCTGCTCGACCACGAACACGGACTGCCGGAGTCTGGCCAGGGCGAACACGGTGGGCCCGTCGAGTTCGCCGAAGCGGCCCTGTCGAATTTCACGCATACCCGCCATTAGAGCAGCGTTCCAGTTCGAGCGGTTGGACGCTTCTGCAACTGTGCTCTAGGCGCTCTAGGCGTATTCGTCGGCGATCTCGCGCGCCCGGTCCCGCGCCGCCTCGATCGCGTCCGTCACCGCGGACCTGGCCCGGTGGTTCTCCAACTGGCGCACCGCGCTGATCGTCGTCCCCGCCGGGGACTCGACGGCCTCGCGCAGCGCCACGGGGGAGTCGCCGCTCTCGCGGAGCATCCGGGCCGCGCCCAGGGCCGTCTGCGTCACCAGCTCCTTCGAGACCTCGCGCGGCAGTCCCATGAGGACGCCCGCCTCGGTCATCGCCTCGGCGAGGTAGTAGAAGTACGCCGGGCCCGAGCCGGAGATCGCGGTGACCGCGTCCTGGTGCTTCTCGTCCACGACCAGGGTGCGCCCGAGCGGCTTGAACAGCTCTTCGACCGCCGCGAGGCACCGCGCGTCGGCGTGGGTGCCGGGGGAGAGGACCGTCATCGCCTCGTCGACGAGCGCCGGGGTGTTCGGCATCGCCCGCACCACTGGCGTCGCGTCGGGCAGGCGCTTCTCGAAGAACGCCACGGGAAGGCCCGCGCAGATGCTCACCAGCGGCGTGTCCGCGCGGAACGCGCCCGACAGCTCGTCGAGGAGCGCTCCCGCGTCCTGCGGCTTCACGGCGACCACGACGACGTCGGCGTCGGCCACGGCCGCCGCGTTCGGCTCGACGCGCACGCCGTACTGCTCGCGCAGCGCGGCCGCGCGCTCGGCGCTGCGGGCCGTGGCTGTGACCGCTTCGGCCGACCACCCCGCGCGCAGCAGGCCCGACACGATGGCCTGCCCCATCTTCCCCGCTCCCAGTACCGCGACTCTCCGCATCACCGCTCCTCCCGCGTTCCGGACTGCCCATCGATTGTGCCTCGCCTCACGGGGAACGGCCGCCCGGTCGTGGTGCCCGATAATGCGAAAAGTAGATGTATTGCGCGTTTCGTCACCTTGGTCCGGCCGAGCTGCCACGATAATCGGACTCAGGCACTCAGGGCGATTGGGGCGTTATGGACGTTCTCGACTTGGCGCGGATCCAGTTCGGCGTCACGACCGTCTACCACTTCCTCTTCGTGCCCGTCACCATCGGGCTCTCGCTCCTGGTGGCGATCCTCCAGACCATGTGGCGCTCCACCGGCAAGACGGTGTACCTGCGCGCCACCAAGTTCTGGGGGAAGCTCTTCCTCATCAACATCGCCATGGGCGTGGTCACCGGCATCGTCCAGGAGTTCCAGTTCGGCATGAACTGGTCGGCGTACTCGCGGTTCGTCGGCGACGTGTTCGGCGCGCCCCTCGCGTTCGAGGCGCTCGTGGCGTTCTTCCTCGAATCGACGTTCATCGGCGTGTGGATCTTCGGCTGGGACCGCCTCAAGCCCGGCCTGCACCTCGCCTCGATCTGGCTGGTCGCCTTCGGCACCATGGCCTCCGCGTACTTCATCCTCGCCGCCAACGCGTTCATGCAGAACCCGGTCGGCTACCAGCTCAACGAGACCGCCGGACGCGCCGAGCTCACCGACTTCGGCGCGGTCCTCTCCAACCCCGTCGCGCTCGCCGCGTTCCCGCACACCGTGTTCGCGTCCTGGCTCACCGCCGGGGTCGTCGTCGTCGCCGTCTCCGGCTACCACTTCATGCACCGCCGCGACCTCGACGTGCACCGGCCCGCGATGCGCCTGGGCGTCATGACCACCCTCGTCGGCGGGCTCGGCCTGATCCTCTCGGGCGACTCGCTCTCGAAGGTCATGACCTCGACGCAGCCGATGAAGATGGCCGCCGCCGAAGCGCTCTACCAGACCACCTCGAACGCGCCGTTCTCCGTGCTCACCATCGGGTCCCTCGACGGGCGCCACGGCACCCCGATCATCGAGATCCCCGGGCTCCTGTCGTTCCTCGCCACCGGCTCCTTCAGCGGCACCGTGCAGGGCATCAACGACCTGAACGCCCAGTACAACGAGATCTTCGGGCCCGGCGACTACGTGCCGTACATCCCGCTCACCTACTGGTCCTTCCGGTTCATGATCGGCTTCGGGCTCCTCGCCATGGCGATGGCCGTCATCGTCTGGTGGTTCACCCGCCGCGGGCGCCTGCCCGAGCACCGCCTGTTCTGGCCCATCGCCATGTGGATGGCCCTGACCCCGTTCCTCGCCAACAGCTCCGGGTGGATCTTCACCGAGATGGGACGCCAGCCATGGGTCGTGTTCAGCCTCTACCAGACCAGCGAGGCCGTGTCGCCGCGCGTCGGCGCAGCCACCGTCGCGACCTCGCTCATCGGGTTCACGCTCGTGTACCTGATCCTCGCCGTCATCGCCGTGAAGCTGTTCTTCAAGTTCGCGAAGGCGGGCCCGCCCGCCGAGGAGCTCGCGATGTCCACGTCGAGCCCCTCCGACGACCCCGACAAGCCGATGGCCTTCGCCTACTAGCCGAGGACGCCCAATGGAACTGACGACCATCTGGTTCATCGCCGTAGCCGTGCTCTTCACCGGCTACTTCGTCCTCGAAGGGTTCGACTTCGGCGTCGGCATCCTCATGCCCGTCCTCGGCCGCGAGGAGCGCGAGCGCCGCGCCATGATCAACACGATCGGGCCGGTCTGGGACGGCAACGAAGTCTGGCTCATCACCGCCGGCGGCGCCATGTTCGCGGCGTTCCCGCACTGGTACGCCAGCCTGTTCTCCGGGTTCTACCTGCTGTTCTTCCTGATCCTCCTCGCGCTCATCGTCCGCGGCGTCGCGTTCGAGTACCGCGGCAAGGGCGACACCGACCGGTGGCGACGCGGCTGGGACCGGTGCCTCACCGCCGGGTCCGCGCTCGCCGCGTTCCTGTGGGGCATGGTCGTCGCCAACCTCGTGCGCGGCGTGCCCCTCGACGCGAACTTCGACTACACCGGCTCCTTCTGGTCCCTGCTCAACGGATACGCGCTCCTCGGCGGCCTCACGATGCTGCTCCTGTTCGCCACGCACGGCGCGTACTTCCTGCACCTGCGCACCACCGGCGCCCTCAGCGACCGCGCCCGCGCCCTCGGCCTCAAACTCGGCGTCGCCACCGCGGTCCCCGCGCTGGCGTTCCTGCTGTGGACCCAGATCGCCCACGGCAACGCCGCGTCGCTGGTCCTCATCGTCGTCGCCGTGCTCGCGCTCCTCGCGGGCCTGGCCCTCGACTTCAAGGGCCGCAGCGGCTGGGCGTTCGCCGCCACCGCGCTCACGATCGGGCTCGCCTCCGCGGCACTGTTCTGCGCCCTGTGGCCCGACGTCCTGCCGTCCACATCAGACGCCGCCAACAGCCTGACGCACGAGAACGCGGCCGCCACGCAGAAGACCCTCGGCATCATGACCTGGGCCGCGATCGTGTTCCTGCCGATCGTGCTGCTCTACCAGGGCTGGACCTACTGGGTCTTCCGCAAGCGCGTCGCCGTCGAGAGGATCCCGGTCGCATGACCCAGCTCGCCCCGAAACCCGACACCGGCGCGTTCGACCGCCGCCTGCTCCACCGCGCGAAGGGCGCCACCGTCTACATCGGCGTGTGCGCCGGGCTCGGGCTCGCCCAGACCGCGTGCGTGATCGCCGGGGCCTGGCTCATCGCCTCCCTCATCGCCGGGGCCTTCGCCGGAGGCCGCGACCTCGCCTCGCTCGCACCGGAACTCATCGGCCTCGCCGCGGTCCTCGGCGCCCGCGCGCTCCTCGCCTCTGTGCAGGAGGCCGCCGCGCACCGCGCCGCCGCGGGCGTCAAGTCCGGCCTGCGCCGCCAGGCCCTCGACAAGCTCATGCACCTCCCTTCGGGCACGCGCCACACCGGGGAGACCGCGAACCTCCTCGTCCGCGGCGTCGACGCCCTCGACGCGTACTTCGCGCGGTACCTGCCGCAGCTCGTGCTCGCCGCGATCGTCCCCGTCGGCGTCCTGGCCGTCATGGTCGTCGCCTACCCGCCCGCCGCGCTCATCGTGCTCCTGACGCTGCCGCTGATCCCCTTGTTCGGCATCCTCATCGGCCGCTACACGAAGGCCCGCGCCGAACGCCAGTGGGCGTCCACCTCCGCGCTCGCGCACCACTTCGCCGACCTCGTCGCCGGGCTCCCCACCCTGAAGGCCTTCGGCCGCGCCGCCAAGCAGGCAGGCGCCATCGAGGCGACCACGGGGGAGTACCGGCGCCGCTCGATGTCGCTGCTGCGCGTGGCGTTCTGCTCCGCGCTCGTCCTCGAACTCGCCGCGTCCCTCTCGGTCGCGATCGTCGCCGTCACCGTCGGCGTCCAGCTCGTGGAGGGCGGCCTCGCCGGGGCCGCCGGGCTCCAGACCGCGCTGCTGGTCCTCATCCTCGCGCCCGAGGCGTACCTGCCGCTGCGCAACGTCGGCGCCCACTACCACGCCAGCGCCGAAGGGCTCGCCGCCGCCGAGCAGGTCTTCGGCATCCTCGCCGAGGCCCCCGAGCCCGGCGCCGAACCCGCCCCGGAGGCCCCGCAGACCGGCGCCGCCGCGCTCCCCAGCGCCCCGCACATCGCGCCGCCGCTGCGCCGCGCGCCCACGATCATGTTCCGCCGCACCGTCTTCGCCTACCCGGGCCGCGACCCGCTCCCGGAGCTGAGCCTGACGGTCCCCGCCGCGCAGACCACCGTCCTCACCGCCCGCTCCGGCGCCGGGAAGTCCACACTGCTCGCCGCGCTCCTCGGCTTCCGGCGGCCCGTCGGCGGCTCGATCGCGTTCGACGGCACCGACCTCACCCGCCTCGACCTCGAAGCGATCCGCCGCTCCGTCGCGTGGCTCCCGCAGAAACCCGTCCTCATCGACGGCACCGTCGCCGACAACGTGCGCCTCGCCGTCCCCTACGAGCCCTCCGACCCGGCCGTCGCCAAGGCCATCGCGGCCGCGCACGCCCCTGACGGGCGCCGCCGCGTCGCCGCCAGCGGCGCCGGGCTCTCCGCGGGCGAGGCCGCCCGCGTCGGCCTCGCGCGGCTCCTGCTCCGCGCCGACCTCCTCGACACGCCCGTGCTCCTCCTCGACGAGCCGACCGCGCACCTCGACGCCGACACCGAGCGGGCCGTCCTCGAATCGTTCGAGCCGTACCGCGAGAACCGCACCGTCCTGATCGCCTCCCACCGCGACGCGGTGCGCGCGATCGCCGACCGAGAGGTGGACTGGTAATGGCCAAGCGCCCCAACACGATCGCGCTGAGGCTCGGCCTCGGCGCCGTCCTCGGGTCCCTCGCGCAGCTCTCCGCGCTCGGCCTCCTCGCCGTCTCCGCCTACCTCATCTCCCGCGCCTGGGAGCAGCCCCCGATCCTGTACCTGATGGTCGCCATCACCTCGGTGCGCGCCTTCGGGATCGGCCGCGGCGTCCTGCGCTACGCCGAGCGCCTCGTCTCCCACGACGCGGCCTTCCGCGGCCTCGAACGCCTCCGCGTCGCCGTGTGGCGCAAGCTCGTGCGCCTCGCGCCCGCCGGGCTCCCCGTGTGGCGCTCCGGCGACCTCCAGGCCCGCCTCGTCGACGACGTCGACGGCACCGGCGACCGGTGGCTGCGCGGCACGCTCCCGCTCGCCGCCGCCGTCATCACCGCCGCCGCGGCCGTCGTGATCCAGTCCGCGATCCTCCCCGCCGCCGGGGCGATCCTCGCCCTCGCGCTCCTCGCCGCGGCCCTCGCCGGGCCCGCGCTCGCGTCCTGGTCCGCCCGGTACGCGCTGCGCGCCACCGCCGCCGAACGCGGCGACCTCACCGAGAACGTGCGCGCCTGCCTCCACGGCCGCGAAGAGCTCGTCGCCGCAGGGACCGACGCCGTCGCGCTCGAACGCGCCCTCGACGGCGACGAGCGCCTGCGCCGCGCCCACGCCCGCATCGCCTGGAGCGCCGGACTCGGCCACGCGGCCGGGCTCCTCGCCATGGCCGCCGCCGTCACCGGCGCCCTGTGGACCGGCATCCCCGCCGTCGCCGACGGGACCCTCGACGGCGTCCTCCTCGCGTGCCTCGCGCTCGTCCCGCTCGCCGCGTTCGAGCCCGTCCTCGCCCTCCCCGCCGCCGCGCAGCAGACCGCCGCCGCCAAGGAGAGCGGCCGCCGCCTCGTCGAGATCACCCGCGAGCCCGAGCCGCGGCCCGACCCCGCAGAGCCCATGGACTTCGAGCCCAACCCGCTCGGCGGGCCGCCCTACATCGAGATCAAGAACCTCACCGTCACCTGGCCCGGCGCCGACCGGCCCGCCCTCGAAGGGTTCAACCTCAAGATCCAGCCCGGCGAGCGCGTCGCCGTCATGGGCCCCTCCGGGTCCGGGAAGTCCACGCTCGCCGCGGCCCTCATGGGCTTCCTGCCGTACGAGGGGTCGCTGCGCTTCGGCGGTGTCGAACTCGCCGAATACGACGGCGACGACGTGCGCCGCACCGTCGGCCTCTGCTCCCAAGACGCCCACGTGTTCGACACCACACTCGCCGAGAACCTGCGCCTCGCCCGCACCAATGCGACTGACGACGAACTGGTCCGGGCCCTGCGCTGGGCCGGGCTCCGCGACTGGTTCGACGGCCTGGAGCTGGGCCTCCAGACCCCGCTCGGGGAGCACGGCCGGACCGTCTCCGGCGGCGAGCGCGGCCGCATCGCCCTCGCCCGCTGCCTCCTCGCCGACCGCGAGGTCCTCGTCCTCGACGAGTTCGACGCCCACCTCGATTCGGCCACCGCCGAACGCGTACTCCGCACGGCCGCGGCCGCTCTTGAAGGCAAGACCGCCGTGATCATCACCCACCGCCCCCTGCCCGACGGCGTCGTCGACCGGACCGTGCACCTGCGCCCGCCGGTGCCCGCGCCGCGTGACGCGCCGCTCAGTGCGCTTTTGGACCTGGCTCCACGTGGGTAGACTCCCGGAACGGTACTCCCAGTACCGAGCGGTGGAATTGCATAGAACCGGCCCCGTCCGGGGCCTTCCGACTCGCCTAAGGCATTGATGCAGCAGTGAACACATCTGCTCCCACATCCGGTACCAAGCCGCCCAGCTCGGGGCAGCGCTGGCCCGACGGATGGACCAAGCTCCACGTCTACCTCACCGACCTCGACGAGGTCAAAGCCGTCGCGGAGTCCTACCGGCCGGTCATCGACCTCGCCGCGGACAAGCCCGTCGCCCACGAATGGCTCCACGCCACCATCGCGTCCGTCGAGTGCGACGCCGCCGGGCTCGGCGACGACGTGCGCCGCAAGCTCGTCGAGCGCCTGCGCGAGAAGGCCGCCGAGGTCCCCGCGTTCAAGCTCACCGTCGGGCCCGCGCTGGCCGCGACCGGCGGGGTCCTGCTCGACACGTTCCCGGGCACGGGCTTCGACGACCTGGTCGCGAACTGCGTCGAGGCGATCAACGAGATCGTCGAAGGCGACGTCGGCCGCCCGTGCGGCGGGCCGGGGCACGTCTCGCTGTCCTACCGCTCCGACGCGGTCGGGGTCGACACCTCCCGCGGCGCGATCCAGAACAAGCTGCGCGACGTCCGGCCGGGTCGGACGGAAATCACAGTCACCGGGGTAGACCTCGTCCGAGTCATCCAAAGCGAGGACGCATCGACCTACACGTGGGAGCACGTGGCGCGGATTCCCTTGGGCGCGTAGGCATCTCATTTCTCCAACGGGCGTCGCCTCCGGGCGGCGCCCGTTGTGGTTGACGCCTGGGACGCGAATCTGCAACCATTTTGTCACTGCCCTGTGGCCTACTGTTGAGACACGTGTCAGAGACCGGCCACGTGGCGTTCAGGCGTGGTCGACGAAGACCTGCCTCCGCCTGCGCCGGCAGCAGTCCCGGTAGACCCCGGATCGGCGAAAGCCGCAAGTGTCAGGAGGTGTCGATTGTTCGCAGCCGATGACCGTCGTATCGCAACCCGAGCGACAGAGTTCGTCCGACCGGCCGAAGAACTGGTGGAGCCCAAGCCCCTCGATCCTCCGGCCGCCGCCCGCACCGAGGTCACCGAGCCCTACGGCTTCTTCACCGACCTCGACTCCGGGCACATCCTCCACTCAGGGGAGATCCGCCCCGCGTACGCCCTCGGCGCCCCCACCCCCCTGGAGGTGTGGCGCCGCAACCTGGAGATCGTCACCGCGATCCTCACCGCCGCGGGCGTCGACTTCTTCGCCGTGCCCGGCTTCAGCCTCACCCGGCCCGTCCTCGGCGTCGCCGCCGCCGACCGCCAGCGCGTCTGCACCGCCCTCGCCATGCTCTGCGAGTCCACCGGCGGTCGCCTCTCCGTGCCCGAGCCCGCGTTCCGCGAGTCCGAGCTCGGCCTCACCCGCCCCGAATGGGCCCGCCGCGCCGACATGGGCGACGTGCCGCTGGTCCGCGCCTCCTGGCTGTGGACCGATTCCGGGCGGGACCTCGTCTTCGGTCCCGACTACGGCTGCGACGTCGAGTTCTGGACCGAGACCGGCGACGGGCACCTCTTGGCGCCCAGGCACAACCGCATCAGTCCCCTCGTCCGTCAGGGCGGCGCCCGGGTGTCGGCTCCCGGGCGCCTCTTCACGACCCTCGCGGGCGGCGCGCGGCAGGACCTCCCGAACCTGCCCACGCGCACCGAGTTCGCGCGCCCCGGACCCGACCACGTCGGCTTCCCCGTCGACGTCGTCTACACCTGGGTCGACGGCGCCGACCACGCCTGGCTGCGCCGCCGCGCCGACGCCGACCAGTCGCCGTACCACGCGGAGTCGGCGAACGACGCCCGCTACATCGACCGCGAGGAGCTGCGGTTCTCGCTGCGCTCCCTGCACCTGAACGCGCCGTGGGTCCGCCACGTCTACCTCGTGACCGACCGGCAGCGCCCGCACTGGCTCGACGCCGACGCCCCCGGGCTCACCGTCGTCGACCACGCCGACCTGTTCGACGACCCGGACGCCCTGCCCACCTTCAACTCCCACTCCATCGAGACGCAGCTCCACCGCATCGAGGGACTCAGCGAGCACTTCCTGTACTTCAACGACGACATGTTCATCGGGCGCCCCGTCGGACCGCAGCTGTTCTTCGAGCCCAACGGGCTCGCGAGGTTCTTCCCCGCGCAGACCTTCATCGACATGGACCCGGTCTCGCGCGCCGACACGCCCCCGAACGCCGCGTTCAAGAACGACCGTGCGCTCATCGACCGGGCCTTCGGGCGCACGATGTCGCGGATGATGAAGCACGTGCCGTACCCGTTGCAGCGCAGCGTCCTCGCCGAGATGGAGAAGGAGTTCGACGAGGAGATGGCGCGGACGGCCGCGAGCCCCTTCCGCAACGTCACCGACGTCTCCGCGGTGACCCTCCAGCACTACTACGCGTACCTCTCGGGCCGCGCCGTCTCCGGCCACGCCCAGGACGCCTACGTGGAGCTGGGGATGCCGGATGTGGCCGAGCGCCTGGAGCTGCTGCTGGAGCGGCGCGACCGGGAGACGTTCTGCATCAACGACGCCGGGCTCCCGGAGGAGCTCGCCGAGGAGCGCTCGGCGATGATGCGGCGCTTCCTGGAGGCGTACTTCCCGGTGGCCTCGCCTTGGGAGAAGGCGCTGGCGCTGTAAGCGAAAGGGCCCGGATCGTGCATCCTATAGGATATAGGATGCACGATCCGGGCCCCTTAGGGCCTTACTTCAGGCCGCGCCGCTCCAGGAGCGGGTCGATCTCGGCGTCGCGGCCGCGGAAGCGCCGGAAGGACTCCATCGGGTCGATGGAGCCGCCCTTCGACAGGAGCGTCTCGCGGAAGTGGTCGCCGTTGGCGCGGGTGAGGCCGCCGTTCTCCTTGAACCACTCGACGGTGTCGGCGTCGAGGATCTCGGACCAGATGTACGAGTAGTACCCGGCGGCGTAGCCGATGGAGATGTGCGCGAAGTAGCCCGAGCGGTAGCGCGGGGCGATCTCGGGCAGGTAGATCCCGGCGTCTTCGAGGGCCTTGCGCTCGAAGGCCTCGACGGCCGCGTACGGGTCGTCGCCGCCGTCGGGGACCTCGTCGGGGGCGAGGCGGTGCCACGCCTGGTCGAGGAGCGCCGCGCCGAGGTACTCGGTGGAGGCGAAGCCCTCGCCGAACTTGGCGGCGGCCTTCCACTGCTCGATGAGCTCGGCGGGTGCCTGCTCGCCGGTCTCGTGGTGGCGCGCGTAGTTCGCGACGATCTCGGGCCAGTCCTCCCACATCTCGTTGACCTGCGAGGGGTACTCGACGAAGTCGCGCGGGGTCGAGGTCATCGCGGTCTTCGGGTAGCGGCAGGCCGACAGGAGGCCGTGGAGCGCGTGCCCGAACTCGTGGAACAGCGTGGTCACGTTGTCCACGGAGATGAGCGCGGGCTGCCCCTCGGAGGGCTTGACGATGTTCAGGTTGTTCACGACCACGGGCTTGTCGCCGGTGAGGTCGGACTGGACGACGAGCGCGTTCATCCACGCGCCGCCCTTCTTGGAGTCGCGGGTGAAGAAGTCGCCCACGAACAGCCCCAGGGGCTCGCCGCTGTCGAGGACCTCCCACACGCGGGCCTCGGGGTGGTACCCCTGGAGGTCCTCGCGGAGCCGGAACGTCAGGCCGAACTCCTTCTCGGCGGCGTAGAACACGCCGTCGACGAGGACCCGGTCGAGCTCCAGGTACGGCTTGAACGCCTCGGCGTCGAAGCCGTACTTGGCCTGGCGGACCTGCTTGGAGTAGAACGACCAGTCCCATGCGGCCAGCTCGAAGCCGCCGTCCTGGGCGTCGATGACCTCCTGGAGCTCGGCGGCCTCGCGGCGGGCGTTGCGCACCGAGGCCTCGGCGAGCCCGGCGAGGCGCTCGGCGATGATCCCGGCGTTCCCGGCGGTGCCGTCCGCGGCGATGTACGCGGCGAAGTGCTCGAAGCCGAGCAGCCGCGCCTTCTCGGCGCGGAGGCGGATCATCCGCAGGAGGGTGGCGGCGTTGTCGCGGCCGCGGCCGATGGTGGCCTTGTAGAGGCGCTCGCGCAGGTCCCGGTTCTTCAGGTCCTCCAGGAGCGGGTGGCGCGAGAAGTTCGACTGGGTGATGAGGTACCCGTCGAGGCCGCGGTCCTTCGCGGCCGCCGCGGCCGCGCCGATCTGGTCCTCGCCGAGGCCGTCGAGCTCGGCGGCGTCGGTGACGTGGACGGCCGCGTCGTTGATGTCGGTGAGGATCACCTGGTTGAACTTGGACGCCAGCTCGGCCAGCTCGGTGTTGATCGCGGCGAGGCGGTCCTTGCCGTCCTGGTCGAGGGCGGCGCCGCCGCGCACGAAATCGGTGCGGTACCGCTCCAGCAGGCGCAGGTCCTGCTCGTCGAGTCCCAACTCGTCGCGCTTGGCCCAGAGGGCGTCGATGCGCGCGTACAGGTCGCCGTTGAGGAGGATCTTGTCGCCGTGGGCGGCGAGCTTGGGGCTGAGGTCGGCCTCGATGGCGTTCAGCTCGTCGTCGGTGTCCGAGGAGTACTTGTTGAAGAACACCAGGGAGACCCGCTTGAGCGTGCCCAGGCCGGAGCGCTCCAGGGCCACGATCGTGTTGTCGAACGTCGGCTCGGCGGGATCGTTCGCAATGGCCTCGACGGCGGCGAGCTGCTCGGCCATGCCGGCCTCGAACGCGGGGGCGTAGTGCTCGTTGCGGATGTCCGCGAACGGCGGGAGCTTGTAGGGGAGTTCTGAGGGGGTCAGGAACGGGTTCTCGTCGGTCACGCTGGCTCCTCGCTGCGTTCATCTCCAATGGCGGTGGGCCGAATCCTATTGCCCGTACCAGCCGCGCGGCAAGTGGAATCGAACAGCAGTCGACAACCTCACCGAACGCCACCGCCCGGGATTAATATCGGTCCCATGTCTGAATCGAGTCCGCTGTTCGTGGCCAGCGACGTCCACGGCCACTACGACGCGCTGACGGAGGCGCTGCGGGGACGGGGACTCGTCGACGGGGACGCGAAGTGGACCGGCGGCGACGCCCGGCTGTGGATCCTCGGGGACCTCTTCGACCGCGGCGAGGAGGGCGTGGCCGTGGTGCGGCTGCTCCGCAGGCTCGCCGGGCAGGCCGCCGCCGAGGGCGGCCACGTGGACACGCTCGTGGGCAACCACGAGGTGCTCGTGCTCGGGTCCCGGCGCTTCGGGGACGTCGCGTTCACCGACGTCGACGGCATGGACCGGCAGTTCCTGCACTGGTGGGTCCTCAACGGCGGCTTCGAGGACGACCTCGCCGAGCTCACCGAGGACGAGGTGAGGTGGCTGGAGACCCGCCGGGTCCTCCACGTCGTGGACAAGTCGCTCCTGGTCCACTCCGACACCGAGTCGTACCTCGGGTACGGCCGCAGCGAGGAGGCGGTGAACGCCGCCGTGCGCAAGATCCTCGCCTCCGACGAGCCCGAGGAGTGGTGGCAGCTGTTCCGGGAGCTGACGCGCCGCCACGAGTTCATGGGCGAGGAGGGCCCCTCGCGGGTGCGCTCGATGCTCCGCTCGTTCGGCGGGGAGGAGCTCGTCCACGGGCACTCGACGATCCCCGACACGACCGAGCTCGAACCGTCCCAGGTGACCCAGGCCCGCCGCTACTGCGACGGGCTCGCGCTCAACGTGGACGGCGGCGTGTACCAGGGCGGCAAGTGCCTGGTGGTCCGCCTCAACTAGCTCCCGTCCCCGCCCCAGAAGTAGAACGGCGGCGGCGTGGCCGCGCGGCCCGCGCGCGACTCCAGCCACAGGCTCACCGCCCCGGCCGCGGCGACGCCGAGCGCCGCCCACCCGGCGAGCGGGGAGAAGGCGATCGCGTAGCCCAGCCCGGCCGCGGCGGCCGTGGCGATCATCGCGGTCAGGAAGGCCCTGCGGAAGGCGCGCCGATGTTCGCGGCGCTCGACGACTCGGTTGTGTCCCATATCCGACACAACGAGGAAGGGCCTTGAATCGACACGCTGCATGTGCAGGTTTCACGAGTTCGAGCGACCGAAACCCGGCAAATCCCCTGATAGGCGACAGTGGACCGGACCCGCCGGGCAAGACTGTAAGCACGCTCCACCTGAGCGTCACATTGGCAGTTCGCGGCCGTTGTGCCGAAACCGAAAAGACGGTAAACACATAGTGTCGGGGCGCCTCGTGCGGCGCGTCCGGTGCCGCGCCGGCGGAACCGAACCTCGTGCGGGTCAAGACAACCAAGCACTGCTGACGACCGCCGCACCGCGCCCCGGCCCGGCTTTCCGGCGAGGCCGCAAGGAACGCACAACCGAATACCGCACGCAACTGCGAGACCCGATCCCCTGAAGTCCCGAAGCAACGTGTAACTCCTATATAGACGGTGGGGTCTGACATGGAGTCCGAAACGCAACCTATGGGGCGGCGCGTCGCCTACTGGCGCCAGCGCCGCGGCATGTCCCAGCAGGTCTTCGCCGACCGCATCGGCAAGTCCAAGAGCTGGGTCGACAAGATCGAGCGCGGCGTCCGCCGCCTCGACAAGTACTCGGTCATCACCGAGCTCGCCGAATCGCTGAGCGTCGACGCCGCTCAGCTGCTCGGCCGCGAGCCCCGGCGCCGCCCGGGCCTCGGCGGCTGCCTCGACCAGGTGGAGGTCGAGTCCATCCGCCAGTCGCTCGAACGCTACGAGCGCCTCGGCCGCTTCCTCGAAGCCGCCCCGATCGACCCGACGCCCATCCCCGAACTCAAAGGGGCCGTGAACTACTGCTGGCTCGCGTTCGAGAAGGGCCACTACCCGGTCGTCGCCAGGTCGCTCATCCAGCTCCTGCGCGACACGCCCCTCGCCGAGGACCGGCCCATCGGCGGCACCAGCGCCGACGCCGCCGAACTCATGACGCAGGTCTACCAGATCGCGTCCACGGTCCTGCGCAAGCTCGGGGAGGCCCAGCTCGCCTGGCTCGCCGCCGACCGCGCCATCTCCGCCGCCAACCGCGGCAACGACCCGCTCCTCGCCGGCATCGCGACCACGCGGGTCGCCAACGCGCTCAGATCCCTCGGCCGCTACCAGGCCGCGCTCGACCTGAACGTGCAGGTCGCGCACGGCCTCATCTCCGAGGCCGGAGGCGAGTCCTCCAGCCCCGCGGCGATCAGCGTCTACGGGGCGCTGCTCCTCCAGGGCGCCATGGCCGCCGCGCTGGCCGGGGACGCCACGACCAGCGACGACCTGCTCGACAGCGCCTCGCGGGCCGCGAACATCCTCGGCCGCGACGCGAACTACTACTACACCTCGTTCGGGCCCACGAACGTCATGCTGCACCGCGCGGCCGCGTTCGTGGAGCTCGGCGAGGGCGGCGACGCGCTCGCCGTCCACGAGGCCATCCCGCCCGCGGCGCTCGGCGACCTCGTGGCCGAGCGGCGCGCGCACCACTACCTGGACATGGCCCGGGCCTGCGTGCAGGTCGGCGACATCGAGCAGGCCGGGCGGCACCTCGTGACCGCCGACCGCAACGCGCCCGCGGAGATCCGCTGCCGCCCGCTCGCGGTGGACCTCATCGACCAGATCCTCCACCGCACCAAGGGCGAGCCCGCCCAGGACGTGCGGCGCCTCGCCGAGGAGGTGGGCGCCCTCGCCTAGACCAGGGCCGGTACCGGATTCGCCGGACCGTCCCCGCGCGCACGGTGCGCGAGTGCGCCCGGAGCCGCCGCTGCTCAGGCTCCGGGCACACCCCTCCCCGCACGGCGCGGAACGTCAATAGACTCACGGGATGCGCACGCTCAGCGAGATCACCGCGGCACTCGACGACCTGTACCCGCGCCGCTGGGCCGAGGACTGGGACCGGGTGGGCCTGGTGCTGGGCCGCGGCGGGAACTCCGTGCGCCGGATCCTCTGCGTCGTCGACGTCGTGCCCGCCACGGTCATCGAGGCGATCGAGGCCGACTGCGACCTCATCGTCGCCCACCACCCGCTGCTGCTGCGCGGCGTCTCCTCCCTCGACCCCGCCGCGGGCTACAAGGGCGACCTCGTCCACACCCTCATCGAGTCCGGCATGGGCCTCTACACCGCCCACACGAACGCCGACGTCGCCAGCCCCGGCGTCTCCGACGCGCTCGCCGACCGGCTCGGCCTCGTCGACTTGCGGCCGCTGCGCCCCCTCGACGGCCCCGAGCACCACGGCACCGGGCGCGGCCACGGCCGCATCGGCCGCCTCCCCGAGACCCTCACGCTCGCGCAGCTCACCGAGCGCGCCGCCGCGGCCCTCCCGCCGACCGCGTGGGGCGTGCGCGCCGCGGGCGACCCCGACCGCCACATCAGCACCGTCGCCGTCTGCGGCGGCGCCGGGGACGCGTTCCTCGCGGACGCCGCGGCCGCGGGCGCCAACGCGTACCTCACCGCCGACCTCCGCCACCACCCGGTGAGCGAGCACGTGTCCGGAAGCGGCCCGGCCCTCATCGACGCCGCCCACTGGGCGACCGAGCGGCCCTGGCTCGATACTGTTGCCGAACGACTGTCCCGTCTGGTCGAGGACGTCCGCGTCTCCGACCTCGACACCGATCCGTGGACCATCCACCAGAAACCCGGGGTGAACTGAAGTGAAAGCCGACCTCTTCGATCAGCGCCGCCTGCTCGAACTCCAGGCGGTGGACACCACCCTCGCCCAGCTCGCGCAGCGCCGCAGGAACCTCGACGCCGACCCCGCGTTCGCCACCGCCTCGCAGCGCCTGCGGGCGCTGGGGGACAAGGCCGCCAACCTCACCGGCGACATCGCCGACCTCGACCGCGACATCGACCGCGTCGAACGCGAAGTGGACCTCGTCAAGAACCGCGCCTCCACCGACCGCGACCGCATGGGCGCCGGGGCCTCCGCGAAGGAGCTCGAAGGGCTCCAGAGCGAACTGGAGTCCCTCGCCCGCCGCCAGAGCACGCTCGAAGACGACGAGCTCGAACTCATGGAGCGCCGCGAGGCCCTCGACGCCGAGCTCGCCGAGACCCGCCGCCAGCTCGACGAGGCGAAGACCGTCCTCGCCGACGCCGAAGCCGAACGCGGCCGCCGCCTCGGGGAGATCGAGACCGAGACCGCCGACGCGACCTCCACCCGCGAAGCCCTCGCCATCAACATCCCCGACCGCCTCGTCGAGCTCTACGAGCGCATCCATGCCAAGCAGCCCATCGCCGCCGCCGAGCTCGTCGGCCGCCGCTGCGGGTCCTGCCGCATCGAGAAGTCCCCGGCCGACATGATCCCCATCAAGTCCGCCCCCATCGACGAGGTCCTCCGCTGCGAGGAGTGCGGCTGCGTCCTCATCCGCACCGAGCTCCCCAAGTCCGGGCCCGCCCCGCTCGCGTCCGAGGACGAGCTGAAGAAGTACGAGTAGCGCGAAGGGGCCGTACGCGATCGCGCACGGCCCCTTCGGCTTCCGACTCACTGCTTGCTGAACTCGGCCCAGCGCTCCACCAGGTCCACGGCCTTGCCCTCGTCGAGGGCCGTCGCCGCGATCTCCAGGTTCGCCGCCAGCAGGCCCCGCCGGATCTTCACGTCGTGCAGGTCCACCGCGTCGATGAGCCCCTGGCGCGAGGCCAGCGCCGCCGCCGCGTTGATGAGGACCGCGTCCCGGACCGGACCGGACTCGCCCGCGAACACCCGCCGCGCCACGTCCGTGTTGAACCCGATGTCGCCGCCGCGCAGCGCCTCCGGGCCCGCGTTCGCCAGCCCGATCTCGTTCACGTCGATCGAGCCCTGCGACACCCGGCCGCCCGAGGCGATCCACTCCGACGTCGTCGCCGACGTCGAGATCTCGTCCAGGCCGTCGTCGCCGCGGACCACGAACACCGAGGCCCCGCGGGCCGCGAACACCTGCGCCATCAGCGGCGCCTTCACCGGGTCCGCGCAGCCGATCAGGCCCGCCTGCGGCTGGCCCGGGTTCGTCAGCGGCCCCAGCAGGTTGAACACCGTCGGGATGCCCAGCGCGGCCCGGATCGGGCCCGCGTGCCGCATCCCGGGGTGGAAGGTCCGCGCGAACGCGAAGCCGATGCCCACCTCGCGCACCGAAGCCTCGACGCGCTCCGCGGTGGCCTCCAGGTCGACGCCCAGGGCCTCCAGCAGGTCCGCTGAGCCCACGCTCGACGACGCGGACCGGTTGCCGTGCTTGATGACCGGCACGCCCGTCGCCGCGACCACGATCGCCGCCATCGTCGAGATGTTCACCGAGTTCGAGCCGTCGCCGCCGGTGCCGACGATGTCGACCGCGACGCCCAGGTCCGTCAGGTCCAGCCGGGTGGTCTCGGCGAGCATCCGGCCCGCGATCGCGCCGATCTCCTCGGGCGTCTCACCCTTTGAGCGCAGCAGCACCGCGAACGCCGCCAGCTGCGCCGGATCGGCGTTCCCGGCCATGATCTCCGCCATCGCCCAGTCGGCGCTCGCCTCGTCGAGATGGTCGCCGGACGACAGGCGTGCGAGGACATCGGGCCAGGTCGGATCAGACATGTGCGCTCCCGGGGAAGGAAAAATCAGGCGGCGCGCTGCGCCGGCGCCGAGCCAGCGGCCCGGTTGACCAGCAAGTCTACTACCGTCTGCCCGGTTGTCACGGGGTTAAGCGGGTGCTTCAGCACCGCATCGGCCCGCGACCACGCCGCCAGCCAGCGGTCCGCGTCCCGCGCGACCACCACCGCCAGCGTCGGCGGCTCGTCGAACTCGTCGCGCAGCTGCCGCGCGATCCCGAGGCCGCCCGCGGGCTGCGCCTCCCCGTCGAGGAGCACGAGGTCGATCTCGTACTTGTCGATGAGGGCCACCGCCTCGTCGTACTCTCCGGCGACCGCGTACTCGATCCGGACGCCCTCGGCCGGCGCTTCGCCGATGGCCGACCGCATCTGCTCGATGACCGCGGGTCGATGACTGTAAAGGAGGACTGCGTACTCAGCCGTTGAGGTGCTCACGCTTCGCATATTAAACGGGCCACACTGAAATGGGAAGACCGGCGCGGCCACTTCCCCCGCCCGAAGTGCCTACAGTAGGCGAACCGTGAATGACCTGGGAACACGATGGGAAGAGGCCGGAAGCCTACTCCGCGCGACACGCGCGAAAAACACACCCCATGCGCAGCTTGAAGCCGCCGGACCGTAATAATGTGCGCGTGACTGCCGCCGAAGCAACTATCGACCCCAGCCGAATCCACTCACTGACCCGGCCCAATGTCGTCAGTGTCGGCACCATCGTGTGGTTGAGCAGCGAACTCATGTTCTTTGCGGGCCTGTTCGCGATGTACTTCTCCATCCAGGCCGCCGCCCCCTCGATGTACGAGGCGGGCTACGAGCACCTTGAGATCCCGTACGCGCTCGTGTTCACCGTGATCCTCGTGGCCTCCTCCGTCACCTGCCAGCTCGGGGTCTTCGCCGCCGAGCGCGGGGACGTGTACAAGCTGCGCCTGTGGTTCGCGATCACCTTCATCATGGGGCTGGTCTTCGTGCTCGGCCAGGTCAACGAGTACCGCAACCTCGTCGGCGAGGGGCACTCCATCTCCGCCGACGGCTACTGGACCATGTTCTACCTGACCACCGGGTTCCACGGCCTGCACGTCACCGGCGGCCTGATCGCCTTCATCGTCTACCTCATCCGCACGACGATGGGCCGCTTCACCCCCGCCCAGGCCACCGCGTCCATCGTGGTGTCCTACTACTGGCACTTCGTCGACGTGGTCTGGATCGCGCTGTTCGCCGTGATCTACTTCCTTCCGATGGCCCAGTACTGAGACTGACCGGCCGCCCGCGCCTCCCACCCGGACGCGCCTGCGGCCCAAGGCAATAGGCCTCGGCCCCCGGGCCGAGGCCACAACCGAGAAACGCGACGGCCGCCCCCCGGAGGCGGTCGCCGGCCGGACGTGGAAGCCCCGACAGGCGCCCCGCCCGGTCCGAGCTAGATAAAGGTGAGGCAACAACCGTGGCTGCATCAGCGAAACGCCGCCGAGGCTGGCGCAAGCGCCTCGGCGCGCTGGCCAGGTTCACCGGCGCACTGGTCATCGTCGGAGGGATCTACTCGGTGTTCTCGCCGAGCCTGTACGCGCAGGAGGCCGAGGACAACGCGATCGACTCGGAGGTCGTCAAGGGCCAGGAGCTCTACGACACGAGCTGCATCTCCTGCCACGGCGACGACGGCGAGGGCATCGAGGGCCGCGGCCCCAGCCTCATCGGCGTCGGCTCGGCGGCCGTCGAGTTCCAGGTGAACACCGGCCGCATGCCGATGGCCGCCCAGGGCGCCCAGGCCCCCGACTCGGACTACCCCGTGTTCACCGAGGAGGAGGCCGAGTGGCTCGGCGCCTACATCGAGTACCTCGGCGGCGGCTCCGCGGTGCCCGACGACCTCGAAGCGCTCGTCGAGAACTCCGACGTCGCCGAGGGCGGCGAGCTCTACCGGGTGAACTGCTCCTCCTGCCACGGCTACGCCGGCGGCGGCGGCGCCCTGTCCTCGGGCGCGCACGCGCCCGCGCTGACGGGCGTCTCCGACGAGGAGATCTACCAGGCCATGCTCACCGGCCCGCAGAACATGCCGGTGTTCGCCGACAACGAGCTCACCCCCGAGCAGAAGGCCGACATCATCGCCTACGTCCAGTACGTCGTCAACGGCGACAAGGACCCGGGCGGCGTCTTCTCCCTCGGACGGTACGGCCCCTCGACCGAAGGTCTGGCCATCTTCCTGGTCGGCATGACTGCGCTCCTGCTGACCACGCTCTGGATTGCAGGTAAATCGTGAGTGCCCACAACGACAGCGCCCGTGACGAGGTCGAGCCCGTCGACCTCTCGGACCCGAAGCTGACGCGCTTCGAGGTCTACAAGGAGGGCCTGCGCCGCGACGACATCGAGATCATCCACTACGAGCCGCGCTTCCCGAAGCCGGGCACGAAGACCGAGAAGCGCATGGAGCGCATCGTCAGCGGCCTCTTCCTGCTCTCGGGTCTGTTCGCGACGCTCTTCGTGGTGGCGTACATCTGGTGGCCCTGGGAGTACGAGGGCGCCGCGACCTGGCAGGACCCGCAGACCTGGTACACGCCGGTCCTGGGCTTCACGCTCGGGTTCTCGCTGCTGTTCTTCGCGGTCGGCGTGCTCACCTGGGCGAAGAAGCTGCTCCCGGTCGAAGAGCTGGTGCAGGACCGCCACGACGGCGGCTCCTCCGCGGACGACCGGAAGATCGCCGAGTCCACGGTGGACACCATCGTCGAGGACATGGGCCTGCGCCGCCGTCCCTTCCTGGTGAAGACGGCCCTGCTGGCCGCCGCGCCGCTCGGCCTCGCCGCGGTCGCCCCCCTGGGCGCCCTCATCAAGGACCCGGGCGACATGTACACCGTCACCGGCTGGAACGCCGACCGGTACAACGACGGCAACCCGATCCGCCTGATGATGAAGGACGGGGCGCTCGTGCGGCCCGACATGGTCTCCGCGGGCGGGCAGATCACCGTCTACCCGGCGATCGACCACGGCGCGACGAACCAGTTCCCGACCGCGCCGACGCTGCTCATCCACCTGCGGGAGACCGACGCGGCGACCCTGCGCGGCAACCTGTACCCGATGTACCAGGACGTGGACGCGATCTGGGGCAACTTCGTGGCCTACTCGAAGATCTGCACCCACGTCGGCTGCCCGGCCTCGCTGTACGAGCAGCAGAGCCAGCGGCTCCTGTGCCCGTGCCACCAGTCGCAGTTCAACGTGATCGACAACGCCGCGCCCGTGTTCGGCCCGGCGACCCGGCACCTGCCGATGCTGCCGATCACGGTCGACGACGAGGGCTTCTTCGTCGCGACCTCGGACTTCCTGGTGCCCCCGGGGCCGGCGTTCTGGAACCGCCCGTCCCTCCCCGAGGAGGATGAGAAGTGAAACGCCGCAACGGCTCCAGCGACAGCCTGCTGACGAAGGCGGGCGGCGAGCTCGACGACCGCTTCAAGCTCGCCGGACCGGCCCGGGTCCTGTTCAACAAGGTCTTCCCGGACCACTGGTCCTTCCTCCTGGGCGAGATCGCGCTGTTCTCGTTCATCCTGCTGCTGCTCTCGGGCACGTTCCTCGCGCTGTTCTTCGACCCGTCGATGGTCGAGGTGACCTACGACGGCGCGTACGTGCCGCTCCAGGGCGTCGACATGTCGCGGGCCTACGAGTCCACGCTGCACCTCTCGTTCGAGGTGCGCGGCGGCCTGTTCATGCGGCAGATGCACCACTGGGCGGCGCTGCTGTTCATGGCGTCGATCCTCGTGCACATGCTCCGGATCTTCTTCACCGGCGCGTTCCGCGCGCCGCGCGAGACGAACTGGATGATCGGCATCGTCATGTTCTGGCTGGGCTTCTTCGAGGGCTTCTTCGGCTACTCGCTGCCGGACGACGGCCTGTCGGGCACCGGCCTGCGCATCATGGAGGGCATGACCGCCTCGGTGCCGTTCATCGGCCCCTGGGCCTCGGCGGCCCTGTTCGGCGGCCAGTTCCCGGGCACCACGGTCATCCCGATGCTCTACATCATCCACGTCTTCATCTTCCCGCTGCTGCTGCTGGCGCTCATCACGGTGCACGTCGCGCTCGTGTTCATCCAGAAGCACACGCAGTGGCCCGGACCGGGGCGCACCGAGCACAACGTGGTCGGCTTCCGCATGTTCCCGAACTACGTGATGAAGCAGGTCGGGTTCATGCTCTTCATCTGGGGCGTGCTCGCCGCGATGGCGGGCCTGTTCCAGATCAACCCGATCTGGCTGTTCGGGCCGTACGAGGTCTCGGTCGTGTCCTCGGCCTCGCAGCCGGACTTCTACGTCATGTACCTGGACGGCCTCATCCGCCTGTTCCCGGCGTGGGAGCTGCGCATCCCGCCGTACTTCACGCTGCCGGCGGTGTTCTGGCCGGCCATCGCGGGCATGGGCCTGTCGGTGCTGCTCCCGCTGGTGTACCCGGCGCTGGAGCGGCGGTTCACCAAGGACCGCGGGCACCACAACCTGCTCCAGCGCCCGCGCGACAACCCGGGCCGCACCAGCCTCGGCATGATGGTCGTGGTCTTCTGGATCATCGGCGTCATCTCCGGCGGCAACGACGTGTTCGCCGAGAAGTTCCACATCAGCCTGAACGCGATGACGTGGGCGGGCCGCATCGGGATCGTCGTCCTGCCGATCATCACGTACTACGTGACGTACCGGATCTGCCTGGGCCTCCAGCAGCACGACCGCGAGGTGCTCGCGCACGGCCTGGAGACGGGCATCCTCATGCGCGACCCGAACGGCCGCTTCTACGAGGTGCACCAGCCGCTCGCCGAGCCGGACGAGCACGGCCACACCGAGCTGGAGTACAACGGCTGGGTCGTCCCGAAGAAGATGAACCGCGTCGGCGCCCTGCCGCCGCAGGACAAGGGCTTCTTCAAGTCGATCGAGGAGCCGTCGGAGAACGGCGCCTCGTCGCATGAGGAGATCGAGTCGGGCAAGCATTAAGCAAGCCAAAGGGAACGGGCCCCGCCGGAAGGCGGGGCCCGTTTCGCTTGCGCGGGAAGGCGAGGAAGGCTCGATGCGGAGCGCCCCCCGTTTCGAGTGTGGCGCGGGGGTGCGACAGCGCGGCGGCTGCGAGGCCGAGTCGCGGGTCGGACCCGCGAGGCCGCCTCGCGCTAGTAGCGGTCGACGGTGGTGATGAGCTTCTCGGCGAGTTCGTCGGGGTCGAGCTTCTCGCGGGCGAGGGCCAGGTAGAGGGAGTCGAGGTCCGGGTAGCCCAGGGACGACGCGACGCCGTGGAGGGGCTGCTCTCCGGCGAGGCCGCGGCCGCGGGCGATGAGGGAGCGCCAGAGGCGGTTCTTGCCCGCTTTGAGCTCGTCCTCGAAGCGCTGCATGGGGATCACGGGGAGCTCGCCGGTGGAGTCGCCGTCGTCGATGGCGCCGAACCAGTCGTTGATGTGGAGCTGCGCCTCGGGGGTCTTGGCGTGTTCGAGCCACTGCTTCGAAGGGCCGTAGGGCTGCTCGGCGGTGAGGACCAGCTCGACGGTGTCGCCGTCGCGCAGCGGCTGCGCCAGGGGCGCGATCTCGCCGTTGACGTACGCGGCGATGAGCCGGTGGCCCTTGGACGGGCCGGAGCAGTAGGCGACGTCGACCGGGGTGGACGCCTTGGGGACCGTGAGCTGCTCGCCGTCGCCGGTGAACACCAGGATGTCCTGGTCGGCGAGGTCGCAGCGGAGGGAGTCGAGGAACTGGCCGGAGTCGGCGACCTCGTTCTGCCAGTCGAGGAGGCGCTGGAGCCAGGGGAGCTGGATCTCCATCTGGTCGCCGCCGGTCTGGCGGAGCCCGGCGACGATGCCGACCTCGGCGGTCTCGTGCATCTCGCGGGTGCGGATGAGGAACTCGATGGGCTGGCCGCCGGGGCCGGCGACCGCGGTGTGGATCGACTGGTACAGGTTGAACTTCTTGGCGGCGATGAGGTCGCGGAACTTGCCGCCCACGGGCTTCCAGAGCCGGTGGATCGCGCCGAGGGCCGCGTAGCAGTCCGTCAGCGGGCCGTCGACGACGATGACGAGGCGCGGCGGGTCGGCCGGGCCGGTGCCGGGGTGCTTCTGCATCTCGCGGTACACCGAGTACGGGTGGCGGGGCCGGTCGAGGAGGCGCGCGGTGACCTTGAAGTCGCGCAGGGCGCGGCGCACCTGCGGGGCGATGTGCTCGACCTGCCGCTTGCGGTCGGTGTCGGAGCCGATGTGCTCCTTGATGCGCTGGAAGACCTCCGGCTGGAGGGTCTCCAGGACGATGTCCTCCAGCTCGCGCTTGATGACGTACAGGCCGAGGCGGTCGGCGAGGGGGATGAGGACGTCCTGCGTGGCCTCGGCGATGCGGATCTGGCTGGGGCGCTTCTTGAACTTGATGGTCCGCATGTTGTGGAGCCGGTCGGCGAGCTTGATGATCATGACGCGGATGTCGCGCCCGGCGGTGAGCACGAGCTTCCGGAACGTCTCGGCCTCGGCGGCGGAGCCGAGGTGGATCTTGTCGAGCTTGGTGACGCCGTCGACCATGACGGCGATCTCGTCGCCGAAGTCGCCGCGGAGCGCTTCGAGGGAGTACGGGGTGTCCTCGACGGTGTCGTGGAGGAGCCCGGCCGCGATCGTGGGGGTGTCGACGCCGAGGTCGGCGAGGATGGTGGACACCGCGATCGGGTGGGTGATGTACGGCTCGCCGGAGCGGCGGGCCTGGCCGCGGTGCATCTGCTCGGCGATGCGGTAGGCGCGGCGGACCAGGAGCATGTCGGGCTGCGTGTAGTGGGCGCGGTGGGCCGCTTCGAGCTGCGCGACCTTCCCCGCGAGGTCCCACGGGTCGTCAGGTCTGGCAGTCCGAGTAGCCGAAAGCAATGCGCGCAACATGTTAGCCTCCGATGCCCAAGGTTGACCGCATTCTAGATGTACAACGATTCCTGGAGAGAATCGACACTAGACACTGTCGGATTTCGGCAGGGCCGCCGTTTCGAGCGGATGACACAGCGTACCCGGGAGCGGGTGTCCCCGGAAACCTCAAGCGCCGCAAATGAATGCGAGACGACTCACGTCCGTTTCGCACCTCGGGCCCCGTTCCGGGGACTGGAACGGTGGGTTCGCTTGGGACAGCGGAGTGTTCGCGAGCAAGTCTCACGATGTGGGCCGCCCCCGGCTTCAAAGGTGCCTCATGGGTGCGACAGGGGTTCAGGGCGCGGCGCGTCTCCAGGGGCTGGGGTCGTGGGGGACGGCGCCCTCCCAGCGCTCGGCCCCTTGGAGGGGGCTGGCCCAGGTGCCTTCGACGAGGACGAGGCGGACTTCGGGCTTGGCGAGCCAGTCGAGTAGGAGGCGGGACTCGGCGGCGTGGGCGGCGTCGAGGACGTCGTCGGCGGGGGCGATGACGCGGGCGGTGTCGCGGAGCTTCGCGATGTAGGGCATGGGGTCGGCGCGGGGCGGGGTCTTCACCGCTCCGGCGAGGAGGCCGGAGCGGATGACGGCGACCTCCCAGCCGCCGCCCTTGGCGCGGCCCGCGGCGACCAGTTCCCCGGCCGCCACGAAGTTCCTGACGCGCTGCGAGGACGCGGCCAGGGCCAGATAGGCCCCGAGCTCGTCCCGGCGCTCAGCGGCCGCCTCGAAGCGCTCGGACCCGGCGAGTTCCGCGAGGCGCTCCCCGACCGCTTCGGCGATCGGCGCGGGGTCGCCGTCCATGGCGCGGGCGGCGCGCTCGACGAGGGCCGCGTACTCCTCGACGGTGACCGTGTGGCGGCACGGCTCCGCGCATCTCCCGATCTCGCCGAGGACGCACGTGGGGGAGGTCTTCTTGGGGGACAGGCGGGTCCGGCACGAGCGGATCGGCAGGGCCGCCTCGATCGCGCTGATCGCGGCCTGCGCCTGCGTGCCCGAGGCCGGGCCGAGGCGGGGCGTGCCGGGCTCGGGGGGCTTGCGGGAGACCTGGAGGCGCGGGTACGGCTCGTCGGTGAGCCGGACCCAGCTGCGGTGCTCGGGGAACTTCGCGGCCCGGTTGTACGGCGGCTTCCCGCCCGCGATGAGGCGCAGCTCGGCCACGCCCGCCTCCAGCCGGTGGGCGCACTCGACGACCTCGACGCGCTCGGCCGACGCGAGCATGTCGCGCAGGCGCCGCCGCTGCTCGGCCGCCGAGAAGTAGCTGCGCACCCGGCTCGCGACGTTCACGGAGACGCCGATGTACAGCGCCCGGTCGTCGGCGTCGCGGAAGATGTACACCCCGGGCCCCTGCGGGAGGCCGTCGGCGAGGTGGCGCTTGCGGCGCTGGAGCTCCGAGGGGATCGCGCGGCAGAACTCGGCGAGCTCGGCGTCGGTGACCACCCCGTGGCCGCTGGCGCGCTCGATGAGGCCGTGCAGCACGGTGACGGTGGCGCGGGCGTCGTCCAGGGCCCGGTGGTTCGGGGTCACTGGCGAGCCGAAGAGGCGCGCGAGCGTGCCGAGGCGCCGGTTGGGGACCTCGCTCTTCTCGGTGAGGCGCCGCGCCAGGACCACGGTGTCGACCACGGGCGGGCGGGGCCAGCGCGTGTCGGTGAGTTCGCAGGCGTGGCGCAGGAACCCGACGTCGAAGCCCGCGTTGTGGGCGACGAGCGTGGCCCCTTGCGCGAACTCCAGGAACATCGGCAGGACCGCTTCGATGCCGGGCGCGTCGGCGACCATCTCGTCGGTGATGCCGGTGAGCCGGGTGACGCGCGGGTCGATCGGCTCGCCGGGGTTGACGAGGGTCGAGAACTCGCCGACGACCTCGCCGCCCTTGACCTTGACGGCGCCGATCTCGGTGATCCCGCACGCGTCGGCGGCGAGCCCGGTGGTCTCCAGATCGACCACGCAGAAGACGACCTCGCGGAGCGGGGTGCCGAAGCTGTCGAGGGCGGGCTGCGTGAAGCCCGCCCCGCCGTCCTCGCCCGGGCCGTCGCCCGACCCGCCGCGTCTGTACATACCGGCAACCCTAGGCGCGACCTGTGACACCCGGCCTGTCGCGGTTGTTCGAACGTCGTTTGCGCCGCAGCGCGGACTTCACCCGGTCGGTGGTGCGCGCCGAGCGGCGCGACAGCCGCGCGGACTGCTCGGCCCGGCCCGCGCCGATCTTCGCGATGAGCGAGGCGGGCCAGAACATGGCCGCGTACTTGCGCCGCGTCGGCACGCTCTTGTCGAGTGCGGTGTGCAGGTCCCGCAAGGCGTCGGCGAGCCCGGCGGGGTCGGCGCCCCTGGGGGAGTACCGGTGCAGGGCCATCGCGGAGCCGAGCGCCGTCGCGGCCTCGCGCGCGCTGGGCGCGGCCGTGGCGAGGACGCCCGCGGCCTGCCGCGGCGTGTACGAGTCCGGTATGGACACGCCGTAGTCGAGGGCCAGGTCCATGGCCTCGTCCCAGGCGGTCTTCGCGGTCACGGTGCGCGGGTTGAGCCGCCGCCTGCGCACCGTCCCGCGCCACAGCGCGGGCAGGAACGGCACCGCGAGGAGCAGCAGGAGCAGCAGCCAGCTGGGGTGGAACGGCAGCGCGGCGCCGCCGTCCGATCCGGCGCCCGCCTCGGCGGACGGGCCCTCGCTCGCGCCGCCCTCGGGCGGGAGCGTCTGCCCGGACTCGTCGGTCGCGGGCGCGGTCGGCTCCTCGGTGGAGATCTCGTTCTCGCTGGGCTCGGCCTCGGGGTCGACGGCCTCGTCGGGCTCGCTGGCCCACGGGAAGCCGACCGAGCCGGGGACGCCCGTGGCGGGGGTCGGGTCGAACGTGACCCAGCCGGGCCCGTCGTAGTAGACCTCGACCCACGCGTGGTAGTCGTCGCTGGTGAGCAGCCACTGGTCGGCGTCCACGCGCGAGCCCTGGGACATGCCCACGACGACGCGCGCGGCCACGTCGGCCTCGCGGAGCATCCACGCCATCGTGGCCGCGAACTGCTGGCAGTAGCCCTGACGGGTCTCCAGGAAGTCGAGGATCGCCTCGTCGTTGCCCGCGTCGGCGGTCTCCAGGGAGTACCGGAACCCGTTGGACACCGACAGGTAGTCCTGCACGGCGAGGACCTTCTCGTGGACGGTGGTCGCCCCGGCGGTCACGCCGTCGACGATCTCCGTCAGCTCGGGCACGTCCGGGTGCTCGGTGTTCGGGCCCCACCGCTCGTCGGAGGTCTTCATGCCGTCCGCGGCCGCGAGCGTCTCGGCGTCGGGCGCGGGCTCGGCGTACTCCACGGTGTACTCGTCGACGTCGCCCATGTCGCTGCCGTCGCCGACGATGACGCCGGTGTCCGGGTCGACGCGCCAGTCGCCGTCGATGTCGAGGTCTACCGGGCTCCCGTACACGGGGACCACGGGCGCCTGCATCTGGAGATTCTGGATCTGCGCGGTGTACCGCTCGCCGCCGGGGTCCGGCAGCTCGTCGAGGTTCTGGGTGCCGTCGTACTCGTTGGGCGCGAAGCCGTCGTTGGTGAGCTCGTCGAGGACGTGCATCCGCAGGTAGCGCGGGTTCGGGTCGTCGGTGGTCACGCGGAGCACGTCGACCGGGTCGGGCCGCATGAGCGAGCCCGAGAGCTGCGCCCACGGGTTGACGTCGCCGAGCCCGTACGACTCGCCGCCCTCGATGCCGTCGGCGACGTTGTCGATGAGCCCGGACGTGTTGGCGGGCACGACGGTGAGCACGGCGAGCGCCACCGCGATGAACCCGGCCGCCGACCAGCGCGCGGTGCGCGCCATGGGCGAGGGGAACGACCGGCCGACGAGCTGGCCCGCGCCCGTGAAGCGGTGCCCGAACGCCGAGACGCGCTTCAGGTTGTCGTCGCCGAGGATCCACAGGTACGCGATCGCGGGGAGGATGAACCAGAACCACGCGGTCGCGTCCGGGGCCACCGACACCGGCACCAGGTACATCGTCAGGAGCGTCAGGCCCGCGAGCGCGGGCGTGCGCAGGCCGACCACGAACATGTCGTGGAGGATGGCGACGACGCCGACGCCGACGACGGTGAGGAACATGATCCCGCCGGTGGCCTCCACGGGCGGGGCGTTCACGATGATCGCGCCGATGCCGTCCTGCGAGAGCGCCGCCCAGTGCTCGAACGTCGCCGGGAGCGGCACCAGGAACAGCAGGCCGGTGCCGCCGCCGAAGCCGACGGTGAGGACCACGACGAGCGTCGCGGCCATCGCGAGGGTCTGGAGGCCCTGGCCGCGCCCGGCCGCGCGCATGAGCGACCCGGCGGTGGCGATGAGGGCGATCGTGAGCATCACCGGGAAGATCCAGCCGAGGCCGTCGAAGATCCCGATGAGCGGCGTCAGGGTCAGCGCGAGCGTGGACGCGGCGACGACGGTGGCGTGGCGCTGTCCGTTCATGGATAAGTCCTCCACGCGCTCAGTCGCGTCCACACGCGGCGCAGCTCGGTCCCGGCCACGACCGGGATCACCTGCCAGCCCGCGGACGCGAGGGCGGACACGGCCTGCCCGTGCTGATGCGCGAACGCCTGCTCGCGCGGGTCGACGCGGCTCGTGGCCGCCTTCGGGATCCACCGGACCGGGTCCACGACCAGGGCCGTGCACCGGCCGCCGCGCCGCGCGAGGCGGCCCAGCGCGGACGCCTCCTCCGGCGTCAGGTGGCCCAGGAACGCGACGATCCCGGACACCGAGCGGGCCCGCTGGGCCTTCTCGACCATCGCGGCGACAGGCGCCTCGGGGGCCGCGGCCACCGTCGCCAGGTACCGCATCGCCTGGCTGTAATCGCCTTGGCGGCATTCGAAGTCGCGGTGCGCGGTGATGAGCCACGGGTCGATGCCGTCGCGCGCGAGCCGCACCGTCGCCGACGCGGCCGCGTCCACCATCCACTCGAAGCTCGACAGCTCGCCGCGGTGCGCGCCGCGGCGCACGTCCAGCAGGACCGCCGCGTTGTTCTCCCACGGCTGCTCCTCGCGGCGCACCATGAGCTGCCCGCGGTGCGCGCTGGCCTTCCAGTGGACGCGCCGCATGTCGTCGCCGTTGCGGTACTCGCGCACCGCGATGTCGTCGTTGCCGGTGATCGCGACGGTGTGCGCTGCGGACTCGCCCGAGGACATGCCCGCGCCGCCCGGCAGCAGCAGGCTGCGCAGCGGCTGGATCCGCGGGGTCACGATGAGCTCCGTGGTCACCGGGAACTCCTGCACCGACACGGCCAGGCCGAACGGGTCCGACGTGCGCACGGTCAACGGCCCCAGCTCGTACGCGCCGCGCGAGCCGGGCGTGATCGTGTAGTTGACGACGCTCCGCGCGCCCGGCGCGAGCCGCTCCAGCACCAGCCGGGGGCGGTTCCCCAGCCGGTACGGGATGCGGTCCTCCAGCATGAGCGCCGGGGGACGGCTGCGGCCGGTGTTCTGGATGCCCAGGCGCACCTGCGTGGCCTGCCCGGCCTCGACCTGCGCCGGATTGAGCACCCGGTTCGACTCCAGGGTCGGCCGCGTCCACCGCAGGACCGCGAGGCCGCCGAGGGGGGCGATCGCCGCGAGGGCCGCGGCGCGCAGCAGGTCGCCCTCGCCCACCGCCAGGGCGGTGAGGCCGACGACCACACTCACCGCCAGCAGCGTCTTGCCGCGTCCGGTGAGCTCCACGCCTAGAACCTCCCCGGGTGCGACACCACCGGCACGTGCCTCAGGATGTCGGAGACGATCGCCTTCGTGTCGCCGCCGCCCATCGTGGTCTCCGTCGTGGGGATCAGGCGGTGCGCGAGCACCGGCACGGCGAGCTGCTGCACGTCGTCGGGGAGCGCGAAGTCGCGCCCGTCCATCGCCGCGAGCACCTGCGTGCACCGCAGCAGCTGGAGCGTCGCCCGCGGGCTCGCTCCCAACCGGACCTGCGCGTTCGTGCGCGTCGCCGCCACCAGGTCCACCACGTACCGCTTCAGTTCCGGCGCCAGGTGCACCGCGCGCGCCGCCGCGATCATCCGCACGATCATCTCCGCGTCGGCGATCGGCCGCAGCGCGTCCAGCGGGTTGTACTCCTCGCGGCGGTCCAGCAGCGCCAGCTCCGCGTTGATGTCCGGGTACCCGATCGCCAGGCGCGCGGCGAACCGGTCGCGCTGCGCCTCCGGGAGCGGGTAGGTGCCCTCCATCTCGACGGGGTTCTGCGTCGCGATCACCATGAACGGGCTGCGCAGCTTGTACGTGTTCCCGTCGACGGTGACCTGCCGCTCCTCCATGCACTCCAGGAGTGCGGACTGGGTCTTGGGGCTGGCCCGGTTGATCTCGTCGCCGAGGATCAGGTTCCCGAAGATCGCGCCCGGCTTGAACACGAAGTCGCGCTTCTCGGGGTCGAAGATGCTCACGCCCGTCACGTCCGAGGGCAGCAGGTCGGGGGTGAACTGGATGCGCCGCACGGAGCAGTCGATCGACCGGGCGAGGGCCTTCGCCAGCTGGGTCTTGCCGACGCCGGGCACGTCCTCCAGCAGCAGGTGCCCCTCCGCGAGCATGACCGCCAGCGCCAGCCGGATCGTGTGCGACTTCCCCTCGATGACCCATTCGACGTTCGTCAGGATCGCCTCGGCCGTGGCCTTGAACTCCTGCGGCGAGAGCGGCGCGGGACCCTGCCCCGCCTGCGCCGTGCTCTGGAGCGGCATCGTGCCGTCGGGCTTTTCGGGGGACGACTCGAAGGTCAACGGTCCTCCTGGGGAGTCGGTGAGGTGGGTGGGTGCGGCGTGCACCGGAACCGCCGCGCGTTCTGGTCATCCTACTCGGACCCGCCCAAGCGTTATGTCCCGTGCCACCTGGGCGGCGCTCGGCTACACTGGGGGCATGCCTCGGCGATTCGAGCTCCTTACCTAGCCGTGCGGGACAGATCCCAGCACGGCCACCCCAGCGTGTCTGGGGTTTTTTGCTGTCTAGGGTCAGTACCCGGAGAACGCCGACCGAACCCAGAGCCTCATCGGACCACAGGACGAGCCATGACCGAACCCGCACACCGCTACGACGCCAAGCTGGCCAACGCGATCGAACCGCGCTGGCAGGAGCGCTGGGAGGCCGAGCGGACCTTCCGCGCCCCGAACCCGTCCGGCGAGCTGGCCGAGCCCGGCCACCCGCGGGCCGGCGCCCCGAAGAAGTTCGTGATGGACATGTTCCCGTACCCCTCGGGCGCGGGCCTGCACGTCGGCCACCCGCTGGGGTACATCGCGACCGACGCCTACTCGCGGTACCTGCGCATGGCCGGGTACAACGTGCTGCACCCGCTGGGCTTCGACGCGTTCGGCCTGCCCACCGAGCAGTACGCGATCGCCACGGGCCGCCAGCCCGCCGAGATCACCGCCGAGAACATCGGCGTCTTCCGCCGCCAGCTGCGCCGGGTCGGCATGGGCTACGACAACCGCCGCGAGTTCGCGACCACCGACCCGGACTACTTCAAGTGGACCCAGTGGATCTTCCTGCAGATCTTCAACTCCTGGTACGACACCGAGGCCGGCAAGGCCCGGCCGATCGGCGAGCTGATCGCCGCGTTCGAGTCCGGTGAGCGCACCGTCGGCGGCCGCGCCTGGTCCGAGCTGAGCGACGTCGAGCGCCGCCGCGCGGTCGACGAGCACCGCCTGGCGTACGTCACCGAGGCGCCCGTGAACTGGTGCCCCGGCCTGGGCACGGTGCTGTCCAACGAGGAGGTCACCTCCGAGGGCCGAAGCGAGCGCGGGAACTTCCCGGTGTACACGCGCACCCTGAAGCAGTGGATGATGCGCATCACCGCCTACGCCGACCGGCTGCTGTCCGACCTGGACGGCCTGGACTGGACCGAGTCCCTGAAGTCCATGCAGCGCAACTGGATCGGCAAGTCCACCGGCGCCTACGCGGACTTCGCGACCTACGCGGGGGACATCCGGGTGTTCACCACCCGCCCCGACACCCTGTTCGGCGCCACCTACATGGTCCTGGCCCCCGAGCACCCGCTGGTCGACGCCCTGACCGCCGAGACCTGGCCCGCTGACGTCCCCGCCGCGTGGACCGGCGGCCACGACACCCCCGCCGGGGCCGTCGCCGCCTACCGCGCCCAGGCCGCCGCCAAGACCGACGTGGAGCGCCAGGCCGACGCCAAGGAGAAGACCGGCGTCTTCACCGGCGGCTACGCCACCAACCCCGTCAACGGCGAGACGGTCCCCGTCTTCATCGCCGACTACGTGCTGGCCGGGTACGGGACCGGCGCGATCATGGCCGTCCCCGCCCACGACGCCCGCGACTTCGACTTCGCGACCGCCTTCGGCATCCCGATCGTCCAGGTCGTCTCCGACGGCACGGAGTGGGACCGCCAGGAGGTCCTGTCGGGCACCACCGGAACGATCGTCAACTCCGGCTTCCTGGACGGCCTGTCCGTCCCCGAGGCCAAGGACCGCGTCATCGCGTGGCTGGCCGAGCACGGCCGCGGCGAGAAGGCCGTCACCTTCCGCCTGCGCGACTGGCTGTTCAGCCGCCAGCGCTACTGGGGCGAGCCCTTCCCGATCGTCTACGACGAGACCGGCCTGCCCGTCGCCCTGACCGAGGACCACCTGCCGGTCGAGCTGCCGCAGCTGGACGACTTCTCGCCCAAGACCTTCGACCCCGAGGACGCCGACTCCGCGCCGGAGCCGCCCCTGGGCCGCGCCAAGGACTGGGTCGAGGTCGAACTGGACCTGGGCGACGGCCCCAAGCAGTACCGCCGCGAGGTCAACACCATGCCCAACTGGGCCGGGTCGTCCTGGTACGAGCTGCGCTACACCGACCCGAAGGCCGCCGCCGTGCTGGCCGACCCCGCCAACGAGTCCTACTGGATGGGCCCCGAGAACACCGAGGACGTCGGCGGCGTCGACCTGTACATCGGCGGCGTCGAGCACGCCGTCCTGCACCTGCTGTACGCCCGCTTCTGGCAGAAGGTCCTGTTCGACCTGGGCCACGTCTCCAGCCGCGAGCCGTTCCGCCGCCTGTTCAACCAGGGCTACATCCAGGCCTACGCCTACACCGACGAGCGCGGCGTCTACGTGCCCGCCGAGGAGGTCGAGGAGCAGGCCGAAGGCGTGTACACCTACAAGGGCGAGAAGGTGAACCGCGAGTACGGCAAGATGGGCAAGTCCCTGAAGAACGTCGTCACGCCCGACGAGATCTGCGAGTCCTACGGCGCCGACACCTTCCGCGTCTACGAGATGTCGATGGGCCCGCTGGCCGACTCCAAGCCGTGGGAGACCCGCGCGATCGTCGGCTCCCAGCGGTTCCTGCAGCGCCTGTGGCGCAACATCGTCGACGAGGAGACCGGCGAGACCGCCGTCGCCGACGTGCCCGCCTCCGAGGAGACGCTGCGCGAGATCCACAAGGCCGTCGCGGGGGTCCGCGACGACTACGAGAACCTGCGCATGAACACCGCCGTCGCCAAGCTGATCACGCTGAACAACCACGTGACCGGCCTGCACCCGGTGCCGCGCGAGGCCGCCGAGGCCCTGGTCGTCATGGTCGCGCCCGTGGCCCCCCACATCGCCGAGGAGCTGTGGGAGCGCCTGGGGCACACCGGGGGCATCGCGTACGTCGACTTCCCGGTCGCCGACGAGCGGTACCTGGTCGAGGACACCGTGACCTACCCGGTCCAGATCAACGGCAAGGTCCGCGGCCGCATCGAGGTCGCCGCGGACGCGTCCGAAGCGGACGTCAAGGCCGCCGCGCTGGCGGAGGAGAAGGTCGCGGCGAACCTGGACGGCAAGGACGTCAAGAAGGTCATCGTCGTGGCCGGCAAGATGGTCTCGATCGTGGCGAAGTAACGCGCCGCAACGGCATCGAGGGGCGCGGACCAGCGGGTCCGCGCCCCTCGGCGTCTCCAGTCCGCCCATAGATTGACATGCATCGATCCTCGCACTAGGCTGTGCCTCACCTCGTTGGGAGCGCTCCGCCCCCCGCGGGCCCCATCTGCTGAACAGCCTCGTTCCCTCACGGCGCGGCACCACCTTGAGGAGCTTTCTCGTGCTGCCTACCCGAACGCACCAGTCACGAACGCGCCGGAGGGCGCTGCTCGCGGGGGTCGTCACCGTCGCGACCGCCGCGCTCGGCATCGGCCTCTCGACCCAGTTCGCCAGCGCGCAGCAGACGACGCTGCGCGGGGCCGCCGACGCCCTGAACAAGGACATCGGCGTGGCCGTCAACTACAACCTGCTCCAGAGCAGCGCCCAGTACCGCGAGCTCGTGGCGACCGAGTTCAACTCCCTGACCGCCGAGAACGCGATGAAGTGGGACGCGACCGAGCCCAGCGACGGCAACTACACGTTCACGCAGGCCGACGCGATCGTCGACTTCGCCGAGGACAACGGGCAGACCGTCCACGGCCACACCTTCGTGTGGCACCAGCAGACCCCCTCGTGGGTGCAGAACCTCTCCGCCTCGGCGCTGCAGACGGCGATGGTCGACCACATCAACACCCTCGCGAACCGCTACGAGGGCCGGGTGGACTCCTGGGACGTGGTGAACGAGGTCGTCAGCGACTCCAACGGCGCCATGCGCGACTCGTTCTGGCTCCAGAAGCTCGGCGAAGGCTACATCACCACCGCGTTCCAGACCGCCCGCGCGGCCGACCCGAACGCCGACCTCTACATCAACGACTACTCGATCGAGGGCCAGAACGCGAAGTCGAACAAGATCTACTCGATCGCGCAGGGCCTGGTGAACCAGGGCCTGCTCGACGGCGTGGGCTTCCAGTCGCACCTCATCCTCGGGCAGGTGCCCTCCGACATGGAGGCGAACCTCCAGCGCTTCGTCAACCTGGGCCTGAAGGTCCGCATCACCGAGCTGGACATCCGCCTCCAGACCCCGGCCGACGCGAACGAGCTCGCGCAGCAGGCCAGCGACTACGCGCGGGTGGCGAACATCTGCAAGAACCTCGCCGACTGCTCCGGCATCACCGTGTGGGGCGTGCGCGACGGCGACTCGTGGGTCCCCGGGGTCTTCCCCGGCTACGGCGCGCCGCTGCTGTTCAACGACGACTACTCGAAGAAGCCCGCGTACACCTCGGTCCTGAACGCCTGGGGCGGCACGGTCACGAACCCGACCACGACCCCCGGGACCACCACGCCCGGCACCACCACCCCGCCGCCCACCGGCAGCGGCTGCACCGCCACCCTGTCGGTCCAGAGCCCCTGGAACACCGGCGCCACGTACGCCGGGACGGTGAAGGCCAACCAGAACCTCTCCGGCTGGACGGTGTCGTGGACCTGGCCCGGATCGGAGCGGATCTCCAACGCCTGGAGCATCCAGGGCACGCTGACCGGCGCGACGGTGACCGGCTCGAACGCGGCCTACAACGGGACGCTCGCCTCGGGCCAGTCCACGACGTTCGGCTTCAACATCACCAAACCGGACGGCGCGACCGCCTCGGTCCCGACGGTCACGTGCACGCCCGCGTGACCCCTTGACCCCGCTCCCTTCGCAGTAGAAGGCCGGGGCCCGGACGATTCCGTCCGGGCCCCGGCTGCGGCGTGGGCGGCGGTCAGCCGAGTTCGGCCTGGAACATCCAGGACTGCTTCTCCAGCTCGGCGGTGATGCCGATGAGGAGGTCCTGGGAGACCGGGTCGGCGGACTCGGTGGTCTCGATGCGCTCGCGCATGTTCGCGATGATCGCGGTGTACGCCTCGATCATGAGGGACACGACCTCGGTGTCGGAGATGGTGCCGTCGTGGATCTTGGGGACCGAGGAGGACTCGGCCACGGTGCTCGCGCGGCCGTCGGCGCTGACGCCGATCGCGATCGCCCGCTCGGCCACGAGGTCGGCGGCGTTGCGCGCCGACAGCACGATCTCGTCGAGCTGGAGGTGGAGCGAGCGGAAGTTCTTGCCGTAGACGTTCCAGTGCGCCTGCTTGCCGACCAGCGACAGGTCGATGAGGTCGACGAGCGCGCCTTGCAGCGCCTTGGCGGTCGTGTCGCGGTTCTCGTCGGTGAGGCTGGAGCGAACGGTCGACATATCGGTGCACCTCGCAGAGCAGCAGTCGGTTCCGGCAGTGACAAGCAGATCGTAGTCTTCCCCGGCTCGTCCGGTGGCAAACTCGGCCCCGCGGCGGTCCGGGCAGTGCCGCCTTCCCGGCCGCCTCCCCCGCTCGCCATTTGTTGGGATAGTCGATAAACTAATGCGTGTCGTGCCGTCCCCGGCCCGGCCGCCGCCCTCCGCACCCTGAACGAGCAGGAGCAACGAATGCCTTACCGCCCGCCGCTGGTCGCCCGCGAGTTCTTCGTCGCCGACCCCCCGGAGCTGCCCCAGCGCGCCAACGGCGAGCAGGGCCTGTCGTCCGTCACGAGCGCCCAGGTCGTCGAGGCCGGCGCCGACGCCGTCCTCCTCAAGGCCGCCACGAGCGCGGGGGAGGAGCTGTACGTCTCCATCGCGGCCGTCGCCGAAGGCGTCGTGCGCACCCGCCTCGCCGCCGACCCGGCCGCCCGGCCCGCGGCCGAGCAGATCATCGAGCTCGTGCACGCCGGGACCTACGGCGGCGCGAAGGTCACCGTCGCGGACGGCACCGTCACCGTCGACGCGGGGGCCCTGCGCGCCGTCGCGACCCTCGACTCCTGGTCCCTGCACTACACCGACGCCTCCGGGAGGACCCTCCTCTCCCAGAACCCCGGCGAGCAGGACATCTCCGGGCGCCTGCGCACCCTCCCGTTCGGGCGCTCCCTCGTCGACGGCGAGCCGGCCGCCTACCACGAGTCGTTCACCCCCGCCCCCGACGAGGCATTCGCCGGGTTCGGCGAGCGCTTCGCGCCGCTCAACGCCCGCGGCCAGCGGCCCGTGATGTGGAACTTCGACGCGTTCGGCTCGGAGTCCATCCGCGCCTACAAGAACGTGCCGTTCTACGTCTCCGACCGCGGCTACGGCGTCCTCGTCAACTCGGGCGCCCCCGTCGAGTTCGACATGGCCCAGCAGACCCACTCGGCCGTCGAGATCCTCGTCCCCGACGAGGTGCTGGAGTACTTCGTGCTCGCGGGCGACCCCGTCACCGTCCTCGACCGCTTCGACGGCCTCACCTCCCGCCCCTCGCTCCCCCCGAAGTGGGCCTTCGGCACCTGGATCTCCTCGGGCTTCTTCGTCGACACCGCCGAGCGGGTCATGGAGCGCGCCAAGAAGATCCGCGAGCGCGGCATCCCCTGCGACGTGCTCCACCTCGACACGTTCTGGCAGCGCGAGCCGCACTGGTCCGACATGCAGTGGGACGACGAGAGCTTCCCCGACCCCGCCGGGATGCTCGCGGCCCTCGCCGAGCAGGGCTTCAAGGTCTGCCTGTGGATGAACTCCTACATCTCGGCGAAGTCCGCGGTGTTCGCCGAGGGCGACGAGCGCGGCTACTTCCTCAAGAACGCCCACGGCGAGACGTACGTGGCCGACGTCTGGAACGGCTCGCACGAGCCCAGCGGCATCGTCGACTTCACCAACCCCGAGGCCACCGCGTGGTGGCAGGACCTCCTGCGCGGGCCCCTCCAGGCCGGCGCGGCCCTCTACAAGACCGACTTCGCCGAGGGCGTGCCCGCCGACGCGGTGGCGCACAACGGCATGACCGGCACCGAGCTGCACAACGTGTACACGCTGCTCTACAACGACGCGGTCGTCGAGGTCACCCGCGAGGTCAACGGGCACGAGCTCGTGTGGGCCCGCTCCTCGTTCCTCGGCGGGCAGCGCCACTCGGCCCAGTGGTCCGGCGACGTCCAGACCACCTGGAACGGCCTCGGCGGCACCATCCGCGGCGGCCTCTCGCACGGCCTGTCGGGCATCCCGTTCTGGTCCCACGACACCGGCGGCTTCAACGGCACCCCCACCGACGACCTGTACATCCGCTGGGCCCAGTTCGGCGCGCTCTCCCCGCTGCTGCGCTACCACGGCACCACCACCCGCGAGCTGTGGGAGTTCTCCGAGGAGGCCGAGCGCCTCGCCGTGGAGTCGCTGAAGCTGCGCTACTCGCTCGCGCCGTACCTGTACACCGCCGCGGTGAAGTCCTCGCGCACCGGCGAGCCGGTCCTGCGCGCCCTCAACGTCGACGACCCCGCCGACCCGGTCTCGTGGACCGCCGACCAGGAGTTCCGCCTCGGCACCGACCTCCTCGTCGCGCCCGTGAACGACCCGTCGGGCGAGCGCAAGGTCTACCTCCCGGCCGGGAAGTGGATCGACTTCTGGACCAAGGAGGTCCACGAGGGCGGCCGCTACCTCGACACCCGCCACGACCTGGAGACCTTCCCGCTGTTCGTGCGCTACGGCGCGATCATCCCGCGCGTCGAGCCCGGCGAGACGATCGGCGAGGAGCCCTTCGCGGGCATCACCCTCGAACTCTGGGGCGCCCCGACCGAGGGCACCGTCATCTCCGACGTCGACGGCGACACGACCATCGCGATCGAAAAAGTTTCTGAAACTTTGGTGACCCTGGTTTCGACCGGTCCGGCGGACATCGCTAATGTGAGCGTCATCGATGTTGCGGGCGCGCCCGCGAAGGCCGAGCTGGAGCGTAAGTAGGAACATGAGCCTTGTCGCCGGAGTCGACTCCTCCACCCAGTCGACGAAAGTCCTCCTTGTAGACGCCGAGACCGGCGAGATCGTCGACTCCGGCAGGGCCGCGCACCCCGACGGGACCGAGTGCCCGCCCGAAGCCTGGTGGGACGCCCTCCAGGAAGCCGGGCGCGGCCTGCTCGAACGCGCCGACGCCGTCGCCGTCTCCGGACAGCAGCACGGCATGGTTGCGCTCGACGCCGACGACCGCGTGGTGCGTCCCGCGCTCCTGTGGAACGACACCCGCTCGGCCCCCCAGGCCGAGCGGCTCACCGCCGAGCACGGCGGCCCCGCATCGTGGGCCGCCGACACCGGCCTCGTCCTCGCCGCGTCCTTCACCGCCACCAAGCTCGCCTGGATGGCCGAGCACGAGCCCGGAAACGCCGCCAAAACCGTTTCGGTGATGCTCCCGCACGACTGGCTCACCATGAAGCTCCGCGGCGCGACCGCCGCCGACGCGACCACCGACCGCTCCGACGCCTCGGGCACCGGCTACTGGAACCCGCACACCGGCGCCTACACGACCGAGCGCCTCATCCAGGCCTTCGGTCGCGACCTCGTCCTCCCGCGCGTCGCCGCCCCGAACGAGACCGTGGGCCGCACCCCCTGGGGCGCGGCCGTGGCCCCCGGCACCGGCGACAACGCCGGCGCCGCACTGGGACTGGGCCTCGGCCCCGGCGACGTCGCCGTCTCCCTGGGCACCTCCGGCACCGTCTTCGGCGTCTCCGACGTCCCCGCGAACGACCCCTCGGGCCTCGTCGCCGGTTTCGCCGACGCCACCGGCCGGTTCCTGCCGCTGGTCTGCACGCTGAACGCCGCCCGCGTCCTCGACACGTTCCGTACCCTCCTCGGTGTGGACCACGCGGAGTTCGACGCGCTCGCTTTGTCCGCCGAGCCCGGCGCGGGGGGCCTCACCCTCCTGCCGTACCTCGACGGCGAGCGCACGCCCGCGCGGCCGAACGCCACCGGCGTCCTCGCCGGGATCACCACCGGCGCCACCCGCGCCGACCTCGCCCGCGCCGCCGTCGAAGGGATGCTCTCGGCCCAGGCCGACGGCCTCGCCGCGATGGCCGCGCAAGGCCTGGAGGCCCGACGGGTACTCCTCATCGGCGGCGCCGCCGCCTCCGAAGCCGTCCGCCGGATCGCCCCCACCGTGTTCGGCGTCGACGTGGAAGTCCCTCCCTCGGCCGAGTACGTGGCCCTCGGCGCCGCCAAGCAGGCGGCCTGGGCCCTGTCCGGCCGGGACACCCCGCCGCAGTGGAAGAACGGGGACACGGAGCGGCTCACCGGCACCGCCGCTTCAGTGTCCGAGCAGTACGCGACCTTGAGGAACGAAACCGCCTCTTGGGAAAAGCACCAATAGCAAAGGAACGATCATGACCGACAAGTACGCACCGGTGCCCGAGGACAAGTTCTCGTTCGGCATCTGGACGGTCGGCTGGGCGGCTCAGGACGTCTTCGGCTCGGCCACCCGCGCCGACATGGCCGCCGACCGGGCCGTCCGCGAGCTCGCGGAGATCGGCGCCTACGGCGTGAACTTCCACGACAACGACGTGTTCCCCTTCGACGCCACCGACGCCGAGCGCGACGCCAAGATCGGCGCGTTCAAGAAGGCCCTCGACGAGACCGGCCTCAAGGTCACCACCGCGACCACGAACCTGTTCGGCCACCCGATCTTCAAGGACGGCGGGTTCACCCACAACGACCGCGACGTCCGCCGCTTCGCCATCAGCAAGGTCATGCGCAACATCGACCTCGCCGCGGAGCTGGGCGCCGAGATCTACGTGGCGTGGGGCGGGCGCGAGGGCGCCGAGTCCGGCGGCTCCAAGGACGTCCAGTCCGCGATGGCCCGCATGAAGGAGGCCTTCGACGTCCTCGGCGACTACGTCGTCGAGCAGGGCTACGACATCCGCTTCGCCATCGAGCCCAAGCCGAACGAGCCCCGCGGGAACATCCTGCTGCCGACCCTCGGCCACGCGCTCGCGTTCATCAACGAGCTGGAGCGCCCCGAGCTCACCGGCATCAACCCCGAGATCGGGCACGAGGAGATGGCCGGGCTCGACTACGCCGCGGGCATCCGCCAGGCCCTGTGGCACGGCAAGCTCTACCACATCGACCTCAACGGCCAGACCGGTCCGCGCTACGACCAGGACCTGCGCTTCGGCGCCGGGAACGTCGGCGGCGCCTTCTGGGTCGTCGACGCCGTCGAGGAGGGCATCGCCAAGGGCCAGTACACCGGCCCGATCCACTTCGACTTCAAGCCCCCGCGCACCGAGGACGACAAGGGCGTGTGGGTCTCCGCGGCCGCGTGCATGCGCAACTACAAGATCCTCAAGGAGAAGGTCGCCGCGTTCCGCGCCGACCCCGAGGTGCAGGAGGCCCTCAAGGCCGCCCGCGTCGACCAGCTCGCGACCCCCACCTTGAGTGAGGGCGAGACCTGGGCCGACCTCAAGTCCGTCGAGGTCGACGTCGAGGGCCTTGCCGCCAAGGGCATGGCCTTCGAGGCGCTCGACCAGCTCGCCCTGGAGCACCTCTACGGCGTGCGCTAGACCGTCGGGCTGAACTTCAGCGGACATGGAACCGGGCCCGGAGCAGCAGCTCCGGGCCCGATTCGCAACCCCACACCCATCAGTAGGATCTGCGCCTTGCGGCGCTGTCACCCTCAGGAGGATTCGATTTCCCCTTGGCCCGAACATTACGGACGGGCCCTTCACAGACCCGGTGAGAACCATGAGAGGTTCATTTGAACCACCGGGGCGCTAGCGCTCCACGGGACGCGTCGGCTCCGGGACGCCCGCGAGGCCGAAGTCCCGCTGCCAGATCCCCACGCCGTGCCAGTCCCCGTGTTTGAAGCCCGCGTCGCGGATCGTCCCCAGCAGCTCGAAGCCGAACCGCCGGTGCAGGGCCTCGCTGCCCGGGTTCGGCTGCGTGATCTGGGCGATGACGCTCCTGAACCCCTGCTTCTCCAGGCGGGCCAGCAGCTCGGTGTACAGCTTCGAGCCGATCCCCAGGCCCTGGTGGGCGGGGGAGACGTACACGGTCGACTCCGCGGTCCACGCGTACGCCTGCTTCGGGCGCCACGGGCTCGCGTACGCCACCCCGGCCACGGCCCCGGCGGCCCCGGCCACGAGGTACGGGTAGCGCTCCCGACCCGCGGCCAGCTGCTCGGCCCACTCCTCGACCGGGTAGGGCTCGGTGCGGAAGTTGCTCGACGACTCGGCGATGTAGTGGTTCACGATCGCGCAGATCGCGGGGACGTCCTCTGCCTGCGCGAAGCGCACGGCGACCACATCGGTGCTGCTCATGGCGAAAGCTTAGCCAGCCGTGCGGCTAGGGGCGCAGGTCCGTCCCGCAGTCCGGGCGAACGCCACAGGGCGTTCGACACACCGGAGTTCACCACACCGTCGAGGGCCGCCACGCCACCATCGACGGGCGCAGCCCGCCGGTCGCCCGGAAGTCCTCCACCGCCCGCGCCAGCGAGCTGAGCGCGATGTGCGCGTCCGGCGGGAACATGCTCGCGGTGTCCATGTCGCGGTACAGGCGGATCTGCGGCGCCCAGCGCTGGTCGGAATACGACACCCAGGCGCCCGGACCGTAGTCCTCGCCCCCCGGGCCGTAGTACGCCAGCGCGCCCACCTCGGTCTCGCGGTCCGCGATGATCTTCAGCCCGTGGTCGGGCCGCCCGCCCGGCTCGTACCCGGGGCGGTCGCGCACGAGCGCGGTCGCGACCTGCACGAGGTCCGCGGCGACGATCGTCGCGACCGCGGCGGCCACGCCGTCGGGGTCGTACGCGAGGAGGATCTGCGTGCCGTGGTCCCTGGTCTGGAGCCTGAACTCGGCGCAGTATCCGGCGACATGCGCGCCCGCGGGGCCAGCGCTCATGGGCGGTGCTCCTTCCGAGACAGGAGAGGCGGACGTGCGGGAGTGTGAATCGTGTTGGTATTCGACTCGGATCGCCATGGAGGACACCGCACTTCAGATTGTCGGAGTTTGTGAACGACAGTACGTGCGCCGTCAGGCGGTTTGTTCGATCAGTCGGGAAGTTGACAGAAAAGCACTGATATGCCGTGACAACCTGTCCATGCAAGTAGCAGATTCCACTCAGGAGCCGCCGCACGGCCGCCGTCCGGACCGGCTCCCCGTTCCGCACGCGCGGAAGGCAAAATAGCCGTATGCGAGTGGAGCTGCTGGGACCGGTGCGGATCACCGGCGACGACGGCGCCGAGATCCCCGTCCCGGCCGGCCGCCAGCGCGTCCTCCTGGCCCGACTCGCCCTCGACCCCGGCCGGCACGTCACCGCCGACGCCCTTATCGCCGCGCTCTGGCCCGACGAGGCGCCCGCCAACGCCGCCGGGGCCCTCCACACGCAGCTGTCGCGCCTGCGCCGCGTCCTCGGCGACCGCGTCGTCCACGGCCCCGGCGGCTACCGCCTCACCCGCGTCGACACCGACGTCGAGGAATTCGACCGCACTGCGGCGCAAGCGGAAGCGGCCTCCAGAGAGGACTCCCCGACTGCGGTCAGGGACCTCGCCGCCGCCGCACTCGCCCTGTGGCGCGGCCCCGCGCTCGCCGGCCTCGAACAGCAGGGATTCGCCGACGCCGCCGTCGTGCGCCTCGCCGTGCGCCGCGAAGCCGTGGCCGCCCTCCACATCGAGGCCCGCCTGCGCCTCGACGGCGCCGAAGCGGTCCTCGCCGACCTCGCCGCCCGCCACGCCGCCGACCCGCTCGACGAGCCCGACGCCGCCCGCTACATGCGCGCCCTCGCCGCCTCGGGCCGCCGCGCCGACGCGCTCGCCGTCTACGACCAGGTGCGGGCCAAGCTCGCCGACGACCTCGGTGTCGACCCGTCCCCGGTCCTGGGCGAAGCCCACCTCGACGTGCTGCGCGGCATCGAGCCCGTCGTCCCAGAGGCGCAGCCGGACCGCCTCCCGCGGCCGCTCACCGCGTGCATCGGCCGGGACGCCGAGCTCGCCGAGCTGCCCGCGCTCCTCGAACGCCACCGGCTCGTCACCCTCACCGGGCCCGGCGGCACCGGCAAGACCCGCCTCGCCGTCGAGGCCGCGCACCGGCTCGCGGCCTCCGGGCAGACCGTGCGCATGGTCGAGCTCGCGCCGGTCACCGACCCCGGGAAGCTCCCGGAAGTCGTCCTCGACGCCCTCGGCCTCGCCGAGTCGGTCACCGCCCGGCGCAGCGACGACCCGCAGACCCGCCTCGTGGAAGCCCTGTGGGGCAGGGACCTCGTGCTCGTCGCCGACAACTGCGAGCACGTCGTGGAGGCCGCCGCCGGGCTCCTGGCGCACCTCCTCGCCCGCGTCCCGGCCCTGCGCGTCATCGCGACCAGCCGCGAGGCCCTCGGCATCACGGGGGAGACCGTCGTCGGCGTCGGCCCGCTCCCGCTGCCCGACCGCGACGCGCCTTTGGACGAGGTCCGCGGCCACGACGCGATCCGCCTGTTCGAGGAGCGCGCCCGCGACGGCGACCCCGGTTTCGCCGTCGACGCGGCCAACGCCGCCGCCGTCGTGGACCTCTGCACCGCCCTCGACGGCCTCCCGCTCGCCATCGAGCTGGCCGCGGCCCGCTTGCGCGCCTTGAGCATCGAGGACCTCGCGGCCCGCATCGGCGACCGCTTCGGGCTCCTCGCCCGCGGCCCCCGCACCGCCGAGCCGCGCCAGCGGACCCTCCGCGCCGTCGTAGACTGGAGCTGGGACCTGCTGGAGCCGCGCGAGCGCAGCGTCCTCGCCCGCATGTCGGTCTTCAACGGCTCCGCCGACCTCGACGCGGCCTGCGCGGTGTGCTCCGCGGACGCCGACGACATCGCCGGGCTCGTGGAGAAGTCCCTCGTGCAGCGCCTCCCCGGCGGCCGCTACCGGCTCCTGGAGACCGTGCGCGAGTACGCCGCCGCGCGCCTGTCGGAGGCGGGCGAGACCGCCGAGCGCTACGAGCGCCACGCCGCCCACTACGCCGACCTCGCCGCGGAGGCCGAGCCGCACCTGATGCGCGCCGAGCAGGTCGAGTGGCTCGACCGCCTCGCCGCCGACCACGGCAACTTCACCGCCGCGATCCGCCGCATGATCGCCGCCGGGAACGCCCCCGCCGCCCACCGCTCCATCACGCCGCTGTCCTGGTACTGGTGGATGCGCGGCCACCGCCGCGAAGGCCAGGAGCTCGCGATGCAGGTGCGCGCCATGCCGGGGGAGGTCGACCCGCTGCGCCGCGCCGAGATCGTCCTCGCGGGCACCTGGGGCCTGTGGTCCGGCTGGCTCGACCCGGCCGAGGTCCAGGCCGATTTCGCCGAGGCGCAAGCGCTCTGCGAGGAGCACGGCCTCTATCAGGCCGACCCGCTGCTGCTCATGATCCCGCTCATCCGGGCCCTCCTCGCGGACGACGAGGGCGCGCTCCACGCGGTCCTCGCCGCGCTCGACCCCGAACGGGACGCGTGGGTCCGCGGGATCGGCCTCCTCTTCGCCTCGGAGTACACCGAGCGCGTCTCGGGTCCGGGCGCGGCGCTCGCCGACCTCGCGGAGGCGAACCGGATCTTCACGCGGCTGGGGGAGCGCTTCGGCCTCATCATCACGCTTCAGGGCCTCGCCGCCGGGCGGATGTCCGCGGGCGACTACGAGGGGGCCCGCGCGCTCCTGATCCGAGCTTTGACCGCCGAGGCCGAGTTCGGGGCGGACCTGGCCGAGTCGGTGATCGTGGAGTACCTGTGGCGCCTCGACGCCCGGCACGGCGCCGAGCCCGCCGCGGTGCTGGAGAAGATGCGGGAGCTGGCCGCGCGCGCCGAGCGGGTCGGCAACTCCGAGAACGTCATCGCGGCCCGCACGTCTGCCGCGATCTGCCTGCGCCGCTTGGGAAGGCTCGAAGAGGCCCGCGACGAGCTGCTGTCGGCCGAGGCGGACCTGCCGCAGTTCCTGGACTTCTCCGAGGTGGCCGTGCACCTGTACCGCGAGCTCGTGCACGTGGCGCAGGACGGCGGCGACCCGGACCTGGAGGCCCGGGCCGCCGCGATGCTCCACGGCTCGAACTGGCCGTTCAGCTCGTGAGCTTCTTCCTGTAGGCGCGCAGGGACAGCGGCACGAACACCGCGAGGATCGCGGCGCACCAGCCGAGCAGCGCGAGGGCCTCGCCGCCGGGCGTCTCGCCCGCGAGCAGCACCCGCATGGTGTCGGCGAGCGCGGTGAGCGGGTTGACGCGGGCCCACCACTGGACGGGGCCGGGGAGCGTCTCGATCTCCACGAACATCGTCGAGGTATACGCGAGCGGCATGAGCAGGCTGACCATCCACGTCTGGATCTGCTCCTCGGACTTCGCGGTGAGCCCGACCAGGGCCATCGACCACGAGGACGCGAACAGGAACAGCATCACGGCCGCGGCCGCTCCGGCGACGCCGAGCACGCCGCCGTCGGCGCGGTAGCCGATGGCGAACGCGACGCCGCCGACGATGAGGAGCGCCCACAGGTGCTTGATCATGTCGGCGGCGACCCGCCCGGCCAGCAGCGCGAACCGCGAGACGGGCATGGCGGTGAGCCGGTCGAACACGCCGGTCTTGATGTCGGCGAACAGGCCCAGCCCGGTGGAGACGATCGCGAAGAACAGGCCCATGGCGATGAGCGTGGGCCCCGCGTAGTCGAGGAACGCCTGCCAGGAGCCCATCATCTGCCCGCCCATGAAGAACGTGATCGACAGCAGGATCATCATCGGGATCATCAGGTAGTCGACGAGCTGCGCGGGCTGGTGCCGGATCGAGGCGAGGGACCTCGCCGTCATCGACGCGGCCTGCGCGAGCGGACCGCGCGTCGTGGTCCATGTCGTGGCGGCGGTGCTGGTCGTGGCGGTCATGCGGCCACCTCCTCCTTCTGCGCGTTCTTCTGCTGCCCGGTGCGGTGCCCCGTCAGCGACAGGAATACTTCGTCCAATGTGGGCTCATGGAGGCCGAACGCGGCCAGGTCCGTCCCGGCCTGCACGACCCGGGCCATGACCGCGGTGGCCTCGCCGGGGTGCGCGACCGGGACGGCGACCTCGTCGTTCTCGATGCGCGGGGCCGCGCCGACGGTCCAGTCCGCGAGCTCGGCGAGCTGCTGGAGCGCGTCGGGCCGGGCCGGGCGCATCCGCAGCACCAGGCCGCCGACGGCCTGCTTGAGCTGCGAGGGCGTCCCGGAGGCGATGACCCGCCCGGAGTCGATCACGGCGATCGAGTCGGCGAGCTGGTCGGCCTCTTCGAGGTACTGCGTGGTCAGCAGGACCGTGGTCCCCTCGGCCACGAGTTCGCGCACGACCTCCCACAGGCCGCTGCGGCTGGTCGGGTCGAGCCCGGTCGTGGGCTCGTCGAGGACGAGCACGTCGGGGCGGCGCACGATCGACGCCGCCAGGTCGAGGCGCCGCCGCATCCCGCCGGAGTAGCCGCCCGCGGGCCGGGCGGCGGCGTGTGCGAGGTCGAACCGCTCGATGAGCTCGTGCGCGCGGGCCTTCGCCTGCGCCCGTGACGCGCCGAGGAGCCGGGCGATGAGGACGAGGTTCTGCGCGCCCGAGAGCCCGGCGTCGACCCCCGCGTACTGGCCGGTGAGGCCCAGCCGCTCGCGGACCTTCGCGGCGTCGCGCACGACGTCGAGACCCAGGACCCGGGCGCTGCCCGCGTCGGGGACGGACAGGGTCGACAGGACCCGCACGGCCGTGGTCTTCCCGGCCCCGTTGGGGCCCAGCAGCCCCAGGACCGTGCCGGGGGCCGCGCCGAGGTCGACGCCGTCGAGGGCGCGGACCTCGCCGAAGGACTTCACCAGCCCCCGGACTTCGATCGCATACTTCATTTGCAGGGCGCCTCTCTGGTATTCGGTGGGTGTGCGTCCACCTTGGCGCCCTTGCCTTTCACCGCCCTTTCACGCCGCTGTCACGGCACGTGAAAGGGCCGCCCCCGCGATGCGGGAGCGGCCCTTCAGGTGCGGAATCTAGCCCTTGATGGCGCCGGTGATGACGGCCTTCGTGAAGTGCTTCTGGATGAACGGGTACATGATCACGATCGGGACGATCGTGCACACGACCACGGCCATCTTCAGCGCCGAGTCCGGCGCCTGCGTCTGGTACTGCGAGACGTCGGCGGCGGCCCCGGGCAGGCCCTGCGTGGACATGAGCATCCGCTGGAGCACCACCTGGATCGGCTGCGTGTCGAGGCCGGGGATGTACAGCACCGCCGAGAAGTAGATGTTCCAGTAGCCCACGGCGTAGAACAGCGCGATGACGGCGAGGATCGCCTTCGACATCGGCAGCACGATCTTGAACAGGGTGCGGAACTCGCCCGCGCCGTCCATCCGGGCGGCGTCGAGCAGCTCGGTCGGGACGCTGTTCATGAAGAACGAGCGCAGCACGATCAGGTTGAACGCGTTGAGCGCCATCGGGAGCACCAGCGACAGGTAGCTGTCGAACAGGCCGAGCTTCTGGACCACCAGGAAGCTCGGGTACAGGCCCGGCGCGAACAGGAACGTGAAGAGCACGAGCATGAGCAGCGGCCGGTGGAGCAGCGAGCCGGGCCGCGAGAGCCCGTACGCCGCGCCGATCGTGAGGATCATCGACAGCGCGGTGCCGCCCGCGGTCAGGCCCAGCGTCAGCAGCAGCGACTTGGTGAGCGCGCCGCCGTCGAAGATCTCCTGGTACGCCTGGAAGCTCAGGTCGGTCGGGATGAGCAGCAGGTTCCCGCCCGCGCGGGTGAGCGCCTCCTCGCTGGCGAAGCTGGTCGCCACGACCGCCCAGATCGGCAGGACGATGGCCGCCGCGTAGCAGATCAGGAACAGCGCCTTGACGGCCTTCCCGAGCCACGAGGGCTCCTCGTCCCAGACGGGGCGCGCGTTCTTGCGGCGGGGCTTGAGTCGGATGTCGGTGGCGGTCATGACTTCTGGTAGATCCCTTGCTCTCCGAGGCGGTGGGCGACGTTGTTGGCGACGAGGACCAGGATCAGGCCGATAACGCCCTTGAACAGGCCCGCCGCGGTGCCGAAGGACGGCCCGTCGGTGCCGATGACGCTGCGGTAGTAGACGAAGGTGTCGAGCACCTCGGTGGTCTGGAAGCCGACGGCGTTGCGCTGCAGCTGGTACTGCTCGAAGCCGACGTTGAGGATGCCGCCGATGTGGAGGATGAGCAGGAGCACGATGACCGGCCGGATGCCCGGCAGGGTGATGTGCCACATCCGCCGCCAGCGGCTCGCGCCGTCGACCGCCGCGGCCTCGTACAGGCTCGGGTTGATCGACGCGAGCGCCGCCAGGAAGATGATCATGCCCCAGCCCGCGTCCTTCCAGGCCCACTGGAGCCAGGCGAGGAACAGGAAGCTGTCGGGGTCGGAGGTGAACGTCATCCGATCCCCGCCGAAGCCCAGGAGCCAGTTGGAGACCAGCCCGTCAGAGCCGAGGACCTGCACGAACACGGTCACGACCAGGACCCACGAGAAGAAGTAGGGCAGGTAGACCACGGATTGGAAGAGGCTGCGGACCTTCGTGGAGATCACGCTGTGCATCACGAGTGCCAGGACGATCGACAGCGGGAACAGGAACAGCAGGTTCGCGAACGCGTACTTGAGCGTGTTCAGCAGCGCGGGCAGGAAGTACGGGTTGGCGAAGAGGCGCTCGAACCACGCGAAGCCCACGAACTGGTTCTCCCAGAACGGCCGGTGGGGGCTGTAGTCCATGAACGCGATGATGTTCCAGGCCGAGGGCCAGTAGAAGAACACCGCGAGCTGCGCCAGCGCGGGGAGCGTCAGGAGCAGCAGGGGCCAGTCGTGCCGGAGGCGCTGGGCCACCGTCCGCTTGTTCCTGATACGGACGCGTTCCCGCCCCCCGCTCGGGGCCGGGGGCGCTGAGGTCTGAAGAGCTGCCATCGCTTGTGAGAGTCCAGTCGGTGAGTGCCTGCGGGGACGGGAGGCCGGGCCGCGGGCGGTCCCGCGGCCCGGCCGGGCGTCTTAGCCGTGCAGCTTGTCGTACGCGGCGGTGTAGTGCTCGCGGCCGGTCTCCCCGCCGTTCGCCTTCCAGGTCTCGACCATCTCCGGGATCGCGGACAGGTCGGCGCGCCCGAAGGCGATGTCGTTCTGCTGGTCGATGAGGACCTGGCCGGCCGACTTGAAGTCGGCGGGGCCCTCGACGCGCATGCCCTCGAAGATGTTGACCTCGGCGAAGTCCTTCACGGACGCGTTGTACTCGAAGCGCGCCTGGACCATCTCGGGCGTGCCCGTGAGGAATTGCTGCACGTGGCCGGACATCGTCTTGTGGTTCACCGGGGCCTGGACGACGGAGGTGCCGAGCTCGTTGAAGACCGGGGTGCCGTCGGCGCCGTAGGTGAAGTGCGTGCCCTCGATGCCGTAGTTGATGAGCTCGTACTCGGTGGTGCCGTACGGCGCGGAGCAGAAGTTCGCGAAGTCCAGGAACTCCTCGACCTGCTCCTTGGAGAGGTCCTTGTTGAGGAACGTCCAGCTGTCGACGCCGGTGTTGACGTGCACGAGCGGCTCGCGGCCCTTCGCGGACAGCGCGCCGAGCGGGGCGATGGTGCCGCCGGTGCCCTCGGCGGTGGTCTGGTCGATGAAGCCCTGCCACCACGAGATGCCGTCGAGCTGGAACACGATCGTCCCGGCCTTGTGCAGGGCCTGGCCGTCGAGCGTGCCCGAGGGGAGGTCCGGGTGGACCAGCTTCTCGTCCCAGATGGTGCGGCGGAATTCGAGCCACTCGGTGTACTCGGGGCGCTCGCAGTTGTGGACGAGCTTGCCGTCGATGTAGGCCCACCCGTCGCCGCCGGCGAGGCCGAACCACTGCGGGGTGAGGTAGTCGGTGCCGCCGAAGGCCCAGCGGCCGTTGGCGTCGTCGGAGACGGCGCGGGCGACGTCGAGGAGCTCCTCGACCGTGGTCGGCATGGCCTGGCCGGCCGCTTCGAGCAGGTCGGTGCGGGCGAACATGGCGTTGCCCGGGCCGCCGGAGAAGGAGCCGGGGATGCCGAAGACGCGGGCGGTCTCGGGGTCGGCCGGGTCCTTGGACCACACCGACTGGCCCCAGGAGGCGGTCGGGAGGCCGGCGAGGAGCGGCCAGCGCTCGGAGATGTCGCCCTTGACGATGTCGGTCAGGTCGTAGAACGAGTTGACCACCGTCTCCTGGAAGTTCGGGTGGGCGAAGAGCATCCAGCTGAACAGCATGATGCCGTCGCCGAACTCGTTGGCGTTGAGCCACTGGACCGAGGTCTCCGCGAAGGTGTTGCCGTCGGCCTGGCGGAGGTTGACCGTGGTGCCGCCGCTGGCCTCGGCGATCGCCGCGAAGTACGGGTCGTCGCTGGAGGGGGCCTCGCCCCACATCGGGACGGTGATCTCGAAGGTGCCGCTGTTGGAGGGGACGGCCTCGATCGCGGGGACCGGGTCGGGGTAGGTCGTGAAGCCGGACGGGTGGTTCGGCGGCTCGCCGACGAGGTCGGGCTCGACCGGGAGGGGCCATTCCTTGTACGTGGGCAGGAAGTCGAACCCGTCCGTGGCCTGCGAGGTGCCGCCGCCCGACTCGATGTCGCCGCACGCGGCGATGAGGGGCAGGCCCGCGGCACCCGCGGCACCGAGGCCGGCCACCTTGAACAGGGAGCGGCGCCGGAGGGGCGACCTGTCGGAGGGAGTAGCCACGTTGCTGTCCTTTCGGTCTGACTGAATTCGTGAGGGGGTTAGCCGCTAATTAGTTCGGCTATTCGATAAACTAAAGTAGCGCACGGTGGCAGGCCCCACAAGCGGGGGGTCACGCGAATCGGGCGCGGATTGATCACGATTCGGGAACGGGCCTTGTAGTTGAACGTGCACATAGACCACTGTCAGGGACTGCCCGACGACCGCTTGTCGCCATCCACGACAATGCCCAACGAGACCGGCTTCGGACACGATGGGCCACGAGCTCGCAACAGGAGGACAACATGGCGATGCGGATAGCGGCGAAGTCCGCCGGTCCGGGCGATGCCGAGGAGGCGCCCGGGCGCGCCAAGCGGGCCGACTTCACCGACGTGCGCGCCAACAACCTCGGGTTCGTCCTCCGCCAGGTCCGGGCCGAGGGCCGGTGCTCGCGCGCCGACCTCGCCGCCAAGACCGGCCTGAACAAGGCCACGGTGTCCTCGCTCGTCGCCGAGCTCATCGAGCGCCGCGTCCTGCGCGAGTCCGGCTCGGTCATCGGCAACATCGGACGCCCAGCGGTCCTCCTGTCCGTCGACACCGGCTACTACGCCTCGCTCGGCGTCGAGGTGAACGTCGACTACATGACGCTCGTCGCCGTGGATCTCGCCGGGAACCGCCTCCTGTCCTGGCGCCGCGCCCACGACGGCGCGGGCGCCACCCCCGGCAAGTCGGTCTCGGCGCTGGCGGGCCTCGCCAAGCGCGCCGTGGACCGCATGGACTCCGAAGGGCGCCAGATCCTCGGGCTGGCCGTGGCCGTCCCCGGCATGATCGACAACGACGGCGTCGTGCAGCGCGCCCCGATGCTCGGCTGGTCGGACTTCGACCTCACCGGCCGCCTGCGCCAGGCGATGCGCGACCCGAAGTACGCGGTCACCGCCGACAACGACGCGAACCTGGGCGCGGTCGCCGAGCAGCGCTTCGGGTCCTGGGCCGGCGTGTCCAACATGATCTACCTGACCGGTGAGATCGGACTCGGCGCCGGGCTCATCGTCGACGGCGAACTGCGAAGGGGCGCTTCGGGGTTCGCGGGCGAGATCGGGAACCTCCTGGTCGAGGTCGACGGCCGGATCGGGCGCGTCGAGGACCTCGCGGGCATCCGCGCCGTCCTCGATGAGCTGTCCGAATCGGACGACATCGCCGGGACCGAGGTGGAGGCGGAGGTCGAGGACATCGTCACCCGCGCCCGCGCGGGCGAACCGCGCGTCACCGAGGCCCTGGACCGGATCGGCCGCGCCCTCGGCGCGGGCATCGCCCTGGCCGTGGACCTGCTCAACCCGGAGGCCGTCGTCCTCGGCGGCCACTACCAGGCGCTGAGCCCGTGGATCGGCCCCGCCGCCGAGACCGAGCTCGCGGCCCGCACCCACGCCTCCGGCGCGGGCGGGGCCGAGGTCGTCGTCTCGGCCCTCGGCCACGAGGCTCCGGCCCTCGGCGCCGCCACCGGCATCCTCAACGACATCGACGCCGGGCTCATGCCGACCCCGCTCGGCCGGTAACGCCCGATCCGCCCGGTTGTTTCAGAACTGTTACTCCGGCCGTTTCCGCAGGTGACGCCTGCCGGAAACGGACGAGAACCGTCAAACATGCACGCTGCCGCGCCCCGTCCGCCTTGACCGGCGGGCGGGCCGGGGTGTAGAAATCTTGCATTCCTCAATCGAAGCGCTTCGACAAGCTTCTTCAATGAAAAAGCCGCCACCAGGTGGAACACCCTGATCTTCGAAGCGCTTCGATGACGCAAGACACAGCCAGCGACAGCGACGTCCAAGCAAGGAAGACCCTCATGACCGACCCGCGTCCCGCCTTCCGCGACTTGCCATTCCGCGACCCCGCCCTCCCCCGCGAGGAGCGCGTCTCCGACCTCCTCGCCCGGCTGACCCTCGACGAGAAGATCGGCCTGCTGCACCAGTACCACCGGCCGGTCGAACGGCTCGGCATGGGCCCCTTCAAGACCGGGACCGAAGCCCTCCACGGGCTCGCCTGGCTCGGCGAGGCCACCGTCTTCCCGCAGGTCGTCGCCCTCGGCGCCACCTGGAACCCCGAGCTCGTCGAAGAGGTCGGCGCCGCCGTCGCCGACGAGGTCCTCGCCTTCAACCACGAGGACCCCGTCAAGGTCGGGCGCAACGTCTGGGCCCCCACCGTCAACCCGCTGCGCGACCCCCGCTGGGGCCGCAACGAGGAGGGCTACTCCGAGGACGCCTGGATGACCGGGCTCATGGGCGGCGCCTACGCGCGCGGCCTCAAGGGCGACAACGGCTCCGTGTGGAAGACCGCGCCCACCGTCAAGCACTTCCTGGCCTACGGCAACGAGGCCGACCGCTGCACCACCTCCTCGAACATGCCCCCGCGCGTGCTGCGCGAGTACGAGTTCGCCGCCCACCGCCCGGCACTGGCGAGCGGCGACGCGGTCGCGGTCATGCTCTCCTACAACCTCGTCAACGGCCGCCCCGCGCACGTGACCCCCCTCGTGAACACCGAGCTGCGCACCTGGACCGCGGACGAGGTCTTCATCGTCTCGGACGCCTACGCGCCCAACAACCTCGCGCAGCTCCAGGGCTACTTCGAGGACCTCCCCACCGCGTACGCCGCCGCCGTCAAGGCCGGCCTCGACTCCTTCACCCAGGACGACGACCGCGCCGAAGGCGTCCTCGCCCACGTCCAGGCCGCCCTCGACCGGGGCCTGCTCGACGAGTCCGACATCGACACCGCGGTGCGCCGCAACCTGGTCGTGCGCTTCGGCCTCGGCGAGTTCGACCCCGAGGACCCCTACGCGCACATCGGCCGCGAAGCGGTGAACTCCCCTGAGCACCAGGCGCTCGCGCGCGAGGCCGCCACCCAGTCGATCACCCTGCTCAAGAACGACGGCATCCTGCCGCTCAAGGCCCCCGAGAAGATCGCCGTCATCGGCCCGCTCGCCGACGTCCAGATGCAGGACTGGTACTCCGGGACGCTCCCGTACGCCGCCACCGCCCGCCAGGCCCTCGCCGCGCGCGCCGAGGTCGTCTACAGCGAGGGCGTCGACCGCATCCGCCTGCGCCACAAGACCGGGTACCTCACCGCCGTCGACGGCGGGAAGTCCCTCAAGATCACCGACACCACCGGCGCGGCCGCGCAGTTCGACCTGTTCGACTGGGGCGGCTGGTCCTACACCCTCCGCAACGTCGCCACCGGGAAGTACGTGGACGGGCGCCTCGACGGGACCGTCGGCGCGGACTCGGCCGGCCCCCACGAGTTCGACGTCCACGAGACGTTCACGATCGTCGAGCTCGAAGGCGGCAAGCTCGCCGTCCAGCAGCGCTACAAGGCCGAAGGCGCCGACGCTGGCAAGTGGCTCGCCATCGAGGGCGGCCGGATCACCCTGACCGAGGACCGGAGCGGCGCCGCCGAGTTCGACTTCGACTTCGTCGTCAAGGCCCGCGAGGCCGCCGCCGAGCTCGCCCGCGAGGCCGACGTCGCCGTGGTCGTCCTCGGCGACCACCCGCTCGTCAACGGCCGCGAGACCGAGGACCGCCAGGACCTGAACCTGCCCTCCGCGCAGGCCTGGGTCCTGGGCGAGGTCCTGAGCGCGAACCCGAATACCATTTTGGTCATGTCCTCCTCCTACCCCTACGCCGCGAACTGGGCCGCCAAGCACGTGCCCGCCGTGGTGTGGTCGGGCCACGGAGGCCAGGAGTGGGGGAACGCGCTCGCCGACGTCCTCTACGGCGACCGCGACGCCGAGGGCCGCCTCCCGCAGACCTGGTACACCGACGCCGCCGAGCTGCCGGTGATGCTCGACTACGACATCGTCGCCTCCGACGCGACCTACCTGTACTACCTCGGCCAGCCGCTCTACCCGTTCGGCCACGGCCTGTCCTATGCGGACTTCACGTACGCGGACCTCAAGGTGGACAAGGACCGCGCGGGCTCGGGGGACGAGCTGACCGTGACCGTCGACGTCACGAACGCCTCCGACCGCGACGGCGTCGAGACCGTGCAGCTCTACTCCCACCAGTGCGGCTCCCGCGTCAAGCAGCCGCTGCGCCAGCTCCGCGGGTTCCGGAAGGTGCGACTCGCCGCGGGCGAGACCCGCACCGTCTCCTTCACCGTCGCCGTGGACGACCTCGCCCACTGGGACAACACGACCGGCCGCATGATCGTCGAGAAGAGCCGCCAGCGCCTCATGGTCGGGCGCTCGGCGACGAACATCGTCCTGTCCGCGTCGGTGCGCATCGACGGCGAGACCGCCGGGCCCCGCGACCTCGCGAAGCCGCTCGCGGCCGCCTCCAACGACGCCTACGCGGGCGTGCTGTGGCGCGACGAGACCCGCGCCTCCGGCGACGTCATCGCCGCCGAAGAGGCCGGGGGCTGGATCATGCTCGGGGACTGCGACTTCGAACCTGGTTACACGACGGTGACCGCGCGCGTCTCGGGCCACGCCTCGCAGCTGCAACTGCGCGTGGACGACCCGCTCGACGGCGACGTGCTCGCGAAGATCGACACGCCGATGACCGCGGGCGTCTACGACTACGCCGAGGTGACCGTGGACTTCGGCGGCGCCGAAGGCGTCAAGGACCTGTACGTGACGTTCGAGTCCGGCCCCGTCCGCCTCGCCTCGCTGACCTTCGGCGGGCAGTCGTAGTGGCCGGCCCTGGCCGCGGCGTCACCATCGCCGACGTGGCCGCCCGCGCCGGGGTCGCCGCCTCCACCGTGTCCTATGTGATCTCGGGGAAGCGGTCGATCTCGCCGGAGACCGCCGGGCGGGTCATGCAGGCCGTCGCCGACCTCGGCTACCACCCGCACGCGGGGGCGCGCTCGCTCGCGTCCCGGCGGGCCGGGGTCATCGCGATGATGTTCCCGATCCGCGACGGCATGCACCTGCCGGTGCTCATGCAGTTCGCGGCCGGAGCGGTCGCCGAGGCCCGCCGCCACGACCAGGACGTGCTCCTCATGACCGCCGACGAGGGCCCCGCGGGCCTGGCCCGCGTCGCCGCCTCGGCCATGGTCGACGGCCTCATCCTCATGGACGTCGAGGTCCGCGACCCGCGCGTGGAAGTGCTGCGCCGCCTGGGACTCCCGAACGTCCTCATCGGATTCCCCGCGGACTCGAAGGACCTGACCTGCGTCGACCTCGACTTCACCGCCGCGGGCCGCGCCTGCGCCGACTACCTCGCCGATCGCGGCTGCGGCGACATCGCGCTCCTCGGCGCCGCCGAAGCGGTCTACGAGCGGCGCACCGGCTTCGCCGAGCGGGTCCGCGAGGGCTTCCTCGGCCGCCCCGGCGTCCGCGCGGAGGTCCGGCCCTGCCCGAACTACCCGACGGAGGTGCAGCGCGCGGTCAAGGAGCTCCTGGCCGCGCGGCCGGACCTCACCGGGCTCGCCGTCCACAACGAGCCCGCGGTCGGGCACGTCATGCACGCGCTCGCCGACGCCGGGAAGCGCGTGGGGGAGGACTTCCACGTGGTCGTCATCGGCCCCGACGAGGTCGCCGAGCGCGTCCACCCGCAGCTCCCGTCGGTGCTCGTCCCGGCCGAGACGCTCGCCCAGACCGCGGTGCGCCACCTCATGCGCAAGCTCGACGGCCTCGACGTCCCCGACTCGACGCTCCTCGAACCGCAGCTGACGATCCGCTAAGGCGCGCAAAGCAGAACGGCGGCCCGGAGGATGGTGGTCCTCCGGGCCGCCGTCTTCCCCGCGCGGGGAGAGTGCAGCTTTCGTCGCGCCGCTACCCGACGTCCAGCCCCTGCTCCTGGAGCCAGGCCAGGGAGTCGACCTTCTCGCCGTCGATGAGCACCTCGAAGTGCAGGTGCGGGCCGGTCGAGTTGCCGGTGGTGCCGGCCAGGATCAGGGCGTCGCCCTTCTCGACCTCGTCGCCCACGTTCACGAGCACCTCGGAGGCGTGCGCGTAGCGGGTCTCGACGCCGTCCCCGTGGTCCACGTAGACCACGTTCCCGTAGCCGCCGGCCTCGTAGCCGACGTACGTCACGGTGCCCGCGCCCACGGAGACGATCTCGTCGCCCTCGTTGTTGCCGAAGTCGGTGCCGCCGTGCATGGAGCCGTTGCGCATCCCGTAGTAGGAGGTGATCGACGCGGTCGACGGCAGGCCCCACGGGTTCGCGGCCGCCTCGGCCTCTGCGGCCGCTTCGGCTTCCGCCTCGGCCTGCGCCTGCGCTTCCGCCTCGGCGGCGGCCTTCGCCTCGGCCTCGGCGGCGGCCTTGGCCTCCGCTTCGGCCTGCGCCTGCGCCTGGGCCTCGGCCTGCTCGGCGGCGTAGTCCGCGGCCATGCCGGCCAGGACGTCGTCCACCTTCCAGTCGGCCTGGACCACGGTGGCGTCCATGTCGACCTCGGCGTCGGCGGCCTGCGCCGCGGCCTGCCCGGAGAGGGCCGACACCACCCAGCCGGTGATGATCGCCGCCGCCAGGCCCCCGCTCACGAGACGCCAGGTGTGACGTTCGCGACGGATGCGGCGGCGCCGGATCACGGCGCGGAGTCGGCGGCTGGTCAGTTCGCGTCCTGCGTTCTCGCAGGTGTCGTCATGCTTGCCCATAAGACCGGGAAACCTACCGGATCCAATCCGGACAAACCCGGCTCGACCAGCGAAACCACACCCGAACTGGTCCCCTTGCGGGCGAGGTCGGCACCCGGGGGCGGCCGCGCTTCCTCCGAAAGGAGGAGGCCGATAACAGAACGTGAACAGTTCCTCGCAAATGGTGTCTTCGGTTATATCGGCGCGACCGTGACGCACGCCGCCGCCTAAACTTGGAAAGCCTGCGGCCAATCGGCCCGAAACCCGCTTTGAGGAGTGCCCCATGATCACCGCCACCGGTCTTGAGCTGCGCGCCGGATCGCGCATCCTCGTGTCCGGGGCCGATCTGCGGGTCCAGCCCGGCGACAGGATCGGACTCGTCGGGCGCAACGGCGCCGGCAAGACCACCACCATGAACGTCCTCGCGGGCCTCACCCAGCCCTACAGCGGGAAGATCGAGAACAACGGCCCCTTCGGATACCTCCCGCAGGACCCGCGCTTCGCCGACCTCACCCAGACCGCGAGCAACCGCGTCCTCTCCGCCCGCGGCCTCGACCAGCTCCTCGCCGACCTCGCCAAGACCGAGGTCGAACTCGCCGAGGTCGCCGACGACGCCCAGCGCGACAAGCTCGTGCGCCGCTACTCCCGCCTCGAAGAGCAGTTCTCCGCCCGCGGCGGCTACCAGGCCGAGTCCGAGGCCGCCCGCATCTGCTCCAAGCTCGGCCTCGAAGACCGCATCCTCGCCCAGCCCCTGGAGACCCTCTCCGGCGGCCAGCGCCGCCGCGTCGAGCTCGCCCGCATCCTCTTCTCCGACGACGGCGACGGCATCCTCCTCCTCGACGAGCCCACCAACCACCTCGACGCCGACTCCATCAACTGGCTCCGCGGCTTCCTCGCCGGGCACAAGGGCGGCCTCGTCCTCATCACCCACGACGTCGAGCTCCTCGACGAGGTCGTCAACACCGTGTGGTTCCTCGACCCGACCCGCTCCGTGATCGACCAGTACAACCTCGGCTGGAAGGCCTACCAGCGCCAGCGGGCCGAGGACGCCGAGCGCCGCCGCCGCGAGCGCGCCAACGCCGAGAAGAAGGCCGAGGCCCTCACCCGCCAGGCCGCCAAGCTCGGCGCGAAGGCCACGAAAGCCAAGGCCGCCAAGGGCATGCTCCGCCGCGCCGAGGCCATGATCGACAACCTCGAAGAGGACCTGCTGCAAGAGAAGGTCGCCGACGTGCGCCTCCCGCAGCCCGCCCCCTGCGGCAAGGTCCCGCTCACCGCCACGGGCCTGTCCAAGTCCTACGGCTCGCTGGAGATCTTCACCGGCGTCGACCTCGCCATCGACCGCGGCTCCCGCGTCGTCATCCTCGGCCTCAACGGCGCGGGCAAGACCACGCTCCTGCGGATGCTCGCCGGGACCCTCGAACCCGACACCGGCGCCGTCGAGCCCGGCTACGGGCTGCGCATCGGCTACTTCGCGCAGGAGCACGACACGCTCGACCACACCGGCACCGTCCTGGAGCAGATGCAGTCCGCCGCCTCCGACTCCGGCGCCGACCTGCCCGACTCGGAGCTGCGCAAGATCCTCGGCGCGTTCCTGTTCCCCGGCGACGACGTCCACAAGCCCGTGCACGTCCTCTCCGGCGGCGAGAAGACCCGCCTGGCGCTGGCGAGCCTGGTCTGCTCGGGCGCGAACGTGCTCCTCCTCGACGAGCCCACGAACAACCTCGACCCAGCGAGCCGCCAGCAGGTCCTCGACGCAGTCGACGGCTTCACCGGCGCGATCGTCATGGTCACCCACGACCCGGGCGCGGTCGAGGCCCTCCGCCCCGAGCGCGCGATCCTCCTGCCGGACGGCGACGAGGACCTGTGGTCCGACGATCTAATGGAGCTCGTCGAGCTCGCCTGATCCGAGCCCCGCTCGCGGAACGTCCCGCTTTCGGGCGATAACCGGGCCGGCCGGGCCGGTTCCTGTCGGACCCGGCGGGCAGGATCGCTCCTATCTTCCCCGGGGCGGGTGGGGGTTAGGGACGGTTATCAGCCCGAGTACATCAAGACGATCGCGGCGCACGCGCCCGCGGCGGCACTGATGATCGGGGCCCGCACCGAGTGCTTGCGGTCGGCCCGCGCGGTGGCGGCGACGATGAGCCACGGGCACAGGGCGATCCAGCCGTATTCGGGGTGCTCGGGGTTCGAGCCGCTGAGCGGGGCGATCATGAGCGCCAGGAGCGGGCCGATCATGAGCGGCCACGCCGAGCTGGTCCCGAAGCGGCGCAGGCTCTCCACGATCGCCGGGCCGCACGCCACGGCCACGAGCGCGGGCATGAGCGCCACCCACCACAGCTGCCCAGGGTGCGCGGCGATCTCGCCGATGGCCGCGTTGTAGGTGTCCACGAGGCCGTACGGCCACGAGGACCCGGTCATCGCGGCGAGCGCCAGCACCGCCAGCGCCGCGCCCGCCGACACCAGGATCTGCCCGGGGCGGCGCCGCGCGAAGTAAAGGCACAGCAGCGACACCGCGAACCACGCGGCGCCGTACGACAGGAGCGCGGCGATCCCGAGGAGCCCGCCCGCGGCGGCGGCGCCCCAGAACGCGTCCCAGCCCTTGACGCGCCGCTCGGAGGCCACGGCGCCGCACGCGAGGACCGCGGCGCACGCGGCGGCGGCGATCCCGTCGACGCCGAGCGTCGCCCACGCGGCCCACGGCCCGAGGATGAGCACCGGCGCGAGCGCGCGGGCCGCGACCGGGCCGGACACGGACTTGACCGCGACGAGCACCAGCGGCACCGACAGACACGACAGGGCGATCACCGTGATCGCAAGGCCCGCTTCGGAACCGGTGTACGACACCAGGAGCGCGATCGCGCCGCGCGCGCCGTCGGTCGCCGTCGACATCGTCGTCGGGTCCACATTGGTGTGCAGCGCGGCCGACCACGCGATGGAGGCCAGATAGGACAGCACCAGCAGCACGTGCCACGACATCCGCACGGCCGCAGGGCGGGTCGCGACCCCGAGCACGGCCGCCGCCGCGAGCGGCGCCACCACCATGCCGGGCGTCACCCGCAGCGACAGGTTCTGGGCCGGCCACCACGGGAGCGTCGTCGGACCGACCACTTCGGTCGTCGAGACCGCCACCGACGCCATGGTCAGCACGACCACGGTGAGGCACAGCCAGATCCCCAGGTCGCGCAGGCGCGAAGGGCGCCGCGCCGGGGCGAGGGCGTCGACCCGGTCGGTGAATGAGGTCTGCGGTGCGGTCACGTCACGAAACTATCGGGTATCCGACAGAAACGTCCGCCGGGCGAGAGAACTCCGGCAAACTTCACAACACACCTTTCATCACCCTCCGTATCCGGGAAAGGACTCATGACCCCCGAATCCATTCCTCCCCCCGAGGGCGTCCCCGCCGATGCGGGCGCCGCGAAGACCGATCCGAACCGGCAGGTCCGCGGCGACGAGCGCCGCGAGCTCACCGACCGCGTCACCGCGGCCTACGAGCAGGGCCGGAGCATCAGGGACATCGCCTCAACGATAGGCCGATCGTACGGTTTCGTGCACCGACTGCTGGCGGAAGCGGGCGTCGACTTCCGGACCCGCGGCGGCGCGCGCAAGGGCGGCGGGAAATAACCTGGGCTCCTCCGGGCGTTCCACGTTCGGATAACGAACGACGAAACGGCCCAAGCCCCACCACCGGACTGCCGCGGACTGCCACCGACCTGACCGGACGACGACTGCACTTGGGCACTTGCACACGGGAGGCCCAGTGTCATCGATGGGACCCGCCGGTTGGGACGCAATGCGCTCGATGCGGCGCGCGGACGACCTCAAAGGCGTCACACTCAGCCGCGGCGTGAAGCGCCGCATCCTGCGGTTCGCGCGGCCCTACCGCCGCGACATCGCCCTGTTCATCGGGCTCGTCACGCTCATCGCCGCGATCGGCGTCGCCACGCCCGTCCTCGCCGGCGACATCGTCAACGAGCTCACCGGCGCGGACGGCACCCAGAGCGGCGTCATCAGGCTCGCCTCGATCATCGCCGGCCTCGCCCTCGCCGAGGGCCTGCTCAACCTCGCCATGCGCTGGTACGGCGCGAAGCTCGGCGAGGGCATCATCTTCGACCTGCGCCGGGCCGTGTTCGACCACGTCCAGTCCCAGCCGGTCGCGTTCTTCACCCGCTCGCAGACCGGCGCGCTGGTCTCGCGGCTGAACAACGACGTCATGGGCGCCCAGCGGGCGTTCACGAGCACCCTCTCCGGGCTCGTCTCCAACGGCATCGCGGTCGCGCTCATCATCGGCGTCATGTTCTTCCAGTCCTGGCAGATCACGCTGCTGTCGCTGGTGCTCGTCCCGGTGTTCCTGGTCCCCGCCAAGTGGGTCGGCCGCAAGCTCGCCGCGCTCACCAAGGAGTCCTTCGACCTGAACGCGGCCATGAACACCCAGATGGCCGAGCGGTTCAACGTCGGCGGCGCGATGCTCGTGAAGCTCTTCGGCCGCCCCGACACCGAGTCCGCCGAGTTCGCTGGGAAGGCCGACCGCGTGCGCGGCATCGGCATCACCACCGCGATGTACGCGCGCACGTTCATCGTCGCGCTCACCCTCGTCGCGGGCCTCTCGCAGGCCCTCGCGTACGGCCTCGGCGGCGCGCTCGTGTTCGCCGGGCAGCTCAGCGCGGGCACCGTCGTGACCCTCGCGCTGCTGCTCACGCGCCTGTACGGGCCGCTGACGGCCCTGTCGAACGTGCGCGTCGACGTCATGAGCGCCCTCGTGTCCTTCCAGCGCGTCTTCGAGGTCCTCGACCTCAAGCCGCTCATCGAGGAGAAGCCCGACGCCCGCGAGCTGCCCGAAGGGGCCGCCTCGATCGCGTTCCGCGACGTGCGCTTCCGCTACCCGGGCGCCGACGAGGTCTCCCTCGCCAGCCTGGAGGACCTGGCCCGCCCCGACCGCTCCGACAGCGGCCGCGAGATCCTCCGCGGCGTCTCCTTCGACGTCGCCCCCGGCCAGCTCGTGGCCCTCGTCGGCCACTCCGGCGCCGGGAAGACCACCATGGCGGGCCTCGTGCCGCGCCTGTACGACGTGACCGGCGGCGCCGTCGAGGTCGGCGGCGTCGACGTGCGGGACCTCAAGGGCGAGTCCCTGTCGGCGAAGATCGGCATGGTCACCCAGGACGCGCACCTGTTCCACGACACCGTCCGCGAGAACCTCGCGTACGCCCGCCCCGAGGCCACCGACGAGGAGATCTGGGCGGCCCTGGACCGCGCGCAGATCGGCGACACCGTGCGCCGCCTCGAATCCGGGCTCGACACGGTCGTGGGGGAGCGCGGCTACCGGTTCTCCGGCGGCGAGAAGCAGCGCCTCGCGATCGCCCGCGTCCTGCTCAAGGCCCCGCCGATCGTCATCCTCGACGAGGCCACCGCCCACCTCGACTCCGAGTCCGAGGCCGCCGTCCAGCGCGCCCTCGACACGGCCCTGGAGGGCCGCACCTCGCTCGTCATCGCCCACCGGCTCTCCACTGTGCGCCGCGCCGACACGATCGTCGTCCTTGAGGACGGCGAAGTGGTCGAGTCCGGCACCCACGACGACCTGGTGGACCGCGGCGGGCTCTACGCGGAGCTCTACAAGACGCAGTTCGAGGAGCGCAGCGGATCGAACGAGGAGTTCAGTGAGGAGCGCAGCGAGGACCGCTCCGAAGAGGTCGAAATCGGTCCGGACGGGCCCCTTTCGACCGCCGCATGAGTGACATGGGCCATATCTGCTCAGAGCGAAACCACATCGTTGCAGGTCAAAGCCTTACACGTGAGGATGATTTCGTGCTGACAGGTTTCAAGAATGCAGGCGTACTGTAGGGTCCAAAGGCCGCTTCGGTTCAGTATTCGCCGAAGCGGTGAAGCGCCAGCAATGGCGGCACACCTCAGACCGCTACGCCAACGCCCCAGCTAGGTACCCCCTGGACCGGGTCCGCGGCGGGTCTGAACATCAACATCGCAAGGAAATGCAGTAATGGCGCAAGGCACCGTTAAATGGTTCAACGCGGACAAGGGCTTCGGCTTCATCGCTCCTGACGGCGACGGTCCGGACATCTTCGTCCACTTCACCGCGATCACGGGGAACGGCTACCGCACCCTGGAAGAGAACCAGCGCGTGGAGTTCGAGATCGAAGCCGGCAAGAAGGGCCCGCAGGCCGCGAACCTGCGCGCCCTCTAGGCAATCGAGCACGAAGCCGCTGCCCTTCATTCCGAAGGACAGCGGCTTCTGTGGTGTCCGGGGTCCTACCAGTGGTAGTAGACCACCAGCTCCTCCGCGTCGCCGCCGACGCCTTCCGGCAGCTCGCGCTCGTCGATGACAGTCCCGTCCGGATCCACCAGGTACTGGACGGCGGTGCCGCCGGTATGCGTCAGGACCAGCATCGACCCGTCGGCCAGGAACACGACCTGCCGCTCGTCGCCGTCGACGGGCAGCTCCAGCTCCTCGCCGGTCGCCGTGTCCACGTAGACGTCGCAGAGCCGACCGGCCGAATCGCCCTCCGCCTCTTCGTACTCCTCGAAGCACGCTTCGCCGCCGTCGGCGGAGATCCCGGCGTCGAGCCACTGCTCGTCCTCCAGGCTCGCCTCCAGTCCTGGCAGCTCCTGCGCGACCGTCCCGTCGAGGTTGTACACGGTGGTGCGCCCCACCCAGAGGTGCTCGCCGTCGGGAGCCCACTCCGAGGCGCAGAACAGGTCGTCGCCCGGCCCGGCGATCGGGGTCAGTTCACCGCTGGGCATGTCGAGCACGTAGGTCTTGGGGTCCTCGAACCCGGTGGGTTCCGTGAACAGCAGCTTGTCGGAGTCGGGGGACCAGGCGATCTCGCAGTGGATCGGCTCGACCGAGAAGTACGGGAAGCCCTCGGTGAAGTTCGTATCGAACCCGATCTCCAGATAGGCGGCGCCGCAGGAGTCGGCGCGGTCGACCGCGAACACGCGGTTGCCGTCCGGGGCGACGTGGAAGAGGTACTCGCTGTCGTTGTCGAGCGGATCGACCGAGCCGTCGGCGCCGAGATTCTGGGTCCACTCCATCCAGCCGTCGTTCACCGAGCGGTACCCCAGGATGGGCGGCAGCTCCGTCAGCTCCTGCTCGGTCCCGGACTCGCCGCGGTCGGGGAACTCGATGCCGAGGTCGTCCCAGTCCTGCGGGCGGACGCCGCAGCCGTACTCGATATCCTCCGCCTCGCCCTCGGAGGTCGTGACCTCCTCGGGGCTCGTCGTCGGGTCTTCGGCCGGACCTGGTCCCGGGTCCTGCTCGTCGCCGAGCCAGGCGGCGGTGCCGGTTCCGGCGATGGCGAGGGCGGCGGCGACGCCGGCGGCGCCCGCGATGAAGCGGTTCCTGGACATGGTGCGTGCCTTCCTGTAGGCCCCGGCCGCGAGGTCGCGGCCCGGTTCGGCGTGGTCGTCCCCGATGTCGTGGAGCAGCGAGCGGATCGACTCAGGCATTGCGCTCTCCGATCTCGATGGTGAACTCGCGCTCCCATTGGGCGAGTTGGACGTCCGCGTCCCCGAGCACGAGGTGGGGGAAGCGGTTCCTGAGGTTGCGCAGGCCGCGCTGGACGCGGGCCCGCAGCGTGGTCACCGGGCAGTCGAGGACGGCCGCCGCGGCGGCCTCGGTCCGGTCCTCGAAGTAGCGCAGCACGATCGCGGCCCGCTGGTTCGGCGGCAGCGACAGCAGGGCCGCGTGGACGGCCAGGCGCAGCGTCGTGTCCTGCTCCTGCGCGGCCCGCTCGGGCACGGCGTCGACGGCGATCTCCGCGACCTTCGTGCGCCGCCACCGGCTGACGTGCAGGTGGTACATGGTGCGCCGGGTGTACGCCTCGGCGTTCGCGGTGCGGTGCAGGCGCTTCCACGCCCGCCAAGTGCGGGCGAGGGCGTCCTGCACGAGGTCTTCGGCGAGGCCGCGGTCGCCCGTCAGGAGGTAGGCCGACGCGCACAGCGACCGCGACCGGGCCCGCACGAAGTCCTCGAACTCGCCCTGCCGCGTCTGCGGCGCCCCCGGCGGGGCAGAAGGTTCGCTCACGTTCGTTCCGTTCCGTTCTGTGCTTCCCAGAACTGGGTATGGGTGGATACCTAGCAAGACGGGAATCCGCACGCCGCCGCGCATCATACGAACGGCTGACCATCCTCACCCGAACGGCCGATCCGAAAAATCGCGTTGTCTCCCTTGGAGGGTTTGTGCAGACTGTGCCGATGAGCATCATCGAATTCAGTGCCGACGACGCCGTACTGATCGACCGCGCCTTCGCCATCCTCATCGCGGCCCACGACGCCGACACCCCCGAGAACCCCACCTACCCTGAGCGGTACTTCCGGACGCTGTTCACCCACGTGTTCCCCGGCCGCGAGCGGTACTGGTTCGCCGCGGTCGACGAGGAGGGGCAGGCCCTCGCCTGGGCCCGCACCGACTTCTTCACCGACGACAACCCCGAACTGGCCTTCTACGAGCAGTACGTCCACCCCGACCACCGCACCGCCGGGGCCGACGCGCTCCTGCGCGACCACGTCGAGTCATTCTGCGCCTCCCGCAACCGCACCACGGTCCTCACCACCGTCTCCGTCCACTGGGAGGGCGGCCCAGACCGAGACGACGCCGTCGTCAACGACCTGGAGGCCCGCGGCTATACGCGCGCGCTCACCACCGTCAACCGCCGCAGCCCTGCTGACCCGCTCGGCACCGAGACGGAGGAGCGCATCTACCGGGAGGCCCTCGCCAAAGCCGGGGACGCCTACGAGGTCCGGCAGTGGACCGGCCCGGTGCCCGAGGAACTGGTCGACACCATGTGCCGCATGCAGACCATGATCTACTCCGAGGTCCCCATGGGCGAGGTCGAGATCGAGCCCGAGGTGATCACCCCCGAGAAACTGCGCGCCAAGGAGGCCGTGAACGCAGAGGAGGGCCGAACCAAGGTCGTGTCCGTTGCGATCGAGCGCGCCACCGGCGAGATCCAGGCCTGGACCGAGCTCAACCTCGACGACGGCGACATTGTGAACAGCATGCAGGGCATCACGATCGTCGACCCGGCCCACCGCGGCCACCGCCTCGGACTGCTCCTCAAGCTCGCGAACCTGCGCCTCCTGCGCGAGCACTCGCCGACCACGCAGTGGATCTGGACCGACAACGCCGACGTCAACGCCCCCATGATCGCCATCAACGAACTCCTGGGCTACGCCACCGTGGACGCCAACGCCGAATACCAGCTCAAGGGCTGAACCGCTCAGGCGCCCTTGGGTTCACGCATCCACGGGCGCCTGCGGCGGACCCCGGCCGTGGACGGTCCGGGCCATACTCGGACCATGCAGATCACCCCTGTGGACCCGGCCGACGACCGCGCGGCGGGCGACATCCTCGCCCTCATGAACAGCGTCCTGGAGGCCGACGCCCCCGAGAACCCGCGCCCCGTCGAGCAGTCGCTCCGCGCCGAGCTCCGCCAGGACCGGCCCGGCCTGGAGATCGCGTACTTCGCCGCCGAGGACGACGGCGCGTTCGCCGGATACCTCGGGGTCGCCCTCATGACCGACGACAACCCCCACCTCGCCATGGCCGAGCTCATGGTCCACCCCGACCACCGCCGCCGCGGCATCGGCACCGCCCTCCTCGACCACTACACCCGGTACGCCTCCTACCGCGGCCGCACCGACCTCACCGCAGGGACCCTCACCACCTGGGGCGACGGCCCCCGCCGCCCCGACACCGGCGCGAACTTCCTGGAGCGCAACGGGTTCAGCCTCGCCCTCGTCAACGTCCACCGCCGCAGCCGCACCGACGCCCTCGCCCCCGAGGACGAGCGGCGCCTCTGGGACCAGGCCCGCGCCGCCTCCGGCGACTACGACCTGCGCGCCTGGACCGGCCCCGCCCCCGACGACCTCATCGAGTCGCTCGCGCGCCTCGACGCCATGACCCGCGTCGAGGTCCCCACCGGCGACATCGAGCTGGAGGCCGAGCACGTCGACGTCGCGCGCGCCCGCGCCAAGGAGGCCGCCGTCGCCGCCGTCCACCAGGTCCCCGTCAAGGCCGCCGCCGTCCACCGCGCCACCGGCGCCGTCGTCGCCTACACCAACCTCAACGCCTACGAGGATCCCGAGGCCCGCCACGCCGGCCAGGGCATGACGATCGTCGACCCCGACCACCGCGGCCACCGCCTCGGCCTCCTCGTCAAGCTCGCGAACCTCCGCCAGCTCCGCGAGCGCTTCCCGCGCGTCGCCGAGGTCTGGACCGAGAACGCCGACGTCAATGACCACATGGTCGCCATCAACGACCTCCTCGGCTACGAGGCCGTCGACGCCCTCAGCGTCTACCAGCGCAAGCTCCAGACCTGACAGGACGTTTCCGTAATTCGGTTGCCGAGTGTCATACCCCCTGGTCAGACTGTGCAGATGAGCAACATCCAGATCGTCGAACTCGACCCCGCCGACGACGACCTCGTCGCAAGCGCGTTCGAAGTGCTGCGCGCCGCGCACGCCGCAGACGCGCCCGAGGCCCCCGCACCCCACTGGGGGAACTTCTCCCTGGGACTGGTCCACCCCGACCCCGCCGAGCACGGCCCGACCTTCGTGGCCGTCCGCGACGGAGAAGCCGTCGGCCTGGCCGAGGCCGGCTACCCCCGGCGCGAGAACCTCCATTTCGGATGGGCTAGCATCCACGTCCATCCCGACCACCGCCGCCAGGGCATCGGCTCGGACCTGCTGAACCACTTCATCGAAGACGCGAAGAGCCGCGGCCGCAGCACCCTCACCATCGACACCCGCCTCACCTGGGAAGACGGCGTCGAGCGGTCGAAGGCCGGGCAGCTCTTCGCCGAGAAGCACGGCTTCGAGCAGGCCCTCACCTGGATCAACCGCCGCTGCGCCGTCGACGCCCTCGCGCCCGAGACCGAGCAGGCCCTCCTTGAGCAGTCCCAGGCCGCCGCGGGCGACGCCTACGAGATCGTCTCCTGGATCGGCCGCACGCCCGAGCACCTCGTCGACACCATGGCCCGCATCGACTCCACGATCCTCGAAGAGGTCCCGCTGGGCGACCTGGAGCTCGGGCCCGAGACCATCGACGCCGAGCTCAAGAACGCCCGCGCCGACCGCAACGAGGCCATGGGCGTCAACGCCGTCCAGACCATCGCGATCGACAAGGCCACCGGCGAGGCCGTCGCCAACACCGCCGTGTTCGCCTACAGCGACCCGGAGTACCCGGACGCGTTCCAGGGCATCACCATCGTCAACCCCGAGCACCGCGGCCACCGCCTCGGCACGCTCCTGAAGATCCTCAACCTCCGCCTCGTGCGCGAGAACTTCCCGCAGGTCCGCCACATCTGGACCGACAACGCCGACGTCAACGCCCCGATGATCGGCATCAACGTCGTCCTCGGCTACGAGATCCTCGACGGCGGCGCGGAGTTCCAGCGCAAGTTCGACGCCTAGCCCGACCCCCGAAAGGGTGTCTCCAGGCACAAGCCGACCGTGAGAGTGGCGACCGCTTCTCACGGTCGGCTATTGTTCTTAGCTGGCCCTAGTTCTTCATTGCAGAGGCCCGATCAGGCGCGTCCCGCCCCATCACCGTCGGCTCATGGTGAAACCGATATTCCGCGGAACGTGCGTCACTTACGAAGTCGTTCTCGCGGAAGGCGAACCATGACTCTTGACCAAACTGTGCCGGATGCTGCCATCAGTGAATCCGACATTGCCCCCGAAACCACTGAAACCCTCGAATCCTCCCCGTCGGAGGCCGCGGTGACCGAGGCTCCCGCAGCCGACGCCGCGCTCGCGGAGGAGTTCACCGTCGAGACCGACGAGGTCCAGGCCCCCGAGGGCCCGACCTTCGAGGAGCTCGGCCTCCCCGAGAAGATCACGGCCGCGCTGGCCGAGCAGGGCATCATCACGCCCTTCCCGATCCAGGCCGCCACGATCCCGGACGCGATCAGCGGCCGCGACATCCTCGGCCGCGGCCAGACCGGCTCGGGCAAGACCCTGGCCTTCGGCCTGCCGACCCTGTCGCGCCTCGCCGCGGGCGGGCGCACCAAGGCCAAGCGGCCGCGCGCGATCATCCTGACCCCGACCCGCGAGCTGGCGATCCAGGTCGCCGAGTCGCTCCAGACCTTCGGCGACGCCGTGGGCATCGAGATGAAGGTCGTCTGCGGCGGCACCGCGTTCTCCCGCCAGATCGACGCGCTCCGCGCCGGGGTCGACATGCTCGTCGCCACCCCGGGCCGCCTGCGCGACCTGATCCGCCGCGGCGAGTGCTCGCTCGAAGACGTCGAGCTCGCGATCCTCGACGAGGCCGACCAGATGGCCGACATGGGCTTCCTGCCCGAGGTCGAGGAGCTGTTCGACCAGCTTCCCACCGGCGGCCAGCGGATGCTCTTCTCCGCCACGCTGGAGGAGGAGATCGACGTCCTCGTCCGCAAGTACCTGTCCGACCCGGTCGTCCACTCGGTCGACCCGCCGGCCGGCTCGGTCACCACGATGAGCCACCACCTGCTGCTCATCGGGCCGCGCGACAAGGCCACCATGACGGCCGCCGTCGCCGCCCGCCCGGGCCTGACGATGGTGTTCGTGCGGACCCAGCTCGCGGTGGACCGCATCGCCGAGGAGCTGCGCGAGGCGGGCGTCAACGCCGAGGGCCTCCACGGCGGCATGACCCAGGCCGACCGCTCGAAGGTCCTGGAGCGCTTCAAGAACGGGCGCCTCGACGCGCTCGTGTGCACCGACGTCGCGGCCCGCGGCATCCACGTGGACGGCGTCGACATGGTCCTCCACGTCGACCCGCCGAAGACCCACAAGGACTACCTGCACCGCGCCGGCCGCACCGCGCGCGCCGGGCAGTCCGGCCACGTGGCGACCCTGGTGCTGCCGCACCAGAACCGGTCGATGTTCAGCCTCATCGAGCGCGCCGGGGTGGACGCCACGCGCCACTACGTCAACGACAACTTCGACGCCGAGCTGACCGCGCTCATGGGCGCCCGGAACTTCACCGACCTGCGCGCGGTGTCCTCCGAGCACCAGGCGACCCGCAACGACGACGAGGTCAAGCGCCTCGAACGCCAGATCGAGCGCCTGAAGGAGGACGCCGAGGGCCTGCGCGCCGAGGCGGCCCGCCTGCGCGAGCAGGCCGAGCGCGAGATCCTCGAAGGCCCGTCCAAGCGCCGCGACGACCGCGGCCCGCGCCGCGACCGCGAGGACCGCGGCGGCTACCGCGGCAACCGCGAGGGCGGCGGCCGGGGCGGCTACCGGGGCAACCGCGAGGGCGGCGGCCGCGGTGGGTACCGCGGCGACCGCGAAGGCGGCCGCGGCGGCTACGGCGAGCGCCGTGAAGGCGGCCGCGGGGGCTACGGCGACCGCGACAACCGGGGCGGCTACGGCGACCGCAACCGCGGTGGCTACGGCGACCGCGAGGGCGGCCGCGGCGGCTACCAGGGCAACCGCGACGGCGGCGGCTACGGCAACCGCGGCGGCGGCTACCAGGGCGGCCGCGACAACGGCGGCTACCGCGGGAACCGCGAGGGCGGCTTCCGCGGCGGCGACGACCGCGGCCGGGGCGGCTACGGCGACCGGGACCGCGGCGAGCGCCGCGGCTACGGCGACCGCGACCGCCGCGACCGCTGGTAGGCACTGAGCATGTGAACTGAGGCCGACGGGGATTCCCCCGTCGGCCTCAGTCGTCTTCTCTCGGGGGAACCGGGCGCGGCGCGCCCGAAGTACCCTTGCGGGACCGCAGCTCCGCACCCCTGAAAGGTCCTGAATGGACGACGCCTCGCGCTCGGCCGCCGCCCTCGGCATCGACTTCGGCACCCACAACACCGTGGCCGCGGTCCTGCGCGGCGACGGGCGGCGGCACCAGATCCTCTTCGACGGCCATCCGCTCCTGCCGTCAGGAATATATATCGACCACGATGGATCACTACTGGTTGGCAGGGACGCGGCGAGGGAGGCCCGCCGCCACCCCCACCGCTACGAGCGCAACCCGAAGCTCCGCCTCGATGCCCCCTCGCTGCTCTTGGGGGACAGGGAGGTCTCGATCGGCGACGCCGTGCGCGCCGTCCTGCGCCGCGTCCTCGCCGAGTGCACCGCGGTCGCCGGGCCGCCCCGGTCGGTCACCATCACGGTCCCCGCCGCCTGGGGCCCGAACCGCCGCCACATCGTCACCGACGCCGCCCTCGCGGCCGGCCTGCCCGCCCCGCTGCTCCTGCCCGAGCCCGTCGCGGCGGCCCGCTACTTCGCGGAGGTCCTCGGGCGCCGGATCGAGTCCGGCCGGGCCCTCGTCGTCTACGACCTCGGCGCGGGCACGTTCGACGCGAGCGCGGTCGCCTTCGGACCGGGCGGCTTCGAGGTCCTCGCGGTCGACGGCTCGGACCGCGTCGGCGGCCACTACCTGGACCAGGCGCTCGTCGACTACCTCGGCGGGCGCTTCGCGGGGACCGAGGAGCGCTCGTCGGCCTGGCGGGCCCTGCTCGGCGAGCCCTCTAACAACCGCGATGCGGGCGGCGAGGTGCTGCGGGCCCGGTTCCAGCTCTACGACGAGGTGCGCGAAGCGAAGGAGCGGCTGTCGCGCCGCTCGACCACCGAGGTCCTCGTCCCGGGCTTCGCCGCCGAGGAGCTCCTGACCCGCGCCGAACTCGACCTCCTCGCCCGGCCGCTCCTGGCGCAGACCGTGGCGATCACGAAGGCGGTGATCCGCGAGGCGCGGCTCTCGCCCGACCAGGTCGCGGGCGTCTTCATGGTCGGAGGCGCGAGCCGGATGCCCCTGGCCGCCACGATGATCCACCAGGAGCTCGGCATCGCGCCGACGATGATCGAGCAGCCCGAACTCGTGGTCGGCGAAGGGGCCGTGGCCGTTGCGGGCCAACCCGTGACCCCCGCGGCAGTCCCGCCCCCGGTGCTCCCGCTCACCCCTGCCGCAGTCCCGCCGCCGACAGATCCGGTCACCGTGGTGCAGCCGATCGTCCAACCCCCGCCTCCGCCGCGGCGCCGCGGCCTCCCCGTGGCGCTCCTCGCCATCGCGACGGTGCTCGCGGCGGCGCTGGTCGGCGGCGGCGCATGGTGGCTGGGAAGCCTCGACGGCCAAGCGGCGGAAGAGGACCCGACGACGCACGCCGAATCATCGAACGCGGAGTCAGAGGACCCCGCCACGAACACGCCTGAACCCGAGGAGACGACGACCTCCGCCGCACCCGAGGTGATCACCGGCGAGGTCTACTGGAACTGCCCGCAGACCCGCTCCTACTGCGCCGACCAGGGCGGCGAGCCGGGCATCCGCGGCTCCGCGTCCGACTCCACCGCGATCGGCTATGCGGCGGTGGGCACGGTCTTCGAACTCGTCTGCTACGAGACCGCGGACCTGATCACGCCCCGCGGCAACGAAGGCGAAGAGGGCTACTGGGACTACCACGAGGGCAAGGACGCCTCGGACGTCATGGTCCGGGTCGTCCTGGGGGAGAACGAGTTCGGTTACATCCCGTTCGTATGGCTCATCATCGACCCGGCCGACGTCAACTCCCTCGGCGGCCTGGCCGAGTGCTAGCCCGGGCGGGCGGTGGGGCCCGCCCGGACGTCTCGTTAGGCCGTGGCAGCGGCCGGCTCGGCCGCCTCCTCGTCCTTCTTCCTGTTGAGCCACAAGCTGTCAAGCGCGAGCAGCCCGCCGCCGGAGAACCCGATGGCGATGGCGAACACGGCCAGCGTCAGCACATACTCGTAGCCGCCGTTCATCGAGAAGAACCCTCCGTCGAGGTGCACGAAGTACATCGCGCCCAGCATGACTGCGGCGAGCGCGAGCCCCACCAGCGGCAGCAGCGCCCCCGCGATGAGCAGGAAGCCGCCGACGAGCTCGGTCGTGGCCGCGAAGTAGGCGGACAGCGTGGGTGCCGGGATTCCCATGCCCTCGAAGCCTTGCGCGGTCGCGTCGATCCCGTTGGTGCTCCACTTCTGCCACCCGTGCGCGATGAACACGACCCCGAGCGCCACACGCCCGATGAGCAGCCCGATCGGTTGGAGTCTTGCGATCACATTGCCTCCCATTGCGAATGCTGCCCCCATACAAGGACAGGCTTAGTTGACTGTTCAACTAACCCGCGAGCATACCAACGAGTAGGGGTCTGTGTAAATATGACCCACCTTCAGATATCTAACGTGATTTGCGCGGTAAAGACCTGCTCACAAGCAAGGCCGACAGGAGTATCCTGCCGACCCGTCGACTGCACGCTCCCTAGTGGCGGCGGACCGCTTCTTCGACCAGTTGGAGGATTCGGGTGATCTCCAGGTCGTCGCGGCCGGTGGCGAGGTAGCGGACGAGGCCGTCGTACATGAGCTGGAGGAAGCCCGCGAGGACCTCGATGTCGACGTCGGTGCGCAGGACGCCGACCTCGCGCTGGTGCTCCAGGCGCTCGCGGCTCGCCTCGGCGATGGCCTCGCGGCGGCGGCCCCAGGCCTCGGCGAACTCGGGGTCGGTGCGCAGGCGCCGCGCCACCTCCAGCTGCGTCCCCAGCCACCCGGAGATCTCCGGCTTGTCGGCCCCCGCTGTCAGGTCCTGCATGACGCCGACCAGGCCGCGCTCGGCCACCGTCGCCGCCATCTCGGCCGCGTCGACCGACGCGACCGCCAGGAACAGCGCGTCCTTGTCCCTGAAGTGGTGGAAGATCGCCCCGCGCGAGAGCCCCGTGGCCTCTTCGAGCCGCCGCACCGTCGCGCCCTCGTACCCGAACTTGGCGAAGCACGAGCGGGCGCCGTCCAGGATCTGCTGGCGGCGCGAGTCGAGGTGTTCTTGGCTGACGCGAGGCACCCGGCAATCTTGCCACCTGGGATTGGCCCCGGGCCAACGAGTCGCCTACCGTTGTCCCCATGGACAGGTGCGGACGACGGGGGAGCGGCGCGTGAAACTCAGCGACTTCTGGGAGCGGATGGACGAGACCTTCGGCCCGGCCTACGCCAGGTCGGTGGCCTCCGACGCCACCATCGGGCAGCTCGGCGGCCGCACCATCGACCAGGCGCTCGCCGAAGGCGAGAACGCGAAAGCGGTGTGGATGGCGGTGTGCCGGGCCTGGCCCGAGCGGATCCCGGCGCGGCTCGTGCGCTGATCGGCGGATCCCTCGTGTTGCGAGTTGCGCCGTGTTCGAACAAGCCGTTGTCCTACCTTGTCGGAGGGTGCGGCTACCGTATTCGACATGGCTAAGCAGACAGGATCCAAGGGAGGCGGGATGAACTCCGCTCAGGACAAGGCCAAGGCGCTCGATCTCGCGCTGGCCCAGATCGACAAGCAGTTCGGCAAGGGCTCGGTCATGCGACTGGGGGAGAAGCCCAAGCAGAACGTCAAGACCATCTCGACCGGATCCATCGCGCTCGACGTGGCCCTCGGGGTCGGCGGCCTGCCGCAGGGCCGCATCATCGAGATCTACGGCCCGGAGTCCAGCGGTAAGACCACGATCGCGCTCCACGCGATGGCGAACGTGCAGGCCGAGGGCGGCGTGGCCGCGATGATCGACGCCGAGCACGCGCTCGACCCGATCTACGCCGAGAAGCTGGGCGTGAACGTCGACGACCTGCTGGTCTCGCAGCCCGACACCGGCGAGCAGGCCCTGGAGATCGCCGACATGCTGGTCCGCTCCGGCGCCGTCGACCTCATCGTCATCGACTCGGTGGCCGCGCTCGTGCCGCGCGCCGAGATCGAGGGCGAGATGGGCGACTCGCACGTGGGCCTCCAGGCCCGGCTCATGAGCCAGGCGCTGCGGAAGATCACCGGCGGCCTGAACACCACGGGCACCACGATGATCTTCATCAACCAGCTCCGCGAGAAGATCGGCGTCATGTTCGGCTCGCCCGAGACCACCGCCGGCGGTAAGGCGCTCAAGTTCTACGCCTCGGTGCGCCTCGACATCCGCCGCATCGAGACGCTGAAGGACGGCGGCGAGGCCGTCGGCAACCGCACCCGCGTCAAGGTCGTCAAGAACAAGGTCGGCTCGCCGTTCCGGCAGGCCGAGTTCGACATCCTCTACGGCATCGGCGTGTCCAAGGAGGGCTCGCTGATCGACATGGGCGTCGAGCACGGCATCGTCAAGAAGTCGGGCGCCTGGTACACGTACGAGGGCGACCAGCTCGGCCAGGGCAAGGAGAAGGCCCGGGCGAACCTCAAGGAGAACCCGGACCTCGCGCTGGAGATCGAGAAGCGCATCAAGGAGAAGCTCGGCGTCGACGCGGCCGCCGCCGACGCCCCGGCGTCGATCGAGGACGAGATTGAAGAAGCCCCGGTCGACTTCTAAGCCGAACGACCCGGAAGAGGCCCGGCAGTACTGTCTCCAACTGCTGTCGGGCCGTCCCCGGACGCGCACCGAACTCGGCGACTCCATGCGCCGCAAGGGGTTCGAGGAGCACATCGTCTCGGAGATCCTGGAGCGGTACTCGGAGGTCGGCCTCATCGACGACGCCGTCTTCGCGCGCGCCTGGGTCGAGTCCCGCCACCGCTCCCGCGGCCTCTCGAAGCGGTCGCTGGTCGGCGAGCTGCGCCGCAAGGGCGTCGATCCGGACTTCATCGACGCCGCCGTCGAGCAGGTCAGCGACGAGGACGAACGCGAAGCGGCCCTGGAACTCGCCCGCCGCCGCTACCGGTCCTTGGCGGGTCAGAGCGACGACGCCGTGCTGCGCAAGCTCGTGGGCATGCTCGCCCGCAAGGGCTACGGCTCCGGCATCGCGATCCCCGTGGTGAAGCAGGTCCTCGCAGAGGCCGAGAGCGACGCCGCGGAGCTCCTGGACGAGGACGCCCACTTCGAGTGAGGGCGGGAGCGGGAAGGGGAAGCGGCAGGGTCGGGGTGTTCCATCATCCGGAATGCGGCAGGTCGGTAAGGAGCCGTTAACGCGATCGACATACCATTGCCGCTGACGACGCAGCGCCGCGCCCGGTCCTCCGTTGCTCCTTACCTTTGCGAGGTATCCATGACCGAACCGAAACCTGTCGTGGTCATAGCCGACCCGCTCGCGCCCGCTGCGATCGAGGTGCTCTCCGGGGACTTCGACGTCCGGGAGATCGACGGGACGAACGTGGACTCCCTCCACGCCGCGCTGGTCGAGGCCGACGCCGTGATCGTCCGGTCCGCGACCACCATCGACGCCGCCGCGCTCGAACACGCGCCGAAGCTCAAGGTCGTCGCCCGCGCGGGCGTGGGCCTCGACAACGTCGACCTGCCCGCCGCCACCGAGCGCGGCGTCATGGTCGTGAACGCGCCCACCTCGAACATCGTGTCCGCGGCCGAGCAGGCCATCACGCTGCTGCTCGCCAGCGCCCGCCACATCGCGCGCGCCGACGCGTCGCTGCGCGCCGGCCGCTGGGACCGCAAGAAGTTCACCGGTGTCGAGATCCAGGGCAAGACCCTCGGCGTGATCGGCTTCGGCAAGATCGGGCAGCTGGTCACCGCCCGCATGCAGGCGTTCGACATGGACGTCGTCGCGTACGACCCGTACGCCCAGCCCGCGCTCGCCGCGAAGCTCGGGGTGCGCCTGGTCGACCTCGACACGCTGCTGTCGCTCGCCGACTTCATCACCATCCACCTCCCGAAGACCCCCGAGACCGTGGGGATCATCGGCGAGGACGCGCTCAACAAGGTCAAGCCGGGCGTGCGGATCGTCAACGCCGCGCGCGGCGGGCTGATCGACGAGGACGCGCTCGCCGCGGCTCTCCAGGACGGCCGCGTGGCCGCCGCCGGGCTCGACGTGTTCGTGAAGGAGCCGTGCACCGACTCGCCGCTGTTCGCGCTGGACAACGTCGTGGCCGCGCCGCACCTGGGCGCCTCCACGCGCGAGGCCCAGGACAACGCGGGCCTGGCGGTCGCCAAGAGCGTGAAGCTCGCCCTGTCGGGGGAGTTCGTACCGGACGCGGCGAACGTGCAGGCCGGGGGCGTGGTCCACGAGGAGGTGCGCCCGCTGCTGTCGCTCGCGGAGCGCCTGGGCCGGACGTTCAACTCGCTGGCCGGCTCGGCCGTGCAGTCGGTGACGGTGGAGGTCCGCGGGGAGGTCGTCGCGCACGATGTGACGGTGCTCCAGCTGGCGGCCTCGAAGGGGCTGTTCGTGGACGTGGCCGACTCGGTGACGTACGTGAACGCGCCGCTGGTGGCCGAGCAGCGCGGGGTCGAGGTCGGCCTGTACACGTCGCAGGAGTCGCCGGAGTACCAGACGCTGGTCACCCTGCGCGGCGCGATGGTCGACGGCCGGGGCCTCACCGTCTCGGGGACGATCAGCCCCGGGCCGCACGGCGGCCCGCGGCTGACGGACATCGACGGGTTCGAGCTGGACATCGACCTGGACGGGTCGCTGCTGTTCCTGCGCTACACGGACCGGCCCGGCGTGGTCGGCCTCATCGGCGGCGCGATCGGCGACCTGAACATCAACATCGCCGCGATGCAGGTGGCGCGCAAGGCCGCCGGGGGCGAGGCGGTCATGGCGATGGCGCTCGACGCGCCGGTGCCGAGCGAGGTGCTGGGCCGCGTGAAGGACTCCGTGGGCGCGACCGGCGCGAAGGCCGTGACCCTCCAGGACTGAGGGATTCACTGAATCCCCTGCGTCTCAGCCGTTCCATCTGCTGAGAGCCGTTCGTCGGAATGCGGGACGGGTGCGTTATGGTGAACGCACCCGCCCCGCATTCCCCGTTCCCGGCCGCGATGCCGGACGGGTCCGAGTGCGCGGCGTCGAGGAAACGGAAACCAGAGAGGCACCATGAGCAGGATCGCGGTCATCGCCGGCGACGGCATCGGGCAAGAGGTCACCGCCGAGGCGCAGAAGGTGCTCGCCGTGGCCCTCCCGGGCTACGAGTACACCGAGTACGACCTCGGTGCGCGCCTGTACAACCGGACCGGCGAGATCCTCCCCGACAGCGTGCTGTCCGAACTGGACGAGCACGACGCGATCCTCCTGGGCGCCATCGGCGACCCGACCGTCCCGCCGGGGGTCCTCGAACGCGGCCTGCTGCTGAAGCTCCGCTTCGAGTTCGACCAGTACGTGAACCTGCGGCCGAGCCGCCTGTACCCGGGCGCGTCCTCGCCGCTGGCCGACGTCAAGCCCGGCGACATCGACTTCGTGGTCGTCCGCGAGGGCACCGAGGGCCTGTACACCGGCGCCGGAGGGAACCTCCACACCGGCTCGCCCGCGGAGATCGCCACCGAGGAGTCCCTGAACACGCGGTACGGCACGGAGCGGGTCATCCGCGACGCGTTCGAGCGCGCCCGCCGCCGCCGCGGCCACCTGACGCTCGTCCACAAGACGAACGTGCTGGTCCACGCGGGCGGCCTGTGGAAGCGCGCGTTCGACGACGTGGCCGCCGAGTACCAGGACGTGACCACCGAGTACCAGCACGTGGACGCCGCGGCGATGTTCCTCGTGAACCGGCCGCACACCTTCGACGTGATCGTCACCGACAACCTGTTCGGCGACATCCTCACCGACATCGCCGCCGCCGTCACCGGGGGCATCGGCCTGGCCGCGACCGGCTCGATCAACCCCGACCACACGCACCCGTCGACGTTCGAGCCCGTGCACGGCTCGGCCCCGGACATCGCCGGGCAGGGGATCGCCGACCCGGTCGCCGCGATCTCCTCCACCGCGCTCCTGCTGGAGCACCTCGGCCGCGCCGACGCCGCCGCGGCCGTCAACGCCGCGGTGGAGCGCGAGCTCGCGTCCCGCGACAGCGGGGCCCAGATCCGCACCGGCGAGGTAGGCGACCGAGTAGCCGCCGACGTCGCCGGACAGCTCAGCTAGACCCAAGCAACAGCTTCAGCGCCCGGCGGGCCCGCGTTCGACCAGAACGCCTCGCCGGGCGTTTTCCCGTGTCAGGCCCCAGATGACAGGCTGCCGCCCGACCACCTGAACGAGCGGTAAGTTAAGCATCAGGACCAGTAACGACAAGCACACACCCGACCTTGTGAATCCGAAGGACAGATCATGACCACCGACGGTCTTCCCGACCTCAGGCGCGAGCCGCACCCGAACCCGACCCCGGACGCCGAGCGCGAGGCGATCCTCGCCAACCCCGTCTTCGGGACCGTGTTCACCGACCACATGTTCACCATGACCTGGACCGAGGGCCGCGGCTGGCACAGCGCGACCCTGAAGCCGTTCGGCCCGCTCACGCTCTCCCCGGCGGCCGCGGTCCTGCACTACGCCCAGGAGATCTTCGAGGGCCTCAAGGCCTACCGCCACGAGGACGGCTCCCTGGGCCTGTTCCGCGCCGAGGCGAACGCGCGGCGCCTCAACATCTCCGCAGACCGCATGGCGATGCCGCACCTCCCCGAGGAGTGGTTCCTCGCCTCGATCCGCGAGCTGCTCGCCGCGGACGGCGACTGGGTCCCGAGCCAGGACGAGGCCACCCTCTACCTGCGCCCGTACATGATCGCCTCCGAGTCGTTCCTCGGCGTGCGGCCCGCGAAGGAGTACCTGTACCTCCTCATCGCCTCCCCGGCCGCCGCGTACTTCAAGGGCGGCCCCAAGCCCCTGACGCTGTGGGTGTCCGAGGAGTACAACCGGGCCGGACCGGGCGGCACCGGCGCGGCGAAGGCCGGCGGCAACTACGCCGCGAGCCTCCTGCCCCAGTCCGAGGCGATCGAGCACGGCTGCGACCAGGTCATCTTCCTGGACGCCGTGGAGTACAAGTACGTCGACGAACTCGGCGGCATGAACCTGTTCTTCGCCTACGAGAACGAGCGGGTGCTCTACACCCCCGAGCTCGGCACCATCCTCGCCGGGATCACCCGCGACGCGATCCTCACGCTCGCCACCGAGGCCGGGTGGGAGGTCCGCGAGACGAAGTACTCGATCGACCGCTGGCGGGACGACGCCGAGTCGGGCCTGCTCACCGAGGCGTTCGCGTGCGGCACCGCCGCCGTCATCACGCCCGTGGGCACCGTCAAGGGACGCAAGGGCTCGTTCACCATCGGCGGCGGCGAGGCCGGGAAGTTCACGATGCAGCTGCGCCAGACGCTCCTGGACCTCCAGTACGGGCGCACCGAGGACACCCACAACTGGATCACCAAGCTCGACTGACCAGCGGCGACGCGCGCGTTCCCGCGGCACAGTCAGCTACCCGACAGCGGACTCCGCGTCCGCGTGAAAACCGGACAAACCATGGTCCCCTTCCCGTACCTTTGATTCCACGTGTGTCAATGGCTCGGGGAGGGGACGCATTGGCTGAGGTCACGATCCGGCTGAACCGGCTGGGGCTGGAGCGCGGCCGCATGTGGCAGGCCGTGGTGGCCGCCGTCGCCGTCGTCCTGCCCGTCGCCGTGTGGATCGGACTCGAACGGGCCCTTGGGGACTCCGTGCAGAACATCGGCGAAGGCGACACCCTGTTCCTCCAGTCCTACCCCGTCGCCGGGGCCAGCCTCGAATACGAGCTGCCCGGCTCCGGCTGGACCAGCCCCGGCGTCCACTTCGCCGACCAGCGCCAGAACTTCGTGCGCGACCACCTCACCGCCTCCGTCGAGGTCGACTCCGGCGTCGACAGCCTCGAACGGCTCCTCGACCGCCGCGTCCAGCCCGTCATCGCCCAGAACGGCTACATCTACAACAACATCCGCGCCTACACCGACGCGGCCGCCGGGCTCGCCGGGTACCGCGCCGACATCATCGGCATCGACTCCGCCGGGTCGATCACCGTGGTGGGCAACGACAAGGGCGCCGCCGCGATCCTCGTCCTCATCGCCCCCGGCGCCGACCCCGCCGCCGCCGACGTCGACCCCGAGCCGTACGTCGCCACCTTCGAGCTGGAGGGCAAGTGACCGTCCGCACCGAACGCGTCGTCGTCGAGTCCCAGGGCGCGTTCATCCGCATCAGGCGACCCGCCTACTGGCTGTTCGTCGCCTGCCTCGTCTACGGCCTGCTCGAACTCGGCCGGATCTTCTCGCCCGACTACGGCGACATCGCGACCGCCCTGTGGGCCTCCATCGCCGTCAACGCCGTCCTCGCGATCGTGTTCCTCCAGATCCTCTCCCGCCTGGACCTGTTCGAACGCGAACCGCCGACCGTGCGCGCGGCCGCGATGGCCTGGGGCGGCATCGTCGCCGTCGCGCTCGCGATGCTCGCCAACAACGCCGCGCTCGTCGTCCTCGCCGAACTCGCCGACGCCAAATGGGCCCGCACCTGGGGGCCCGCGATCGTCGGCCCGATCAACGAGGAGTGGCTCAAGGCCCTCGGCGTGGTCATGCTCGTGCTCATCGTGCGCGAGCACTTCGACCGCTCCATCGACGGCCTCATCTACGGCGCGCTCGTCGGCCTCGGCTTCCAGGTCGTCGAGAACCTCACGTACGCGGTGAACTTCGCGGCCCTGAACCCCAACTCCGACATGGCCGGGGCGCTCACGGTGACGTTCACGCGCGTGCTCGTCGCCGCCCCGTTCTCGCACCCGCTGTACACCGGCGCGGCCGGGCTCGGCATCGCGTTCTTCGTGACCCAGACGCGGCGCTCGTTCAGCACCCGCCTGGGCGTCATGGTCGGCCTGTTCGCGCTCGCGCTGGCGATGCACGGCCTGTGGAACCTGCCGATGCCGTCCTCGTTCCCCGCGGGGCTCGCGATCCCGCTGACCTACGGCAAGGGCCTGATCATCCTCGGCCTGTTCTTCGTCCTGTACCACTTCGCGGCCCGCGCCGAATGGCGCTGGTTCGTCACCACCATGTCCGATGAGGACGAAGCGGTGATCACGACCGAGGACCTCACCGAGATGCGGTCGCTGCACTCGCGGCGCAAGGCCCGCAAGCGGGCCCAGAAGCGCTGGGGCAAGGACGCCTCCCAGCTGCTGCGTCAGCTCCAGCACGAGCTGGTGAGCCTGGCGACGCTCGTCGCCCGCGACCAGCGCCGCGGCGACCGGGACGGCGACAGCCCCGACGTGGCCGCCGTCAAGCGCAACATCACCGCGATCAGGGCCGAGCTCGACCAGGCCAAAGGCGCTGTGGCGGCGAAGAAGTAGGAGGGGTCAGCCGCCGACCGGGCCCTTGCGGGGGATCGGGGCGACCGAGCCCTTCTCGGCCTGCGCGGGCGCGCTCGCCGACTCGCTCGACGGCTCCTCGCTCGGCGTGTGGCTCATGGTCACCGACTCGGACGAGCCCGGGTCGGTCGTCGGCGCCTCGCTCGTCGGCTCCTGGGTCGGCTCGCCGCTGGTGGGCTCCTCCGTGGGCGTCGTCTCCGTCGGCTCCTCGGTGGGCTCCTCCGTCGTCGGCTCCTGGGTCGGGGAGCTCTCCTCCTCGGTGGGGCCGCGGGTGCCGTCGTCGCCGCCGATGGGCACCAGGTCGGGGGAGCGGCCGCCCGTGCCGCCGCCGCTCCCGCGGCCCTGGGTCGCCGCTCCAGCGGTCGACTCCTCCGCGCTCGGGTCGGCGGCGTCGCCGCCCCGGGGCGCCTCCTCCTCCGCGGCCGTGCCGGCCGCTTCGGCGTCCTGGCCAGTCGTGTCCGAGCCGAGCCCGAACCAGCCCTCGATGATGTCCGCGTCGTCGCCGTCGGCGATGCCCGGCACACCCGCGCCGCCGCGCACGAGCGCGCCGGTCGCGATGACCCCGCCGGCGACGGTCGCCACCGCGATCACCCCGATCCGCCGGAACCGCTTCGAGCGGCGCAGGTCGTAGCCGAGCGAGCGGACCGCGCCCTTGGTCTCGCGCCCGATGGCACCGAAGAGTCCCACGTGTCTCCCACCGTCCGTTCGTGTCCTTCACTCGGATCAACGATCGGGGCGACGAAGGGTAACCGTCAGGTCACCCGTGCGGGGGTCATGCGAACGACCGACTCCGAACGGGGGACCGGGCGAGACGGCGATCGTCCACTGACGGCCGGAATGATGTCACGGGCTGAGGCCGGTCGGCTCAGGACGCCGTCGGGCCCGTGCCGAGAATTCGGCACGGGCCCCTCGGGGTCGCGCTTAGCAGGTGCCCCAGCTGGAGTCCTTACCCCAACTGGTGTCCTTACCCCAACTGGTGTCCTTGCCCCAGCTGGTGTCCTTGCCCCAGCTCGTGTCCTTCTGTATGTGGTTCATCGTGTTCCCTCCTCTCCTGTGTCGCTCATGTCCTGACCGGTTCCGAACGGTCCTCGGCGGGAGGCGCCGACCGCTCGGAGACTTGCGGCTCGTCCGGTGCGGCGAGCCTGAAGACGAGGCCGATCGCGAGCGCGACGACCGAACCGGCCGCGCCGCACAACGCGATCGACAAGGCCGGGGACAGCGCTTCGGCGAGGACGCCGGCGAGCGCCATCCCCAGCCCCTGGGCGGTCTGGAGGCCGGCGGCGGCGAAGCCGATGGCGCGGGCGCGGATCTCGTCGGGCACCTGGAGCACGAACCTGACCTCGGCGATGACGACGAAGCTCGAACACAGGCCGGAGACCGCCCACAGCGCTACCGCAGCCCAGACGCCCGGCTCGGCGAACGTCACGACGAGCGGGAGCCCGGCGGCGAAGGCGAGCGGCACCGTCAGCCGCCGCCGCACCTCGGTTCCCAGACGGGCCACCAGGAGTCCGCCGATCGCCATCCCGGCGACGTCGGCCGCCATGAGCAGGCCGACGGCGGACGCTCCCGCGCCGATCTCGGCGACGTACGGGGCGGCGAGCGATTCGGGCACGACGTAGAACCCGAACGTCCAAGCCAGCGCGGCCAGGCCCATCAGGCTCCGGTTCCTCGCCACGAGCCGGACCCCGGCCAGGGCGAACCGGCCCTTCGGGGCGCTGTTCCCGGTGTCCCCGCCGGTCTCGGGCAGGTGCGGGCGCAGGCCACAGCGCACGAGTGCGGCCGAGACCAGGAAGGTGAGCGCGTTGACGGCCAGGACCAGATGCGGGCTGCCGGTGGCGGCCACGACGACCCCGCCCAGGGCGAACCCGGCGATCTGCGCGATGCCGTCCGTGGCGCCGGTGATGCCCATGCCGACCTGGTAGCGCCCGCCGGGCAGGACTTTGGGGAGGGTCGCGATGCGGGCGGAGGAGAACAGCGGTTCGGGGCAGGCGACGGCCACCACGAGGAGGCCGAGCACCGGCAGCGGCATTGCCGGAACTGCCATGAGCCCGATGAGGACCGCCCGCAGTACGTCCACAGTCCACATGACGGTGCGGCGTGAGTACCGGTCCGCCAGGCCCGCGAGCAGGGGTGCGGTGAGCAGCGGCGGCAGGTAGGTCGAGGCGTAGACCAGCGCGGTGAGCGCCGCCGACGAGGTCCGTTCGAACACCAGCAGCGACAGCGCGACCCGCGCGAACTGGTCGCCGATGCGCGACTGCGCCTGAGCGATCCAGAGCACCCGGAACTCGCCGACGGCGAACACGTCGCGGAATCGGGCCGCCTGCTCTGACATGCGTCTCCTAGGTGTCGACCCGAAGCCGGGACGGGTGGGACCGTCGGGGAGGAACTGTGACGGACGACGCCATTGCATCCGCTGCGGCCGTTGACGGCAAGCTTCCGCTGAACTATCTTGAACTCGCCCGTCCGCCGCCCCCGCCAGCGGAGACCCGTGAATCCCGAACCCCGCCGATCCGGCAGCGCCATCGCGCAGCTCTCCTCCTGGCTGGCCGTGCACCTCTCCGACAGCGGCCGGACCGTCGCCGAAGTGGCCGACGAGCTCGGCGTGAGCGAGGAGACCGTCCGGTCCTGGCTCGCCGGCCACCGACCCGGCGACGAGGACGGCGCGTTCGCCCACCTCGACACCCCGGCCAAGCTCGGCGGCTGGCTGCGCGCCCGCATCGCCGACTCCGGATGCAGTGTCCGGCAGATCGCCGAGACCACCGAGAACGTCAGCCGGGTGACGATCTACTACTGGATCCGCGGCGAGTACCTCCCCAAGCCCCCGACCGGCGACGCCCCCGACCGCTTCGACCAGCTCCTCAGCAACCCGCGACTGGGTCTGAGCCTGCGCGAGCGCGTCGAGCTCGACGAAGTCCGCCGCCGCCTCACCGGCACCTCCCTCAACGCCGAGAAGCCCGTCGCCGACTGGGCCTCCCGCGCACTCCCGGCCGACGACAGGGCCTTCTTCGGCCGCAACCAAGAGCAGCGACGCCTGGACCGCCTGCTGCGCGAGCACCGGCGCGGCCGGTCGGTGGTCGTCGCCGCGCTCACCGGCATCGGCGGCGTCGGCAAGACCGCGCTCGCCGTGCACTGGGCGCGCAGCCGGGCGGTCAAAGCGCGCTTCGTCGACGGCTGCCTGTACGTCAACCTCAACGGCTACGCCGATCTGCCTCCGACCGACCCGCACCAGGCGCTCGCCGGCCTGCTCGAACAACTGGGCGTCGACCCGGAGGCCGTGCCGGACGACCCCGACGCACTGGCCGCGCGCTACCAGGAGGCACTGCGCGGCAAGCGAATGCTGATCGTGCTGGACAACGCCCACGCCGAACCGCAGGTCCGCCCGCTCATACCGACCGAGCCGGACTGCCTGGTCCTCATCACCAGCCGCAGCCAGCTCGACGGACTGCGCGCCACCCACTCCGGCGCCGTCCACCTGCCCCTGGACACCCTTTCAGGCGCCGAAGCCGCCTCGCTCCTGCGCGGCCTCCTGGGACGGCCGATCGCCAACGACGCCGAAGCAGACGAGATAGCGGCCTTCGCCGACGCCTGCGGCCGCCTGCCGCTCGCCATCCACATCGCGGCCGCGAACCACCGAACCCACCACGCACGGACCGCCTCCGTCGGCGACTACGCCCGCATGCTCACCGAGAACCGACTCGGCCGCTTGAACGTCGGCCCCACCGACCCGTCCACCTCGGTCGCCGTGGTCTTCGACCGGTCCTACCGCCACCTCTCCGCCCCGGCGCAGCGCACCTACCGCCTCCTCGGCCTCCACCCGGGCCTCGACCTGTCCCCGGCACTGGCGACCAGCCTCACCGGCATGAGCGCCGACGACACCGCCGCCGCCCTGATGGAACTGACCCGGGCCAGCCTGCTCACCAAGAGCCTCGAAGGCCGCTACTCCCTCCACGACCTCCTCCGGGAGCACGCCACCGCGCTGGCCGAGCGCACCGACTCGGAGGCCGAGCGCCGAAAGGCCATGCGGCGGCTGCTGGACCATTACACGCACACCGCCTGCCCTGCGGCCGCGATGATTCGGCCGAGCATCGACGAGCTCGCCATCCCGCTGGGAGTGCCGAGTCCCGGCACCGCCCCCGAATCCCTCACCGAGCGGGAGGCGGCGCGGGCCTGGTTCCAAGCGGAGCATGCGGGCATGGCCGCCGTCGTGCTCCGCCAACCGGCAGGCGAACTCGACGTCCAGGTCTGGCAGTCCGGCTGGGCGCTCTCCGGCTTCTACTACGTGCGCGGCCACATGCGCGACCAGGTCGTCCTCCAGCTCGCAGCCCTGGGCGCCGCGGAGCGGATCGGCGATTCGGCCGCGCAGGTCCACTCCCACCGGGTCCTGGCCTGGAGCTATACGGGGCTCGGGCGTTTCGAGGACAGCCGGGCGCACCTGCTCCGGGCGTTGCGGCTCGCCGTCGCGGCCGAAGACCGCATCGCGCAGGCGGCCACCCACCACGGTCTCGCCAACCTGGCCGCGCTGCAAGGACATCACGGCGCGGCACTTGAACACTCCCAGTGGTTTCTGGAGCTCTCCAGTTCACAAGGCAGCCGCATCGGCGTGTCCCGCGCGCTGAACGCGGTCGGCTGGTATCACGCCCAGCTCGGCGAGTACAAGGAGGCGATCGAATACTGCGAACGAGCACTCGATGCCTGCCAAGCGGTCGAATCCGACCTCCGCCCCCACCTGGAGGCCGCCGTATTGGACAGCCTCGGCTTCATCCACCATCGCCTCGGCCGGTACGAACGCGCACGCTCCTGTTACGACCTGGCCCTCGCACGCGTTCGCGAAGCCGGATCGCGCCGAGGAGAGGGCGAGGTGCTCTCGTCTCTCGGTGAACTCCACCTCTCGGCCGGCGACCCCGACGCCGCCCGCGAGGCGTTGCAGGAGGCGCTGGGAATCCTCACCGACATCGGCCACGCCGGCGCCGCCGACCTCCGCCGCAGGCTCGCCGACCTCTGAAGCGGTGTCGCAGCCTGAGGCCGCGGCCGCCGGCCTAGAAGTCGCGCTTCACGGCCTTCACGAGGAGGCCCGCGAAGACCTCCAGGGCCGCGGGGTCGACGTCGGCCCGCGAGTCCTCCAGGGCCGCTTCCGCTTCCGCGGCGAGCGCCTCGATGCGGTGCTCGGTGTCCGCCAGCGCGCCGGTGTCCATGAGGACCGCGCGCAGCCGCGCCACGCCCTCGGCGTCGAGGTCCGGGTCCCCGAGCCCGGCGTCCAGGGCCGCCCGGCGGCCCGCGTCGGCCGCGGCCCAGGCCCGCGCGACCAGGAACGTGTGCTTGCCTTCGCGCAGGTCGTCCCCGGCGGGCTTGCCGGTCTGCGCGGGGTCGCCGAAGACGCCGAGCACGTCGTCGCGGAGCTGGAACGCCTCGCCGAGCGGCAGCCCGATCGCCGAGTAGTGCGCGCGGACGCGCTCGGGGGCGCCCGCGAGGGACGCGCCGATGAGCAGCGGCCGCTCGATCGTGTACTTCGCGGACTTGTAGCGGGCGACCTTCGCGGCGGTGGCCTCGGAGACGTCCCGGCGCACCTCAGAGAGCACGTCGAGGTACTGCCCGGCGCTCACTTCGGTGCGCATCAGGTCGAAGTCGCTCCGCGCGGCCGCGACTTTCTCGAACGGCATCCCCGCGGAGCAGAACAGCTCGTCGGACCAGGCCAGGCACAGGTCCCCGAGGAGGATCGCGGCCGCCGAGCCGAACTCCAGGGGCCGTCCCGACCAGCCTTCGCACTCGTGGAGGGACGCGAACCTGCGGTGGATCGAGGGGGCGCCGCGCCGCGTGTCGGAGCCGTCGATGAGGTCGTCGTGCATGAGCGCGGACGCCTGGAGCAGTTCGAGGGAGGAGACGCAGGCGACGAGCTCGTCGGAGTCCTCCAGGCCCGCCCCGCGGGCGCCCCAGTACGCGAACGCGGGCCGCAGCCGCTTCCCGCCGCCGAGCACGAAGTCGCGCACCGCGTCGGCGTAGACGCCGAGCCGTTCGTCGATGCCGCAGATGACCGCGGCCTGCCGGTCCAGGAAGGCCGCCAGGGCCGCGTCGACGCGCTCGTTGAGCTCCACGTTCCGAACGCTAGACGAGCTTCCGCGCGTCCCACCTGTTGGGTGTCCGCGAATGCAGGTCAGCACACGTGTGTCAGTCCCGTTACCGTTGGGTCATGACACTCGGGACGCCCAGCGTGATGCCGGTCAAGGCCGCCAAGATCGGCGACCTGCTGCGGTCCGGCGAGCCCAAGTTCTCGTTCGAGCTGTTCCCGCCCCGCGACGAGGCCGCCGAGGGCGTCCTGTGGCGGACCATCCGCGACCTGGAGCGCCTCGGCGCCGACTACGTGTCGGTGACCTACGGTGCGGGCGGGTCCACGCGGCTCAAGACCGTCGACACCACCAACCTCGTCAACTCGGAGACGACGCTGCTGACGATGGCGCACTGCACCGCCGTCGACCACTCCGTGGCCGAGCTGCGGAACCTCATCGGCCACTTCGCGAACGTCGGGGTCCGCAACATCCTCGCGGTGCGCGGCGACCCGCCGGGCAACCCGCGCGCCGACTGGGTCCAGCACCCCGAGGGCATCCTCCACGCCCGCGAGCTCGTCGAGCTCATCAAGGAGTCCGGCGACTTCAGCGTCGGCGTCGCCGCGTTCCCCGACGGGCACCCGCGCGACGTCGACTGGGACACCGGGGTCCGCTACTTCGTGGAGAAGTGCCGCGCCGGAGCCGACTTCGCGATCACGCAGATCTTCTACGACGTCGAGGACTACCTGCGGCTGCGCGACGCCGTCGCCGCCGCCGGATGCGACATCCCGATCGTGCCGGGCATCATGCCGATCACGAACATCAAGCAGATCGAGCGGTTCGCGGTCCTCACCGGGATGGTCTTCCCCGAGGCCCTCGCCGAGCGCCTGCGCGCCGTCGCCGACGACCGCGACGCGGTCCGCGACATCGGCGTCGAGGTCGCCACCGCCATGGGCGCGCGCCTCCTCGAAGAAGGCGCCCCCGGGCTGCACTTCACGACCCTGAACCACTCGCGGTCGACGCGCCGCGTCTGGAAGAACCTGCGCCCATAGGGAACCGGACGACACGACTGGGGGATTGCGGTCACTGCCGCAACACGTAGAGTCCTCTGCTATGTCCGATGCTGCGAATACGCGTGTGATGCCGTCTGCTACAACAAGACCCATGCGCACCCGAGTGCCCGCCGACTCCCTTGTAGGCCGGGTCATCCTCTCCACCCGGTTCCAGCCCGGCGCGGTCGTCGGCGTCGGCCTCACCGCGAGCCTCTTCATCCCCGTCTGCGTCGTCGTCGGCGGCCCCGTCGTCCTCATCGCCCTGCCGCTCCTGGCGGTCACGGCCCTCGCCGACGCCTCCTACATGCTCCTGGCCGCCCGCTCCACGAGCCTGTCGCGGCGCGTCCTCGTCCTCGAACCCCTCGCCGCGCGCTGCTCCGAAGGCGCCTGGCTGCTCGCCCTGTGGCTCCTCGGCGCCCCCGGCTGGGCCGTCACCGTCACCGGCGCCCTGTGCTGGATGTACGTCCTCACCCGCATGCGCGCCCGGCAGGTCGGCCTCAACGACCTCGGCATGACCACGATGGGGGAGCGCTCGGTCCGCGAAGTGGTCGTGGCCCTGGGCCTGGGCGCGTGCGGCGTGATCGCCGTCGCCGGAGGCGGCCAGTACGCCGAGTGGACCGAAGGCGTCGTGACGATCGCGATCACCGCGTGGATGCTCCTGGCGGCCCTCGGCCTGCTCCAGCTCGTCATCGTCGTCGGCGCGGCCCTGCGCAACGACTGACCGGGAATGATCCCGCGCCCCCGGGCGTTGAGGGTCGAATGCGCTCCGACGACATCACCGACGACCAGATCGCCGCCTTCATCGACTCCGCCGCGCGCGGACGGCAGGTCCCCGAGGAGACCCAGCGCCTGCGCGACGCCGAGGAGATGCTCGCCCAGAAGGACCCGCACGCCGCCCTGAAGTTCCTGGAGCCGCTCCTGCGCGACCACCCGGAGCACCCGGACGTCATGCTCGTCGCGGCCCGCGCCTACTTCAAGTCGGCGCAGCTGAACAAGGCGCTGGCGCTCTCGGAGAAGATGGTCGAGGCCAATCCGGCCGACTTCTACGCCCGCCTGCTCCTGGGCCGCACCCTCCAGCGGATGGGACGCAACGACGAGGCGCGCGGCCACCTGCGCCTCGTGGACGAGATCACGGAGTAGCCCGCTCGGGCGGCTCCAGCGCGGCCGCCCATGCCGGGACTGTTCGAACACCGCGTGACGCGGACGGGAACACAATGGGCCGCGGACTGCATTGTCCGCGGCCCTTTCGCATTGCTGCGCAAGGGTTCTCCTGTCGGATGGGCGACAATCCGTAGCGATGCGCTGATTTTGTGCGAAGTTGGGGGTTGGAAATGTCGTACCCCTGTGGTTCCATATTTCTCGAACGCAAGTTCGAACAGAGGTTTAGGAGGCCACCATGGCTGCTTCCCGACCCGGAGCCACCCGATCCGCATCGACCGTGTCGACCGCCGGCACCGGCTCCTCCCCCCGACTCGTGCAGGCCGGCACCGTCTCCAACTCCCGCCTGCGCATTCCCGCCGACCAGCTACCGAACCGCTCCCCGCTGCAACTGCTCGCCACCGCCCGCGCCGACCTCGACGACGCCGCCGAGCGCGTGCGGCCCGGCGAGCGCTACGCCGAGGCCCACATGGCGGCGCTGCGCGTCGCCGTCGCCGTCCTCGCCGTGCGCGCCGGGGACGCCACCGGCAGGCGCCGCCCCGGCCGCCCGTCGAGCACCTGGGAGCTCCTGCGCAACGTCGCGCCCGAGCTGGAGGAGTGGGCCTCCCACTTCGCCCGCACCGCCCGCAAGCGGGTCCTCGCCCAAGCGGGCATCCCCGACATCGTCACCCCCGAAGAGGCCGACTCCATCGTCGCCGACGCGCGGCGCTTCCTCGACGTCGTGGTCCGCCTGCTTGGGTTCAGTGCTCTGGCGCGCTGAACGAAGGTGAGGGAACGGGCTCGCTGACGGCCCGACCCCTCCGGGTGACCCCTGCCGTGCCCGGCGATATGCGCGCGACCGGTGCGCACCGGCGGTTATACGATTGGCGCTGGCGCTTGACAGGCGCCGGTGTTTCACCAGTCCAATCGCTAAGGGGTTCTGAGGCCGTGTATCGGACACACCTCGCCGGCACGCTGAGTGCCGCTGACGTCGACCAGCAAGTCACCCTCGCCGGATGGGTGGCGCGTCGCCGCGATCACGGTGGGGTGGAGTTCGTGGATCTGCGCGACGCCTCGGGCGTCGTCCAGGTCGTCTTCCGCGACTCGGAGGCCGCCGAGGCCGCCCAGAAGCTGCGCAACGAGTACTGCGTGTCGATCACCGGCACCGTCGCGCGCCGCCCCGAAGGCAACGAGAACCCGGACCTGCCGACCGGTGAGATCGAGATCAGCGCGACCGCGCTCGACGTGCTCTCCGAGTCCGCGCCGCTGCCGTTCCAGATCGACGACCATGTGGACGTCTCCGAGGACATCCGCCTGCGCCACCGCTACCTCGACCTGCGCCGCACCGGCCCCAACGACGCGATCCGCCTGCGCTCCAAGGCCAACCACATCGCGCGCAACCTCCTCGCCGAAGAGGGCTACGTCGAGGTCGAGACCCCGACCCTCACCCGCTCCACCCCCGAGGGCGCCCGCGACTTCCTCGTGCCCGCCCGCCTGCGGCCCGGCTCCTGGTACGCGCTCCCGCAGTCCCCGCAGCTGTTCAAGCAGCTCCTCATGGTCGGCGGCTTCGAGAAGTACTACCAGATCGCCCGCTGCTACCGCGACGAGGACTTCCGCGCCGACCGCCAGCCCGAGTTCACCCAGCTCGACATCGAGGCCTCGTTCGTCGACCAGGACGACGTGATCGCCCTCGGCGAGCGCATCGTCTCCGCGCTGTGGTCCGAACTCGCCGACTACCGGATCCCGACCCCGATCCAGCGGCTGACCTGGCACGACGCCATGGACCGGTACGGCTCCGACAAGCCCGACCTGCGCTTCGGCCAGGAGCTCGTCGAGCTCACCGACTACCTGCGCGGCACCGAGTTCCGCGTCTTCGCCGGCGCGATCGACGCGGGCGGCTACGTCGGCGCGGTCGTCATGCCCGGCGGCGCATCCCAGACCCGCAAGGAGCTCGACGGCTGGCAGGACTGGGCCAAGGCGCGCGGCGCCAAGGGCCTCGCCTACATCACCTTCAACGCCGAGACCGGCGAGCCGAAGGGCCCCGTCGCCAAGAACCTCTCCGAGGAGCACCTCGCCGGGCTCGCCGACGCCGTCGGCGCCAAGGCCGGGGACGCGGTCTTCTTCGCCGCCTCCGCCGACCGCCGCGAGGCCCAGGAGCTGCTCGGCGCCGCCCGCCTCGAAGTCGGCAAGCGCACCGGCCTCATCGACCCCGACGCGTGGGCGTTCTGCTGGGTCGTCGACGCCCCCATGTTCGAGCGCACCGACGACGGCGGCTGGACCGCGATCCACCACCCGTTCACCTCCCCGAACCCGGAGTGGATCGACAAGTTCGAGACCGACCCGGAGCACGCGCTGACGTACGCGTACGACATCGTCTGCAACGGCAACGAGATCGCGGGCGGGTCCATCCGTATCCACGACGGCAAGGTCCAGTCCCGCGTGTTCGACGTGCTCGGCCTCACCCACGAGGACGCCAAGGAGAAGTTCGGCTTCCTGCTTGAGGGCCTCAAGTACGGCGCCCCGCCGCACGGCGGCATCGCCTTCGGATGGGACCGCGTCTGCGCGATCCTGTCCGGCGCCGACTCGATCCGCGACGTCATCGCGTTCCCGAAGACCGGCGGCGGCTTCGACCCGCTGACCTCGGCCCCCACGCCGATCACGCCCGAACAACGCGAAGAGGCGGGCATCGACTACGTTCCGGAGACGGAAGAGGAGGAAGCGGGTACCGACCCCGTTGCCTCTTAGCCCTACGATGTCGTAGTGCGCGGCCCGAGCCGACGGCTCGGGCCGCACTCGTTTTCGGAGTGCCCGGCCGCCCCTCAGCGTTTTCCGAACTGGCAGGAGTCCTTGGGAAGTGGCCGCGGCGCGTTGACGGCTGATATATGTAACATCCGGCCGATGCAGGAGTAAGAGGAGCGGGTTCGACGTGCAGAGCGGGACCTCGGTGGCGGGGCGCTACCGATTGGACGAACGACTGGCCGCGGGCGGCATGGGGGAGGTCTGGAAGGGCACCGACACCCGGCTGGGCCGCACCGTCGCCATCAAGATCTTGCACGCCGGACTCTCCAACAGCGACAAGTTCCGCGCCCGGTTCCAGCTCGAAGCCCGCGCCGTCGCCGCCCTCCAGTCGCCCGGCATCGTCGCGCTCTACGACTACGGCGAGGAGGAGGGCGACGACGGCCTCATCTCCTACCTGGTCATGGAGCTCGTCCGCGGCCGGTCGCTCGCCGAGATCCTCCGCGACCGCGGTCCGCTCCCGCCCGCCAAGGTCATGCAGATCGTCGCCGCCGCTGCCGACGCCCTGGAGACGGCCCACCGCCACGACATCATCCACCGCGACATCAAGCCCGCGAACCTCCTCGTCGACGAGGAGACCGGCGCCGCCAAGATCGTCGACTTCGGCATCTCCGCCGCCCGCGGCGCCTCCGGCCTCACCGAGACCGGCACCGTCATGGGCACCCTCGCGTACGCCTCACCCGAGCAGCTCAACGGCGCCGAGCTGACCGGCGCCAGCGACCTCTACTCGCTCGGCATCGTCGCCTACGAGGCCCTCATGGGCCGCCCGCCGTTCGTCTCCGACACGCCCGTCGCGGTCATGAACGGCCACATGACCCAGGCCCCGCCCCCGCTCTCCCGCGACATCCCGCCCGGGGTCGCCCAGGTCGTCCTCCAGGCCCTCCAGAAGGACCCGCGCGCCCGCTACGGCTCGGCCGCCGACATGGCCCGCTCCGCCCGCGAAGGACGCGTCGTCACCGGCGCCCTCCCCGCCGCCGGATCGACCCCGCCCGACGGCCAGCAGACCCAGTACTTCGGCTCCGACCAGACCGCCCTCCTCGGCGGCGCCATGGCCGCGGGCGCAGGCGGCGACACCGCCGCGCAGCCCACGAGCCAGCTCGGCCAGACCGAGGAGAAGAACCGCGCCACCATGTGGTTCATCATCGCAGGCATCGTTGCGGCGCTGGCCCTCATCGGCGGCCTGATCTGGTGGATCAACACCAACAACGACGATCCCCGCGGGAACATCACCGACAACACCACCTCGCCCACCGAGACGGTGACGACCGAGAGCGAGTCGCCGACCGAAGAGGAGACGACCACCGAGGACGACGACGACACCTGGGACCGGACCACCGACGAGGAGACCTCGGAGACTCCGAGCGAGGAGCCGACCACCGAGGAGCCCACGACGGAGGAGCCGACAGGCGATCCCACGGGCGATCCGACTGGGGACCCCACGGGCGATCCCACGGGCGATCCGACTGGTGATCCGACCGATCCCGACCCGACTGAGGGTGCCACTCAGTAGCAATAGCAGCGCAACGCAATTGCGGCCCGCGGATCGTACATCCTATAGGAAATAGGATGTACGATCCGCGGGCCGCGCCGCGTTCGCTAAGCCTCGATCGGCCTGTACCGCAAGACCTTGTCGGTCCCGTTGCCGTTCGAGGTGGTCACCCACAGCCAGCCGTCCGGTCCGAGTTCGACCGTGCGGATGCGGCCGAGGGTCGACTCAAGGACCGCGACCGGTTCTCCCGCTTCGCCGTCGGCGACCGGGACCGTCCACAGGCGCTGGCCGCGCAGGGCCGCGATGTAGGCGGTGTCGCCCACGACCTCGGCGCCCGAAGGGGACGCCTCCGCGGTCGACCAGGTGGCGATCGGGTCGACGAACTCGGGCCCTCCGCCGGTGCCCTCGACCTCGGGCCAGCCGTAGTTGCCGCCCGCGACGCCGAAGTTCAGCTCGTCCCAGGTGTTCTGGCCCAGTTCCGAGAAGTACAGGTCCCCGTCGGCGTCCCAGGACAGGCCCTGGACGTTGCGGTTGCCCCACGTGTAGACCAGCGATCCCTCGAACGGGTTGTCCTCGGGCACTGAGCCGTCGGGGTTCGCCCGCAGGATCTTCCCGCCGAGGCTGTCGAGGTCCTGCGCGTTCGCGGTGTCGTTCGCGTCGCCGGTGGTGATGTACAGCTTGCCGTCGGGTCCGAACGCCAGGCGGCCGCCGTTGTGGTTGAGCGCGGAGGGGATGCCGGTGACGACCGGCACGGGGTCGAACGATTCGAGGGTGAACCGCACCACCCGGTTGTCCTCCTCAGTGGACAGATATGCGTAGACCCAGCCGTCGGTCGCGAAGGTCGGCGAGACCGCCAGGCCCAGGAGCCCGCGCTCGTCGATCGAGCTCGTGCCGCCGACGACGTCGAGCGTCCCCAGGACGGCCGGGTCGGCATCGGTGCCGATGCGCAGCACGTCGCCCGAGTTGCGTTCGGCCACAAGGCCTGAGACGCCGTCCGGGAGGAACGCGAGCCCCCAGGGGATGGTGAGGCCGGTGGCGACGGTGTCGCCGTTCGCGAAGTCGAACGCCGGGGTCTGCGCGGGGGCCTCGTCCTGCGCGGACGCCGCGGTGGTGCCCGCGGCCAGCATGATCCCGGCGAGCGCCGCGCCGATGGCGGGCAGTCTGCGTCGCATGGCTGCTCCTTCTCTCTCGTGGTGCCGGTACGGAAGCGGAGAAATCATGACATTGAGGTATTTCGATGGAATTGCCATCCTAAGCAGGTATCGCCCGTGATGTCCACCGGCAACCGACCCGTCATGTGAACGGAGCCGTACCCCGGCGCGTTGCCCGCGTCCCTTAAGCTCAGAGCAGGAACGCAGATCCCCAGACCCCAGGAGCACACCCATGCACTCCCGCACCTCCTTGCGCCTCACCGGCGTCGTCGCCGTCGCCGCGTTCGGCCTCGGCCTCGCCGCCTGCGGCGACGGCTCCAACGACACCGCCGGAGGCGGGTCCGGCGACACCGCGGACAACGAGGCCGCCGCGGCCCTGTCCCCGCAGGAGGCCGTGCTGGCCGCCGTGACCGGGCTCGACGACGACTCCTACGTCATGGAGTCGTCCATGACCGTCAGCGGCTCCGAGTTCGTCGCCATGACCACCACAGTCGACGGCGAGAACGCCAAGTCCGTGGGCGACATCTCCATGAGCGCCATGGCCGAGGCCGCGGGCGAGGAGATCGACCCGAGCATGGCCTCCCTGTTCGGCGACATGCACTCCGAGTCGATCATCGTCGGCGACACCGCCTACATGCAGTTCAGCGGCGGCATGTTCGACGGGATGGCCGAGCAGTACGGCGAGGACGCCTGGTTCACCCTCGACATGACCGAGGGCGACATGGCCGAGGTCTACGGCCAGTTCGGCGGCCTGGACCTCAAGGCCCAGACCGAGACCATGCTCAGCAGCCTGGAGAACGTCGAGGAGACCGGCGACAACACCTTCACCGGCACGCTCTCCGCCGACTCCGAGGCGCTCGCCCCCTTCGTCGAGGACATCCCCGACGCCGACGCCACCGCGCTCGAAGGCACCGAGGTGACCGTGACCCTCGACGACAACGGCCTGCTGAAGTCGATGACCATGGCCCTCCCCGAGATGGACGGCATCGTCATGGAGATGACCTCCGAGATCACCGAGATCGGCGGCTCCTACGACATCGCGGCCCCCGACACGGACAACCTCGTCCCGTTCGAGGAGTTCATGCGCTCGGGCATGTAGCCCCGCACGCTTTGAGGGCCGCCGCACCACCGGTGCGGCGGCCCTTCGCGCGTCCGGACGCCAGCCCACAGCAACGTCTCGGTTGTGCGGTCCGCTCATGCGCATGGCTTACGCTGAAGGCGAGATGGACGCACCAGGCCTGTTCGATATCGCCCAGCCGCCCGAGCCGCAGCAGTCGGGCATCCTCGGCACCGGCGCCGCCACCGGCGACGAGCCGCTCGCGGTGCGCATGCGCCCGCGCGCCCTCGACGAGCTCGTGGGCCAGGACCACCTGCTCGGCGCGGGGTCGCCGCTGCGGCAGGTCGTCGAGGGCCGCCAGCCGCTCTCGGTGATCCTGTGGGGCCCGCCCGGCTCCGGGAAGACCACGATCGCGCATCTGGTCGCCCAGTCCGGCGACCGGCGCTTCCGCGCGATGTCGGCCCTCAACTCCGGCGTGAAGGACGTGCGCGCCGCGATCGACGAGGCCCGCCGCATCCGCCGCACCGGCGGCCCTCAGACGATCCTGTTCATCGACGAGGTCCACCGCTTCACCAAGACCCAGCAGGACTCGCTCCTCGGCGCCGTCGAGGACCGCACGATCACGCTCCTGGCCGCCACCACCGAGAACCCGTACTTCTCCGTGGTCGCGCCGCTGGTCAGCCGCTGCGTGCTCCTGACGCTGCGGGAGCTCGACGCCACGGACATCGGCGAGCTCGTCGACCGCGCCGTCGCCGACGAGCGCGGCCTGAACGGCGAAGTGACCCTTGAGGCAGAAGCCCGCGAGCACCTCGTGCGCACCGCCGCCGGGGACGCCCGCAAGGCCCTGACCGCCCTCGAAGCCGCGGCCCTCTCGGTCGGCGAGGACGACACCATCACCGTCGCGGTCGTCGAGGCCGCCATCGACACCGCCGCGGTCCGCTACGACCGGGACGGCGACGGCCACTACGACGTGGCCTCCGCGTTCATCAAGAGCCTCCGCGGCTCCGACGTCGACGCCGCGATGCACTACCTGGCACGCATGGTCGTCGCCGGGGAGGACCCGCGGTTCATCGCCCGCCGCCTCGTCATCTTCGCCTCAGAGGACGTCGGCATGGCCGACCCGACCGCGCTCCAGACCGCCACCGCCGCCGCGACCGCGGTCGAGCGCATCGGCATGCCCGAGGCCCGCATCAACCTCGCGCAGGCCGTCGCCCACCTCGCGACCGCCCCGAAGTCCAACGCGGTGATCACCGCGATCGACGAGGCCATCCGCGATGTGCGCCAAGGGAAGATCGGACCGGTCCCGCCGGACCTGCGCGACGCCCACTACGGCGGCGCGAAGAACCTCGGCCACGGCGCCGCCTACGTCTACCCGCACGCCGACCCGCGCGGCGTCGTGCCGCAGCGGTACGCGCCCGACGTCGTCGCCGGACGCGACTACTACCGGCCCACCCGCCACGGCCTGGAAGGCGAGATCGGGCCCCGCCTCGACAAGCTCCGCCGCATCGTCCGCAAGGCCGACGAAGGCAGGAAGCCCGCCGATGGCGACTGACCGCCCGCCGCGGCCGGGCCGCCTCGCGGCGGCGCTGGAGGGCACCGGGGCCCGGATCGAGCGGCTGCGCATGGGCGTCATCGCGATCGGCGTCTCGGCGGTGCTGCTCGTGGCCGCGGTCCTGTTCCTCGGCCGCGCCGTCACCGTCGACCCGACCCGCCGCGCCGCCGACGAGCTCGCCGTCCCGGCCTGGGCCGCCGTGAGCGTCGCCGACGAGACGTACGGCTCGCGCTGGTGCGTGGGGGAGTGCCGGGTCCGCATGCGCACCTGGGAGTCCGAGGGGACCGTCGAGGACACGTCCCAGGTGTACTGGGAGGCCGTGCTCAACGCCGGGTGGGCCCCGGCCGAGCCGGGGACGTGCGTCGGCGGCATCGGCGAGGAGGGCTGCTATGTGCGCGACGAGCTGTACCTGGAGCTGTGGGTCGTACCCGTCGAGTGCGACGACCGGTACGAGCTGTGCGTCGGCTCGGAAGTGACCGCGGTCGTCGCCGCCCAGGCGGCCCTGCCGCGCCTCGCGGAGGACCGCCGCGCCCTCACCGAGGCCGGATAGGCCGGGCCGCGCCCCGTTGCGTCGGATGTCCGATCCCGCAAGGTAAGGTCGGGGCTGCGTCGCTTCTACGCGCGAACCGGGGAAGAATCACCAGCCGCACCGGTCGGCTGACATGCTTCAGCAAGGGGGAAGAGCTGTGCCAGGCGAGACGTTGGCGGTCGAGTTCGAGAACGTGAGCCTTGGAGAAGTCGCGTTCCTCATCATTGCGGTCGCATTCTTCATCTTCAGCCTCATGCTCGCGGTCGGTCTCATCCGAAAGCTCAACGGCACGGTCACCCGCGTCAACGGCATCCTCGACAAGGTCGACCACGAGATCGGCCCGATCCTGCGGAACGCGAACGCGACGCTCGACAACGTGAACGCCTCCCTCGTGCAGGTCGAAGGCGAGCTGGAGAAGGTCTCGGCGATCACCGGGAACGCCGCCCACATCTCCTCGAACGTCGCGAACGTCACGAGCCTGGTCGTCTCGGCCGTCGGCTCGCCGCTGGTGAAGGCCGCCGCGTTCGGGTTCGGGCTGCGCTCGGCCGTGAAGAAGCGCAACCAGGGCTACGACGAGGACCAGGTCCGCCGCATGGTCGAGGCGTCGCGCCAGACCAAGCGCGAGGCCAAGCGGTCCGCGAAGGCCCGTCGCCGCGCAGCGAAATAGTACGGCCGCGCGGCGAAGTAGTGCGGCCAAGTGACATCGTTCGTAAAACGGATTGAGGGGTCCCCGTGCTCAAGCGGATGATCTGGGTAGGCATCGGTGTCGTGGTCGGCGTCGTGGTGGTCCGCAAGATCACCAAGGCGGCGGAGTCGGTCACTCCGGGCGGGGTCGCCGAGCGGATCGGCGATGCCGGTGCTGGAATGAGGGAATCGCTCAAATCGTTCTGGGCCGACGTCTCCGAGGCCAAGCAGGCCAAGGAGGCCGAGCTGTACGAGGCGATCGAGCGCGGCGACGACATCGCGCCGCTCCTCACTGAAGAAGAAGACGAAGACGACGACCGGGCCGCGGGCCGGTTGTTCTAGCAGTAGCGAGACCTTGAAGGAGGTGCCCCATGGAGACCGCTGAAATCCGACGCCGGTTTCTGAAGTTCTTCGAGTCCAACGGCCATACGGTGGTCCCTAGCGCACCGCTCCCGGCGATCGAGGACCCGAACCTGCTGTTCATCAACGCGGGCATGGTCCAGTTCGTGCCCTACTTCCTCGGCCAGGCGAAGCCGCCGTGGGACACCGCGGCGTCGGTGCAGAAGTGCATCCGCACGCCCGACATCGACGAGGTCGGCAAGACCTCGCGCCACGGCACGTTCTTCCAGATGAACGGCAACTTCTCCTTCGGGGACTACTTCAAGGAGCAGGCGATCCGCTACGCCTGGGACCTGACCACCGGCTCGGTGGAGCAGGGCGGCCTGGGCCTGGACGGCGACCGCATCTGGGCGACGGTCTACCTCGACGACGACGAGGCGATCGACATCTGGCACAAGCAGATCGGGCTCCCGCTCGACCGCATCGTGCGCCGCGGCCAGGAAGACAACATGTGGTCCATGGGCATCCCCGGACCCTGCGGCCCCTGCTCGGAGCTGTACTACGACCGCGGGCCCGACTACGGCCCCGAGGGCGGCCCCGAGGTCGACGAGGACCGCTACCTGGAGTTCTGGAACCTCGTGTTCATGCAGCAGGAGCGCGGCGCGGGCCCTGCCAAGAAGGACTACGAGATCCTCGGCGACCTGCCGAAGAAGAACATCGACACCGGCATGGGCCTGGAGCGCATGGCGTCGATCCTCCAAGGGGTCGACAACATGTACGAGATCGACGAGGTCCGCCCGCTCATCGACAAGGCGTCGGAGCTGACGGGGAAGCGCTACGGCGTCTCCACCTCGCACACCGCCTCCGAGTCGCACCCGGACGACATCCGCTTCCGCGTCATCGCCGACCACGTGCGCTCCGCGCTCATGCTCATCGGCGACGGCGTCGTGCCCTCGAACGAGGGCCGCGGCTACGTGCTGCGCCGCATCATGCGCCGCGCGATCCGCTCCGTGCGCCTCCTCGGCTACGACAAGCCCGCGCTGCCCGAGCTGCTCCCCGTGGCCCGCGACTGCATGAGCAAGTCCTACCCCGAGCTCGCGCAGGACTTCGAGCGCATCTCCTCCTACGCGTACGGCGAGGAGGAGGCGTTCCTGAAGACCCTCAAGCACGGCACGACCATCCTCGACACCGCGGTCGCCGAGACCAAGACCGAGGGCGGGAAGACCCTGTCCGGGTCCAAGGCGTTCGAGCTGCACGACACGTACGGCTTCCCGATCGACCTGACCCTGGAGATGGCCGAGGAGCAGGGGCTCTCGGTCGACCAGGAGGGCTTCCGCCAGCTCATGGCGGAGCAGCGCCAGCGCGCGAAGGCCGACGCGGCCGCGCGCAAGACCGGCCACGCGGACCTGTCCGCGTACTGGCAGCTCCTCCAGGAGCAGGGCCCGACCGACTGGAAGGCCTACGAGTCCCTGGAGACCGAGTCCCGCGTCATCGGGATCCTCTCCGAGGGCAAGCCGGTCCCGGTCGCGAAGTCCGGGCAGATCGTGGAGGTCGTGCTCGACCGGACCCCGTTCTACGCGGAGTCCGGCGGCCAGCACGCCGACGCGGGCAAGCTCACCGGCCCCAGCTTCTTCGGCGAGGTCGTGGACGTGCAGCGGCCCGTGAAGAAGCTCGTGGTCCACCAGGTCCGCGTCCTCGAAGGCGAGCTCGTCCTCGACGACCGCGTCGAGGCGACCGTGGACGCCGAATGGCGCCTCGGCGCCCGCCAGGCGCACTCGGGCACCCACGTGGTGCACGCGGCGCTGCGCGAGGTGCTCGGCCCGACCGCGCTCCAGTCCGGCTCGTTCAACCGGCCCGGCTACCTGCGCCTGGACTTCTCGTGGCGGGCGAAGCTCTCCGACGAGACCAAGAGCGAGATCGAGGAGGTCTCGAACAAGGCCGTCCGCGACGACCTGCCCGTCTCGGTCAAGTACATGAGCCTGCCCGAGGCGAAGGACTTCGGCGCGGTCGCGCTGTTCGGCGAGACCTACGACGAGACCGTCCGCGTCGTCGAGATCGGCGGCCCCTGGTCGCGCGAGCTCTGCGGCGGCACGCACGTGTCCCACTCGGCGCAGATCGGCCCGCTCGTCCTCACCGGCGAGTCCTCGGTCGGCTCCGGCCAGCGCCGCGTCGAGGCCGCGACGGGCATGGAGGCGTACCGCTACCTCGCCCGCGAACGCGACCTCGTCTCGCAGATCGCCGAGGAGATCGGTGCGCAGCGCGGCGATGTGCTCGAACGGGTCCGCGCGATCCTCCAGCGCTCCAAGGACGCCGAGCGCGAGCTGGCGGGCCTCCAGGCGAAGCTCGTGTCCGGCCGCGCGGCCGAGTTCGCGCAGAACGCGAAGCAGGTCGGGGCCGTGAAGGTCGCCGCGGTCCAGGCGCCCGAGGGCACCAAGGGCGGCGACGTGCGCAACCTCGCGATGCAGATCCGCGGGCACCTGCCCGAGGACCAGCCGGGCGTCGCGGCGGTCGTCGCGACTGCCGGCGGCAAGGCCAGCATCGTCGTGGCGGCGAACGCGGCCGCGAAGGCGCAGCACGTCTCGGCGGCGGCGCTCGTGAAGGCCGCGCTGTCCGGCAAGGGCGGCGGCAACGACGACGTCGCGCAGGGCGGCGGCGTGCCCGCCGACCAGGCCCCGCAGCTGCTGGACGCGGTCGTCCGCGCCATCGGCGCGTAGATGGAAGACGCATCGAACGGCCCCGCACCCACCGAGTGGGTGCGGGGCCGCCGTCTCGGCATCGATCTGGGCAAGGCCCGCATCGGGGTCGCCGTGTGCGATCCGGACGGTCTTCTCGCCACTCCGGTCGCGACGGTTCGTCGCGACCTTAGAACCGCTGGTGAGCACATTCCGGCCGATATTCAAGAAATCGCCGAAACGGCCCGGGAATACGATGTGGTCGAAATCGTCGTCGGCCTACCGGTTACTCTTTCGGGTGAGGAGGGGCCGGCAGCCGCCCACACCCGAGCCTGGGTGGAACGGTTCGCCGACCACGTCTCGCCAACGCCGGTGACCCTGACCGACGAGCGCATGACGACCGCCGTCGCCACCCGCCGCCTGAACGAAGGCGGGGTGCGCGGGAAGCGGAAGCGCTCCATCGTCGACCAGGCGGCCGCGGTCGAGATCCTCCAGCAATGGTTGGACCGTCGGCGGAGGTAGGGACAAGGATGCTCGGCGATTTCAGGACCGAGGACGAGCGCTCGGCGGCACCGCGCAGCCACCGCCGCAAGGACTCCGGCAAGTCGCTGATCGCCATGACCCTGGTCGTCGCCCTCTTCGGCGTCCTCGGCGTCGGCGGCTGGTGGGCGTACAACAACGTCATCAAGGACTACTTCGTCGCCGAGGACTTCACCGGCGACGGCAACGGCAACCAGGTCGTGGTCACCGTCGAGCAGGGCTGGCTCGTCTCCGACATCGCCTCGGAGCTCGAAACCCAGGGCGTGGTCGCCTCCGCGAAGGCGTTCCTCAACGCCTCCGAGGACGACGGGAACTCCGGCCAGTCGATCCAGCCCGGCACCTACGCCATGGAGGAGGAGATGTCCGCCGCCTCCGCGCTGGCGTTCATGACCGACCCGGCGAACCTGACGCTCGACCACGTCGTCATCCCCGAAGGCAAGCGGTCCTTCGAGGTCTACGAGATCCTCTCGGCGTACACCGGCGTCCCGATCGCGGACTTCGAGGCCGCGGCGCAGGACCCGGAGGCGCTCGGCGTCGACCCGATCTGGTTCGAGGGCTTCTCGGACCGGCAGGTGAAGTCCGTGGAGGGCTTCCTGTTCCCGTCGGCGTACGAGTTCGACGAGACCTGGACCGCGGAGGCCATGCTCACGGAGATGGTCAAGCGGTTCAACGAGACCATCGACGAGATTGGCTTCCTCGACAAGCTCTCGTCAATCCAGGACCCGGACCCGGACTACGACCCGAGCGCCATGGAGAACCAGACGTTCTACCCGCCGACGGGCGGCGAGTTCAAGATCTACCCGTGGATGGCGCTCCAGATCGCCTCGATCGTCCAGTCCGAGTCCGGCATCGCGACCGACGACCCGAAGATCGCCCAGGTCATGTACAACAAGATGTACATCAACCCGTACGACCACGGGCAGACGAACTGCAACTGCTTCGAGTCCGAGGCGATCTGGAACTACGGGCGCCTGCTCAACGGCGACGACGCGATCACCTCCGGCGAGGACATCAACTGGGGCGAGGTCATGCGCGACCCCGACAACCCGTGGTCCCCCTCGGCCCCTGAGCACGCCGGGTACCTGCCGAGCGCGATCTCCAACCCCGGCGCCGCGGCGCTGGAGTCGGCGGTGGCCCCGGAGGCGGGCGACTGGCTGTTCTTCGTGACCGCCTACGAGGACGGCTCCGCGCTGTTCGCGGCGACCTACGAGGAGCACCAGGCGAACATCCAGATCGCCGAGGAGAACGGCATCCAATGATGAAGGCCGCCGTCCTCGGCAAGCCCATCGGGCACTCGCTCTCGCCGGTCATCCACAACGCCGGGTTCGCCGCGGCGGGGCTCGCCGACTGGACGTACACGCGCCACGAGTGCGACGAGTCCGGCCTGGCCGCGTTCGTCGACGGCCTCGACGACTCGTGGGCGGGCCTCTCGCTCACCATGCCGCTCAAGGAGGTCGCGCTCGACGTCGCCACGGAGGCCACTCCGGTCGCCGAGGCGATCGGCGCCGCGAACACGCTCGTCCTGCGCGGCGGCCGCCGCCTCGCCGACAACACCGACGCGCCCGGCATGGTCGACGCGCTCGCGGAGATCGGCATGAAGGAGGCCGAGGAGGTCGCCGTGCTCGGCGCGGGCGGGTCCGCGCGCGGCGCGCTCGCGGCCGCGCAGCAGCTCGGAGCGTCGTCGGTCACGGTGTACGCGCGCCGCCGGGAGGCCGTGCGCGAGCTCGAACCGGTCGCCTCGCGCCTGGGGCTACGCTTGAAGGCCGCCGACTGGGAGGACGCCGCCCGGGCCGGGCGGGCCGACCTGGTCGTCGCCACGGTCCCGAAGGGGGTCACCGACGACCTCCGGCCCGACTGGTCCGCCGACGCCGTCCTGTTCGACATCCTCTACGACCCGTGGCCGACGCCGCTGGCCGCCGGGGCCGAGGCCGAGGGCGTGCGCGTCCTCGACGGGCTCGCGCTCCTGCTCGCGCAGGCGGTGCGCCAGTGGACCCAGTTCACGGGCGTCGCGGACGCCCCGGTGGCGGCGATGCGCCGCGCACTCTACGACGCGGTCCCGTCCCGGACCGAGTGAAGGAACCGACGATGCACGAAGATCACGTCTTCCTCTACGACGGCGACTGCGCGTTCTGCACCACGTCGGCGAACTTCCTGGAGAAGCACGTGCGCACGACCGCGCGCGTCGTCCCGTGGCAGTGGGCCGACCTGGTGGCGCTCGGCGTCACCCAGGAGGAGGCCGAGGCGGCCGTCATGTGGGTCGAGCTGAACTTCCAGCGCTCGGGCCCGGACGCGATCGCGGTGCTCCTGCGCCGCGCCCAGTGGTACTGGCGGCCCATCGGGTGGGCCCTGTCCCTCAAGCCCGTCTCGTGGATCGCCTGGCCCGTGTACCGGTTCATCGCGCGCAACCGGCACCGCCTGCCCGGCGGCACCGCTGCGTGCTCCCTGCCGCAGGCCGAGCGCGACCGCCTCCGCGGGCAGCAGAGCAGCGGCTGACCGCCGACGGGGCCGTGCCATACTTCCCCGATGTCCGCTGACCGCACCGAACGCCCTTTGACGCGCACCGGCCGGATCGTCCGGGTCGGCGCCGCCCTCGCGATGGTCCTGGCGCTCATGGCGACCTCCGTGTGGGGCGAGGACGACTTCTTCCCGTTCGCGCCCTTCAAGATGTACTCGCGCGCCCACGACACCGACGGCTGGGCCGACTCCACCAACGTGTTCCTGGAGAACGCCGAGGGCGAGCGGATCGCCATCAGCGACAACGACACCGGGTTCCGCCGGGCCGAGCTCGAAGGGCAGCTGACCCGCTTCCGCGAGGACCCGGGCCTGCTCGCGTACATCGCCGAGGCGTACGAGGCCGCGCACCCCGACGAGCCCGAGATCGTCGCCGCCGAGATCATCACGAAACGGTACGAGCTGGTCGACGGCGCGCGCACCGGCGAGGAGACCGAAGAGGTCGTCGCCGCCTGGACCGAGGAGGGGGCCGCGTGAGCGTCCGCAGCGCCGTGAACGGCTTCTTCTTCGAGCCCGTGCCGCTTGGCCGGGTCGCCGCGATGCGGTTCCTCGCCGGGCTCTACGTGTGGATCGAGTGGTGGGCGTACATGCCCTTCATCTTCGGGCACCGCTTCGTCCCCGGCGAGCTGTACCAGCCGCTGTTCGTCGGCCGCGTGCTGCCGCTGCCCACCCCCACGTACTGGCTCGTCACCGGCACGCTCATCGTGATGCTCGCGGCGGCCGTCCCGATGATGTTCGGCTACCGGCCCAAGCTGTTCGGGTGGATCCTGTTCGCCGCGTACTTCGAGTGGATGGTCATCGCCAACTCCTACGGCAAAGTGGACCACGCCAGCTTCGGGTTCATGACCCTGCTCCTGGTGCTCTGCCTCATGCCGTCGCACGCGAAGTGGGGCGACAGGGAGCACCTCTCCGAGCGCGCCGGGTGGGGCTTCAAGCTCGTCCAGATCGCCGTGGTCCTCACGTACTTCCTGTCCGCGTGGGCGAAGTTCCGCTACGGCGGCTTCGACTGGGCCAATTCCGGGGTGTTCACGTGGGCGATCATCCGCCGCGGCACCGTCTTCTCGGACTGGATGCTCGACTTCCCGTGGCTGCTGCACGTCGCCCAGTGGGGCATGATCGCGTTCGAGCTGCTCACGCCGGTCGTCCTGTTCGTGTACAAGTGGAAGCGGGTCCAGTACGCGATCGTCGCGTTCTTCTACTGCTTCCACCTCACCGTGTTCCTCGCGATCGGCATCAGCTTCCTGCCGCACCTGGTCGCCATGGCCTGCTTCCTGCCGCTGGAGCGCATCGACCCGAAGGCGATCTTCCGCCGCCTCAAGAACCGCCGCCGCGCCGAACCCCCGAAGGCCCGCGAACCCGAACCCCAGTTCGACGCCTGACGCGGGTCCGCCCCTCGTGGCGGGCCCGTGCCATACTCTTGCCGTGTCCCCTTACCTACCCCGTATCTCCAGGGTCCGGCCCAAGGGACGCGTCCTGCGCGTCTCGATCACCATGGTCGTCCTCGCGCTCGTCACCGCCACCACCTTCTGGGGCGGCGACGACTACTTCCCGTTCGCGCCCTTCAAGATGTACTCCGGCTCGATGTCGCTCGACGGCTGGGCCGGATCGACCCGCGTCGAGGCCGTGAACGAGGAAGGCGAGCGGTTCAAGCTCACCGAGGCCGTCACCGGGTTCCGCCGCGCCGAACTCGAAGGCCAGAAGAGCCGCTTCATCGAGGACCCCGCGCTCCTCGAATACATCGCGCAGGCGTACGAGAACGCCAACCCCGACAAGCCCGAGATCGTCACCGTCGAGATCATCGAGCGCCGCTACGAGCTCAAGGACGGCCACCAGACCGGCGAGGTCCTCGAAGTCGTCGAGGCCGCCTACACCCGGGACGGAGCCGACGCGTGACCCAGCTCCCCTTGCAGCAGAAGGCCGTCGGCTGGTTCTTCCAGCCCGTCGCCCTCGGCCGCGTCGCCGCCATGCGGTTCCTCGCCGGCGCCTTCATCTGGGTCGACTGGTGGTGGTACATGCCGTGGATCCTCGGCCACCGCCACGTCCCGGGCGAGCTCTACCAGCCGCTGTTCATCGCCCGCGTCCTCCCGGTCTTCCCCGTCCCGAACTACTGGATCGTCGTCGGCACCCTCGCGGTCCTCCTCGCGGCCACCGTCCCCATGATGTTCGGCTGGAGGCCGCGCCTGTTCGGCTGGATCGTCGCCGCCGCGTACTTCGAGTGGATGATCATCGCGATGTCCTACGGGAAGGTCGACCACGGCAAGTTCGCGTTCCTGCTGCTCCTGTTCCTCCTGCCCACCATGCCGAAAGCGAAATGGGGCGACCGGGAGCACCTCTCCGAGCACGTCGGCTGGGGCTTCAACCTCGTGCAGATCGGCGTCATCTGCACGTACTTCTTCGCCGCCTGGGCCAAGTTCCGCTACGGCGGCTTCGAATGGGTCAACTCCGCGACCATGACCTGGGCGATCATCCGCCGCGGCACCGAGTTCTCCACCTGGATGCTCGACTACCCGTGGATGCTCCGCGCCGTCCAGTGGGGCATGGTGAGCTTCGAGCTGCTGACGCCGATCATCATGTTCATCGCCGCCAAACGACTCAAGTACGCGGCGGTCGCGTTCCTGTACTGCTTCCACGTCTCCGTGTACCTCGCCGTCGGCATCAGCTTCCTGCCCCATATGGTCGCCATGGCCTGCTTCCTGCCCCTGGAGCGCGTTTCGCCCCGTGACCTGGTTCGCAGGCTGAAGCGCGGGAAACGAGTTGAGGAAAGCGCTCCAATTTCCATACCGTTGAACAATGCCGATTCTCGAAGCCCGCAACCTCACGAAGACCTTCCGGCGACCTGACAAGGCCTCCGGCTTCAAGGGCGCGGTCAAGCACCTCGCCCAGCGCAAGTACAAGAACTACACCGCGGTCGACGGCATCGACCTGTCGATCGAGCCGGGCGAATCGGTCGCGTACGTCGGACCCAACGGCGCGGGCAAGTCCACCACCGTCAAGCTCCTCACCGGGATCTTGCGCCCTTCCGAGGGCACCGTCCGGGTGATGGGCCGCGACCCGCACACCGAGCGCATCGCCAACGCGCACGACATCGGCGTGCTCTTCGGCCAGCGCACCCAGCTGTGGTGGGACCTGCCCGTCGAGGAGTCCCTCAAGCTCCTCAAGCACATGTACGGCGTCTCCGACGCGGACTACAAGGCCCGCATCGCGCGCTTCGACGAGCTGCTCGACCTCGGCGAGTTCATGCCCGCGCTGGCGCGCACGCTCTCGCTGGGCCAGCGGATGCGCGCGGACTTGGCGTGCGCGCTCATCCACGCGCCCAAGATGGTCTACCTCGACGAGCCGACGATCGGCCTGGACATCTCCGTGAAGGACCGCCTGCGGGCGTTCCTGCGCGAGCTCGTCGACGACGGCACCACCCTGCTCCTGACGAGCCACGACCTCGCCGACATCGAGGAGGTCTGCGAGCGGATCGTCGTCATCGACAAGGGCGCGGTCGCCTACGACGGCCCGATCACGCAGCTCAAGGCCCACTACATCACCACCAAGGCCGTGAAGCTGTTCCTGGAGGAGGCCGCGGATGTGCCTGCGCTGGAACTGAAGTACCCGCAGTACGAGTGGGCCGCGGGCGAGGCCCCCAGTGAAGTCGTGGTCACCTACGAGTCGGCCCGCTTCACCACGGCCGAGGTCCTCGGCGGGCTCACCGCCGAACTCTCGCCGCGCGACCTGTCCCTCTCGGAACCGTCCATCGAGGACGTCATCCGCCGCCTCTACGCGGGAGAACTCACCCAGTGAGCAGTGCCTTCGCGGTCGACCGCGCGTTCGCGGTCATCGCGTTCAAGCGCCGCCTGGCCTACAAGACCCAGTGGCTGGTGGGCCTCGTCCTCGGCGGCGGCGCCATGCTCGTCTCGATGGCGATGTGGCGCGAGCTCCTCTCCGGCGGCGCGCTCTCGGGCTACGACTGGGACGCCATGCGCGCCTACGTCATCATCGGGTTCATCACCGCCACGATGGTCTTCGGCGCGGCCGACTGGCAGATCGCCGACCGCATCCTCGACGGCCACGTCGCGATCGACCTGACCAAGCCGGTCGACTTCCAGCGGGCCCGCGCGGCCGAGTACATCGGATCGATGTGCTCCACGGTCCCCACCGTGGTCCTCGGCGTGGCCGGGGCCTGGCTGCTGTTCGACCCGCCCGGCCCGGTCTCCGTCACGGCCGGGATCCTCACCGGCGTCAGCCTCGTCCTGGTGTTCCCGCTCGCGTTCGGCATCACGTACCTGACGGTCCTGGTGTGCTTCTGGACCAAGCGGTACCTGGGGGTCATGTGGCTGCGCGAGGCCCTCCTCGGCTTCTTCTCAGGGATGATGATCCCCTTGGCGTTCATGCCCTCCTGGCTCCAGGCCGTCGCCTGGGCCCTGCCGTTCCCGCACTTCACGACCACGCCGTCAGCGATCTACCTCGGCCACGTCGACACCGCGGGCGCCCTCGGGCTCCTCGCGGCGGAGGCGGCCTGGGCCGCCGGCATGTGGTTCGGGGCGCGGCTCATCTTCAACCAGGCGGTCAAGAAGGTGACGGTGCACGGTGGCTGACACGACGACCCATCCGGTGCGCCACACGGGCGGCGTCTACGGCCGCTCGATCGTCGCCCAGATCCGCGCCATCACCGAGTACCCGGCCGACTTCTGGGTCATGGCCTCGGCGGGCGTGATGTGGAACGTGCTCCAGTTCGCGTTCCTCACCGTCCTGTTCGCCGCCGTCCCCGACGTCGCGGGCTGGCGGTACCACGAGATGCTCATGCTCTCCGGGCTCCTCACCGTGGCCGCGGGCTCGACCGCGCTGCTGTGCGACGGCATCTGGAGCACCGGCACGTACGTCCTCAAGGGCGAGATCGACTACCGCATCACTCGCCCTGCGCCGGTCGTCGTCCAGGTCGCGAGCTCACACATCGGCATGCAGGGCTTCGGCGAGGTCGCGTTCGGGCTCGTCATGACCGTCTACGGGTGGATCGGCGCGGGCATGGGCCTCGCCGCGATCCCCGCGGGCGTCCTCGGCCTGGCGTGCGCGATCGTCATCGAGTGCGCGCTCATCACGATGCTGTGCGCGGTGAACTTCTGGATCAAGGGCACCAACTCGGTCTTCGCGTTCGTGATGCTCGACCTCCAGCACAACGCGATGACACTGCCGCTCGCGCTGTTCCCCGCCGCGGTGAAGCTCGTGACCATGTTCGTGCTGCCCGTCGCGTTCGTCAACTTCGTGCCCGTCGCGGTCCTCACCGGCCACCTCGGCCCCTGGTGGCTCGTCGGCCCGCCCCTGGCCGCCGCCGCGTCGGTTCTCGCGGCGGTCGGCGTGTACCGCCTCGGGCTGCGCTCCTACGACTCGTCTGGACACTGACACATGGCAAGCGTCGACGTCGCGCTCGCGACGATCTCCTTCAAGCGCAAGATCGCCTACAAGTCCACGTGGATCTTCTCGGTCATCTTCGGCGGCTGGTCGCTCCTGGCCGGCCTCGCCGTGTGGAACCACCTCATCGGCGACGGCGAGATGGGCGGCTACGACTGGCAGGCGATGAAGGCGTACCTCATCATCGGCTTCCTCACCTCGACCCTCGCGTGGGCCGGCTCCGACTGGGAGATGGCGAACCGCATCCTCGACGGCCTCGTCGCCGTCGACCTGACGAAGCCGGTGGACTTCCAGCGCGCCCGCGCGGGGGAGTACATCGGCGGGATGCTCGCCTCGGTCCCCGCCGCGCTCATCGGCACCGCCGCCGCGGTCCTGCTGTTCCGGCCCGCCGGGCCCGTCTCGCCGCTCGCCGCGGCCCTGACGGCGGTGAGCCTCCTGCTCATCTTCCCGCTCGCGTTCGGCATCTCGTACCTGTCGATCCTGACCTGCTTCGTGACGCAGCGGTACCTGGGCATCCAGTGGGCCCGCGACACGATGCTCGCGTTCTTTTCGGGGATGATGGTGCCGCTCGCGCTCATGCCCGGGTGGCTCCAAGGGGTCGCCTGGTCCCTCCCGTTCGTCCACTTCACCACCACGCCCGCCTCGATCTACCTCGGCCGCGTCGGCACCGCGGGCGCGCTCGGGCTCCTCGCCGCCCAGGCGGCCTGGGCCGTCGGGCTGTGGGTCCTCGGCAGGCTCATCTGGTCCCAACTCGTGAAGAAGGTGACCGTCCATGGCGGCTGAGCTCTCCGGGCCCCGGCACGCGTTCGGGGTCTACCGCCGCTCGATCGGCGCCTACCTGCGCTCGATCGGCGAGTACCCGGCCGACTTCTGGGTCATGGCCGTCGCGGGCACGTTCTGGCAGATCATGCTGTTCGCGTTCCTGACGATCCTGTTCGGGAACGTGAGCACCATCGACGGCTGGGGCTACCACGAGATGCTCGTCCTCGCCGGGTTCCTCGCCACCTCCTGGTCCTCCACGGCCCTGTTCTGGGACGGCGTCTGGGACACCGGGAAGATGGTCGTCGAAGGCGACATCGACTACCGCATCACCCGGCCCGCGCCCGTCCTCGTCCAGGTCGGCTCCAAACACGTCGGCATGCAGGTCTTCGGCGAGGCCACCCTCGGCGTCGTCATGCTCGCCATCGGCTGGACCGGCGCCGGCCTCGGCTGGTCCGCCGTCCCCGTCGGCCTGCTCCTCATGGTGTGCGCCATCGTCATCCAGGCCTCCCTGCTGACGATCGCGAACGCCGCGAACTTCTGGATGAAGGGCCGCTCCCCGGTCATCGCGTTCATGGTCACCGAACTCCAGAACGAGGCCATGCGCTTCCCGCTGACGATCTTCCCCGCCGCGGTCCGCCTCGTCCTCACCTTCGGCCTCCCGCTCGCGTTCGCCAGCTTCATCCCCGCGCAGATCCTCACCGGCAGGCTCGACCCGTGGTGGATCGCCACCGCCCCGGTCGCCGCGGGCATCTCCGCCGCCGTCGCCGTCTGGGTCTTCCGCATGGGCCTGCGCGCCTACGACTCCGCAGGCCACTAGGCCCGAAATAAAAGACTTGCGCGCCCCGGGCGCGATCCGCTAACCTTGCATCCGTTGCCCGGAGGCGGATCGCCCCGGGGCTTGTGAGGAATGGAGGTGTTACTGATGGCTGTCGTTGTCCACGCCCACGCCATGAAGCCCAGTTCACCTCCCGTCGCCGCCTCCTAATCTCTCTTCGCGGCGGACGGACTTCCTCACAGGAGCCATTCACCTTGCCTCGCAAGCAGCAATTCTCTGAATCCTTCCAGTCCACCAAGCGCCGCGACCGCGGGTCCCGCGAAGTCTTCTCCGATGAGGAGCGCGAACGCTACGAGTCGATGCGCACCGTCTTCGACGAGATCCCGAACGACGACCGCCCCCCGGCCGGGGACCGGTGGTCGATCTGGTGGGACTCCGAGCCGCTCCAGCGCGGCCCCGAGCCCCTGCCCGACTGGGTCATCACCGACCACGGCGCCGTCGACTACGAGCTCGGCGTCCTCAAGACCGGCAAGGAAGCGGACGTGTTCCTCGTCGAACGCGCACTCCCCGGCACCGACCGGGCCGTGATCCTCGCCTCCAAGCGCTACCGCAGCGCCGAGCACACCCAGTTCAACCGGGCCGGCGACTACACCGTCGGGCGCGCCGCCAAGCGCTCCCGCGACAACCGCGCCATGGCCAAGCGCACCACGTTCGGCCTCGAACAGGCCGCGGGACGCTGGGCCGCGGCCGAGTTCGACGCGCTCAAGCGCCTGTACCAGGTCGGGGTCCCCGTGCCCTACCCCGTGCAGGTCCACGGCACCGAGGTCCTCATGGAGTTCATCGGGCACGGCCGCACCGCCGCGCCCCGGCTCGCCGAGACCCGGCCCGAGCCAGGCGAGGCCGAGAGCCTGTGGGAGCAGGCCGCCGAGGCCCTGCGCCGCATGACCGAGCTCGGCTTCGCCCACGGCGACCTCTCGCCGTACAACACGGTGGTCCACGAGGGCCGCCTCATCGTCCTCGACCTCCCGCAGGTCGTCGACATCTACGCGAACCCGCTCGGGCTCGACTTCCTGACCCGGGACGTCGAGAACCTCGGCTCCTGGTTCGCGAACCGCGGGATCGACCGCGCGCTGGTCGACGACCTCCACGCGGAGGTCCTGGCGCTGGCGGCCAGGCCGTAACGGCGGTGGTGTCGGGGGCGGGATATAGCCTTGTGTTGTGGCAGTTGATTACCGTCCCGCCCCCGGCACGATCCCCACGCAGCCGGGCGTCTACCGGTTCCGGGACCGCGACCGGCGCGTGATCTACGTCGGCAAGGCGAAGAACCTCAGGAACCGCCTGAACTCGTACTTCGCCGACGAGACCCGCCTGCACGAGCGCACCCGCCGCATGGTGACCACCGCGCGGAGCGTCGAGTGGACCGTGGTCGCCACCGAGGTCGAGGCCCTCCAGCTGGAGTGGACCTGGATCAAGGAGTACGACCCGCGCTTCAACGTCATGTTCAAGGACGACAAGTCCTACCCGTGGCTCGCCGTGACCGTGGGGGAGGAGTTCCCGCGCGCCCAGGTCATGCGCGGCAACCGCCGCAAAGGGGTGCGCTACTTCGGGCCGTTCGGGTCCGCCTGGGCCATCCGCCAGACCCTCGACCTGCTCACCCGGGTCTTCCCGATCCGCACGTGCTCCGACACGGAGTTCAAGCGCTGCAACCGGATCAACCGCCCGAACCTCCTCGCCGACATCGGCAAGTGCTCCGCGCCGTGCGTGGGCCGCATCTCCGCCGAGGACTACCGCGAACTCGTGAACGGCTTCTGCGCGTTCATGTCAGGCGAGACCGCGCCCGTGCGCCGCCGCCTCCTCGCCGAGATGCAGGAGGCCTCCGAGGCCCTCGAATTCGAGCGGGCCGCGCGCCTGCGCGACGACCTCGCCGCCCTCGACAAGGTCCTGGAGCAGCAGGTCGTGGTCCTCGCCGAGGACGTCGACTGCGACGTCATGGCCGTAGCGGACGACGAGCTCGAAGCGGCCGTCCAGGTCTTCCATGTGCGCAAGGGCCGCATCAGGGGCCAGCGCGGCTGGGTCATCGACAAGGCCGAGCCGGTCGACCTGGCCGGGATCGTCGAGCGGTTCTGCCTCCAGTTCTACGGCGAGCAGAACGAGGTCGTGCCCAAGGAGGTCCTGGTCCCGGCCCTGCCGAACGACCACGAGGCGCTCGCGGAGCTCCTGTCGGAGCGCCGCGGCGCGAAGGTCGACCTGCGGGTGCCGCGCCGCGGCGACAAGCGGGCCCTCGCCGAGACCGTGGAGAAGAACGCGCTGGAGAACCTCCAGCGGCACAAGCTCAAGCGCGCCGGGGACCTGACGTCGCGCTCGAAGGCCCTCGAAGAGCTCGCCGACGCCCTGGACCTGCCGGAGGCGCCGCTGCGCATCGAGTGCTACGACGTGTCGCAGTCCCAGGGCGAGGACGTCGTGGCGTCGATGGTCGTGTTCGAGGACGGCCTGCCGCGCAAGAGCGAGTACCGGCGCTTCGTCATCAAGGGCGAGCGCAAGGACGACCTCGCGTCGCTCCAGGAGACGCTGCGCCGCCGCCTCTCCAAGCTCGGGGACCAGCCCGCCGGATCGCCTGTCGAGGACGGCGACGAGGAGCCCAAGCGCGGATTCCACTACCCGCCGCAGCTGCTCGTCGTCGACGGCGGCCAGCCGCAGGTCGCCGCCGCCGACCAGGTGTTCCAGGAGCTGGGGATCGACACGATCAACCTCGCAGGGCTCGCCAAGCGCCTGGAGGAGATCTGGCTGCCCGGCGAGGAGTTCCCGGTGATCCTCTCGCGCACCTCCGAGGCCCTGTACCTGATGCAGCGCGTCCGCGACGAGGCCCACCGCTTCGCGATCTCCCTGCACCGCACCAGGAGGCGCAAGAAGATGACGGCTTCGGCGCTCGACTCGGTGCCGGGCCTGGGGGAGTCGAAGAAGAAGGCGCTCCTGAAGCAGTTCGGGTCCGTGAAGCGCATCCGCGAGGCCGAACTGTCCGATTTGGAGGCTGTGCCCGGTATCGGGCCGAAACTGGCGGAGGCTTTGCAGACACATCTGCGTAATCCCGACGACAACGGCTCTTGAGACGGCTCTGGTAGCTATACGCTTGTCAATTCGGCCGCAGGGCCGGGGCCGTGTCAGCACGGCGGTTGGAACGAACTCGGGGATACTTGACTTATGGGTGTGGCAGCAGTGCATGCGGGTTCGAGCGACCGCAGCGAATTGGACCTCGTCATCGTCACCGGCATCTCCGGCGGCGGACGCTCGACAGTGGCCCGCGCACTGGAGAACGTCGGCTACTACGTCATCGACAACCTCCCGGAGTCGCTCGTCGGCCAGGCCGCCGAGCTGGCCGCCGCGGGCGGCGAGGAGGTCCGCCGGACCGCGATGGTCCTCGACGTGCGCTCGCGCGCGTTCATGACCGACCTCGTGGGCGTCATCGAGGACCTCCGCAAGGGCGGCTTCAAGCCGCACCTGGTGTTCGTCGACGCCGACGACGACGTCATCATCCGCCGCTTCGAGAAGGTCCGCCGGGCCCACCCGCTCCAGGGGGACGGGATGCTCGCGGACGGCATCGCCGCCGAGCGGCGCCTCCTGGAGCCGGCCCGCGGCTCCGCGGACACCCTGTTCGACACGACGCACCTGAACGAGAACCAGCTGCGCGCCCGCGTCGAGGACGCGTTCCTCGCCCCGTCGTCGCCGCGCCTCCAGTTCACCTGCATGTCGTTCGGGTTCAAGTACGGCATCCCCCGCGACGCCGACTACGTCGCTGACGTACGATTCCTTCCCAACCCGTACTGGGTCCCGGCCCTGCGCGAGCACACCGGCACCGACCCCGACGTCTCCGAGTACGTGCTCGGCCAGGACGGCGCCGAGGAGTTCGTCGAGTCGTACACGGCGCTCCTGCTCGGCACCACCCAGGGCTTCGAGCGGGAAGGCAAGCGGTACATGACGATCGCCATCGGATGCACCGGCGGCAAGCACCGCAGCGTCGCCATCTCCGAGGAGATCGCCAAGCGCCTGAACGCGGCCGGGTTCCCCGCGAACACCCACCACCGGGACCGCGGGAACGAGTTACTCCGTCACCGCACCACCGACACCCCCGATCCGAGGTAACCGCTGATGCAGAAAGTGGTCGCGTTCGGCGGCGGGCGGGGCCTGTCGGCCTCGCTGCGCGCGCTTTCGAGGCTCGACGTCGAGCTCACGGCCGTCGTCACCGTGGCCGACGACGGCGGCTCCTCCGGAGACATACGCGCGACCAGGCCCGTCCTGCCGCCCGGGGACCTGCGCAAGGCCCTCGTCGCGACCGCCGACCCGTCCCGCGCGGAGGCCGCGGAGCTGTTCTCGCACCGCTTCGGCGGCGACGACTTCCTCGCCGGGCACCCGGTCGGCAACATCGTGCTGCTGTCGCTGCTCGAACGGCACGCCAACCCCGTCGACGCCGTGGCCGCCGCGGGCCGCATCGTCGGCTCCCGCGCCCGCGTCCTGCCCATGTCGTGCACGCCCCTCGACATCGAGGCGGACCTCGCCGAAGGCGCCGGGACCCGCACGATCGTCGGCCAGCACGACGTCGCGGTCGCCGACGGCCAGGTCGCGGACGTGCGCCTCCTGCCCGCCGACGCCCCCGCCTGCCCCGAGGCCCTCGAAGCGGTCGCCGAGGCCGACTGGCACGTCTTCGGGCCCGGCTCCTGGTACACCTCCGTGATCCCGCACCTGCTCCTGCCTTCGCTCCGCGAGGCCATCGCCGCCTCCAAGGCCCGCAAGATCGTGGTGCTCAACCTCTCCGAAGAGAAGGAGACCGACGGCCTGACGCTCGCCGGGCACGTCGACACGCTGCGGCGATACGCTGAAGGTGTCCGGTTTCACTACGTCGTGTCAGGCGACGCCCGAACCCTCGACGATCCCGGATCGTTGAACAGTGCGGCACAATCGTTGGAGGCCCGGTTGGTCGCGGCGGACCTCGCCGCCGACGGCGTCACGCACGACGTCGGATCCCTGGCCGCCGTATTGGGAAACCTGCTGGTCGAAGATGGTGGTTAACGAATGGCGATGACCGCGGAGGTCAAGGACGAGCTCAGTCGCATCGAGGTCGCGAAGTCCTGCTGCCAGCGCGCCGAACTCGGCGCGCTCTTCCGGTTCGCCGGGGGCCTCCACCTCGTCGGACAGGGCAACGTGGTCGTCGAGGCCGAGGTCGACGCCGGGAACGTCGCCCGCCGCGCCAAGCGCATGATCGACAAGCTCTACAACTACGAGTCCGAGATCCACGTCCTCGTCGCCGCGGGCCTGCGCCGCAACAACCACTACCTGCTGCGCGTCATGGCCGACGGCCAGGCCTTCTCCAAGCAGATCGGCCTCACCGACCAGCGCGGCTACCCCGTCCGGGGCCTGCCCAACCACGTCGTCGGCGCCTACCCGTGCTGCGCCGAGGCCGCCTGGCGGGGCGCGTTCCTCGCCCGCGGCTCGCTCACCGAGCCCGGCCGGTCCTCCTCGCTGGAAGTGACCTGCCCCGGCCCCGAGTCCGCGCTCGCGCTCGTCGGCGCGGCCCGCCGCCTCGGCATCGCCGCGAAGTCCCGCGACGTGCGCGGCGTAGACCGCGTCGTCATCCGCGACGGCGACGCCATCGGCGAGCTGCTCACCCGCCTCGGCGCCCACGCCTCCGTCCTCACCTGGGAGGAGCGCCGCGTCCGCCGCGAGGTCCGCGCCACCGCCAACCGGCTCGCGAACTTCGACGACGCGAACCTGCGCCGCTCCGCGCGCGCCGCCGTCGCCGCCGCCGCGAAGGTCACCCGGGCCCTCGAAGTCCTCGCCGACGACGTCCCCGAGCACCTCGCGTCCGCGGGCCGCCTGCGCCTCGAACACCGCCAGGCCTCCCTCGAAGAGCTCGGCGCGCTCGCCGACCCGCCCCTTACCAAGGACGCCATCGCGGGCCGGATCCGGCGCCTCATCAACATGGCGACCAAACGCGCCCAGGAGACCGGCGTGCCCGGGCCCGACGACGTAGTCGCCGAAGAGGAAATGCTGGTCGCATAGGACGGCTTCGCCCCGATTCGCCACACCCGGCGTACCCGCCTCGACCGCCTGCTCACGGGTTAGGCTTAACCGCGATGTCACACCCCCGTCCCGGGTGTGACATGATCGGGGGAACCCGCCGCGGAAGGTCTGCGAACCGGAGCGGTTAGGGTCAAGGAGTGCTCGGCGACGTGGCCGAACAGCGATCTGTTCCACCGTCGCTCTTCGGCTGAACGGATCGCGTGCGAGACCGCCTCCGGTCTCATTCAGATATCCGATCCTGTTCTAGCGAGGAGATGGGCACGTGACCATCCGCGTTGGCGTCAACGGCTTCGGCCGCATTGGGCGCAACTTCTTCCGGGCGGTTCTCGCCTCCGGTGCCGACATCGAGATCGTCGCCTTCAACGACCTGGGCGACGCCGAGACCATCGGCAACCTGCTGAAGTACGACTCGATCCTGGGTCGCCTCCCCTACGAGGTCAAGGTCGGCGCCGGCGAGCTGACCGTCAACGGCAAGACCATCAAGGCGTTCGCCGAGCGCGACCCCGCCAACATCGCGTGGGACGAGGTCGGCGCCGAGGTCGTCATCGAGTCGACCGGCTTCTTCACCGACGGCACCAAGGCCGCCGCCCACCTGGGCGGCTCGGTCAAGAAGGTCATCATCTCCGCCCCGGCGAAGAACGAGGACCTGACCGTGGTCATGGGCGTCAACCACGACAAGTACGACGCCGAGAACCACCACATCATCTCGAACGCGTCCTGCACCACCAACTGCCTCGCCCCGATGGCGAAGGTCCTGAACGAGTCCGTGGGCATCGAGAAGGGTCTGATGACCACGATCCACGCCTACACCCAGGACCAGAACCTCCAGGACGGCCCGCACAAGGACCCGCGCCGCGCCCGCGCCGCCGCCCTGAACGTCGTGCCCACCACGACCGGCGCCGCCAAGGCCGTCGGCCTGGTGCTGCCCGAACTCAACGGCAAGCTCGACGGCTACTCGCTGCGCGTCCCGGTCCCGACCGGCTCCATCACCGACCTCACCTTCGAGGCCTCCAAGGCCACCACGAAGGAGGAAGTGAACGCCGCGCTCAAGGCCGCCGCCGAAGGCCCGCTCAAGGGCATCCTGTACTACACCGAGGACCCGATCGTCTCCAAGGACATCGAGACCGACCCGCACTCCTGCATCATCGACGGCCTCCTGACCAAGGTCATCGACAACCAGGTCAAGGTCTTCGGCTGGTACGACAACGAGTGGGGCTTCTCGAACCGCCTCGTCGACCTGGTCAAGCTGGTCGGCTAGCAGTCTGATGAAGACGCTCGACGAACTCCTCCAGGAGGGCGTCAACGGTCGGCGCGTACTCGTACGCGCCGACCTCAACGTGCCTCTGGACGGGAAGACCATCACCGACGACGGCCGCATCCGCGCCGTCGCGCCCACGATCAAGGCGCTCGCCGAAGCCGGCGCCCGCGTCGTGGTCTGCTCGCACCTGGGCCGCCCGAAGGGCGCCCCGGACCCCGCCTTCTCGCTGGCCCCCGTGGCCAAGCGCCTCGGCGAGGTCCTCGGTCGCGAGGTCGCCTTCGCGGCCGACACGGTCGGCACCGACGCCGAGGCCAAGGCCGTCGCCCAGGGCGACGGCGACGTCCTCCTGCTGGAGAACCTGCGCTTCAACAAGGGCGAGACCAGCAAGGACGACACCGAGCGGGCCGAGTTCGCCGGCCAGCTCTCCGCGTTCGGCGACCTGTACGTGGACGACGCGTTCGGCGCGGTCCACCGCAAGCACGCCTCCGTGTACGACGTCGCGAAGCTCCTCCCGCACTACGCGGGCTGGCTCATCGCCAAAGAGGTCGAGGTCCTCTCGAAGCTCACCGGCAAGCCCGAGCAGCCGTACGTCGTCATCCTCGGCGGCGCGAAGGTCTCCGACAAGCTCGCGGTCATCGACAACCTGCTCGACAAGGTCGACACGCTCATCGTCGGCGGCGGCATGATGTTCACGTTCCTCGCGGCCAAGGGCCACGAGGTCGGCTCGTCGCTGCTGGAGAAGGACCAGATCGAGACCTGCAAGACCTACCTGGAGCGCGCCGCCGAACTCGGCGTCGAACTGCTGCTGCCGGTCGACACGACCACGGCCGCCGAGTTCGCCGCCGACGCCGAGCCGCTCACGGTGGCCGTCGACGCGATCCCGGCCGAGCGCATGGGCCTCGACATCGGCCCCGAGTCCGCGAAGCTGTTCGCCGAGCGGATCGCCGGAGCGAAGACCGTGTTCTGGAACGGCCCCATGGGCGTCTTCGAGTTCCCCGACTACGCCGCGGGCACGAAGACCGTCGCCCAGGCGCTGGTGGACTCCGAGGCGTTCAGCGTGGTCGGCGGCGGCGACTCCGCCGCGGCGGTCCGCACCCTCGGCCTGCCCGAGGACGGCTTCGGCCACATCTCGACCGGCGGCGGCGCCTCCCTCGAATACCTTGAGGGCAAGACGCTCCCCGGCCTGGACGCACTGGAGAAGTGAACATGACTGAGACCCGCAAGCCGCTCATCGCCGGCAACTGGAAGATGAACCTCAACCACCTCGAAGCGATCGCGCTGGTGCAGAAGCTGGCCTTCAGCCTCACCCGCGAGCAGCTCGAAGCGGTCGAGACCGTCGTCCTCCCGCCGTTCGTCGACATCCGCAGCGTGCAGACGCTGGTCGACGGCGACAAGCTGACCATCGGCTTCGGCGCGCAGGACCTGTCGGCGCACCCGTCGGGCGCGTACACCGGCGAGATCGCCGGCTCGATGCTCGCGAAGCTGGGCTGCTCGTACGTGGCCGTGGGCCACTCCGAGCGCCGCCAGTACCACGAGGAGTCCGACGAGCTGGTGGCCGCGAAGGTCCGCCAGGCGCTCAACAACGGCATCAGCCCGATCCTCTGCGTCGGCGAGGCCCTGGACGTCCGCGAGGCGGGGAACCACGTCCCGCACACGGTCAGCCAGCTCATCGCCGCCGTCGACGGGCTCACCGAGGAAGAGCTCGCCAAGGTCGTCGTCGCGTACGAGCCGGTCTGGGCCATCGGGACGGGCCGCACGGCCACCCCCGAGGACGCCCAGGAGGTCATCGGAGCCCTGCGCTCGGCCCTGGCCGAGAAGTTCGGCGCCGTGGCCGAGCGGGTCCGCATCCTCTACGGCGGCTCGGTGAAGTCCTCCAACGTCGCCCAGATCATGGGCAAGGCCGACATCGACGGCGCCCTCGTGGGCGGCGCTTCGCTCGACGCTGAGGAGTTCGCCAAGATCGTCCGCTTCCCCGAGCACGCCGGGGCGTAAGAAGGTTTCGCCCGCAGTGCCCGAGCTGAGCACTGCGGGACGCAGACAGGGCCGCCGTACAACGACGTACGGCGGCTCCTTGCATTTACATTCGGCTACATGCCCTACGGTCTTCGGGTATATGCCCTGCGCTAAACTCGTGCCTGGCCCAAGCCCCAAACCGGGCCAGATTTGCTGAGAGGACACCCGATCACTGATGATGACGGTTCTGACTTGGGCCCTGCTGGTCATCCTGCTGCTGTCCAGCGCGATTCTCATCCTGATGGTGCTGCTGCACAAGGGTAAGGGCGGCGGTCTGTCGAGCATGTTCGGCGGCGGCATGTCATCGGTGGCGGCGGGCTCCTCCGTTGCGGAGAAGAACCTGACCCGGATCACCATCGGTGTGGGCATCATCTGGTTCGCCTGCATCATCGCCTTCGGGCTCCTGCTCCGCACGCTCGTGTAGAGCCCCAAAGACTTCGAGGGAGGGCCCCGACCGCGGTGCGGTCGGGGCCCTCCCTCGTGCCGCGTTCAGGAGTCCTCGTAGCGCTCCAGGCGCTTGCGCACGTCGCCGAGCTCGGAGTGCAGCCGCTGGTTCTCGACCTCCATCTCCAGGACCAGCTTGATCCCGGCGAGGTTGAGCCCTCCGGCCAGCAGTTCGCCGATCCGCTGGATGCGGCCGAGGTCGTCGTCGCTGTAGCGGCGCGTGCCGCCGGCGGTGCGGCTCGGCTCGATGAGGCCGCGAGCCTCGTAGACGCGCAGCGTCTGCGGCGCGAGGTTCATCAGCTCGGCCGCCACCGAGATGCCGTACACCGCGTGGTCGGACGCGTGTCGGTCGAGAGGCCGCGAATCCGGTGCCACATTTCCTCCTGCTGCCTGTGCTCCTGACGACTCCAGTTTATCTCCCTCCCACGGCTTGACGAAATCTCAAACGCGCGCTATAAATTTTGTGTCGTTACGTTCTCAGGTCTCATCCAGGAGGTGACCTTCGATGCTGATGCGTACGGACCCGTTCCGAGAGCTCGACCGTCTCGCGCAGCAGTTCCTGTCCCGCAACGATTCCCAGCTCATGATGCCGATGGACGCGTGGAAGGAGGAGCATTCCTTCACCGTCGAGCTGGACCTGCCCGGCGTCCGGGAGGCCGACATCGACCTTGAGGTCGAGCGGAACGTCCTCACCGTGCGGGCCGAGCGCCGCGCCGCCGACTCCGGCGACCGCGAGGTGATCCACTCCGAGCGTCCGACCGGCGTGTTCATGCGGCAGATCTTCCTCAGCGACGCCCTCGACACCGAGCACGTCGAGGCGTCCTTCCGGGACGGCGTGCTCACGCTGCGGATCCCGGTGGCGGAAGAGGCCAAACCGCGCAAGGTGCTGATCGGCACCGGCAAGCGCGAGATCGAACAGTAGCCGCGCCCGCCGCGGCACTTGGAGATTCGGGGCGCCCGGCGCTGCCGGACGCGCCCCGGTTTGGAGGCATATGACATGAGCGGAGCCTGTCACGACCGCCTCGACGGCGGTATCGAGTACGAGCTGTCCTGCGACGGCTGCGGAGCCCTGTTCCGCTGCGGCGACGACTCGTACTTCAGCTGGCCGGTCCTGTGCTCGGCCGCCGAAGCGGAGGGCTGGGGCGTCGCCCCCGACCTCGGCGGCGAGCACCGGTGCGGCGAGTGCGTCATCTCCCCTGAGCGCCGACCGGGCGCTCAAGACCGCCTCGTTCCCGCCTGATCCGGCCGCACGGCCTCCGCCCGGTGCTCGGGGTGTCCCCAGGCGGAGGCCGACGCTTTCCGTTGTGCAGCAGTGGAACCGAGACCGCCACGGCGTTCTGGGCCCGTCCGGGCAGTGCGCACAACCCCCATACATGACATCTTGCCACTGTGTGCGTTACGTCATAGAATTGCTCAGGGCGGTGCCCCAGCCGCTCCGGCCGGTGACTCCACGGCCACGCCCTCGGGGAGTCACGGTCTTCCTCCCGCTGACGCTCCGCAACCGTGGTCGCGCCCGGTCTACATCCACAGTAGATCCCCTGTCTGTGAGGAGCGATCACACATATGTCCAACGGACACGCCATCCGCGGCACCCGCATCGGCGCCATCCCCGGTCTCCACACCGAGCGCGGCGAGCCGGTGCCCCGGCAGAACATCAAGTACTGGTGCGCCAAAGGACACGAGACCGTACTGCAATTCGCACTGTACGTGGAAGTACCGCAGGAATGGGACTGCACCTGCTGCGGCTGGCCCGCCGGCCCCGACCAGGACAATCCCCCGGAACAGCGAACCGTCAAGCCGTACAAGACCCATCTGAACTACGTACGCGAGCGCCGCAGCGAGGAGGAGGCCGAAGACCTCCTCGCCGAAGCGCTCGCCGCCAGGGCCGCCGCGCGCGGCGAACGATCCCTCTTCTGAACCACCCCGCACCAGGCCGCCCGTCACTAGGTTGGGTGATCGGAGCGCCGGCCGCGCACCGCTGACAGGGTCCCACCACCCCAGCGCGACAGCGCCCCGCAAGGGAGGCCGAACAGACCGAGGGCCCGGATCGTGCATCCTATTTCCTATAGGATGCACGATCCGGGCCCTTACGCTTGCCTCAGAACTCCAGGTGCTTCAGCTGCGCCGCCGCGTCCTTGTCGACGAGCCAGCGCGTGTGGCCCTGGGCCTGCACGCGGCCCGCCGGGAGCTCGCCCTTCGACAGGGCCTCGTCCACGGCCGCAGCCTTGCCCTCGCCCGAGGCGATGATCCACACCGTGTAAGCGGCGTTGATCGCCTCCAGCGTCAGCGAGACGCGCTCGGGCGGCGGCTTGGGGGAGTTGCGCACCCCCACGGCCGCGCCCTCGGCGTCGAGCGCCGGGTTGCCCGGGAACAGCGACGCGACGTGGCCGTCCTCGCCGATCCCCAAGAGCAGCAGGTCGAACGCGGGCAGACCGGACCCGCCGGAAGCGGCCTCCAGTTCGGCCGCGTACAGCGCCGCCGCCTCCTCGGGCGTGTCCACCACGTCCGAAGCGGCCATCGGATGCACCCGCTCGGGGTCGATCAGGAGCTTGTCCAGGAACGCCGCGCGCGCCTGGGTCTCGTTACGCTCCGGGTCGCCCGAGGGCAGGAACCGCTCGTCGCCCCACCAGAAGTCGACCTTCGACCAGTCCACGACCGAGCGGATCTCCGACTCCAGCACGTACTGGTACACGCGCGCCGCGATGCGGCCCCCGGTCAGCACGATCGACGCCTCGCCCCGCTGCGCTTGCACGTCGGCGAGCCGGTTGATGAGCCGCGACGCGACCGCCTCCGCGAGCACCTCGGCGCCCTCGTGGACGATCACCGCGCCCGAGCGGCTCATACCGCGTGCTCCGCCGCGTACTGCTCCTGGAACGTGTCCAGGACCCGCCGGTACGCGGTGTCGGGGTCGATGTGCCGCAGCTCCTCGGCGAGCAGCTGGCCCAGGGTCCGGCCCTGGAGCGTCTGGCGGCGCTTCGGCAGCCCCGCCTGGCGCAGGACCGTGGTCCCGTCGGACTTCCGCTCGACCTCCATCGTCTCCCCGCCGGCCATCGTGAACGCCACGGAGGCGATCGCGGGCAGGTGCTCGGAGTTGCGCTCGACCTCGGTGTCGACCACGTCGGGCGCGACGCCCAGGCGCGTGTGCAGCCACGCGGCCATGAGCTGCGCCGACGGGTCGCCGTCGTCGGCCTTGATGGTGATCTTCTCGACCGACTGCGTGACCCCGTCGAAGGCGCTGGCGATGAGCGAGCGCCACAGGCTGATGCGGGTCCAGCAGATGTCGGTGTCGCCCGCGGCGTAGGACTCGGCGCGGCGGTAGAGCGACTGCACCGGGTCGGCCGCGCGGGCCGAGTAGGTGATGCGGCGGTCGGCGAACGAGCGCAGCTCGTGCTCCAGGCCGTAGCGGACCGGGTCGAGCAGCCACCAGGTCACGACCGGCACGTCCGGTGCGAGCATCGGCAGCACGATCGAGGTCAGGTGCGCGGCGGCCGGGCCGTCGAGGCGCAGGATGATCGCCTCGGCGGACCCGAGCCGTTCCCCTACGGTCACTTCGGCGTCGATGCGCGGCTCGGGCGCGTCCACGTCCCGGGGGATCGCGAGGATCAGCCGGTACGGGTGCTCCTGCGCGGCGAACGAGGCGGCCTTCTCGACCTCCTCGCGCTCGTCCTCGGTGGTCAGGGCGACCAGGTTGAGGGCCAGGCCGGAGGCGCCGCCGCCGGTCTCGTGGAGCTGCTTCTCCAGGGCCTTCATGATGTCGCCGGTGGTGGTGTCCTTCAGATGCATGTCAGGACCCTTCTACGCCCGGCGCCAGCGGCGGCCGGAGGACTGGAGCATCAGGTCGGCCCCGGCGGGGCCCCACGTGCCGGACTCGTACGGCTCGGGCTTCGTGGACTGCCAGTACGCTTCGAGCGGGTCGATGACCGCCCACGACGCGTCCACTTCCTGCGCGTCGGGGAACAGCGTCTTGTCGCCCAGGAGCACGTCCAGGATGAGCCGCTCGTACGCCTCGGGGCTGGACTCGGTGAACGTCTCGCCGTAGCCGAAGCCCATCGAGATGTCCCGCAGCTCCATGCCCGTGCCCGGGACCTTCGACCCGAACTTGACGGTGATGCCCTCGTCGGGCTGCACGCGGATCACGAGCTGGTTGTTGCCGAGCGTCTTGGTGTCGTAGTCGGCGAACGGCATGTGCGGGGCCTCCTTGAAGACCACCGCGATCTCGGTGACCCGCTTGGGGAGGCGCTTTCCGGTGCGCAGGTAGAACGGGACGCCGTTCCAGCGCCGGTTCTGGATGCCCAGCTGCACCGCCGCGTAGGTCTCCGTGGTGGAGGTCTGCGGGATGTTCTCCTCGGACAGGTAGCCCTTGACGGGGCGGCCCTGCACCCAGCCGTCGGTGTACTGGCCGCGGATCGCGGTGGACTCCAGGTCGTCGTGGAGCTTGATGGCCCGCAGGACCTTCAGCTTCTCGGTGCGGATCTCCTCGGCCTCGAACCCGTTGGGCTGCTCCATGGCCGCGATGGCGAGGAGCTGGAGGACGTGGTTCTGGAGGACGTCGCGGGCGGCGCCGTTGTCGTCGTAGAACCCGGCGCGGGAGCCGATGCCGACGTCCTCGGCCATGGTGATCTGCACGTGGTCGACGTAGTTGGAGTTCCAGATCGGCTCGAACATGGCGTTCGCGAAGCGCAGCGCGAAGATGTTCTGCACCGTCTCCTTGCCGAGGTAGTGGTCGATGCGGAACACGTCCTCGGCGGTGAACACGTCGTCGACGAGCTGGTTGAGCTCCTTCGCGGACTCGCGGTCCTCGCCGAAGGGCTTCTCGACGACGACGCGGCGCCAGCCGCCGCGGTCCTGGCGGTTGTCGGACATGCCGGTCCGCTTGAGCTGCTTGAGGACCGTGGGGAACGCGAGCGGCGGGATCGAGAAGTAGAACGCGGCGTTGCCGACGATGCCGTGCGTGATGCGCAGCTCGTCGACGGTGGCGTCGAGCTTGTCGAACGCCTCGTCGTCGTCGAACGCGCCCTGCACGAACTTGAAGTTGCCGGACAGGCGCGCCCACACCTCCTCGCGCCACGGGGTGCGCGCGTGGGACTTGGCGGCCTCGCGGGACATCTCCTCGAAGGTCTCGTCGCCCCAGTCGCGGCGGGCGAAGCCGACGATCACGAACGACGCCGGGAGCAGGCCCCGGTTCGCGAGGTCGTAGATCGCCGGGATGAGCTTCTTCTTGGCGAGGTCGCCGGTGACGCCGAAGATCACCAGGGCGCACGGCTCGGGGATGCGCGGCAGGCGCCGGTCGGCGGGGTCGCGCAGCGGGTTGGCGAGTACGTGGTCACCCATCTAGCTCAGCTCCCTCAGGGCGTGCACGAGCTGGTTGATGCCGCGCTTGCGGTCGGTCAGGTGGAGCCGCACGAGCGGGCGCTCGCGCGACTGGAGGGCCTGGCGGTCCCCGGCGGCCTGCGCGGCCTGGAGCCCGGCGAACGTGTAGTCGCGGCCCGGGATGAGCAGGTCTTCGCCGACCTCGCCGGTGAGCTGGAGGAACACGCCGGTCTGGCGGCCGCCCTTGTGGAACTGGCCGGTGGAGTGCAGGAACCGCGGCCCCCAGCCCCACGTGACCGGGGCGCCGGTGCGCTCGGCGAGGCCCGCGCGGAGCTTCGCCGCCTCGGCGTCGTCGATCCGGTCCAGGTACGCGAGCACCGCGATGTACGCGTCCTCGCGGTCGGCGTTGGTGAGCAGCTCGCCGAGCGCGCCCGCGACGGTCTCGGCGTGCGAGCCGTAGATCTCCACCGCGCCGTCCACCGCGTGCGGGCGCTCCTCAGGGAGGCCGTCGGCGAGGATGCGGTTGGTGTTCTCCTTGGACTCGGTCACGTTCGGCTGGTTGAACGGGTCGATCCCGATCAGGTACCCGGCGTAGGCGGTTGCGAGCTCCCACGCGAGGAACTGCGCGCCGAGCGGGCCGTTGACGACCACGTCGGGCATCGCCAGCTGCGAGCCCGCGGCCGGCAGGCCCGTCGAGGACCCGCCGACGGTGGCGTACACGCGGTCGGACCCGCGGGCGCCCGGCGCGGCCGGTCCTTCGAGGACGACCGGGAGGGTGCCCTTGCCGTCCTTGCCGAGGGACTCGGCGATGAGCTGCTCGGCCCAGTCGCCCAGGCCCACGACGCCCGTGCCGTCGTCGGCGATGGTGATGGTCGGCTTGGCGGCGATGACCGCGCCGAGGACCACGGCCGGGTTGTCGCCGTCGCTCTCGATCGTGGTCGCGAAGTCCTCGGCCTGCTCGATGAGCTCGGCGATGTCGGCGCCCGCGAGCGCGGTCGGGACGAGCCCGAACGCGGTCAGCGCCGAGTACCGGCCGCCGACGTTCGCGTCAGCGAGGAACAGGTGCGAGCCCTGCTCGTTCGCGAGCTTCTCCAGCGCGGAGCCGGGGTCGGTGACGAACACGAACCGGCCGGCCGAGTCCTCGATGCCCACGCCCTTGAACGCGGCCTCAAAGGCGCGCCGCTGGGAGTCGGTCTCCACGGTGGACCCGGACTTGGAGGACACGACGACGGCGGTGCGGCGCAGCGACGCCTCCCCGAGCTCGGCCAGGATCTGGCCGGGGTCGGTGGTGTCGAGGATGCTGATGCCCAGGTCGAGGGTGCGGGAGATGACCTCGGGGGCGAGCGAGGAGCCGCCCATGCCCGCGAGGGCGATGTGGTCGATGCCCTGCTCGGCGAAGTCGGCGCGGAGCTTCGCGAGCTGCGCGACGAGCTCCTTGGACTTGACGAACGTGTCGATCCAGCCGAGCCGGATCGCCGCCTCCGCTTCGGCCTCGGGGCCCCACAGGGTGGCGTCCTTGGCGGCGAGCCTGGCGGGGATGCCCTCGTTCTTGAGCCGGTCGACGCTGCCGTTCACGTCGACGCCGGTGGTGACCGCCAGTCCTCCTGCGGCTTCCATCTTGCCCATTGGCTCACTCACTTCTGTGCTCCGCTTTCCAACGACGTGCTCGTTTCGAGCTTGGACTCGATCTGCTCCAGGAGCTGGTTCCAGGAGACGATGAACTTCTCGACGCCCTCGTCCTCCAGGACCTTGACGACGTCGGCGTAGTCGACGCCGACGCGTTCGAGCTGGAGCATCACCGTGGCCGCGTCCGCGTAGTGGGGGCGGATGGTGTCGGCCTCGACCTCGCCGTGGTCGGCGAAGTCGTGGATGGTGCCCTCGGGCATGGTGTTGACCGTGCCGGGCGCGATGAGGTCCTCGACGTACATGACGTCGCGGTAGTCGGGGTTCTTCACCGAGGTCGACGCCCACAGCGGCCGCTGCGGGACGGCCCCGGCGGCCGCGAGGGCCTCCCAGCGCGGGGACGCGAACGCATTCTCGAACTCCTGGTACGCCAGGCGCGCGTTGGCGATCGCGGCCTTGCCCTTGAGGGCCTTGGCCTCGTCGGTGCCGATCGCGTCGAGGCGCTTGTCGATCTCGGAGTCCACGCGGGACACGAAGAACGAGGCGACCGAGCGGATCTGCGAGAGGTCGTGCCCGGCGGCCTTGGCGCCCTCCAGGCCCGCCATGTAGGCGTCCATGACGCCGCGGTACCGCTCCAGGGAGAAGATGAGCGTCACGTTGACGCTGATCCCCGCGCTGACCGCGGCGGTGATGGCGGGGAGTCCGGCCTCGGTGGCCGGGATCTTGATCATGGTGTTGGGCCGGTCGACGGCCCACCACAGGTACTTGGCCTCCGCGATGGTCGCCTTCGTGTCGTGGGCGAGCCGCGGGTCGACCTCGATCGAGACGCGGCCGTCCTGGCCGCCGGTCTGCTCGAAGACCGGGGCCAGGACGTCGGCGGCCCAGCGGATGTCGTAGGTGGTGATGGCGCGAGCGGCTTCCTCGACGCTCACTTTGCGGACCGCCAGGTCGGCGATCTGCCCGTCGTAGCCGTCTCCCTTGGAGATGGCGGTGGCGAAGATGGTCGGGTTCGAGGTCACGCCCACCACCGAAGATCCGGCGATGAGGTCCTTCAGGTTGCCCGACTCCAGTCGGTGCCGGGAGATGTCGTCGATCCAGACCGACACGCCCGCGGCCGACAGGCCCGCGAGGTTCTCGTTCGCGCTCATCGGTTCCTCCAGCTTTCCAGCTAGTACTTGATCCGCTTCAGTTCAGTTGTATTACTGCTGTGCCTTCTTGATGGAGGAGCGGGCCGCGTCCGCGACGGCGGCGGCGGTGATCCCGAATTCCTCGTACAGCTTCTCGAACGGCGCGGAGGCACCGAAGTGTTCCAGGGAGACGCTGACTCCCGCGTCACCCACGAGGCCGCGCCACGAGAGGGCGATGCCCGCCTCGACGGAGACGCGGGCCTTGACGGCCTTGGGCAGCACCGACTCCTTGTAGTCGTCGTCCTGCTCCTCGAACCACTCGATGGACGGGACGGAGACCACGCGGGCCTTGACGCCCTCGCCCGCGAGGGTCTCGGCGGCCTCGACCGCGAGCTGGACCTCGGAGCCGGAGCCGAGCAGGATCACGTCGGGGGTGCCGTCGGTGTCGAGCAGCGTGTACGCGCCCTTCGCGGCGCCCTCGGCCGAGGCGAACTTCGCGCGGTCCCACACGGGGATGTTCTGGCGGGTCAGCGCCAGCGCGGCCGGGCGGTCCTGCTTCTGGAGCAGGGTCTTCCAGACCACGGCGGTCTCGTTCGCGTCGCCGGGGCGGATGACGTCCAGGCCCGGGATCGCGCGGAGGGCCGCGAGGTGCTCGACGGGCTGGTGGGTCGGGCCGTCCTCGCCGAGGCCGATCGAGTCGTGCGTCCACACGTACACGACCGGGGTCTTCATGAGGGCCGCCAGGCGCACCGCGCCGCGCATGTAGTCGGAGAACACGAGGAACGTGCCGCCGTACGGGCGGGTCGGGCCGTGGAGCTTGATGCCGTTGAGGATCGTGCCCATCGCGAACTCGCGGATGCCGAAGTGGAGGGTCCGGCCGTACGGGTTGCCCGGGTACGCCTTGGTCTGGCGGCTCAGCGGCAGGAACGACGGCTCGCCGTCCATCGTGGTGTTGTTGGAGCCGGCGAGGTCGGCCGAGCCGCCCCACAGCTCCGGCAGGACCGGCGCGAGCGCCGAGAGGACCTTGCCGGACGCGGACCGGGTGGCGACGCCCTTCGCGGACGGCTCGAACTCGGGGAACGCGTCCTCGAAGCCCTCGGGGAACTCGCCCGCCCACAGGCGGTCGTGCAGGGCCTTGCGGTCGGGGTTCGCGGCGCCCCAGTTGTTGAAGTCGGTGCGCCAGGCCGAGTGGTCCTCGCGGCCGCGGGCCACGGCCTCGCGGGTGTGCGCGAGCACGGCGTCCTCGACGTAGAAGGACTCGTCGGCGGGGAAGCCGAGGATCTCCTTGGTCGCGGCGATCTCGTCGGCGCCGAGCGCGGAGCCGTGCGCGGCGTACGAGTTCTGCTTCTTCGGCGCGGGCCAGCCGATGATGGTCTTCAGGCGGATGAACGACGGCTTGTCGGTGACGGCCTTGGCCTTCTCGATGGCCTCGAAGAGGGCCTTCGGGTCCTCCTTGTAGCCGTCGCCGTCGCGCCAGTCGACGTGCTGCACGTGCCAGCCGTACGCCTCGTAGCGCTGGGCGACGTCCTCGCCGAGGGCGATGCGGGTGTCGTCCTCGATGGAGATCTCGTTGTCGTCGTAGATGACGACCAGGTTGCCCAGCTCCTGCACGCCCGCGATCGAGGAGGCCTCGTGCGTGACGCCCTCCTCGATGTCGCCGTCGGAGGCGATGACGTACACGAAGTGGTCGAACAGGCTCTCGCCCTGCTCGGGCTCGGGGTCGAACAGGCCGCGCTCGCGGCGGGCCGCCATCGCCATGCCGACCGCGGTGGCCAGGCCCTGGCCGAGCGGACCGGTGGTGGTCTCGACGCCCGCGGTGTGGCCCACCTCGGGGTGGCCGGGGGTGAGGGATCCCCACTGGCGCAGGCTCTTCAGGTCGTCCAGTTCGAGGCCGTACCCGGCCAGGTACAACTGCACGTACAGCGTCAGGCTGGAGTGGCCGCAGGAGAGCACGAAGCGGTCGCGGCCCTCCCAGTGCGGGTCGCTCGGGTCGTGCCGCATGACCTTCTGGAACAGCGTGTGCGCCACGGGGGCGAGGCTCATCGCGGTGCCGGGGTGGCCGTTGCCGGCCTTCTGGACGGCGTCGGCGGCGAGCAGCCGGGCGGTGTCGACCGCCTTCTGATCGAGTTCGGTCCACTCGAACTGTGCCACTGCGATACTCCTTGGTACTCGTCGTATTTGGGCCCTTGACGTGTGTCTTCTGACCCTACCTACACGCGGTGAACTTTATGCGCACTCTCTCGGGAGGCGGAATTCCGCTCGTTGTGAACCCGCCCACGAGCAGTCCTCGCGTCGGAAAGCGCCTGCTAGGGGCCCGTGACCCGCGGCCGGGTCACAACCTCACCGCCCGTATGGTGGGCCGTGATGAACGAGGACCCGACCCAGGCCGTCGCCGACACCCCCCGGCCCGCCCGCAAGCGCATCTCACTGCCCGATCCCGAAGCCGCCGCGGCGGCCCGGCCCGGCTGGAAGACGATCGTCGGCGCGTACGTGTCGCTGACGAAGCCCCGCATCGTGGAGCTGCTCCTCATCACCACCATCCCCGCGATGCTCGTCGCGGCGCGGATGGAGTTCGACGCGCTCCCGTCGCTGACCGCGGTCCTCGCGACCCTCATCGGCGGCGCGCTCGCCGCCGGGTCGGCCAACGCGATCAACTGCTACATCGACCGCGACATCGACCAGCTCATGGCCCGCACCTCGCGGCGCCCCCTCGCCAAGCACCAGATCGAGCCGCGCAACGCCCTGGTCTTCGGCCTCGTCATCGGCGCGGTCGCGGTCCTCGGCATGGGCCTGCTCGTCAACTGGCTCGCCGCGCTCCTCACCTTCGGCGCGATCGTCTACTACGACGTCGTCTACACGATCTGGCTCAAGCGGACCACCCCGTACAACACGGTCTGGGGCGGCGCCTGCGGCGCGGCCCCCGTGCTCATCGGCTGGGCCGCGGTCACCGGGCACATGTCCTGGATGGCCTGGATCCTCTTCGCGGTGGTCTTCCTCTGGCAGCCCCCGCACTTCTACGTCCTCGCCATGAAGTTCAAGGACGACTACGCCGCCGCCGGCATCCCGATGCTCCCGGTCGTCGCCCCGGCGAAGCGCGTCGCCGTCGAGTCCGTCGTCTACGGCTGGGCCATGCTCGCCGTCTCCCTCATCGCCGTCCCCCTCGGCGCCACCTGGCTCTACGGCACCGTCGCGATCGTCGCGGGCGGCATGTTCGTCTGGGAGTGCCACAAGCTCCTGACCCGCGTCAACCGCGGCGAGGACCCCAAGCCCATGCGCCTCTTCCACTGGTCCACCAGCTACCTGACGCTCCTGTTCCTGGCGCTGGCGGTCGACTCCTTCCTCATGTAGGACAAGCGAACGCAATCGGCGGGGCGGCCCGAAGGGCCGCCCCGCCGATCCGTGTTCAGGTGTTCTCTGGTGTGGCGATGAGTCGCCGGGCCTGTTCGAGGATCCATGGGCACCACGGGTCGCCCGCCCAGCCGGGGACCCATTCGGGTGCCGGTTCGGGTTCGTCGACGAACCGGCAGATCGCTTTGGGTCCGACGCCGTCGTTGCATTCGATCCGGTACTCGGCGGGACCCAGTGCGTAGGTGGTCTCCCGGTAGAGGGCGAACACCGCCGGGCCGCGGCGGAAGTCCCCGAGCCACCCGTCGGAGTCGGGGCGGGTTCCGGGTTCAGCCTTCACAGAACCGCACCCGCCCCTCGGGCCGGGGTCGGTTGTCGATGGCGCGGCCGTTGTAGAACACGCCGAAGGCCGAGTCCTCGAACCAGGCCTTCCACTCGGGCGCGAACGCCCGCCAGCCCTGGCCCCAGGTGGCGTGGAGGTGCCCGGAGTTGAGTCCGGACACGATGAGCACGAGATTGGCCGGGTTCTCGGCGACCGACACCTGGAACGAATCCGGAGCGGTGGCACTGGAGGCCCGGACGGTGAACAGGTTCTGCCGGTCGCCGAAGGTCCCTCGCACGAGCGGGTCGGCCCCGCGCCGATCATGGTTGGGATTGTCGGGCGCGTGCGCGACAATGGGTATGGACACGGATCAACCTCCGCTGTCTGTTAGGCCGGGGCGGGACAGGTTTCCTAGGCCATTCGACCCGCCCCGGCTGCTTTCGGTGGAAGACGCGAAATGCCCGCTTCCGCGAACCCTGTCACCAGAATCCGGTGATCGACTTCTCACGCCTAGTTGGTATCATGGCACACGGTTGTGAGTGAATCAAGATTGCGTGGCGCGACGAGCCGCGAAATTTCTGTCGATCACCCGACAGAACGATGGAGGCGAAATGGCAGGCGTATCGAACCCCGGACCGAGCCTTCGCTCGCAGTGGCTCGGCGAGAAGCTGCGCGAGCTCCGGAACTCCAAGAAACTCCCGCTCAAAGCGGTCGGCGAATACCTCCAGCGGGATGCGAGCACTATCAGCCGATACGAGAACGGCGAGTTCCCGATCCGCCTTATCGACCTGCAGGCCCTGCTCTCCCTCTACGGCGTGTCGGATCGGAAGGAGCGCGAGGGCTTCGAGCAGATATGCAAAGACTCGTGGCAGAAGGGCTGGTGGGATCAGCATCGCGACGACCTGGGAGAAGAATTCATCAACCTCCCGTGGCTCGAAAGCCGCGCGGACCGGATCTGCGCCTATCAGGTCATGGTCGTCCACGGCCTCCTCCAGACCCGCGCCTATGCCGAGGCGCTGATCCGGAACGTGGACGAGCGGAAGGCGAGCGAAGACCAAATCGAACGATGGGTCGACCTCAGAATCGATCGCCAGCGAGTGCTCTCAGACGAGGGTGGACCGAGCTTCGCGGTGATCCTGGAGGAGTATGTGCTCAACCGGCCGATCGGCGGCGCCGCAATCTGGCGTGCACAACTGGAGCACCTGATCGAGCAGAGCGAACGCGACAACATCGAGGTGCGGATCATGCCGGTCGACCGGGCGCCGCATGCCGGGCATCAAGGAACCTTCACCCTGTTCGAGCTGCCCGAGCCCTACACGCCAGTCGCCTACATCGACACCCTCGGTGGGCCGCTGTTCATCGAAGAACCGACCGTCCAGCGGTTCAGCGATGTGTGGAATGATCTGGATAGCCAGGCGCTCAGCCCCAAGCGATCCCGGCAAATGATCGCGAACCGCTTGAAGGAGTCTTGATGAGCACCGATCAGCAGCTCTCGGCATCGGAGCTGGCTGGAATCCCTTGGCGCACCAGTACCCGCAGCTCCGACAACGGCGGGCAGTGTGTGGAGGCCGGTCCTCTGGCTGACGGCTCTGGCCGGGTCGCGGTGCGGCACTCGCGCCACCCCGAGGGGTCGGTAATCGTGTACACCCGCGCCGAATGGACCGCTTTCCTCGCCGGGGCCAAAGACGGCGAGTTCGACTTCACCGACTGAAGCTCCTCAGCAGTCCGGCGCAGGAGTAATGCTGAACTGCATGTTGAGATAGGTCTCAGTCGAGTTCAGCGAGGTTGCGAGCAGCTCGGCGGGGCAGACGGTTTCGCTGCCCTGCATGATCTGGTTCGGCTCGCCCGCTCCGGGCTCAAGCACCGATGCGAACCACTCGGCGCCTGCGGCCTGGTCGGCGCCGGTGACCGCCGCAGCGGTCCAGCAGGTGTTGAGGAAGTCTTCGGTGGTTGTGGTGCGGATGCGAACTCGCTGAACGCGGCTTTTCACTCCTCGGTACCAGTCTGGGTCGGCATGGAAGTTCGCGGTTCCTCGACGAGGTCCGCGAAGGTGGTGTCGTGCTCGACGATGTAATCGCGATTGACCACGAACCAGAAGGTGGCGGCGAGGCAGAGGAACGCGACTATCAAGGTGTGGGCGATGAGTTTCTTCGATCCCTTCGGGTAGAGGAGGAACCGCGCGATCGCGAATGCGATGCATACACCGGTGAGGGTCAGCCCTAGCGGAAGGGCATGTTCGGCGATGAACTTCATATGTCTCGGCGGGCCTCTCGCCGAGTCTCGATGGCCCGAACACTCCAGTCAAGAATCCAAAGCGCGGCGAGTGAGGGGACTCCGACCAGAGCAGTGCCCAAGAACCCCCTGAGGATTGCATCCGGCTCGTGGTTGCCGGCAAGGTAGTAGCCGTACATCATCATGGCGCACAACGCAATAGCGGCAATCTGGGGCCGCACTCGACGCCATGCCGCAATCAAGAAGTCCACATCCCTCGTCCCTCGCTTGGCAACCTGAGTTACATGAGGATCGCACATCAACGGCCCCGATGGCGGCCGCGCTGGGGCGATGGCCGGTTCGCGGATTGTGTGCTCAAACGCGGTCGAGGAGGGCGGCCAGTGCTGGGTTGGTGTGGGCTGTTCTCCAGGTGCAGAAGAGTTCCACGGTGTCTCGGGGCATGTCCGGGATGGTGAGGAATTCGAGGTTGGGGAGCGCGAGGGTCGCGGCGGAGCTGGGGACGAGGGCCACTCCGAGACCGGCGTTGACGACGGCGGCGACGGTGTGGACCTGACTGATGTGCTGCACGTAGCGGGGCTTGACGTTCGCGTTGCGGAAGGCGGCCACGACGAGTTCGTAGAAGTACCAGGCCTCGCTGGGGGAGTAGGTCACCACGTCGTGCTCGGCGATGTCGGCGAGCGCGGGGGCGCGGCCGAGGCGGGTGAGCGGGTGCTCCTTCGGGGCGGCCAGGACCAGGGTGTCGGTCGAGACCAGGCGGGCGTCGAGGATCTCAGAGCGGGGGACCTGGCGGACCAGGCCCACTTCGATCTCCCCGGCGAGGAGCGCGTCGAGCTGCGCGTGGGTGACCATCTCGCTGAGGACCAGGTCGACTTCGGGGAGTTCCGCGGCTGCCGTCTTTATCCACTCGCCGAGGACCGTCAGCGCGGAGACGGCCGTGAAGCCGATCCTGATCGTTCCGGCCGTTCCCGCCGCTACTCGGCGGGCTCGCAGCGGGGCCATGTCGACGGAGGTCAGGAGACGGCGGGCCTCTTCCAGGAACACGCGGCCTGCGGGGGTGAGGTCGGCGCCGGTCGAGTTGCGGGTGAACAGTTCGAAGCCGATCGTCCGCTCCAGGCGCTGGACCTGGCGGCTCAGGGGCGGCTGGGTCATGTGGAGGCGGGTGGCCGCGCGCCCGAAATGGCCCTCTTCGGCGACGGCGACGAAGCCGCGGAGCTGGTCGAGGGTGTAGCTGCCTTCGGTCATGCCTTGAAGGTATCGGGTGATGTCCAAACGGTGTTTGACGGGTATGGGAACCGCTTTTAGGGTCGTCCCATCCCTACGACCACAGGAGTTCCCCCCGAATGACCCGATTCGCCCCCGCGGAGATCCAGACGGCCCTCGGTTCCGGACTGCTGTCCTTCCCGGTGACGCACTTCCGCGACGACCTGTCGTTCGACGAGGCCGCGTACCGCGAGAACCTGTCGCACCTGGCGTCGTTCCCGGCCGCCGGACTGTTCGCCGCGGGCGGCACCGGCGAGTTCTTCTCGCTGACCGCCGCGGAGACCGCGCAGGTCGTGCGGGCCGCCGTGAAGGAATCGGCCGGGGCCGTCCCGATCGTCGCCCCCGCCGGACTCGGCACCGCGCAGGCCGCCGCCTTCGCGAAGGACGCCGAGGAGGCCGGTGCGGACGCGGTGCTGCTGTTCCCGCCGTATCTGACCGAGGCCGGGCAGAACGGGCTGTTCGCGCACGTGAAGGCCGTCTGCGACGCCACTTCGCTGGGCGTCATCGTCTACCACCGCGCCAATGCGGTGTACGGGGTCGACACCGTTGCGCGCCTTGCCGACGCGTGCCCAAACCTCATCGGGTTCAAGGACGGCGTGGGGGACATCGAGTTCATGACCCGGCTGTACGCCACCCTGGGCGACCGGCTGCTGTACATCGGCGGTCTTCCTACTGCGGAAACGTTCGCGCTTCCTTACCTCCAGCTCGGGGTCACCACCTACTCCTCGGCGATCTTCAACTTCGTTCCCGAGTTCGCGCTCGCCTTCTATGAGGACGTGCGGGCGCAGAACTCCGCCGAGGTGTATCGGCGTCTGCGCGAATTCGTGCTCCCTTACCTGGAGATCCGCAATCTCGGTAAGGGCTATGCCGTCTCGATCGTCAAGGCCGGGATGCGCGCGGTCGGACGGAGCGCCGGGCCCGTCCGACCGCCATTGACCGAGCTGCGGGACGACGAGTTCGCCGCGCTCGCCGCACTGATCGGGAAGGCCGCTGCATGAGCACGTTCCCCGAAGTCGACCAGGCCGTCGCCGCCGCAACGACCGCGTTCGGCGCCTACCGGCAGACCGCCCCGCGCGTCCGCGCCGCGTTCCTCGACTCGATCGCCGACCGCATCGAGGCCATCCCCGACCTGCCGGAGACCGTGCACCGCGAGACGCACCTGCCGGTCGCCCGCGCCGAGAACGAGCGCGGCCGCACCTGCAACCAGCTCCGCATGTTCGCCCGGCTCCTCGAAGACCCCGCCTGGAATCGGCCCCGCACCGCACCGGGCGAGCCCGACCTGCGCCTGCGGCACGTGCCGCTCGGGCCGGTCGCCGTGTTCGGCGCCAGCAACTTCCCGCTGGCGTTCTCCGCGGCCGGAGGCGACACCGCCGCCGCGCTGGCCGCGGGCGCGCCCGTCGTCGTCAAAGCCCATGAGGCGCACCCGGACACGTCGCGGCTCGTCGGCGACGCGATCCAGGCAGCGGTGAAGGAGCACGGCCTGCCCGAAGGGGTCTTCACGCTCCTGTTCGGCCCCGGCCGCACCCTCGGCCAGGCGCTCGTCGCCCACCCCGGGATCAAGGCCGTCGCGTTCACCGGCTCGCGCGCCGCCGGGCTCGCCATCGCCGCGACCGCCGCCGCGCGGCCCGTGCCGATCCCGGTCTACGCCGAGATGTCGAGCGTCAACCCCGTGTTCCTCCTGCCCGGCGCGCTCGCCGATGACGCCGAAGGGCTCGCCCGCGGCTTCGCCGCCTCCGCGGTCCTCGGCTCGGGGCAGTTCTGCACGAACCCCGGACTCGTGTTCGCGCGCACCGGGAACGGGCTCGACGCGTTCCTCAAGACCGCTGCGGCTTCGTTCGCGGAGACGCCCGCGCAGCCCATGCTCACCGACGGCATCCGCGCCGCCTACGAGACCGGCCGCGAGCGCCTCGCCGCCCTCCCCGGGACCGAACTCGTCGCCCAGGGGACCGGCGAGCCCGCCGCCGCGCTGTACCGCACCGACGCCGCCACGTTCCTCGCCGAGCCCGCTTTGCGCGAGGAGATCTTCGGGGCGACGTCGCTCGTGGTCGCGATCGACTCGGAAGTGGAGACGCACCGGATCATCGACGTCCTCGACGGCCAGCTCACCGCCACACTCCACACTGGAGACGGGGACGCCGAGGAGGCCGCCCGGCTCGTGCCGCGGCTCGAACTGCTCGCCGGGCGGATCGTCCACGGCGGCTGGCCCACCGGGGTCGCGGTCGGCGAGGCGACGGTCCACGGCGGGCCGTTCCCCGCGACCACCGACGCCCGCACCACCTCCGTGGGCACGCTCGCGATCGACCGGTTCCTGCGTCCCGTCGCCTACCAGGACTTCCCGGCCGGACTCCTCCCGGAGGAGCTGCGGTGAGCACCCCCGTCGTCACGGGCCTCCGCGTCGTCCCCGTCGCGGGGCGGGACTCCATGCTGCTCAACCTGTCCGGCGCACACGGCCCGTTCTTCACCCGCAACCTCGTGATCCTCACCGACGACTCCGGCGCCACCGGCGTCGGCGAGGTCCCCGGCGGGCAGGCCATCGCCGACACCATCGAGGACGCGCGCGCACTGGTGGTCGGCAAGCCCATCGGCACCTGGAACGCGATCCTCACCGACGTCAGGCGCACGTTCGCCGACCGCGACGCCGCCGGACGCGGCCGCCAGACCTTCGACCAGCGCGTCGCCGTCCACGCCGAGACCGCCCTCGAAGCCGCCCTGCTCGACCTGCTCGGGAAGTTCCTCGACGTCCCGGCCGCGGCACTGCTGGGAGACGGGATCCAGCGGGACTTCGTGCCGGTCCTCGGGTACCTCTTCTACATCGGGGACAAAGGGAAGACCGACCTCCCGTACCGCGACGGCGACAGCGGTGTCGAGGGCGTTGACGACTGGTTCCGCCTGCGCGACAAGGAAGCCCTCACCCCCGACGCGGTCGTCGCGCTCGCCGAGGCCGCCTACGACCGCTACGGCTTCCGCGACTTCAAGCTCAAAGGCGGCGTCCTCCCCGGTCCCGAGGAGGCCGCCGCGGTCACCGCCCTCGCCGAGCGGTTCCCCGACGCCAGGATCACCCTGGACCCCAATGGGGCCTGGTCCCTCGAAGCGGCAATTGCCCTGTGTCGTAACCTAAGCGGCATTCTTGCCTACGCCGAGGACCCCTGCGGAGCCGAGGGCGGGTACTCCGGACGCGAAGTCATGGCCGAGTTCCGCCGCGCCACCGGGATGCCCACCGCCACCAACATGATCGCCTGCGACTGGCGCGAACTCGGCCACGCCGTGCGCGCCGGCGCCGTCGACATCCCCCTCGCCGACCCGCACTTCTGGACCCTGTCCGGCTCCGTGCGCGTCGCCCAGCTCTGCGAGGCGTGGGGCCTCACCTGGGGATCCCACTCCAACAACCACTTCGACGTGTCGCTGGCGATGTTCACCCACGCCGCCGCGGCCGCCCCCGGCGCGATCACCGCGATCGACACCCACTGGATCTGGCAGGACGGCCAGCGCCTCACCAAGGCGCCCTTGCAGATCCGCGACGGGCGGATCCCGGTGCCCGACGCGCCCGGACTCGGCGTCGACCTCGACCTGGACCAGGTCGAGGCCGCGCACGAGCTCTACCTCAAGCACGGCCTCGGCGCGCGCGACGACGCCGCGGCCATGCAGTACCTGGTCCCCGGCTGGACCTTCGACCCGAAGCGCCCCTGCCTGGCCTGACACCGTCCCTACGAACTGAACACACTCAATGAGGAGTCGAGAACGCATGAACCCCTTCCCCCGACGCGGGCTGCTCGCCGCGGCCGCCGTCTCCCCGTTCGCCGCCCTCGCGGCCTGCCAGGTCCAGGGCGGCGCCGACGCGGCGGAGAGCGACTTCCCGAAGCGAGCCGTCGACTTCATGGTGCCCTTCGACCCGGGCGGGTCCGGCGACCTCATCAGCCGCGCGATCGCCAAGGCCGCCGAAGAGCCCCTGGGCCAGTCCCTCGCCGTCACCAACAAGCCCGGCGCGAACGGCGCCGTCGGCCTCAAGGAGCTGCTGGCGGGCAAGGCCGACGGCTACTCGATCGCCCTGGCCGTCAAGTCGCTGTTCGCGATCACGCCGCTCGCCGTCGACGACCCGGAGGCGGTCGTCATCGACGACCTGCGGATCATCACGACGCTCACCAACGAGGCGTACGTCCTCGTGGTGCACGCCGACTCGCCGTACCAGACCCTGGAGGACCTGCTCGCCGCCGACTCGGTCAACTACGCGACCACCGGCGTGGGCACCGGCTCGCAGCTCTCGGCGCAGCTGCTGTTCACCGGCGCAGGGATCGACGCCACCGACGTGCCGTTCGACGGCGGCGCCTCCGCCGTCACCGCCCTCCTCGGGCAGGAGGTCGACGCCGTGTCCGCCTCGCTCGCCGAGACGATGCCGCAGGTCGAAGCCGGGGAACTGCGCCCGATCGCGGTGTTCTCCGAGGAGCGCAGCCCGTTCCTCCAGGACGTGCCGACCGCCGTCGAGGCCGGGTTCGACGTGGTCGTGGACCAGCGGCGCTTCATCGTCGCCCCCGCCGACGTCCCGGACGAGACCGCCGGGGTCCTCTCGCTCGCGTTCGAGGAGGCCCGCGAGGGCGCCGAGTACGGGCAGTTCCTCCAGGACAACTACATGGACCGCTGGGAGGTCGACAACCTGGAGGCCAAGACGCACCTCTCGGAGGCCGCCGCCGAGTACGCCGCGCTGGTCGAGGACGCCGGACTCCAGCTCGGCGACGGCGCATGAGCGAGGCCGTCATGTCCGATGCCGAAGCGCCCCAGGAGGAGGGGGCCGACGAGCCGCGGGCCGGCGGGCGCGTGCAGGCCGTCGTCGCCGGGGCGCTGCCGATCGCGCTCGGCGCGTTCGCGGCATGGCTCGCGTTCGGCCTGAAGCTCGGCAGCCTCACCGACCCCGGGCCGGGCCTGTGGCCGCTCGTCGTCGCCGCGCTCCTCGTCGCGTGCGGCGTCGCGATCGTGGTGGTCGCCTTGTCCGCCAAGGTCTTCGAGGCCGCACCCGCGAACCGCACGGAGTCCTTCACGCGCGGGACGGGCGCGGTGCTCGCCGCCGCGGCCGCGCTCGCCGTCTACGCCTCGCTGTTCGAGGTCGTCGGGTTCGAGCTGCCGACGCTACTGCTGCTGTTCGCGTGGCTGCGGTTCCTCAGCCGCGAGTCGTGGCTGACGAGCGCCGTGGTCGCCCTGTCCGCCACCGCCGTCGCGTACGCCCTGTTCATCCTCGGACTCGGTGTGCCGCTGCCGCACATCATCGCGTTCTAGCCGGAGCGGACCATGGACTTCTCAACCGTTCTCTCCGGCTTCGCGGTGGCGTTCGAGCCGCAGAACCTCCTGTTCTGCCTCATCGGCGTCACCGTGGGGATGCTCATCGGCGTGCTCCCGGGCCTCGGCCCGGCCGCGACGATCGCGATCCTGCTGCCGATCACGTACACGCTGGAGCCGACCGCCGCGGTCATCATGCTCGCGGGGATCTTCTACGGCGCCCAGTACGGCGGCACGATCACCTCGGTGCTCCTGCGGATGCCCGGCGAGGCGTCCACAGTGGTCACCGCTCTGGACGGGCACGCGCTCGCGCGCAAAGGCGAGGCCGGGCCCGCGCTCGGCGTCGCCGCCATCGCCTCGTTCATCGGCGGCACCGCCTCGATCCTGCTGCTGACGTTCATCGCGCCCGCCCTCGCGGGCGCCGCGCTGGCGTTCGGCCCGGCCGAGTACACGGTGCTGGCGCTCATCGGGATCTTCCTGGTGGGCACGCTCGGCTCCGGCTCGCTGTGGAAGAGCGCCGCCGCGGCGGCGCTGGGCCTGCTCATCGCCACGGTCGGGCTCGACCCGCTGCTGGGGACGCCCCGGTTCACGTTCGGCACGGACCAGCTCGCCGACGGCATCGACTTCACGATCGTCGCCATGGGGCTCTTCGGGGTCGGCGAGATCCTGTACAACCTGGAGCACCGCGACCGGCCCCAGCCCGCGGTGCCGTCGTTCGGGCGCGCGATCCCGAGCCGACTGCACTGGCTGCGCTCGCGGATGGCGATCCTGCGCGGCTCGGTGACGGGCTTCGTGCTCGGCATCCTGCCGGGCGGGGGCGCGACGATGTCGTCGCTGGTGTCGTACGCGGTCGAGAAGCGGGTGGCGAAGGAGCCGTCGCGGTTCGGCAAGGGCGCCATCGAAGGCGTGGCCGGGCCGGAGTCGGCGAACAACGCGGCGGCGACGTCCTCGTTCATCCCGCTGCTGACGCTGGGCATCCCGGCGAACGCGACGATGGCGGTCCTGTTCGGCGCGCTGATGCTGCAGGGGATCACGCCGGGGCCGGGCCTGATGAGCGAGCACCCGGACGTGTTCTGGGGCGTCGTCAACTCGATGTACGTCGGCAACATCCTGCTGCTCGCGCTGAGCATCCCGCTCATCGGGGTGTTCGTGCGGATGCTCAAGGTGCGGCCGGGCATCCTCGCGCCGCTGACGGTCGTGATCACGATGCTCGGCGCGTACTCGATCCGCAACAACGCCTTCGACATGCTGCTCATGATCGGGCTGGGGCTGCTCGGCTACGGGATGCGCAAGCTCGGGTTCGAGCCGGGGCCGTTCGTGCTCGCGTTCGTCCTCGGGTCGCTCCTGGAGGCCTCGTTCCGCCGGTCGATGCGCCTGTTCGGCGGCGACCTCACCGAGTTCGTGCAGCGCCCCGTCTCGGGGACGCTCGTCGCGGTCCTGGTGCTCACCGTCGTGGTCGTGCCGGTCCTGCGGACCGTGCGCGCCAGGCAGACCGAGCGGGCCGCGGTGGACTGATGCGGTCAGACGCCTTCGGGCCGGACGTATCCGAGCCGGCGGGACACCGTCCCGGCGGCCTCGGCCACGAGCGGCCCGAAGGCGGCGTCCGCGATCCGCGAGGTCGGTCCGGCCACGGACACCGAGCCGACGACCTCCCCGGCCTGGTCGAGCACGGGCGCGCCGAAGCAGGTGCTGGAGGCGTCGAACTCGCCGCGCTCCTCGGACCAGCCGCGGAGGCGGATCGCCTCGATCTCGCGGCGCAGGCGCGCGGGGTCGGTGATCGTCTCGCCGGTGAACTTCGCCAGTTCCAGGCCGTCGACGAGGGCCCGGGCCCGCTCGGGGTCGAGGCCCGCCAGGTACGCCTTGCCGACCGCGGTGGCGTGCAGCGGCCTTCGCGCGCCCAGCTCCGACCGGACCTGGACGGCGTGGCGGCCCAGCTCCCGGAACACGAACACGATCTCGTCGCCCGAGAGGACCCCGAGGTTCACGGTCTCGCCGGTCCGGGCCGCGAGGTCGCGCAGGAGCGGCGGGGCCGCGGCGAACACGTCCATGCGCTGCACGGCCGCCATCGCCATGCGGGCCGCGGCGGGCCCGAGCCGCCAGCGGCCGTCGGCGTGCGCGAGGTACTCGGCGGCCTGGAGCCGCTCCACCAGCCGGTAGACCGCGCTGCGGGACGCGCCCGTGGCCGCGACCAGCTCCGCGGTCGTGGCCCCGCCGCGCACCGTGAGCACGTCGAAGATCTCCAGGGCCCGGTCGAGCGAGCCTTTCGGGGGCGCCTCCGCGCGCGGCATGGGATGGTCCTCCGCAGTCCTTGGCGGCGCACGTCGAAGCGGGAGCGCCGGGTGTCCACAAGCGTAGTGGCCCGGCACGTCGCCGTGCCGGGCCGTCCGGCGTCAGGCGCCGAAGACTTCGGTCGCCGTCGTCCAGGCCCGCGCCTGCTCGCTCAGGCTCACCCCGATGCCGGGGCGGGCCGGGACGAGCATCCGCCCGCCCTCGGTCTCCAGGCGCTCGTTGAACAGCGGCTCCAGCCAGTCGAAGTGCTCCACCCACGGGTCGTGCTCGTAGGCCGCCGCGAGGTGCAGGTGCAGCTCCATGACGTAGTGCGGGGCCATGCGCAGGTGCGCGGCCTCGCCGAGCGCCATGATCTTCAGGAACGGCGTGATGCCGCCGACGCGCGGCGCGTCCGGCTGGATGAAGTCGGCCCCGCGGTGCCGGATCAGCTCGGCGTGCTCGGCCACGGAGGTGAGCATCTCGCCCGTGGCGATCGGCGTCGCCAGCTCGCGGGCGAGGTCGGCGTGGCCCTCCGCGTCGTACGCGTCGAGGGGCTCCTCGATCCACGTCAGGTCGAACTCCTCGAACGCCCGGCCCATGCGCACCGCCGTGCTGCGGTTCCACTGCTGGTTCGCGTCGACCATGAGGTCGATCCGGTCGCCGATCGCCTCCTTGACGGCCGCCACGCGCCGCAGGTCCAGCTTCGTGTCCGGCTGCCCCACTTTGATCTTGACGCCGCCGATCCCGCTCGCCGCCGTCGCCTGCGCGTTCTCGATCACTTCCTCGATGGAGGAGGACAGGAACCCGCCCGAGGTGTTGTAGCAGGCCACCGAGTCGCGGTGGGCTCCAAGGAGCTTCGCGAGCGGCAGCCCGGCGCGCTTGGCCTTGAGGTCCCACAGGGCGATGTCGAACGCCGCGACCGCCTGCACTGCAAGGCCGGAGCGCCCGACCGACGCGCCCGCCCACACCAGCTTCGTCCAGATCCGCTGGATGTCGCTGGGGTCCTCGCCGATCAGCTCGGGCGCGACCTCGCGCGCGTGCGCGAACTGGCCCGCGCCGCCCGCGCGCTTCGAGTAGCTGAAACCGACGCCTTCAAGCCCGGCCTCGGTGCGGATCTCCGCGAACAGGAACGCGACGTCGCGCAGCGGCTTCTGGCGTCCGGTCAGCACTTTCGCGTCGCTGATCGCGCCCTTGAGCGGCAGCGTCGCCGCCGAGATCCGGACCGACGCGATGCGGTCGGTGCTCGCCTCGCCGCGCCGCAGCGCGCTGAAGTACCGCTCGTTCGCAGCGGAGGTCTCTGCGGCGCTGGTGAAGTCGAGGAACGTGGAGTCGGTCAAGGGGTCCTCCCAGGACGGAAGTCCCGATGAACGGGACGGTATGCCGATGAATGGGACGCATCGAGCCTAGTTCACCTCCCCGTTCCACGCAAGATCCCCACGTGGCGCCCTGTTCGAGGGCCGCTGTCGCACCCGCCGCATAGTCTCGGTGCTTCCAACCCCGGTCGCTCGAAGGACGCGCATGACTGAACACGTTGCCCCCCAAGAAGACTCGCTCGAACTGCCCTCCGGCTGGGGCGCGCGCCCCATGTCGCGGCGCGGCCGCCGCACCGGGAAGCCCGTGGTCCTCGACGCCGAAGCGGGGGAGAAGCTGCGCCGCAAGATCGACGCCCGCGCCCCCAAGGTCCGACTCGCCCTGGCCCGCACCGACAACGCCGACCACGTGGACGCCGCGGAGGCGTTCCTCGCCGGGAAGGCCGACCCGCGCGGCGCCGCCGCGGTCGCCGCCCTCATGTGCGACGCCCACAGCCGCCACTCGGACTCCTGGCTGCGCCCCGAGTTCGACGGCTGGACCGCCGAGCACGGCCTCCCGTTCGCCGTGGCCGCCGCCGTCGAGCGCCTCGCCGTCCACCAGCGCTCCAGCAGCGGCAACGGATACGAGCACCGCGTCCTCGTGCCCGTCCACTTCGACTACATGAGCCCCCTCATGCACGAGCACGAGCAGGGCGGCCTCGCCGCCATCCGCTCGGTCCTCGCCGACCTGCCCGACGCCGAGTACGCCGACGTGGTCGCCGCAGTCGCGCCCGTCCGCGACACGCCCCTCAAGCGCATCGCCGCCGCGATCCTCCTGCCCGACGAGACCGCGTGGGCCGACGAGGCCATGCCCGAGTACGCGCAGGTCCGCTCCTACGGCTGGTGCGACGCCATCATGCTCCACTCCGTCAGCGCCCCAGGCCAACTCGTCGCGGGCGGGATCACCGTCCTCAACGAGTACTACACCGACACGGCCGCAGTCGCCGCGCTCCTCACCGGCCTCGGCACCGGGGCGCTCCCGATCATCGAGCACACGCTGAGCCAGAGCGGCCACCTGCCAGCCGAGTTCCGCAAGACCCTCTACCGGGCCGTCGCCGCGATCCCCTCCGACGCGGCCATGGACCTCCTCGTCAAGCGCCTCCACGAACCCCACGTGTTCGAGCCCGCAGCCGAGGCCGCCGCGCGCTTCCCGCAGCGCGCCCTGCGCACCGTCCTCGCCCGCGCCGGGCGCACCACCGGCGACGCCCGCTTCCGCCTCATCGCCCTCGCGTCTCTCGTCCCCGAGGCCGACCGGGCCTTCCTCGACGAGGCCGGCCGCGCCGCCCTCGACGCGCTCCTGGCCGAGAACGGCCGCGCCCCCGAAGCGGACGCCGCCGACCTGCCGCCGCTCCTGGTCGCCCCGCCGTGGACCGTCAAGCGCGCCAAGGCCAAGCCCGTCGTCATCGAGGGCCTCGAAGCCCCCGCGGGGATCACGCTCGCCTGGGCCCCGGGCGAGCAGGAGGAGTGGCTCGGCCTCAAGGAGAGCTGGGACTACGAAGGCGCGTACGAGGACTGGACCGAGCCCGGCCCCGACACCTACGACTGGCAGATCGAGTCGTTCCTCGCCTTCGGCGACCCCGCCAAGGCCGAACCGCACCTGCACCGGTGGCTGAACAAGGACTACTACGGCTACGAGTACACCGTCCTGCGCATCCTCGCCCGCTACGGCGAGCGCGTCGCCGGGCACGCCGTCGCCGCCGCGCGCAAGGACCCGACCTTCCTGCGTCTGCCCGGCCCGGTCCTCGGCCTCTCCGCCGCCCGCCTCGCCGCCGAGCGCCTCGACCGCCTCAAGTCCGCCCGCGCCTCGGCCGCGCAGTGGTTCGCGCGCCACGGCCTCGCCGCCGTCCCCTACCTCGTGCCCGACGCCCTCGGCACCGACAAGAAGCTGCGCCGCTACGCCGAGACGGCGCTCCTCCACCTCGCCATGCGCTTCGACGTCGCCGAGACCGCCGCCGCGGCCGAGCCCTTCGGACCCGAAGCGGCCCAGGCGATTGCGGCCCTCCTCGACGGCGACCCCCTCGAACCCCGCGGCGTCAAGCTCCCCAAGCCCGGCGCGTGGGCCTCCCCGGCGACCCTCCCGCAGGTGCTCCTCAAGAACGGCAAGGCCCTCCCGTCCGAGTCGGTGCGCCACCTGCTCACCGTCCTCGCGCTCGCGACCCCCGAGTACCCCTACCCGGGCCTCGACGTGGTCGCCGACGCCTGCGACCGGGCGTCCCTCGCGCGCTTCGGCCGCGCCGTGTTCCAGCTTTGGCTGTCGATCGGCGCGCCCCCGAAGGACCAGTGGGCGCTCACGCAGCTCGCGCACTTCGGCGAGGACGAGACGGTGTGGGCGCTCGCCCCGCTCATCCGCGAATGGCCCGGCCAGTCGCAGCACAAGCGCGCCGTCACCGGCCTGGCCGTGCTCGGCGCGCTCGGCTCCGAGGAGGCCCTGCGCGCCATCCAGGTCATCGCCGACCGCGTCAAGTTCAAGGCGCTCAAGGAAGAAGCGGGCCGACAGATCGAGCGCATCGCCGCCGACCTCGGGCTCTCCCGCGAGCAGCTCGCCGACCGGCTCGTGCCGGACTTCGGGCTCGGCGAGGACGCCGCACTCGTCCTCGACTACGGGACGCGGAAGTTCACCGTCGCGTTCGACGAGGCCCTGAAGCCGTTCGTCACCGACGAGGACGGCAAGCCCCGCAAGGTCCTCCCCAAGCCCGGCGCGAAGGACGACCCGGACCTGGCGACCGCCGCGTACCAGCGGTTCACCGCTTTGAAGAAGGAGCTGCGGGCAGTCGCCACCGACCAGATCGCGCGCCTCGAAGCGGCCATGGTCTCCACCCGCTCGTGGACCCCGGAGGAGTTCCGCCGGTTCTTCGTCGACCACGCGCTCACGCGGCACCTCGCGAGCCGTCTGGTGTGGACCGCCGAGACCGGCGGAGTCTTCACCGGATTCCGCATCGCCGAGGACGGCTCCTTCAGCGACGCAGAGGACGAGACCATCGACCTCCCCGCCGATGCCGCGATCCGCGTCGCCCACCCCGTCCACCTGGGGGACCAGGTCGCCGCGTGGGCCGAGATCCTCGCCGACTACGAGATCCTGCAGCCCTTCGACCAGCTCGACCGGCCCGTGCTCGCCTTCACTGACGAAGAGCTGGCGACCGGCCGCCTCACCCGCTTCGAAGGCGCGAAGGTCGAGGTCGGGCGCCTCCTCGGCATGACCAAGCGCGGCTGGTGGCGGGCCTCCCCCGAGGACGGCGGCGTCGAACCGGGCCTCGCCTACAAGCTCCCGAACGGCGGCTTCGTCACGATCGAACTCGACCACGGCATCTACGTCGGCGCGATCGGCGAGACCCCCGAGCAGACCCTCCGCGGCGTGCACCTCACCGACACCGAGCAGTACTGGTGGTCGGACGAGCAGTACGCGAAGCGCAAGCACCCCACGAACATCGACGCCGTCACCGCCGCCGAGGTCCTCGGCTCCCTGGCCCGCCTGACCGGCCGCTCCTGACCCGCTCACCTGCAAGGGGTGTCGCACCCGGACCGTATCCTCGGGGCGGCACCCCCCATCCCGGAAAGACGAGATGACTGCTCCCGACCTCCCCGCGGCCTGGGCCGCGAAGCTCCTCCCGCGCCGCGGAACGCGCCCCGGGACGCCGACCGTCCCGGACCCCGACGCCCCCGACCTCCTCGCCGAGCGGTTCGAGGTCCACGCCGACCTCCTCGCGCAGATCCTCCACATGAAGCGCAACCGCCGCCACCGCCAGCCGATCGGCGACTACCTCTCGGGCGCACCGGACATCGCGGGCGCCGTCGCCGCCGGGGAGCTGCTGCGGCACGTCGGCCCGCACACCGCCGACGAGTGGACCCGCCTCGAACTCGACGCCTGGCTCGTCGCCCACGACCTCCCCTGGACCGTGAGCGCGGTCATCGAACGCCATGCGGTGCAGCTGTTCGGGTACTACGACGAGGACGAGCGCCCCCACATGCGGCACCTGCACCTCACCGACGCCCGCTGGCACGACTACCGGTCCCTCCACCGCGACATGGACAACGGAATCATCGCCGACCTCCGCGCGCACCTCGCCGCCGCCACCGACGACGAGTACAAAGCCGTCGTCGCGGCCGCCGCCGAGCACCGCGTCGGACCCTCGCAGCGTCTCGCCGCCTCGCTGCTCCTCCCCGACGAGGCGGACTGGACCGCCGAGGTCTGCGACGAGTACGACGAGCACCGCTCCTCCGGCGCCACCGACCGGTTCCTGTACCACTTCGTGTCCGAACCCGCCCACCTCAAGGCCGCCCGCATCCACAAGTTCGAGGAGTACTTCCTCACCGCCGAGCACATCGCCGCCGCCGTGGACACGATGGGGGACAAGGCCGTCGGCCTCCTCTCCCGCACCTTCGGCTCCCGCTGGTACGTCAGCGCCGAGAACCGCCGTCTCCTCGCCAAGGGCCTCGCCCTGCTCCCCGCGGGCGCCGTCCACCTCGTCGAGCAGCTCGACGAGCCCCACGCCTTCGACGGCGCCGTCGAAGGCGCCCGCCGTCACCCCGGCCCCGTCCTGCGCGCCGTCGCCGCAGCGGCCCCCGGCGCCGCACCCGGGCAGCGCGGCCGCCTCGCCGCGGTCGCCGCCGCGGCCGGGCCCCTCGACGGCCTCACCGACGACGAGCGCACCGCCGTCGCGGGACTCGCGCAGCGGACCGTCCCCGACGCCGACCCAGCCGACCTGCCGCCCCTGCTCACCGCTCCGCCCTGGACCCGCAAGCGCCGCAAGCCGACCCGCACCGTCCTCGACCTGGAGCCCGTCGGCGAACCGCACCTCGCCTGGAAGGACGGCGAGCGGGAACGCTGGCTCGATCTCATCGCCTCCTTCGCGGACGACGCGGAGTCGGCCGAGTCCTGGCGCCGGAGGGCCCGCCGCATCACCGCGGGCGGCTTCCGCCACATCGTGTCCGGGGTACTCGCCTTCGGACCTCCCGACGCCGCCGAACCGCTGTACGCGCGCTGGCTCGCGTCCGACGCCGAACCCAGTGAGAACGAGATCCTCGCGATCCTCGCCCGCTACGGCCCCACCGCGATCGACAAGGCCGTCCAAGCCGCCGAGTACTGCGACTTCGACGAGGTCCTCGCCCCCGTGCGCAGCCTCGGCGCCGCCCGCTTCGTCGCCGAGCGGTACACCCGCCGCAAGTCCGACCGCGCCCGCGCCGCGACCTGGTTCGAGCGCCACGGCCCCGCCGCCGCCCGGTTCCTCGTCCCCGACGCCCTCGGCGCCGACAAGGACCGGCGCAAGTACGCCGAGACCGCCTTGTTCCACCTGGCGGTCCGCCTGGGGGACAGGGCGGTCGTCGCCGCGGCAGAACCCTATGGGCCCGAGGCGGTCGCAGGGATCGCGGCACTCTTCGACGGCGATCCCCTCGAACCGCGCGGCGTCAAAGTTCCCAAGCCCGGCCCGTGGGCCGTGCCGGTCATGTTCCCGCAGGTCCTCCTCAAGGGAGGCGACCGGGCGCTGCCCGAGGACGCCGTGCGGCACCTGCTCACCGTCCTCGCGCTGGCGACCCCCGAGTACCCCTACCCGGGCCTCGACGTGGTCGCCGAGACCTGCGACCGGGCGTCCCTCGCGCGCTTCGGGCGCGCGGTCTTCGAGCAGTGGCTCGCCGTCGGCGCGCCCCCGAAGGACCAATGGGCGCTCACGCAGCTCGCGCACTTCGCCGAGGACGCGACCGTGTGGCTCCTCGCGGACCGCCTGCGCGCCTGGCCCGGCGACGGCCAGCACAAGCGCGCGGTCACGGGCCTCGGCGTGCTCGGCGCGATCGGCTCCGAAGAAGCGCTGCGCGCCATCCAGACCACCGCCGACAAGGTCCAGTTCAAGGCCCTCATGTACGAGGCCATGGAGCAGATCAACCGGATCGCCGCCGAACTCGGCCTCTCGCGCGAGCAGCTCGCCGACCGGCTCGTGCCGGACTTCGGGCTCGGCGACGACGCGGTCCGCACCGTCGACTACGGGACCCGGACCTTCACCGTCGCCTTTGACGAGCAGTTGCGGCCCTTCGTGATCGACGAGGGCGGGAAGGCCCGGAAGAGCCTCCCCAAGCCCGGCGCGAAGGACGACGCCACCGTCGCCGACGACGCCTACCGGCGCTTCCAGGCCCTGCGCAAGGAGCTCAAGTCCGTCGCCAAAGAGCAGGTGAACCGCCTCGAAGCCGCGATGGTCGAGGGCCGCACCTGGGACGCGGAGGAGTTCCGCCGCCACCTCGTGGGCCACGCCCTCACCGGGCACCTCGTCCGCCGCCTCGTGTGGCTCGCCGACGACGCCGCGTTCCGCATCGCCGAGGACGGCACGTTCAGCGACCTCGACGACGACGCGTTCGACCTCCCCGCAGGGGCTTCGGTGCGCCTCGCCCACCCGGCGCTCCTCGGCGACGCCGCCGACCGGTGGGCCGAGGTCCTCGCCGACTACGAGATCCTCCAGCCCTTCGACCAGCTCGCCCGGCCCGTGGCCGCCTTCACCGACGAGGAGCTGACCACCGGCCGCCTCGCGCGGTTCGAAGGCGCCGCAGTGGACACCGGCCGCCTCCTCGGCCTCGCCCGGCGCGGCTGGCACCGCGCCCACCCCGGCGACGGCGGACTCGTCCCCGGGTTCACCTACCCGCTCGCGAGCCGCTGCTTCCTCGTCCTCCACATCACGCCCGGCATCGACCTCGGCTACGCCGCCGAGCACCCGACCCAGACGATCGCCTCCGCGCACCTCGCCGACCTGGAGACCTTCGGCGGCGACCCCGTGCCGCCGACCGGCCCCATCGACCCCGTCGCCGCCGCCGAGGCCCTCGGCGCCCTCGCCCGCCTCACCGGCTCCCGACCATGAAGGACAGACCCATGACTTCCGCAGACCGCCTTGAGATCCCCGCCGCCTGGCTCGCCGACCTGCCGCCGCGCCGCGGCGTGCGTACCGGCGAGCCGCCCGTCCTCGACGCCGACGCCTCCAAGCGGGTCCGCGGCCGGATCGGCTCCAGCGACGCGGACCTCCGGTACACCCTGGCCCAGCCCTACAACTCGGACTTCGCCGCTGCGGGCCTGCGCCACCTCGACGGCGACCCCGACCCCGAGGGCGCAGCCGTCCTCTCCACGCTGCTCGCGCTGGAGGTCAAGCGCGACTCGACGCTCCGCCCCGAACTCGACGCCTGGGTCCACGACCACGGCCTCGCGTTCGCGACCGCCGCATGCGCGCACAGCCTCGTCCTCCACGCCTGGAACGCGTCGGGCCGCTGGAACAAGCCGCACACCGTCCGGGAGCGCCAGGTCCGCCGCAAGAACATCCACGAGCTCGGGATCCTCCGGTGGGAGTACACCAGGTCCTTCAGGGTCCTGCGCGGGCTCCTCGCCGCCGCCGACGACGCCGAGTATGACGCGGCCGCCGCCGCGCTCGACCTCACCCGCACCGACCCCGTCGCGCGCTTCGTCGCCACGATCGTCATGCCCGAGCAGGCCGACTGGGCCGAGGAAGTGTGCCGCGAGCACAAGGGGACCGGCGACGCCGCCGCGCACATGCTCCTGTGCATGAGCGTCGACCGCCTCGACCTCCTCACGGCCGCAGGCGTCTCCAGGCTCGAACCGTGGGCGTTCAACCGGGACGTCGCCGCGGCGCTCCTCGACAACCTCGGGACCGACGCGCTCCCGGTCCTGGCCGCGACATCGCGCCAGCAGATCGACGCCGCCGACCGGCGGCTCATCCTCGACGCGATCGGGCGCCTGCCCTCCGATGAGGCCATGGACCACCTCATCGGCCGCCTCGACGAGTCCTACGTGTTCGAAGCCGCCGCCGCGGCCGCCGCCCGCTTCCCCGGTCGCGTGCTGCGCTCAGTGGCCGCCGCGGCCCGCATCGGCGCCCCCGAGCTGCGCCCGCGCCTCGCGGCGCTCGCCGACGACGCGACGAACGCCGCCCGCGGCGCCCTCGAAGGCGACGACGCGACCGTCATCGCCGACCTCCTCGCCCCCTCGCCGATCCCGGACGCCGACCCCGCCGACCTGCCGCCGCTGCTGACCGCCCCGCCGTGGACCGTCAAGCGCGCCAAGCGCAAGCCCGCCGTCATCGCGGGCCTGGAGTCTCGGGAGGAGCCCCGCTTCGTGTGGGCCGAGGGCCAGCGCGACCTGTGGAGCAAGCCCGGGTACGACTACTTCCGCGGGTACACCGACAAGGACTGGGCGAAGTTCGTCAAGCGCGGCCTCGGCCGCGGCGGCGCGCGCGTCCACTACAGCTCCGTGCTCACCTACGCGCCCATGTCGTTCGCGCTCCAGGCCCTCGAACACTGGGACGGCGCGTTCGCGCCTTACTCGACCGGTGACCTCAAGGTCATCGCCGCCCGCTTCGGCCCGCTCGCCGCGGACGGCCTCGCGACCGCCTTGCGCGCCAACCCGACCTACCACGAGGCGCTCGTGCCGATGCGAACCGTCGAGGGCGCCCGGATCGCCGCCGACTGGTTCGCGCGCCTCAAGGGCGCCCGCGCGAGCGCCGTCGCCTGGTTCGAGCGCCACGGCGCCGCGGGCGCGGCCCTGCTCGTCCCCGACGCGCTCGGCGCGGACAAGAAGCTGCGCGGCAACGCCGAAGGCGCCCTGTGGTACCTGGCGGTCCTGTGCGGCGCGGACGCGGTCGCGGCGGCCGCCGAGCCGTACGGTCCCGAAGCGGCGCAGGCGATCCGCGAACTCCTCGACGGCGACCCGCTGGAGCCGCGCGGCGTCAAGGTCCCCAAGCCGGCCGCGTGGGCCGCCCCGCGGCTGCTGCCGCAGGTCCTCACCGCCGCGGGGGACCGCGCGCTCCCGGGCGACTCGGTGCGCCACCTGATCACCGTCCTCGCACTGTCCACCCCGGAGTACCCCTACGCCGGTCTCGACGTGGCCGCCGTGGCCTGCGACCGCGCGTCGCTGACCCGCTTCAGCCGCGGCCTGTTCCGCTTGTGGCTCTCCTCGGGCGCGCCTTCCAAGGACGGCTGGGCGCTCACCCAGCTCGCCCACTTCGCCGACGACGACACCGTGCGCCTCCTCGCCCCGCTCGTGCGGGAATGGCCCGGCCAGGCCCAGCACAAGCGGGCCGTCAACGGCCTCGGCGTGCTCGGCGCGATCGGCTCCGAGGAGGCGCTGCGCGCCATCCAGGGGATCGCCGAGAAGGTGAAGTTCAAGGCGCTCAAGGAGGAGGCGCGCGTCCAGATCGCGGCCATCGCGGAGGGCCTGGGCCTGACCCGCGAGCAGCTCGCCGACCGGCTCCTCCCCGATTTCGGCCTCGGCGACGCGGGCGCGCTCGTCCTCGACTACGGGCCGCGCACGTTCACCGTCGTGTTCGACGAGCAGCTGAAGCCGTTCGTCACCGACGACGCCGGCAAGCCCCGCAAGTCCCTCCCCAAGCCCGGCGCGAAGGACGACGCCGAGAAGGCCGACGCCGCGTACAAGCGGTTCGCGCTCCTCAAGAAGGAGCTGCGCACGGTCGCCGCCGACCAGGTGCAGCGCCTCGAAGCGGCGATGATCCACGGCCGCACCTGGACCCGCGACGAGTTCGAGCGCTACTACGTCAACCACCCGCTCACCTGGCACCTCGCGCGCCGCCTCGTCTGGTCCGCCGAGGCGAACGGGGCCTCGACCGCGTTCCGCGTCGCCGAGGACCGCTCCTACACCGACGTCGAGGACAACGCGTTCGACCTCCCCGACGACGCCGTGATCCGCCTCGACCACCCCGTCCGCATGGGGGTGCGGGCCGCGGACTGGGCCGGGATCTTCGCCGACTACGAGATCCTGCAGCCCTTCGAGCAGCTCTCCCGACCCGTGCTCGCCTTCACCGAGGAGGAGCTGGCGACCGGCCGCCTGACCCGCTTCGAGGGCGCGAAAGTCGAGGTCGGGAAGCTCCTCGGCCTCACGAGCAAGGGCTGGCAGCGCGCCGCGCCCGAGGACGGCGGTGTCGAGCCCGGCATCCACTTCCCGCTCCCCGCGGGCGGATTCGTCACCGTCGCCCTCGACCCGGGCATCTGGGTCGGCATGATCGCCGAGAACCCGGTCCAGACCCTCTCGGGCGTGCGCATCATGGCGACCGAGAACTACTGGTGGTCCGCCACCGCCAAGGACCCGGACCCCGACCACCCCACCGACATCGACCCGGTGACCGCCTCCGAGGTCCTCGCGGCCCTCACCCGGGTCACCGCGAAGGACTGACCGTGGACCTCCCCGACGAGCGCGCCTTCGCGCTCACCCCCGAGCAGCTCGCCGCGGCCCTCCCGCGCCGCGGCGGGCGCGCGGCCCGCCCCTTCGCGATCCGCGAGGGCCAGACCGAGTGGTGGCGCCATATCGGCGTCGACGAGCGCCGCGACCCCCTCGACACCGCCGCCGACGAGCCGACCGGCGACCCCGAGGTCACCGCCGCCGACGAGCCGACCGGCGACCCCGAGGTCACCGCCGCGCTCCGCGCCTACCTCGACGGCGCCCCCGACCCGCTCGGCGCGGCCGCCGCGTTCCTCGTCGACGTCGCCGTCGGCACCCCGTTCTGGCGCGACCGCGAGTACAGCCAGTACGACGCCTGGCTCGGCGAGCACGGCGCCGTCTTCGCCGCCACGGCCCTCCTGGAGTACTACACGCTGCGGATCGAGACCCGCATCCACAGCGGCGCAGGCGACTGGCGCGCCCGCGCCGAAGGCCCCCTCGCCGTCACCCGCGCCCCCGACGACCCGCCGACCGCCCCGTACCGGAACCTCGTCACCGAGCTCCAGCGCCTCCGCGTCCACCTCGCGACCCTCCCCGAGGACGAGTACCGGGCCGTCGAAGCGGCCCTCGAAACCCAAGGGCGCGACCGCGTCCAGCGCCGCGCCCGCGCCTACGCGGTGCCCACGCGCACCGACTGGGTCGACCTGACCTGCGCCGAACAGCCCGGCTGGCGTTTTCGCGCCGGGTACAACCGGATGCTCCTCCAGAGCGTGTCCTCGATGGACCAGATCGCGGCCTCCGGCATCATCCGCCTCTCGGCCTATGAAGTGGACGCGGGCGTCGTCTTCACGCTCCTCGACGGCGTCGGCCCCGACTGCGCGCCGCTCCTCGCCGCCGCCGACGACCTCGCCGGGCTCGACACCGACCAGCGCGACCTCCTCTCCGGCGTCCTCGCCGCGATCCCCGACGACGCCACCGTCAGGTACTTCACCGGCGGCATCGCCGAGCGCCGCACCTGGGACGCCCTCCAGACCGTCGCCGACCGCTTCCCCGTGCGCACCCTCCGCGTCATCGCCGCCGACGCCCCCGGTCTCGACCGCGACGACCTGACCCGCCTCACGGGCCTCATCGAGTCCAAGCCGCTCCTGCACGGACCCGCCCGCGACGCCCTCGACGAAGCCGACCGCGACCGCATCGACGCCCTCCTGGAACGCCGCGGCCTCCCGCCCGAGACCGCCGATGTCCCTGCGGCCCTCGCCGAGACGCCGCGCAGCCGCAAGGCCGCCCCGGCCTGGACCGCGATGTGCGCCGCCGCGCCCGTGCTCCTCAAGGGCCGCAAGGCCCGCCTCCCGCAGGCCGCCGTCGCGAACCTCATCGCCGCGCTCGCCCTCGACACCCCGAAGTCCCCGCACCCCGCCGTCGACGCGGCGATCGCGCACTGCGACGCCGCGAGCCTCCGCGACCTCTCCTGGGCCGTGTTCACCGCCTGGGACCTCGCCGCCGACCGCGGCAACCCCTGGGCGTTCGCGCAGCTCGCGCGCTTCGCCGACGACGACGGCGTGCGGCGCCTCGAAGCGCTGATCCACGAGTGGCCGGGCCGGAGCCTCCACAAGCGCGCCGTGCGCGGCCTCGAACTGCTCGGCGCCGTCGGCACTGAAGAAGCCCTTGCCGCGGTCCACCGCATCTCCCGCACCTCCGGCTACAAGGGACTGAAGAAGGCCGCGCTCGCCGAAGTCGACCGGATCGCGGCCCGACTCGGGCTCGACGAGGAGCAGCTGCTCGACCGGCTCGTGCCGGACTTCGAGCTCGACGCCGACGGCCGCATGGCCCTCGACTTCGGGCCGCGCGCGTTCACCGTCGGCTTCGACGATCAGCTCAAGCCCTTCGTGATCGACCCGAAGGGCAAGGTGCGCAAGAGCCTCCCGAAGCCCGACGCGGACGACGACCCCGAGGCCGCGGCCGACGCCGCGGCCCGGTTCGACCGGCTCAAGCGCAGCCTGAAGTCCGTGGGCACCGAGCAGGTCAAGCGTCTGGAGCGGGCCATGACCGCGGGCCGGGTGTGGGCGCGCGCCGACTTCGAGCGGTACTTCGCGCGCCACGCCCTCATGCGCCACCTCGCCCGCCGCGTGGTGTGGCAGTACACCGAGGGCCGCGAGTGGACCTCGTTCCGGGTGGCCGAGGACGGCACGTTCGCCGACGTCCACGACAACGGCCGCCGCCTGCCCGAGCGGTCCGCGGTACGCCTGCCGCACCCGCTCCTCCTCGGCGCCGAGACCGCCGCGTGGGCCGAGGTCTTCGCCGACTACGAACTGGTGCAGCCGTTCGAGCAGCTCGCGCGCCCCGTCGTGGCCCTCACCCCCGAGGAGGCCGCGACCGGCCGCCTCGCCCGCTTCGAAGGGCGCAGCGTCCCCGTCGGGCCCCTCATCGGGCTGTGGCGCTCGCGCACCCTGTGGAGCTACAGCGACGCGTTCTCCGACCCCGGCGAGCCGCTCGGCCTCAAGCGCGAGCTGCCCGGCGACGGGTTCCTCCTGCTCGGCCTCGCGCCCGGCATCGACCCGGCCGCGCCCGGCGCCGAGCCGCATCAGACACTGAAGGCGGTGCGGCTCAGCACGGGCGAGTCCGCGGACGACCCCGCCCCGCGCGGCCTCGACCCCGTCGCCGCCTCCGAGCTGCTCGCCCTCCTCGAACGGCTCGCCGTTCGATGACCGGACGCCGGAGGGCATGTCGCACCCTGTCTCTATGATCTCAGGGAACCGACCGCCCCCGCGAAGGACCGACATGAGCGAAACCGTTGCAGCGCAAGAAGATCGACTGATCCTTCCTGCGGACTGGGCGGAGCGGCTCCTGCCGCGGCGAGGGGACGACCGGGGCAGAGCGGTCGAACCGGACCCCGAGGCGTCCCGCAAAGTGGCGGAACTGATCGCCTCCCGCCGCGACGACCTCGTGGCCGCGTTCGAACACCCCGACTGCGAACCGGCCGCGGGCCGCGCCGCCCTCGCCCACCTGAACGGGGCCCCGGACCCGCTCGGCGCGGCCGCCGTCCTCGCGGTGCTGCGGTTCGACGACCACTACCGCGGCGCGCTCTACGACTCCGGCGGCGAGCACGCGGCCAACAACCGGGAGCTGTTCGCGGCCCTGGTCGCCGACCACGGCCTCCCGTTCGCCGTGAGCGCCGCCATCGAGGACCTCGCCCTCGACACCAGCTGGACCACCCCGGGCACCTGGTCCCCGAACTCCCTCCCCACCGTCGCCCCCGGCGAGTTCGGGAGCCTCAAGTGGACCGTGGTCTGGTCCGATCCCGAAGGCGCGCTGCGGCTCCTGCGCGGCCTCATCGCAGCCGCGGACGACGACGAGTACCTCCGCGTCGTCGCGGCCGCGCGGGAGACCGCCGACACCGTCCTCAAGCTCGTCGCCGCCGCGGTCCTGCTCCCCGCCGAGACCGGCTGGGTCGACGCCGCCTGCCTCGCCCGCAACACCCACCCCGGGTACGCCGGGATCGCCGCCGTCGAGCAGGCCGTGCTGACCGCCGCGAGCAGCGCCGAGCACCTGAAGTCCTTCCGCTTCAACAGCCTGCTGTCGCACCAGGTCCGCCCGAACCTCCTCGCCGAGCTCGTGCGCAACCTCGGCCCGGCCGTCCTCCGCGCGCTCGTGCGGACCCTCGACCAGCGCAGCCTCGACCTCGCCCAGCGCGCCCTCGTCTTCGAGGCCATCGCGATGCTCCCCAGCGACGACGCCGCGCTCCTCGTGGTCGAGCGCGTCGACCGGCCCGGCGCGCTCGCCGCCGTCAAGCACGCCGCCGTCCGCTACCCGCGGCGCTTCGCGCGCGCCGTCGCCGCCCGCGCCGCGGCCACCGCGCCCGCCGACCGCTTCCGCCTCGCCGGGGCCCTCCGGCAGGAGGGCGTCCCCCTCGACGACGTCCTCAAGGACCTCGACGACGCCGACCGCGCCGCCGTCGAAGCGCTCCTCGGCGAAGCCGCGCCCCAGGTCGCCGACACGCTCCCCGCCGTCCTCGTCGCGCCCCCGTGGGCCGAGCGGAAGCGCCGCCGCGCCCCCGAGCCCGTCCCGGGCCTCGCCGCCCCCGCGGGCACCGAGATCCACTGGGCCCCCGGGCAACTCGAAGCGGCCCTGGCCCTCGATCCGGCCTTCGGCGAATGGGACGAGGACAAGTACTGGACCTCCGACACCGAGACGGGCCTCGGCCTCGCCGACCGCCTCCTGGGCCGCCTCGCCCGCGGCGGCGCCGCCGAAGCCCCCGCGATCCTCAAGAAGCTCAAGGACGCCCCCAAGTACGCGTACGCGCTCGTGCCCGTCCGCAGCGCCGAGGCCGCCGCCCTCGCCGCGGACTGGTTCGCGCGCCTCAAGTCCGCGCGCACCCACGCCGCCGACTGGCTCGACTTCCACGGCGAGCACGCCGTGCCCTACCTCGTCCCGTGCGCCCTCGGCGCCGACAAGCGCCTGCGCGACGGCGGCGAAGCGGCCCTGCGCCACCTCGCCCGCCGCCTCGGCGACCGGGCCGTCCTCGACCAGACTCCCGACGCGGCCCGGCCCCGCATCGAAGCGCTCCTGAACACCGACGGCCGCGTCCCCCTCGCGGGCACCGTCAAGCCCGGCGCCTGGGCCGACCCCGGCATGCTCCCCCCGGTCATGCTGCGCGGCAACGAGACCGCCCTCCCCGCCGAGGCCGTGCACCACCTCATCGCCGCGCTCGCCCTGTGGACCCCGCGCCTGCCGTTCCCCGGCGTCGACGACTACGCCGAGCACTGCGACCCCGCGTCCCTGCAACGCTTCTCGCTCTCCCTGTTCGACCTGTGGCTGCGCGCCGAAGCCCCCAGCAAGGACTCCTGGGCCGTCGACCAGCTCGGCGCGTTCGGCGACGACGCCACCGTCGCCGTCCTCGCCCCGCACGTCGCCGAGTGGCCCGGCCGCAGCCAGCACGACCGCGCCCTCACCGGACTCGACGTCCTGGCCCACATCGGCACCGACGCCGCGTTCACCGCCCTGCGCGACATCGAGCGGTCCTTCAAGTTCCCCAACACCGCTTCCGAACGCGCCCGCGAGCACGCGACCCGCATCGCCGAGGCCCGCGGCCTCACCTACGAAGGCCTCGCCGACCGGCTCCTCACCGACCACGGGCTGAGTGACCCCGACACCTTCGTCTTCGACTACGGCCCCAGGCGCTTCCACCTCGCCTTCGACCGGCTCCTCACCCCGCACCTCGCCGACGAGTCCGGCAAGCCCCGCAAGACCCTCCCCAAACCCGCCCAGCGCGACGACGCCGCCCTCGCCAAAGCCTCCCAAGCCCGCTACAAGGCCCTCGTCAAGAACGTCGAGCGCACCGCCGAAGAGCAGGCCGAACGGCTCCGCTCCGCGATGCTCACCGGCCGCGTCCTCACCCTCGACGACCTCCGCGTCCTCGACACCCACCCCATCGCCGGGGTCTTCCCGCGCCGCCTCGTCTGGCACTCGCACGGCACCGGCTTCCGCATCGCCGAGGACGGCGGCTTCGCCGACGTCCACGACCGCGAGTTCCACCCCGACCCCGCCGCGATCCGCCTCGCCCACCCCGCGCTCCTCGGCGACGACACCCCCGCCTGGATCGCCCTCTTCGCCGACTACGAACTCCTGCAGCCGTTCGACCAGCTCTCCCTCCCCGGCGACCGCTTCACCGACGAGGAACTCGCCACCGGCCGCCTCGCCCGCTACGACGGCTTCCAGGGCACCTTCGCCGAACTCGGCCGCCGCGTCGGCTGGACCCAGATGCACCGCTCCGGCGACGAGCCCGCCGAATGGGTCTGGCGCCTCCAGCAGCCCGTCCCCGGCGGCTGGATCCTCGGCGACGTCGACCCCGAACCCGCCAGGCACGACCCCGACCCCGCGACCGTCCACACCCTCACGAACCTGTGGCTCCAGGCGAACCGCAACCGCCGGCCCGCCCACGCCCGCCCGCTCCCCGGCAGCGCGCTCGACCCCGTCGCCGCCGCGACGCTCCTCACCCGACTCTCCGGCCACGCCGCCGACCCGACCGACCCGTCCTACGAGTAGAAGGCCGCACATGACCGCCAAGACCGCCGAACCGCGCCTCCAGAGGCCCCCCGCCGAGCAGCGCTACGCCGAAGAGCTCGCCAAGCTCGCCGCCGAGGACGACGCCCCCCGCCCGCCCGGCTGGGCCCTCAGCCTCCAGGCCGCCCGCACCTTCATCGTCGGCGACGAGTCCCGCGGCATCGCCAAGAAGTTCGTCGGCGACCCCTCCCTCATCGACCGGGGCCTCGTCACCCTCGCCACCAGCCGCGGCCTCATGCTCGTCGGCGAGCCCGGCACCGCGAAGTCGCTCCTGTCCGAGCTCATCGCCGCCGCCGTCTCCGGCGACTCCACCCTCACCATCCAGGGCGGCGCCTCCACCACCGAGGACCAGATCGCCTACTCCTGGAACTACTCCCTCCTCGTCTCCGAAGGCCCCACGCAGCGCGCCCTCGTCCCCGCGCCCCTCCTGCGCGGCATGTCCGAAGGCCGCGTCGTCCGCTTCGAGGAGATCACCCGCTGCCCCCTCGAAGTCCAGGACTCGCTCCTGTCGCCCCTCTCGGACCGCGTGCTCGCCATCCCCGAGCTCGACGGCGACTCCATGGTCTTCGCCCGCGAAGGCTTCAACATCATCGCCACCGCCAACACCCGCGACCGCGGCGTCAACGAGATGAGCGCGGCCCTCAAGCGCCGCTTCAACTTCGAGACCGTCTTCCCCATCGCCGACTTCAAGACCGAGCTCGACCTCGTCGAGCACGAGGCCGCCACCGCGCTCGCCCGCTCCGGCGTCCCGCAGGCCCCCTCCCGCGACGTCCTCGAAGTGCTCGTCCGCGTCTTCCGCGACCTGCGCGTCGGCGACGCCAACGGCGGCCGCCCCCAGGCCGTCATGTCCACCGCCGAAGCCGTGTCCGTCGCCCACGCCGTGGGCATCAAGGCCTGGTACCTGCGCGGCGGCAACGCCGAAGCGGGCGACATCGTCGACTGCATGGCCGGCGCCGCCGCCAAGGACTCCACCGAGGACCTCGCGCGCCTGCGCCGCTACCTGGAGCAGAAGGCGCCCAAGCGCAAAGGCCCGCACTGGCAGTCGCTGTACCAGGCCCGGAACCTGCTGCCCGGATGACGACACGCCTCCACGTGCAGGGGGTGCGGCACCACTCGCCCGCCTGCGCCCGCCTCGTCGCCGAGCGGATCGAGGAGCTGCGGCCCGCGGCCGTGCTCATCGAGGGCCCGGCCGACTTCAACGACCGGCTCGGCGAACTCGCGCTCGAACACGAACTGCCCGTGGCGATCTACTCGTACGCGAGCACCGGCACCTCCGTGCGCCGCTCGTGGACCCCGCTGTGCGACTACTCGCCCGAGTGGACCGCGCTCACCGAGGGCCGCCGCATCGGCGCCGACGTCAAGTTCATCGACCTCCCCGCCTGGCACGACGCGTTCGACGGCGTCGAGAACCGCTACTCCGACGCCGAGCGCCGCTACACCGAGGCCACCGACCGGCTCTGCGCCGCGTTCAGCGCCGACAACCAGGACGCCCTGTGGGACCACCTGGTCGAGAACGCCGACCCCGAGGGCCTCGCCGAGCGCCTCGACCGCTACTTCGACCTGGTGCGCGGCGAAGCCGACGCCAACGCCACCGACACGGTCCGCGAAGCCCATATGGCCCAGTGGATCCGGTCCGCGCTCGCCGAGACCGACGGCCCGGTCCTGGTGGTCTGCGGCGGCTTCCACGCCCCCGCGCTGCGCCGCCTCGCCGCCGAAGGCGACGCCGCGGCCCCCGAGGTGCCGCGCCCGCCCGAGGGCACCGAGGTCGGCGGGTTCCTCGTCCCGTACTCGTTCCGGCGCCTCGACGCGTTCGCGGGCTACCAGTCCGGGATGCCCTCGCCGGAGTTCTATCAGCGCCTGTGGGAGGACGGCCCCGCCGTCGCCGCCGGGGCCCTCATGGAGCGCATCACGACCCGCCTGCGCGGCAAGGGACTCCACGTCTCCACATCGGACCTCATCGGCGCGCGGGCGCTCACCGACGGGCTCGCGCGGCTGCGCGGGCACCGCGTGCCCGGCCGCACCGACCTCCTCGACGGCCTCGCGAGCGCGCTCATCAGCGACGACCTCGAAGCCCCGCTGCCGTGGACGCGGCGCGGGACCCTCACGGCCGGAACGCATCCGGTGGTCGTCGAGATGACCGCGGCCCTCACGGGCGAGCGTGTCGGCCGCCTCCACCCCGACACGCCCGCGCCGCCGCTCGTCGCCGACGCGCAGGCCGAGATGGAGCGCCTCGGGCTCGACAAGGACGGGTCCCTGCGCCTCGACCTCGCCCGCCCCGGCGACCTCGAACGCAGCCGTGTCCTGCACTGCCTGCGGCTGCTCGGCGTGCCCGGGGTGCGCCGCGACGACGGCCCCTCCGCGGGCGCCGACGTCACCGCCGAGGAGCACTGGACGCTCCGCCCCGGCGAGGAGCGGCTTCCCGCGCTCATCGAGGCGGGCGCGCTCGGCGCGACCCTCGGCGACGCGGCCCAGACGATCCTGGAGCAGCGCCTCGACCGCGACGGCGCGCTGGACGCCTTGGCGTCCATCCTGTTCGATGCCGCGCTGTGCGGCCGCGCGCACCTGACCGACCGGCTCGGCGCCGCCGTCGAGGCGGCCGTGGCCGACTCCAGCGACGTGGCCGCCGTGGGCCAGGCGCTGGCGGTCGCGCTCGCGCTGTGGCGCCACGACCACCTGTTCGGCACCGCCGGGAGCGACCTGTACGGCTCGGTCGTCGCCTCCTGCTGCGACCGGATCCTGTGGCTCGTCGAGGGGCTCCACGCCCCGCCCGGTCCCGCCGAGCCGGGGCGCCTCCATGCCCTTGTGGCCCTGCGGGACGCGGTGCGCCACGCGCCGGGCCTGGCCCCGGCGGCGGGCACGGTCACCGGTGCGGCCGACCGGATCGCGCTCGACCCGCAGGCCCCACCGGACCTGCGCGGCGCGGCCCTCGGCCTCGCCTGGGCCTTGGGCGCGCCCGCCGACGCCGCCGCGGCGGCCGAAGGCGCCGCGGCACCGGACCGCTTGGGCGACTGGCTCGCTGGGCTGTTCTCGCTCGCCCGTGAAGAAGTGGTGGCCGAGGACGAGGGCGTCATCGCCGCCGTGGACGAGCTCGTCGGGGACCTGAACGAGAGCGAGTTCCTCGAAGCGCTTCCGGCGCTGCGCCACGCGTTCGCGATGTTCCCGCCGCGCGAGCGCGGCCTCATCGCCGAGCGAGTCGTGGCCCTCCAGGGCGGCGGCGACGCCGCGTCGCTGACCGCGCGCCTGGAGGTCGACCCGATGACCGTCGCGGGCTCGCTCGCGCTCGAAGCGCGGGTGGAAGCCGTGCTCGAACGCGAGAACCTTCTGTTCGGAACGGAGACTTCATGAGCGCGGACCTCGAACGCTGGCGGCTCATCCTCGGCCCGGCCGCAGAGCGCAGCACCGGCGGCCTGAGCCAGGAGAACGCGGCCCGCGACGCCGCCCTCGACTGGCTGTACGGCCGCGACGAGGACCTCGGCAAGCGCGGCGTGCGCCGCGGCGGCGCCCGCGGCGCCGACCGGCAGGGCGGCGACGAGCCCTCCATCGTGACCACCGTGGACTGGCTCGACGGCATCCACCGGCTGTTCCCCAAGGAGACGATCGAGCGGCTCGAACGCGACGCGATCGAGCGGTACCAGATCAACGACGTGCTCACCGACCCCGACGTGCTCGACCGGATCGAGCCGAACCCGGCGCTGCTCAAGGCCGTCCTCCAGACCAAGCACCTGATGAACCCCGCGGTGCTCCAGGCCGCCCGCCGCATCGTCGAGGAGGTCGTGCGCCAGCTCGTGGAGAAGCTCTCGGTGCAGGTGCGCACGGTCTTCACCGGCAGCCGCAGCCGCAAGCCCAGCTTCCACCGCCGCGCCCGCGACTTCGACCTCAAGCGCACCCTCAAGGCCAACCTGAAGCACTACAGCCCCGAGGACCGCCAGGTCGCGATCGAGCGGCCCCACTTCCACTCGCGCACCTCCAAGCGCCTGGAGCAGTGGCAGCTGGTGCTCCTGGTCGACCAGTCCGGGTCGATGACCAGCTCGGTCATCCACTCGGCGGTGACGGCCGCGTGCCTCTACGCCCTGCCGGGCCTGAAGACCCACCTGGTCGCGTTCGACACCAGCGTCGTCGACATGACCTCCGAAGTGGACGATCCCGTCGAGCTGCTCATGAAGGTCCAGCTCGGCGGCGGCACCGACATCGCGAAGGCCGTGGACTACGCGGCCGGGCTCATCGAGAACCCGCGCCGCTCGATCGTCGCGCTCATCACCGACTTCTACGAGGGCGGCAGCGAAGCGCGCCTGGTCCACACCACGAAGCAGCTGTGCGAGCAGGGCACCCAGTTCCTCGGCCTCGCCGCGCTCGACGAGGAGGCGAACCCCTCGTACGACCGCAACCTCGCCGGGCGCATGTCGGACGTCGGCGCCCACATCGGCGCGATGACCCCCTCCCACCTCGTCGAATTCGTAGCGGAAAGGCTCGGCACGTGAGAGACGACCTCCTTGCCCTCACCCCCGACGCGCTTGCGGCCCTTGCCAACCGCGGCCTCGTCAAGCGCGCCGCGAAGGACCTCGACGCCGGGACCGTCCCCGAGCTCAGCCTCGCGGACGGCGCGCTCACCGCCGTCTTCCCCGACGGCGCCACCGCCGTGCTCCCCGCCGAAGGCGGCCTCGAAGCGGCCACCTGCTCCTGCGGCGCCCCCGGCAAGTGCCGCCACCGCGTCGGCGCGGTCCTCGCCTACCAGCGCGAGCAGGAGGCCGCGCCCGCGGCGGCCGAGGCCCCCGCCGACACCGGTCCGGTCAAGACCCCCGCGGTCATCACCGACGACCAGCTGCGCGCCGCGTTCGGCCCGCATGCGTTCAAGGCCGCCGAGGCCACCCGCAAGGCCGGGTACACCGCCCGCCTCACCTGGCCCGGCCCCGACCAGCACGCGACCGCCGAGCTCCCGGCCGCCACCGTCAAGTTCCTCGTCCCCGGCGACGTCGGCTACGCCCACTCCGACGCCACGGGCCCCGCCCGCGACGCCGCGATCGTCCTCGCCGTTTGGGCTTTCCGCGAGGCCGGCGAAGGCGCGGCCACCGTCAGCGTCGGCGGCGCGGACCCCTCGGAGACCCTCGCCGAATCCGTGCACCTGGTCCACCAGGTGCTCCTGGACGGCGCTGCCGGGGCCGACGCGGTCCTGCGCGCGGCCCTCCAGCGCGAGTCGAAGGCCCTGACCCGCCGCCGCGCCCACTGGCCCGCGGGCGCGGTCAACGACCTCATCGACCAGCTGCAGCGCTACGAGGACCGTTCCGCCGCCTACGATCCGCACCGCCTCGCCGTGCTCCTCGCCGAGATCCCCGCCCGCGCGAAGGCGGCCGCCCACCCGACCGGCACCCCCGCCGCGCACGTCCTCGGCTCCGAGGAAGCGGACGCCACCCCGCTGACCCTGGTGCGGCTCACCGGACTCGGCGCGCGCGTCGGCACCGAAGGGGACCGGCGCACCCTGGAGCTGTACCTCGCCCAGCCCGAGACCGGCATGGTCCTGTCGATCCGCCGCGACTGGCCCGTTCCCGAGAACGAGCAGGTCACCGGCGCCGACATCGCGGCCCGCCGCCTCGCCGGGTGCCGCATCGGCTCCCTCGCGGCCGGGAACACCGTCACCGAGGCCGCCACCCGCACCGCCGCCCGCGCGCTCAAGCTCGGCACCGGCCGCCTCGCCAAGACCCAGGTCCTGCCGCTCGGCCTCGCCTGGAACGACCTCCCGGCCTCGCTGCGCGCCACCGACTTCGACGCGCTCGCCGCCGAGCTCGGGGAGCGCCCGCCCGCGCTGGTGCGCCCGCGCGTGGCCGCCGAGTCCCTGCGGGTCCTCGCCGTCGCCGAGACCGAGCTGCTCGGCTACGACCCGGCCTCGCAGCGCCTGCACGCGTTCGTCACCGGCCCCGACGGCGGCACCGCGCGCGTCGTCGTCGCGCACACCCCGGCCGCCCCGGGCGCCCTCGAAGCCGCCGAGCAGGCCCTGAACGCAGGTCCCCTCGCCGTCGCCGGGCACCTCCACCGCCACCGCGGGGAGCTCATCGTCGAGCCCACCGCGATCCTCACCCCCGACGGCCCGGTCGTCCCCGACCTCGCCCCCGGCGACGACTCCGCGGAGCTCGAAGCCGCGGGAGAGTCCGCCGTCTCCGAGCCCGTCTCGGCCGCGATCGAGGACGCGATCTCCGTGTGCGCGGACCTCGCGCACCAGGGCCTGCGCCGCTCCCGCGAGCCCTCCCGGGTCCGCGTCGAGGCCGCCGCCGCGGCCCTGAACCGGGTCGGCCTCCAAAGGGCCGCAACGGATTTCGTGCACCTGTCCAAAGCGTTGGGGAACGAGGACGAGGCCGCGAAGAGCGCCGCGTGGACCGCCGCCGCCGTCCGCATGCTGGTCACCGCTGAGCTACACTAACCGTCTCTTGGGAAGATCCCCAGCCACAACACCAGCCACTCGGACACCACCGGGACCATCCGTCCCCTCCGCAGAGTCGGCGATCCACCGCGAAGCAAAGCAATGAGGCTTTTCCCGTGCCATCACACACCGTGATCGACCTGCAAGACCCGATCTTCCTCGCCCACCGCGGCGGCAAGCTCCGCACTTCGACCACCGTCCCTCTCGACAGCCGCGAGGACCTCTCCGTGGCCTACACGCCCGGCGTGGCCCGCGTGTGCGAGGCCATCGCCGCCGACGAGTCCCTGGCGCGCACGCACACCTGGCGCTCCAACGTGGTCGCCGTCGTCACCGACGGCACCGCCGTCCTCGGCCTCGGCGACATCGGCCCCGCCGCGTCCCTCCCGGTCATGGAGGGCAAGGCCGCGCTGTTCCGCCAGTTCGCCGACGTCGACGCCGTCCCGATCTGCCTGGACACCAAGGACCCCGACGAGATCGTCGCCGCGGTCGCCGCCATCGCGCCGTCCTTCGGCGGCATCAACCTGGAGGACATCGCCGCGCCGCGCTGCTTCGACATCGAGGACCGCCTCAAGGCGCTGCTCGACATCCCGGTGTTCCACGACGACCAGCACGGCACCGCGGTCGTCGTCCTCGCCGCGCTCACCAACGCCCTGCGCCTCCAGGAGCGCCGCGCCGAAGACCTCACGGTCGCCGTCGTCGGCGCCGGGGCCGCTGGCGTCGCGATCACCAAGATCCTCACCGAGGCCGGCGTCGGCGACGTCATCGTGTGCGACTCCACCGGCATCATCCACGAAGGACGCGGCCGCCTCAACTCCGTGAAAGCCCGCCTCGCCGCGGTCACCAACCGCGGCGGCCGCCGCGGCGACGTCACCGAGGCCCTCCGCGGTGCCGACGTCCTCGTCGGCGTCTCCGGCGGCTCGATCCCCGAATCCGCGCTCGAAGGCATGGCGCCCAATGCGATCGTGTTCGCGCTCGCGAACCCGACGCCGGAGATCGACCCCGAGACCGCGCTCAAGCACGCCGCGATCGTCGCCACCGGCCGCAGCGACTACCCGAACCAGATCAACAACGTCCTCGCGTTCCCGGGGATCTTCCGCGGCGCCCTCGACGCCGGGGCCTCCGAGATCACCGAGGCGATGAAGCTCGCGGCGGCCCAGGCCATCGCCGACATCGCCGCCGAGGACCTCGCCGCCGACCGCATCGTCCCCTCGCCGCTCGACCCGCGGGTGGCCCCCGCGGTCGCCGCCGCCGTCAAGGCCGCGGCCTGAACCACCGAGAGAAACGGCCCGGCGGCCTCCGCCGGGCCGTTCTCGCGCTCGGGCGCAAGGGAACACGGAGTGGCCGCCAGCTGTCATACTGCGAAGACGTGCCCCAGACGCCGCACTGAACCCTCCCCGGAAGGAGACGAGCAGTGGCGGAGCCCAAACCCCCGAACCTGCGCACCCGCGTCTCCACCGGCCTCCTCGCCGTCGTCGCGATCCCCCTGGTGCTGCCCGCCGCCGAACCCCTCTTCCAGGGCAACCTCACCCTGCGCCTCCTCATCGCCGTCGCCCTCGTCGTCCCCGGCGCGTTCATCGGCCTCCGCAGCCTCCGCCTCCGGCGCAACGCACCCCGCGCCGCCGAGGACCGCGCCGACCTCCACGACGCGCTCGTGCTCCTCGCCGCCGCGGTCGAGGAGGAATGGTCCCCCGAAGCGGTCCGCCTCGACCTCGCCCCCGGCGCCGACGCCCTCATCGACGTCTGCTGGCGCACCGCCCCAGGCCGCGGCGGCGCCTGGGGCGACCAGACCGGCGCCCTCTCCGAACTGCAGGAGCTGTACGACCAGACCGACCACCACACCCTCGTCGTCCTCGGCGACCCCGAGTCCGGCAAGACCGCGTCCATGGTCAACCTGACCCTCGCCCTCCTCGACGCCCGCCCCGCAGACTCCGACGCGCCCGTCCCCGTCCTCTTCCCCCTCGCCGACTGGGACCCGGACATGAGCCTCGAAGACTGGGTCGTGCGCCGCCTCGCCGACCAGCACGCCTGGCTCGGCGCCGACGAGCACGGCCGCGACCTGCCCCGGCGCCTCGTCCGCGGCGGCCTCATCCTGCCCGTCCTCGACGCCCTCGACGAGGCCCCCGCCAAGGCCCCGCGCACCGCCGTGCACAGCCGCGCCGCGCTCATCGAAGCGGTCAAGGACTCCCGGCACCTCCCCGGCGTCGTCGTCTCCTCCCGCCGCGCCGAATACTGGGAGGCCGAACGGCACGCCCGCCGCCCGGGCGCCGTCGTCATCGAACTCCAGCGGCTCGACACCGAGCAGATCCGCGCCTACCTCGACGCCGCGCTCCTCGACGGCGAACGCCCCCGCTGGGAAGGCGTCTTCGCCGCCCTCGACGGCGGCGGGCCCCTCGCCGACGCCCTCGCCACGCCCCTCGTCCTCGCCCTGACGCCCAAGGTCTTCGACGGTGCGAGCCCGGACGCCGACCCCGCCCGCCTCACCGGCTTCACCGACCCCGAGACCCTCAAGGCCCACGTCCTGCGCGAGTTCGCCCCCACCCGCTTCGCGCTGGCCCCCAGCGAGGACGACCGCCGCCACGGCCGCGTCGCCCGCGAGGACGCCATGCGCTGGCTCGCGTTCATCGCCGGCGGGACCGCCCGCGGCGACGACCGCGAGCCGATCCGCTGGTGGCGCCTGTCGCTCCTCGCGCGCCGCCCCACCCGCATCGCCGCATGCGCCGTCGGCGCGGCCCTCAGCTTCGCCTCGGTCTTCATGGGCGGCGCGATCGGCTTCCCCCGCACCGGCCTCGGCACGCCCGCGGCCATGGCGGTCGCCGCGCTCCTCGCCGTCGTCGCCGCCGTCGCCCTCGGCACCGCCTGCTACCGCAACCAGCCGCCCGCCCCTGCCGAAACCCAGGTGCAAGTGGACGGGCAGCACCTCATGGCCGCGTTGAAGAGCGGCGTCCCCATCTTCATCTTCGCCACCGCCGCCGGGATCGCCATGGTCGGCGTGACCCGCGGCCCCATCGTCGGCTTCGCGTTCGCCGTCCCCATCGCCGCCATGTACGCGATGGTCGCCCCCGACGCCGAGCCGACCGCCACCAACCCCCGGCTGCTCCTGCGCCGCGACCTGCGCGTCGGCTACGTCTTCGGCGCCGCCTACGGCCTCCCCGCGTTCCTCGTCGGCCTCCTCATGTCCGGCGACTGGCTGCTCGGCGCGGTCTTCGGGCTCACCGCCGCCCTCGCGGGCGCGATGCTCTACGGCCTCCAGTGGTTCTTCGCCCTCCAGGGCGGCAAGGCGGGCGCCGCGGCGTTCGTCCACCTCGGACTCGCGGTGCTCGCGCTGGCGCCCCGGGGCCACCTGCCGTGGCACGTGATGCGGTTCCTCGAAGAGGCCCACCACCGCGGCGTGCTGCGCCGTCAGGCCGGGGGCGCGTACGTGTTCCGCCACGAGAGCGTCGCCGCGGCGATCGAGGCGTGGGCGCCGCCCTCAGTTCTGCCAGGCCCCCGTGGCGAACGAGAAGGAGCGCAGCCGCTTCCGCACGTCGAGTGATCCGGGGTCGACCCCGAGCGCCCGCAGGTACGCCGCCGAGTCCTGGGTCCCGCCGGGGAACCCGCCCGCGTCCCCGGGGAACGGCAGCACCCGGCAGGGCACGGGACGGTCCGGCGCCTCGACGAGCATGCGCCGCTTCGCCTCCGCGCGTTCGCGCCACAGGGCGAGCCACCCGCCCGCGGGGCGCTCGCGCAGCTCCTCCGCGCCGACCCCGAGGTGCTCGGCCCACAGCCGCCGCCGCAGCGCCCCGATCTGCGCGTTCGTCGTCTTCGCTCCGGTGCCGTCGAAGTCGGCGATCGACAGGTTCACCTCCGTGGCCCGCGCGTGGCGGGCCTCGCCGGGCCCGAACGCCCCGATGAGCCTGCCGCCCAGGCGCACCGGCCACGGGGCCCGCGCCAGGTGCTCGGACGCGAGCTGCGAGAGCCCGTCGAGGTTCGCCGAGCCGACCGTGGCCCACGCGTCGTCGGCGACGGCCACTTTGGAGTGGATGTGGGTGCGGATCACCGAGCGGCCCTGGTGGCTCCACGCGGTGAACACCCCGAGCCGCTCCGCGGCGTCCCCGGCCCTGCGGAACAGCCGCTCCAGCGCGTCGCGCTGCCACTGCGGGTACCCGGGGATGTCGGGCCTGGCGTTGAGCAGCGCGATCACCTGCAGCCGTTCGCTGCCGCGCAGCGCCGCGGCGACGGCGTCGGCGACCTCCACCGACGTCAGGTACTGGTTCTCCAGGTACACGAAGTCCTCGGCCTGCTCCAGGGCCCGCCGGTACGACTCGAAGATCCCCGTCTCGCCTTCCGGCAGGCCGCGGTACCGGGCGCCGTGGAGCGTGCGGGTCACCTGCACCTGAAGGGTCCCCGCAGGTCCGGGCGGCTCGGCCGGAGGCAGGTCCGCGGGCCCTGCGTGTCCCCAGTGGAGCAGGAACGCGGCGTCGAGGTCGGCGACGGCGGGGCCGCGCACGACCGCGCTCACGTCGTGCGTCGGCGCCAGGACCGAACTGCGCCACCGCAGGTGCCCGCGCCGGGGATCGTCCACGAGGTGCCCGGTCCCGTCGAAGTACTCCTGCGCGAAGATCGACCCGATCGAGAACGCGACGGCCCCGTCGATGACGAACAGCTTCGCGTGCACCGGCACGGCCTGCGGCGTGCGCAGCCGCCTGATCCGCACGTCCGCCTTGCAGCGCTTGCCGTACCGCTGGAAGAACCGCTCCACCTGCCGCGAAGTGTTCGCGGGGGACCAGACCGGGAGCACGTGGTTGAGCAGGACGCTCACCTCGGCGCCGTTCGCGGCGGCCTGCGCGAGCCGCTCCTCCAGCCTGACGCTCCAGGGCGCGCCGGGCCGGCCCTCGACCGGCTCCCCGATGCCCATGCGCACGTGCGGCACGTCGAGCATGAACAGCATGCAGCGCACCGACTCCCGCGCCGACCCGACGGCGTCGGCCAGGCGTCCCCACGCGTCCTCGTTGTCCACCAGGAACTCCACGGCGTTCCCGCTGGTCGGGCGCGGTCCCTGGGCGGCGGCCGGGTTCACTCGGCGGGCGCCTTCGGGGCCCACAGTCCCCTTGCGCGCCATGAGATGAGCGAGGCGATCGTCCCGGCCGCGATCCCGGAGGCGAGGTCGGCGAGGTAGTGCTGGTGCATGAACAGCGTCGAGAGCACGATGAGCGCGCACCAGGCTGTGCAGAGGACGCCCGCCTTGCCGCCGTAGCGCAGCCAGTGGATCGCGAACACCGTGGAGAACCCGGTGTGGAGGCTCGGGAACGCGTTGTACGGCTCGTCGTTGCCGTACACGAACCGGACCAGGTCCGGCAGGAACCCCTCCCCGATCTCGACCGGACGCTCCACATAGGTCTGCACTGTGAGGTAGCACGTGTACGCGATGAGCAGCAGGATGATCCCCGCCAGCAGCGTGCTCAGCGCCAGATCCGCGGACTTGACGGCGAACACGACGGCGGTGAGGACCGCGAGGAGGAACGCCGAGAGGTACGGGATCGCGAACGCGGGCACGAACGGGATGTGCTCGTCGAGCGGCGTGCGCGGGATCCAGTCGGCGGGGCCGTGGTTCAGGGCCCCGTACAACGAGTAGAGCCCGCCGAGGACGAGGGCGAACCCGAGCGCGAACAGCACCTCGCGCCGGGCCCGGAGGGGATGTGCGGTCATCGTGTCAGCTTGGCACATCGGCGCTTCGGATGCGGCGCAGCCGTTTCCGCTTCACGCCTCGGCGAGCAGCCCCGCGAGCGCCGTGATGACCTCGCGGCCCTCCACCTGCGAGGCCCATTCCCGCGGCAGGGCAGCATGGCCGTACGCGGCGCCGTACAGGTTCCCGAGGATCGCGCCGGTCGAGTCGGAGTCGCCGCCGTGGCTCACCGACGCGACGAGCCCGTCCCGCACCTCGTCGGTCCCGAGCAGGCAGTACACGGCGATGGCGAGCGCCTCCTCCGCCACCCAGCCCTCCCCGAGCGGCGCGCACGTGTTCGGCCCGGGCGGCACGGTCCCGGCGAGCGCGTACGCCTGCTGGAGCGCGTCGGCGGTCTCGGACCGGTCGAGGGTGCGGCGCAGGTGCAGCATCGTCTCGGAGACGGCCTTCTGCGGCGCCTCGCCGTTCATCAGATACGCCGTGATCATCGCGAACGCGCCCGCGGAGGACCCGGCCGTCGGGTGCCCGTGCGTGAGCATCGAGCACTCCTCGGCGAGCCGGTACGCCTCGGCCGGGGAGAAGCGCAGCCCGAACGGCGCCGACCGCATGACCGTGCCGCAGCCCTTCGAGTTCGGGTTCACCCCCGGCCTCGCGCCGTGGGCGAGCCCGGAGATGCACGCGTTCCCCGGCGCGCGCCGCGCGTACAGCCACGGCTGCGCCGCGAGGCCCTCGGACGCCAAGGGCGGCATGGGCTCCCGCTGCGTCTCCAGCCACCGCAGGTACGCCTCCCGCACCGACTCGACCTCACCGCCCGGCCGCGCCAGCAGCAGCCCCTCGACGGTGAACAGCGTCATCTGCGTGTCGTCCGAGACCCGGTTGTACCGCATCTCGGTGACCCCGCCGGGCCCGAACTCCTCCTCGATGAACCGCCAGGCGTCGAACTCCACCTGATACCCCAGGGCATCCCCGACCGCCCCGCCGACCAGACACCCGAGAACGCGGTCGTACCGCGAAAGCGCTTCTGTCACGCCGGAATTCTAAAGCGCCCCCGCCGCACCGCCCTCTTCCGCGGGCGCCGCTCGGGAAAGCGCACGGCCCCGGGCGAGTGCCCGGGGCCGTCGTGCATCTCAGTTCCGGACGTCTCTCTGGCGTACTTCCGTCATCACTGAGGAAACGGTTCGGAAGTCGTTGTCGACATGCAGAATCATGAGCCCGTGCTGCACGGCGGTGGCGCAGAGGAGCAGGTCAACCGGCCCCGCGCTGCGGTGCTGGCCCATCTGCGTCAGCGTGTACTGCGCCGTTTCCACCCACGGCCACGCCTTCTTCGGGACGGGCGTCAGGGGGAAGAGCGCATCCAGGCGCTCGGCCATCTTGTCCCGGTCTCGCGGCCCTGTCGCCGAGTAGAGGATCTCCACTCTGGTCGGCTCGCAGGTGCGGACGAGGCCCGTATGGATCACGTTTGCCCACCGCTCGAAGATCGGGGGGTTCTTGTAGAGGAACCAGTACGCGGAGGCGTCGATCAGGTAGCTCATCGCGGGCTAGACCGTCGCCTCGCTCTCAGCTTCTACCGGCTCGAACGCCGCCTTCCTTGCTTCTTTCGCCGCCCAGTGGGCCCGTTCGGCCGTGTCGAAGTATCCCTCGGCGGCCAGCTCGATCAGTTCTTCCGAAGCCTTGATCCGCTTCAGTCGCACGACGTATTCCTCAAGCGCGCGGTTGATGGTCTCCTTCTTGGTCTTCGTGCCCATCAGCTGCATGGCCTCGGCCAGCGCTTCGTCGTTGATGTCGACTTGCGTCAGCGACATTAGCACCTCACATAATATCCATCGGGGTTGGACATCATCATGATATCAGAGGTGAGGCGCGTTTCCGTGCATTTGAAGGCGTGTCGCGTCTAGCTTGTCGCGGCGGGTTCGGTGTCGCGTTCGAGGATGACGTCGCCTTCGCGCTCGCCGTGGATCTCGTAGTGGAGCGGGACCGCGTCGGCGTGGGGGGCGCGTTTGCGGAGGCTGAAGGGGACCGCGACCGCGGCCACCCAGAGGACGCCCGCGCCGAGCATGTGCAGGCCCACGAGCAGGACCGGCAGGTCCAGGTAGTACTGCGTGTAGCCGATGACGCCCTGGAGGAGCTCGATCGCGAGGAGCGCGTAGGCCGTGCGGACCGTGTGCTGCGGGGCCTTCACGGCGTGCAGCGCCGCGATGAGCGCCACCGTGAGGCCGACCAGCAGCCACACCAGGTCCGCGTGGAACTGCGACATCAGCGCCGGGTCGAGGCCGTTGCGCGGCGTGTCGGCGTCGCCCGCGTGCGGGCCCGAGCCGGTCACGATCGCGCCGAGCACGATCACTGCGGCCGCCACGCCGACCAGGCCGCGGCCCAGCAGCACCACGGGGCGGGGGACCAGCGGAATGATCTCGCCGTCCGGTTCGCCCGAGCGCACGTACAGCGCGAACGAGAGCGCCACGAGCGGGATCGACGCCAGGAAGTGCAGGCCCACGACCCACGGGTTCAGGCCCGTCCACACGGTGATCCCGCCGATGACCGCCTGCACCGGCACGTACAGGCACGCCCCGAACGCCAGCTTCACCAGCGACGACCGCCGCGGCACCCGCAGCCACGCCGCGAGCAGCGCGGCCACCGCGATCGCCACGAGCACCCACGTCAGGACCCGGTTCCCGAACTCGATCGCGCCGTAGATCCCCATCTCGGGGGTCGCCACGAGCGAGTCCTCGGTGCACTTGGGCCACTCCGGGCAGCCCAGGCCCGACTCGGTCAGGCGCACCGCGCCGCCGGTCACGATGATGCCGACATTCGCGATCACACTGGCCAGCGCCCACCGGCGCACCGCGCCCGGCTTGCTGAACCACCGCTGCAACAGGTTCACCCGGCGAACCTAACCCGCAGCGCTCGCGCGCACGCCGTCCGGGTCTCCCGGTGTGGGCCGCGCCGTCCGTCCCCGGTGTGAGGTTAGGCAACCCTGCGTGCCCCGTCTCACGATCGGCCGTCTCGACGGTTCCCGGCGAATTAAGTAACATTTATCTTGTGGAAATGGTGACGAGGGCGACCAGCCACTCGACGGACGGGGACACCCGCCGCCGAGTGACCCGCCTCCTGCTCGAACGCGGCCACGCCACGGCCGCCGACCTCGCGCGGGACCTCGGCATCACCGCCACCGCCACCCGCCGCCATCTCGACGCGATGGAGGCCGAAGGCCAGGTCGAGACCCGCGTGGTCAAGACCGCCGGACGCGGACGGCCCGCCAGGAGCTACCAGCTCACGCCCGCCGCCCGCACCTCCTTCGGCCACACCTACGACGACCTCGCGATGGAGGCGCTCCGGTGGATCCGCCGCTTCGAAGGCGAAGGCGCCGTCAGCGGCTTCGCCGCCGAGCAGGTCGCGCGCCTGGAGGCCCGCTGCCGGGCCGCCATGGACGCGGTCGACTCGGACGACCCGATGGCCCGCGCGCAGGCGCTGGCCACCGCCATGTCGAGCGAGGGCTACGCCGCCACGGCGTCGGTCATCGCCTCGGGCGGGCAGATCTGCCAGCACCACTGCCCGGTGGCGGGCGTGGCCGCGGAGTTCCCGCAGCTGTGCGAGGCGGAGACGCGGGTGATGAGCCGCCTGCTGGGCGTCCACGTCCAGCGGCTGGCGACGATCGCCAACGGGGACGGGGTGTGCACCACCCACGTGCCCGGCAAGAGCGGCCCCAGGGCCGCGCACGGCGCCGGAGGACGCGGACCCGTTCCGCTGCCCGCCCCGGAGCGTGCCCAGACCGACAACCCGACAGGTCGAAGGTGAGACTTCAGATGACCGACACGCAGAAGAGCGAACCCCTGAGCCAGGAGGAGGCGCTCGCCTCCCTGGAGCGGTACGAGTACGGCTGGGCCGACTCGGACGTCGCCGGGGCGAACGCGCGCCGCGGCCTGACCGAGGAGGTCGTCCGCGACATCTCCGCGCGCAAGAACGAGCCCGAATGGATGCTCGACCTGCGCCTCAAGGGCCTCAAGCTGTTCGGCCGCAAGCCCATGCCGAACTGGGGCGCCGACCTCTCGGGCATCGACTTCGACAACATCAAGTACTACGTCGAGGCGTCCGAGAAGCAGGCCGAGTCCTGGGAGGACCTGCCCGAGGACATCAAGAAGACCTACGACAAGCTGGGCATCCCCGAGGCCGAGCGCCAGCAGCTCGTCTCCGGCGTCGCCGCCCAGTACGAGTCCACGGTGCTCTACCACTCCATCCGCGAGGACCTGGAGCAGCAGGGCGTCGTCTTCATGGACACCGACACGGGCCTGCGCGAGCACCCGGAGATCTTCAAGGAGTACTTCGGCTCCGTGATCCCGGTGGGCGACAACAAGTTCGCCGCGCTCAACACCGCGACCTGGTCGGGCGGCTCGTTCATCTACGTCCCCAAGGGCGTCCACGTCGAGATCCCGCTCCAGGCCTACTTCCGGATCAACACCGAGAACATGGGCCAGTTCGAGCGCACGCTCATCATCGCCGACGAGGGCTCGTTCGTGCACTACATCGAGGGCTGCACCGCCCCGGTGTACTCCTCCGACTCGCTGCACTCCGCGGTCGTGGAGATCATCGTGAAGAAGGACGCCCGCGTCCGCTACACGACGATCCAGAACTGGTCCTCGAACGTGTACAACCTGGTCACCAAGCGCGCGGTCGCCGAGCAGGGCGCCACCATGGAGTGGGTCGACGGCAACCTCGGCTCGAAGGTCACCATGAAGTACCCGGCCGTGGTCATGGTCGGCGAGCACGCCAAGGGCGAGGTCCTGTCGGTCGCCATGGCCGGCGAGGGCCAGCACCAGGACACCGGCGCGAAGATGACGCACGCCGCGCCGCACACCTCCTCGACCATCGTGTCGAAGTCGATCTCCCGCGGCGGCGGGCGCACCTCCTACCGCGGCCTGGTCCAGGTCGACGAGGGCTCCCACCACGCGAAGTCCACCGTCAAGTGCGACGCGCTCCTGGTCGACACCATCTCCCGCTCCGACACGTACCCGTACGTCGACATCCGCGAGGACGACGTCGACATGGGCCACGAGGCGACGGTCTCCAAGATCGGCGAGGACCAGATGTTCTACCTCATGAGCCGCGGGCTCACCGAGGACGAGGCGGCCGCCATGATCGTGCGCGGCTTCATCGAGCCGATCGCCAAGGAGCTGCCGATGGAGTACGCCCTCGAACTGAACCGCCTGATCGAGCTGCAGATGGAAGGCGCGGTCGGTTAAGCGACCCGGCACGGAGACTAGGAACCAGAGTTTTCTATGAGCATTGAAGTGGCCCCGAAGCCGCACACCCACGGCCTCGGCGAGGTGCCCCCGAAGACGAAGTCGCAGCTCCTGCGCTCGTTCGAGCCGGACGAGTTCCCGGCGCTGAACGGCCGCGAGGAGGACTGGCGCTACACGCCCGTCAAGCGCCTCGCCGGGCTCGACGACACCGGCACCGCCCCGGCGGCGAAGGCCGCCGAGTACGCCGTGCGCAGCCTGCCCGAAGGGGTCACCGCCCAGGCCGTCGGCAAGGACGACCAGCGGCTCGGCTCGATCCTGACCCCGTTCGACCGCCCCAGCGCGGTCGCCTGGGCCAAGACCGAGAAGGCCCTCCTCGTGTCCGTCGCGCCCGAGACCGCCGTGTCCGAGCCCGTCTGGATCGACGTCACCGGCGGCGGCCTCGACGGCGCCACCTGGGCCCACACGTACATCGAGATCGGGCACCACGCCGACGCGACCCTGATCGTGCGCCACACCGGCGCCGCCCGCCTCGGCGACAACGTCGAGGTCTCCGTCGGCGACGGCGCGCACCTGCGCCTCGTCGTCCTCGCCGAATGGGACCGCGAGTCCACCCACGTCGAGCACCAGAAGGCCCGCCTCGGCACCGACGCGAAGCTCGACCACATCGCCGTCACGCTCGGCGGTGACCTGGTCCGCCAGTACCTGTCCGTCGACTACGCGGGCCGCGGCGGCTCCGTCGACGCGTACGGCCTGTACTTCGCCGACACCGGCCAGCACCTGGAGCAGCGCCAGCTCGTGGACCACTCCGTCCCCGACTGCCGCTCGAACGTGAACTACCGCGGCGCCCTCCAGGGCGACACCGCGCGCACCGTCTGGGTCGGCGACATCCTCATCCAGGACGCCGCCACCGGCACCGACACGTACGAGATCAACCGCAACCTCGTCCTCTCCGACGGCGCCCGCGCCGTCTCGGTCCCCAACCTGGAGATCGAGACCGGCGAGATCGCCGGCGCCGGCCACGCGTCCACCACCGGCCGCTTCGACGAGGAGCACCTGTTCTACCTCCAGTCCCGCGGCATCCCCGAGGCCGAGGCCCGCCGCCTCGTCGTCAAGGGCTTCTTCAACGAGATCGTCGCGAAGGTCCCCGACGAGGCCCTCCGCGAGGAGCTCACCGAACTCGTCGTCGCCCGCCTCGACGCCGGAGCGGCGGCGGCATGACGGACGCCGACTTCCTGCGCGTGTGCGCGCTCGACGACCTGCCGGAGTCCGAGCCCGTCGCGGCCGACATCCACGGCACGTCGATCGTGCTCGTGCGCAAATCAGACGAGGTGTTCGCCCTCTACGACGAGTGCTCCCACGCCGCCGTGGCGCTCTCCGAAGGCGACATCGACGACTGCTCGATCGAATGCTGGCTGCACGGGTCCATGTTCGACCTGCGCACCGGCAAGCCGTCCGGGCCGCCCGCCACCACGCCCGTCCCGACCTACCCGGTCGAGCTGCGCGACGGCGACGTCTACCTCAGCCTGAAGCCCAAGACCACCAGCGAAACCGCCTAGAGGAAACCAGTACCGATGAGCAAGCTTGAGATCCGCGACCTGCACGTCTCGGTCAACACCGACGAGGGCGCCAAGCCGATCCTGCACGGCGTCGACCTGACCATCAACTCCGGGGAGACCCACGCCATCATGGGCCCCAACGGGTCCGGCAAGTCCACCCTGGCCTACTCGCTGGCCGGGCACCCGAAGTACGAGATCACCGGCGGCACGGTCCTCCTCGACGGCGACGACGTCCTCGCCATGACCGTCGACGAGCGCGCCCGCGCCGGCCTCTTCCTCGCCATGCAGTACCCGGTCGAGGTCCCCGGCGTCAGCGTCTCCAACTTCCTGCGCACCGCCAAGACCGCCGTCGACGGCGAGGCCCCCAAGCTCCGCACCTGGATGAAGGACCTCAAGGGCGCCATGGCCGAGCTGAAGATGGACGAGGCGTTCATCAACCGCAACGTCAACGAGGGCTTCTCCGGCGGCGAGAAGAAGCGCCACGAGATCGTCCAGATGGAGCTCCTCAAGCCCAAGTTCGCGATCCTCGACGAGACCGACTCCGGCCTCGACGTCGACGCCCTCCGCGTCGTCTCCGAAGGCATCAACCACGCCAAGGAGACCACCGACTCCGGCGTCCTCCTCATCACCCACTACACCCGCATCCTGCGGTACGTGAAGCCCGACTTCGTGCACGTCTTCGTCGACGGCCGGATCGCCGAAGAAGGCGGCCCCGAACTCGCCGAGAAGCTCGAAGCCGAAGGCTACGAGTCCTACGTCGGCTCGAAGGCCGCCTAGACCAGGAGGAGCCCGTGGAGGCTGTCACCAAGCTCGACGTCGAGGCCATCCGGGCCGACTTCCCGATCCTCAAGCGCACCATCGGGGACCGGACCCTGGCCTACCTGGACTCCGCTGCGACCTCGCAGAAACCCGTCCAGGTCGTCGACGCCATGCGCCGGTTCACCGAGCACTCGAACGCGAACATCTCGCGGTCCGTGCACACCCTCGGCGCCGAGGCGACCGAGGCGTACGAGGGCGCCCGCGCCCGCGTTGCCGCCTTCATCGGCGCGCCCAGCGCCGACGAGGTCGTGTTCACCAAGAACTCCACCGAAGCGATCAACCTGCTCGCGTACGCGTTCCAGAACGCCACGCTCGACCCGCACGCCGACCCGAGGCTCCGCCTCGCCCCCGGCGACGAGATCGTCGTGACCGAGATGGAGCACCACGCGAACCTGATCCCGTGGCAGCAGCTCGCCCAGCGCACCGGCGCGACGCTCAAGTGGATCGGCATCACCGACCACGGCCGCCTCGACCTCGAATCGGTCCCCGACGTCATCACCGAACGCACGAAACTCGTGTCGTTCACCCACGTCGCGAACCTGCTCGGCACCGTCAACCCGACCTCGCAGATCACCGCCCGCGCCCGCGAGGTCGGTGCCCTGGTCGGCCTCGACGCCTCCCAGTCCGTCCCGCACCTCCCGGTGAACGTGGCCGAACTCGGCGTCGACTTCATCGCCTTCACCGGACACAAGATGCTCGGACCCACCGGCATCGGCGTCCTCTGGGCGAAAGCGGACCTCCTCGACGCCATGCCGCCGTTCCTCACGGGCGGCTCCATGATCAAGACCGTCACCATGGAGCAGACGACCTTCGCCGACGCGCCCGCCAAGTTCGAAGCGGGCACGCCGCCGATCGCCGAAGCCGTCGGCCTCGCCGCCGCCGTCGACTACCTCGACGCGCTCGGCATGGAGAACGTGCGCGCCCACGAGAAGGAACTCGCCGGGTACATGCTCGAACGCCTGGAGACCGTCGACGGCCTCGCGATCATCGGGCCCCGCGTCCCGATCGGCCGCTCCGCCACCGTCTCCTTCACGCTCGAAGGCGTCCACCCGCACGACGTCGGCCAGGTCCTCGACGCCGAGGCCGTCGCCGTCCGCGTCGGCCACCACTGCGCCAAGCCCACCTGCGACCGCTTCGGCGTCAACGCCACCACCCGCGCCTCCGCGTACGTGTACAACACGCACGAGGAAATAGACCGGCTCGTGGACGCGTTGGGCAAGGTGCGAAAGGTGTTCACCTGATGAATCTCGACGAGCTGTACCAGGAAGTCATCCTGGACCACTACAAGCACCCGCGCGGCGCCGGCCTGCGCGAACCCTACGAGGGCGAGTCCCACCAGGTCAACCCGACCTGCGGCGACGAGATCACCCTCCGGGTCCACGTGGACGGCGACAAGATCGGGGACGTCTCCTACGAGAACGTCGGCTGCTCCATCTCCAAGGCCTCCGCCTCCGTGCTCTACGAGCTCGTCAGCGGCGCCACCGTCGACGACGCGCTGGCCCGCCTGGCCGAGTTCACCGAGCTCATGAACTCCAAGGGCCAGGGCGAGGGCGACGAGGAGACCCTGGAGGACGCCGTCGCGTTCGCAGGCGTCTCGAAGTACCCGATGCGCGTCAAATGCGCGCTCCTGGGCTGGATGGCGTTCAAGGACGCCCTGGTCCGCGCCGAAGCCTCGATCCCGGGAAGGACCGACGCATGACCGACAACACCGTGAAGGCCAAAGAGGACGACATCCTCGAAGCGATGAAGGACGTCGTCGACCCCGAGCTGGGCATCAACGTCGTCGACCTCGGCCTCATCTACGGCGTGCACGTGGACGAGTCGAACGTGGCGACCCTCGACATGACCCTGACCTCGGCCGCCTGCCCGCTGACCGACGTCATCGAGGACCAGTCCCGCTCCGCCCTGTGCTCCGGCGCCGACGGCGGCATCGTCTCCGACCTGCGGATCAACTGGGTGTGGATCCCGCCGTGGGGCCCGGACAAGATCACCGACGACGGCCGCGACCAGCTCCGGGCACTTGGCTTCAACGTCTAGAGCCCGCCCGGCCCCCGGCGGGGGCCGGATCGTCGAGATCGAGCCCGAGCGCCTCAGGCGCTGGGTCGAGAACTTCGCCGCGAGGAACGGCGGCATCGCCGCCCACCACGCCGAAGGCAACGCCTGGACGATCGAATCGAACGAGGGAACGTCGGCCGGTGTCCAATGGGCACTGGCCGACGGTCTCCCCGCCGGGTGGCTCCTCGACGACGACCCGCTCACGGCCGCCGAACGTCTGAGCGTCTACGCCCTCGAACCGCGGCGCATCGCCGTGCTCCTCGCCCGCAAGGGCGCGTATTCAGTCGGCGTTCTCGAAGACGGCCGCGTGAAGGTCTCCAAGACCGACACAGCATACGTCCAGGGCAAGACCAAGGCGGGCGGCCAGTCCCAGCAGCGCTTCGCGCGCCGCCGCGAAGGCCAGGCCCAGGCCGCCGAGAAGCGCGCGAGGGACGCCGTCTTCGCCGTCCTCGGCAACGCCCGCTTCGACTTCCTCGTCACCGGCGGCGTCGTGGACGGCATCCTCGACGACCCCCGCCTGGCCCACCTCAAACCGGCGGCCCACTTCGGCGACATCGCCGAACCCAAGCAGTCCCTCCTCACCGAGACCGCCTACCGCGCCATAGCCTTCCGCATCCGCGTCGTCCCGGGCGGCGCCGACCTACACTGAGGCGTCCCGTCCCCCTCCACGAAGGACGCCGCCTTGCGCACCTCGCCCGCCCGCGCGATCCTCCTTGCGACCGCGATCCAACTCGTCCGCTTCGGCCTCATCATCGGCGCCCTCGAAATCGCCCCCGACCTGGGTATTCACGGCTGGTACCAGGGCCTGTTCGCGAACGCCGTCTGCGCGGCCTTCGCCATCGGGGTGGTCACCTGGCTGCGGCTCTGGCGTCACTCCGGCCTGTTCGTGCTCTGGAAGTCCGGGAAGGCGCCGCTCCTCCTGCTGCCCTTCGTGATCGAGGCTCTGGTCTGGCTCGCCTACCCCGGCGGGTTCGCCTCGCAAGCCCCGGGGATCGGCCTCTGGGCCCTGACGCTCCTCCTCGTCGGCGTCAACGAGGAGCTGACCTCCCGCGTCGCGGTCCTCCAGACCCTCCGCACGGCCTTCTCCTCGACCTGGGCCGTCGTCATCGCCGGGGTCATGTTCGGCCTCCAGCACCTCTCGCTCCTGGCGACCGGCAGCCCCTCCACCGAGGACCTCCTCACCATCCTGGTCCTCACCAGCGTCTACGGCTTCTCCCTGGGCGCCTTCCAGTTCCGCTTCGCGTGGGTCCTCCCGCTCATCCTCGTCCACGCCGCCAGCGACTTCACCCAGATCCTGACCACCGAGCCTGTCCCCTTCGCCATGCACATCGTCATCACGCTCACCCTCCTCGCCTACGGCATCTGGCTGCTCAAGGGCCACAAGGAAGCCCCGACTGGCGCACCCCTGATCCCGCCGCGCTAGCCTTACTGAAACGACTGTTTCAGCAAGGAGCGATGCGATGGTCGACCCCACGGATTTCTCACTCTCGGGGCGCAGCGCCCTGGTGACCGGTTCTGTTCGAGGGCTCGGGTTCGAGATGGCCCGCAGCCTCGCGGCCGCGGGCGCGCGGGTGGCGGTCAACGGCCGCGACCCGGACACGGTCGAACCGGTCGCCGCGGGCCTGCGCGACGAAGGGCTCGACGTCGTCGCCGCCGCCTTCGACGTGACCGACCAGGAGGCCGCCGGGCGCGCGCTCGACCGCCTCGGCCCGGTCGACGTCCTCGTCAACAACGTCGGCCATCGCGACCGCCGCGGCCTCGACGAGGTGACCCCGACCGAGCTCGCCCGCATGATCGACGTCCACCTCGTCTCCGCTTACGCCCTCGCCCAGCGCGTTGCCGCGGGCTTCGCCGAGCGCGGCAGGCCCGGCCGCATCATCAACGTCTCCTCGGTGATAGGCCAGCTCGGCCGCGTCGGCGACGTCTCCTACGCCACCGCCAAAGCCGGCCTCGACGGCCTCACCAGGGCCCTCGCCGCCGACCTCGGCCCCACCGGCACCACCGTCAACGCCGTGGCCCCCGGCCCCTTCGCCACCGAGGTCAACGCCGCCCTCGTCGCCGACCCCAAGTGGGACAACTGGATCCGCACCCGCTCCGCCCTCGGCCGCTGGGGCCGCCCGCCCGAGATCGCAGGCGCCGTGGTCTTCCTCGCCAGCGACGCCGCCTCCTTCATCACCGGCCAGACCCTCGCCGTCGACGGCGGAGTGACCACCATCCTCTGAACCCCGCCGGTCGCGGCGCACTCGCGCCGCGACCGGCGGACTCGCCTTCGGAGGCTCAGCGATATCTGCCTGGTCCGATACTCTCGGCAGATGGCGTATGTCGTGAACCTCCACGCGGCCAGGAGCCAGCTGTCCGCGCTGGTCGAGCGGGCTGCTCGGGGCGAGCGCATCGTCATCGCGGAAGCGGGGAGGCCGGTTGTCGACCTCGTTCCGCACCGCAGCGGACCGGTGACCTTCGGCTGCTTGAAGGGGCAGGTCGAATACGACGAGTCCGTGTTCGACGTCGACCCGGACCTCCAAGCGATGTTCTACGGGGACGCTTCCAGGCGTACCAGCACCGGCTCACGCTCCTGATCGCCGATGCATCGCACCATTGTGCCCCGGCGCGCGAAGGCCGCCCCGGCGACGCCGGGGCGGCCTTCGCGCCATGCGGTCAGGCCGCGGCGAAGGTGAGGGATGTGGACCAGCCGCCTTGGATCTGGTCCTGGACCTTCATGTGCAGCAGTTGGAACGCTTCGAGCGCGCGGGCGTGCTTGAGGCCGCCGACGTCGATCGGGCGCAGGTCGGCGTCGAGGCACAGGCCGGTGACGGTCTTCTTGGCGTCCGGGTCGTCGGCCGCGATGAAGACGTCGAGCGGGACGGTCTCGGCGAGGCGCGACGCGAACGTCGTGTTGAACGCCTTGACGACCCGCGCGCCGGGCGCGGCCGCGGCGATCTCCTCGGCCGCGGACTTCCCCTCGGGCGTGACGAGCCCGTCGAAGGTGCTGAAGTCGACCGGGTTGCAGATGTCGATGACGGTCTTCCCGGCGAGGTCCGCCGCCCACATCGAGGCGACCTCCTTGCTGCCCTCGTACGGGGTCGCCAGCACGACGACCTCGGCTCCGGCGGCGTTGTTCAGCGGCTCGCCCGCGGCGCTGTCGCCGAGTTCGGCGGCCAGGTCGGCGGCCTTGTCGGGTTCGCGGTCGGCGATGCGGACGCGGTGCCCGCCGCGCACGAGGCGCAGCCCGATGCCGCGCGCCATGTTGCCCGAGCCCACGATCAGGACTTCCATGCGTGTCTCCTCCTCAATTCGTCCGGTAGGGACATCCAGGCGGGGTGTCAGGGGGCGGTCTCGGCGCGCACCTCGCACGCCTTCGCGTCGTCGTCCATGGGCGGCTTCGCGCCGCGGAGCGTCAGGTTCGGCAGGAACAACGTGAGGACGATCGTGACGGCGGCGATGGCGGCCGCCACGACGAACACCAGGTCCAGGCCGTCGGTGAACGCCTGCCGCACGACGAGCCGCACCGGCTCGGGCAGGTTCGCGACCACCGTGGGGGACTCCATGACCGCCGACAGGTCTGTCTTCCCGAACCCGGCGGCCTCCTGCGGCGTCAGCTCCGCGAGGGCGCCGGGCAGGTTCGCGGCGAGCTCGTCGTTCAGTTTCGAGGTCATGACGGCGCCGAGCACGGCCGTGCCGACCGCGCCGCCGAGCGAGCGGGCGAAGTTGTTGGTGCTCGTGCCCGCGCCGAGGTCCTCGATCCGCACGATGTTCTGCATCGCGAGCACCAAGGGCTGCATGAACATGCCCATGCCGATGCCGAGGACCAGCAGGTACAGGCCGGAGAGCCACAGCGGCGTCTCGACGTGGAGCTGCGTGAACAGCCCGAGCCCGGTCGTGATGACGACCGACCCGGCGACGAGGAACCACTTGTAGCGCCCGATCCGGGAGATCACGAACCCCGAGGACACCGAGGTGAGGACCATCCCGGCCATCATCGGGATCATGAGCAGGCCCGACGCGGTCGGGGAGTAGCCGCGGACCATCTGGAAGAACAGCGGGATGTACACGATCCCCGAGAACATGCCGACGCCGAAGACGAGCGCGATGACGCTGGCGAGCGCGAACGTGCCCTGCCGGAACATCCGCAGCGGCAGGATCGGCTCCTCCGCGCGGGTCTCGACCACCACGAACACCACCGTGAGGATCGCCGACACCGCGAACAGCCCGATGATGACGCCCGAGTTCCACGCGTAGTCGTTCCCTCCCCACGTCACGGCCAGGAGCAGGCACACCACGGCCGGGACGAGGCACGCCGCGCCGAGGTAGTCGATGCGCCGCGGCCGGGTCGGGAAGCTGTGGCGGCGCAGCACCTGGTCGACGGCGATCATCGCGGCGAGGCCGAGCGGCAGGTTGATGTAGAAGATCCAGCGCCAGTCCACTTCGGAGAGCCAGCCGCCGAGCACGGGCCCGGCGACCGAGGAGATCCCGAAGACCGCGCCGAAGAACCCCTGGTACTTGCCCCTCTCGCGCGGGGAGACGACGTCGGAGACGACGGTGAACGCGAGGGAGATGAGCCCGCCGCCGCCGAGGCCCTGGAGGCCGCGGAAGACGATGAGCTGGAGCATGTTCTGCGACAGGCCCGCGAGCGCCGACGCGGTGAGGAAGATGACGATGGCGACGAGGATGACCGGCCGCCGCCCGTACAGGTCCGAGAGCTTCCCGTACAGCGGCGTCGAAGCGGTGGTCGCGATCAGGTACGCGGTGACGACCCACGTGTAGTCGCCCATGCCGTCGAGGTCGCCGACGATCGTGGGGAGCGCGGTGCCGACGATGGTCTGGTCGAGCGACGCGAGGAGCATCGTGAGCATGAGCGCGCCGAAGAGCGTGTACAGCTCCCTTTTGCCCATGCTCGCAGCGCTCGGCCGTTCGTCGCCCATGGTTCCGAGCGTATGGCCCGCCTCCGCGGAGGCGGGCCGAAACGGGCCTATTGGGGCTTCTTGTCGACCGCCCACGATCCGGCCGGGACGATGACGTGCCCGACCTGCGCTTCGCTCTCGGTGTGGTTGACGATGAACCGCCACTCGCCGCGGTCGACGACGTCGACGCCGCGCCCGCCGGGCCCGGCGAGTTCGAGCTCCTCGAAGAGGCGGTCCCAGGCGTCGTCGGCGAGCTTGCACGAGACGTACCAGGCCTCGCCCTCGCCGAACGGATTGACGGTGACGGCGGGCTGGCCCTCGATGAGCTCGCCGGTGGCGTACTGGGTGACGCACTGGGCGCCACGCAGCTCCACGAGCTCGCAGAACCGCTCGGCGGCGCCGAAGTTCCACAGGGCGCGCCGCTCCCCGGCGGGCTGGGGGAGGTGCTCGGTGACGCGGATGCCGAACAGGTCGGTGAGCCCGCCCAGGTACCCGTCGAGCCACACCTGGCAGTGCTCATCGACGGCGCCGGTGAGGTAGGACGCGACGAGTCGCCCGCCCCCGGCGGTGAACCAGCGGAGGTTCTCGGCCGCGGCCTTGGAGAGGACGTATGTGGTCGGCGCGATCACCGTCGAGTACTTCGACAGGTCCCCTTCGGGAGACGCGAAGTCGACCACGACGCCCCGGTCGCGCAGGACGCGGTGGATCTGGGCGACGTTCTCCAGGTAGTCGACGGGCGCGGGCAGGTGCGGCCGGGCCGTGGCCCACCAGGACTCGGTGCTCCACAGGATCGCCACAGTGGCTTCGACGGGCGCGTCGACGGTGTGGGCGATGCCCGGCAGCGTGTTCCCGAAGTCGACCACTTCGCGGAACATGCGGGTGTTCTTGCCCGCGTGGGGGACGAGCGCGGAGTGCCACTGCTCGGCGCCGCCGCGCCCGGCCCGCCACTGGAAGAACAGGGCGCCCTTGGAGCCGCGGCTGATGTGGATCATCGAGTGGCGGGCCATGCGCCCGGGGGACTTGGCGACGCTGCCGTCCTTGGAGTGCACGGTGGCCGCGGCCTGCTCCATGAGGAGCCAGTCGCCGCCCCCGGCCCACGACCGGGACAGGTCGGCGTGGAGGGCGCTCTGCTGCTCGGCGCGCTCGTCGGGGTGGGACGGGTAGGAGTCGAACGCGACGAGGTCGACCTCCTCCGCCCACTTCCACGGGTCGACCGGGACCCATTGGCCGAACACGAAGTTCGTGGTGATCGGGACTTCGGGGTTCGCTTCGCGCAGGAGGTCGCGCTGCTCCTTGTAGTGCTTCAGCATCGCGTCGGAGGTGAACCGCTTGAAGTCGAGCTCGTGGGCGGGGTTGGCGAGGTACTGGGTGGCGCGCGGGGCGAGGATCTGGTCCCACTCCCCGTAGTGCTGGCTCCAGAACGAGCCCCACCAGGCGGCGTTGAGCGCGTCGAGCGTCCCGTACTTCGCTTCGAGCCATTCGCGGAAGGCCCGCTCGGCGTGCTCGGAGAACGACGCGGACCCGTACTCGTTGTGGACGTGCCACATCGCGAGCGCGGGGTGCTCGGCGTACCGCTCGGCGAGGGCGGCGGCGATGCGCCGGGACGCCTCCCGGTACGCGGGCGCGCAGACGTCGTACGTGTCGCGCGAGCCGTGGACCTGCCGGACCCCGTCGGGGCGCGTGTTCAGGGCGTCGGGGTGCGCGAGGGTGAACCACGGCGGCGGGGAGGCGGTCGGGGTGGCGAGGTTGACGCGGACGCCGCCGGCGTGAAGCTTGTCGAGGACGGTGTCGAGCCAAGTGAAGTCGTACTCGCCTTCGCGCGGTTCCAGTCGCGCCCAGGAGAACACGCCGACGGTGACGAGGTTGACCCCGGCTTCGCGCATGAGGAGGACGTCGTCGTCCCAGACCTCCTCGGGCCACTGCTCGGGGTTGTAGTCGCCGCCGTAGCTCAGGCCGTCGAGTCCTCGGGGCCAGTCCATGGGTCCTCCGCGCATCAAGGGGTCAGTTAGTTGCCACACAAAACTAACTGGCTTCGGGTGTTTTGCCCAGCCTAATGCGAGTGGACCACGCGACAGGTCCCGGTCAGTGCCCCTGGGCCCCTACTGCGCCGCGGCCTGGAGCGCCTGGAAGCGCTCGAATCGCAGCCGCTCGGGCCACGTGTCGTCGAGCGGCGGGAGCTGCGCCGGATCGGTGCCGATCGCCCACGCCAGCAGCAGGTCCGCGAGCTTCGGGTTCCGGGCCAGGCCCGGGCCGTGCATGTACGTGCCGATGACGTGCCCCGCCCAGGCGCCCTCGGTCGCGCCGTCGTTGCCCACGCCCGCGGTGACCCGCGCGAGCGGCTGCACGGCCTCGCCGAGGTGGGTGCGCCCGCCGTGGTTCTCGAACCCGGTGATCGGGCCGATGCCCAGCTGCGGGTGGGCGTCGCCCGCGATCTCGCCGACGGCCCGCGACGGGCCCCGGTCCGAGCGCAGGTCGAGGATGTTCAGGCCCTCGTAGGCCCGGCCGTTCGCGTAGAACGAGGAGCCGAGGAGCTGGTAGCCCGCGCAGATCGCGAGGATCGGCTTCCCGGCCTCGGCGGCGCGGGAGAGCGCGCCGTCCTGGAGGAGCCGGTCGGCCGCCACGGCCTGCGGGCCGTCCTCGCCGCCGCCGATGAGGTACATGTCCGCGGTGTGCGGGATGTGCTGGTCGCTGCGGATCTGCATGGGCTCCACGTCGATCCCGCGGGCGCGGGCCCGGTGCGCGAGCACGAGGAGGTTCCCCCGGTCCCCGTAGGTCGACAGGAGGTCGGGGTAGAGCCAGACGATGCGCAGGGTGCTGATTGCCACGGTCGGTCGCTCTCTTCTCGCTAGTTGACCCGGTTGAATTCGGCGCGGATGTCCTGGAACGCCGTGTAGTTCGCGACGACCTCCACCGGGCCCGGCGGCACCGCCGCGATGGCGGCCCTGATGTCGTCCACGACCAGGAAGTCGACCCCGTCGACCTCCAAACGCACGGCCAGGTCGGTGCGCCGGTCGCCCGTGACCACGACCTTCCGGCCCGCCAGCGACGTGAAGTCCACGTCGTAGATCCACGACGTGTCGAAGCCGTCGACCTCGCGCGCGTTCAGCGACAGCACCACCGGCGGCACCGGGTCGATCATGTCGAACGACTCCAGCCAGCCCGCCGGGTTCTTCGCCAGCAGCAGCCGCAGGTGCCGCCCGTCCCGCTCGACCTTCGCGTACCGGCCCGCGACCGACGCGACCTCCGACAGCCGCGGCGCCGCCTGCGCCGGGTCCACCCCGAACAGGCTCGCCACCGCGAGCGCGGTCGCCGCGTTCGCGCGGTTCACCCGGCCCGGGAGCTGGAGGTTCAGGTCGTAGCGGCGCCCGTCAGGGCCCACCACGGCCTCGCCCTGGTGGGCGACCGACCACTGCGGGCTCGGCCGGTTCAGGCCGCAGTTCGTGCAGCGCCAGAACTCGCCGAACCGGTCCAGGTGCGCGCCGCAGTTCGGGCAGATCGCCGAGTCCGCGGTCCAGCTCTGGCCCGCCGCGACCCACACCACCCGCGGGCACACCGACGCGGCCCACACGATGAGCGGGTCGTCGGCGTTCGCCACGATCGTCGACTGCGCCCCGGACGCCTGGAGCGTCTGGCGCCACTTCGCGGCGAGCGCGGTCACCTCCATGGCCCGGTCCAGCTGGTCCCGGGAGAGGTTGAGCAGGGCCACGACCTTCGGGTTCGCCGCGTCGAGCAGCTGCCCCAGGTAGTGCTCGTCGCATTCGAGCGCCGCGTACTCGGCCTTCGGGGCTTTCGCGAGCGCCGTCGTGTGCCCGGTCGGCATGTTCGCGCCGAACGAGTTCGTGGCGACCTTCCCGATCGCCTCCAGCGCGGCCGTCGTGAACCGGGTGGTCGTGGTCTTGCCGTTGGTGCCGGAGATGAGCACGACGTGCCGCCCCTCGGCGAGGAGTTCGAGCAGCCGGGGTTCGACGATCAACCCGACCCGGCCGCCGATCACCGAGCCGTCGCCCCGGCCCGTGGCGCGCGAGAGCGCCGCCGCGGTCCTGAGGAGCGTGGTGGCGAATTTCGCGCGTGGGGTCAGATTCGCGCTCATGCGGGCTCGCTTTCGGCTTGAACGGACACGGCGACTGCTGAGAAGAGTTTGTCACACGGCTCGGCGCAGGCGTGACGAGCGGCGGTGAAGCGTGAGGCGCCCCGCCCCAGCGGAGCCCGCCCGCCGCCGCCCTCCACTGTGACCGATCGGGGACGATCCGTGCGCGGGATCGGCGACGGAACGTGCGCATCGCATCGCACTCCGTCGGAACCCTTGCGGCCCAGGCCACTCGGACGGGTGAACAATGAATGAAACTCACCTCTTGGCCCCCCTGTTGCGCAAGCGTCACTCCACTCCCCTCCACCACCTCTGACCAGCCCCGACGCCGCGCCCAACACGGATGCCACGCGGAAACAACCCCCAAAGGTGGGGGAGAGTGGAGTAAGGTGGGGCGCAATGGCGGGGCAGGTGACCCGCCGGAGCGGTCGGGGAGGCCGCGCAGTCTGAGAGTCACGGGGGGTGGCGCCGATGTTCCTCGGCACCCATACCCCGCGCCTGGACGACAAGGGCCGCGTCATCCTTCCCGCCAAATTCCGGGAAGGACTGGCGGAAGGAGTCGTGATCACCAAGGGCCAGGAGCGGTGCCTCTACGTGTTCCCCGAAGCGGAGTTCACCCGCATCGCCGAGAACCTCCAGCAGGCCCCCATGTCGAGCAAGACCGCGCGCGCCTACAGCCGCGTGTTCTTCGCCTCGGCCCACGACGAGATCCCCGACAAGCAGGGCCGCGTCACCATCCCGCAGCGGCTCCGCGACTACGCCGGACTCGACCGCGACCTGGTCGTCATCGGCGCCTCGAACCGCGTCGAGATCTGGAACGCCCCGACCTGGGACGAGTACCTGGAGGCCTCCGAGGAGGCCTTCGCCGACATCGAAGAGGGCGACCTGCCCGAAGGAATGTGAGAAGGAGGTGAGCGGAATGAACGACGCCCCGCACGTGCCCGTCATGCTGGACGAGGTGCTCGGCTACCTCGCGCCCGCCGCGTCCCGGCCGGGGGCCGTGTACGTCGACGCCACCCTCGGCGCCGGCGGCCACGCCGAGGCGATGCTCACCGCGCACCCCGGACTCACCGTCATCGGCGTCGACCGCGATCCGAACGCCCTCGACCTCGCGTCCAAGCGCCTCGCCGGGTTCGGCGACCGGTTCGTCCCGGCCCGCGCCGTCTACGACGCGATCCCGGACGTGCTGCGCGACAACGGCTTCAAGGCGCTCGACGCGGTCCTGTTCGACCTCGGCGTCTCCTCGATGCAGCTCGACCAGCGCGACCGCGGCTTCGCCTACAGCCAGGACGCGCCGCTCGACATGCGCATGAACCCCGACGACGAGCTCACCGCCGAGATCGTGGTCAACACCTACGAGCCCGGCGAGCTCGTCAGGATTCTGCGCACCTACGGCGAGGAGAAGTTCGCGACCCGCGTCGTCTCCGCGATCGTCAAGGCCCGCGACCGGGCCCGGATCACCTCCAGCAGCGCGCTCGCCGAGCTCGTCAAGGACGCCATCCCGCAGGCGGGCAAGCGGACCGGGGGCAACCCCGCGAAGCGCACCTTCCAGGCGCTCCGGATCGAGGTCAACGGCGAGCTCGACACGTGGGAGCGGGCGCTGCCCGCCGCCCTCGACGTGATGAGCCCGGGCGGGCGGATCGTCGTCCTCTCGTACCACTCGCTCGAAGACCGCATCACCAAGCAGGAGCTGGCGAAGCGCGCCAGGTCTAACAGCCCCGCCGGACTGCCCGTCGACCTCCCCGGCACCGAGCCCACCTTTCGACTCCTTACGAAGAAGGCCCAGCAACCGACCCAGACCGAACTCGACCGGAACCCGCGATCGGCGCCCGCCCGGCTCCGCGCGGCCGAACGCATCGTACCGTCCACAGGAGCAGGAGGCGCAACATGAGCGACCAGTACCGTCGCGCTCAGGCCGACCCCGAGGAGATCATCAAGGCCGCCCGCCGCCGGGCCCGCGCCGCGTCCTCGCGGCGCCGCGGCCTCGTCGGCGACGCCTCCGACGCCCCTGCCTTCGACGGGAACCTCGCGGTCCAGCCCGCGCCCGCCGAGGCGCCGGCGGAGGCCCCCGCGGCCCCGGCCGCGCCGCAGCGCGAGACCGTCGTCATCCCGCGGACGAAGACGAGCGAGCGCACCTCCGCGAAGCCGGCCCCCGAGCCGGTCGAGGTGCCGCGCCCGGCGTTCGTCGGCGGCATCGTCGGCCTCGTCGTGGCGGGCATCGTGGGCCTGCTGCTGCTCAACTCGGTCATCAACGAGGACGCCTACCACCTCCAGGACCTGCGGAACCGGTCGGGCGAGCTGAATCAGACCGAGCAGGCGCTGTCGGACGAGCTGACGAACCTGAACTCGCCGAACAACCTGGAGGCCCAGGCCTCGCTGTTCGGGATGGTCCGCCCCGACAAGGTGACGTACCTGTACCTGCCGGGCGGCGAGACCGTCGAGCTGCCCTGGAACGAGGACTAGGAGTTCGATGACCGAAGCCGATCCCCCGCGCCGGCGCGACCCCTCCTCGATCAGCCGGGCGCGCCGGTACACGCCTCGCGGACGCACCGTCCGCGAGGCGGCGGAGGCGGGAGAGGACAACCGGGCCAGGGAGAACGGGGCGCGCGACCGCGAGGCCGCGCGCCGCGAGCGCAACCGGGCCGCGCAGCAGGAGAGCGGGACCGAGGACCTCGCGGCGAAGCGCCGCCGCGAGGCCGCGGCCCGCTCCCGCGAGCGCCGCCAGCGCGAGACCGGCGAGATCCCCGAGGCCCGCACCGAGTCCCGCCCCGCCCCCCAGAGCACCCGCCGGACCGCGCGCTCGGAACCGGTGCGCCGCACCGGGACCGTGCGCTCGACCGCGACCCGCCGCACCGGGAACGTCGGCCCCCAGCGCCGTCCGCTGTCGCGCGAGACCGGGCCGGTCGCCGTCAAGCCGCTGCCGAGGCTCCCGAAGCTGGGGAGCCCGCGGCGGCGCCTGCGCATGGCCGCGGCGTTCGTCATGATCCTGCTCGTGCTCTCGGGCACGCGCCTGATCCAGCTCCAGGTCACCGACTCCGCGGCGTACGCGGCGGAGGCGCTGAACCAGCGGCTGACGACCGAGCCGCTCCCGGCCGAGCGCGGGGCGATCCTGGACCGCAACGGGAACCGCCTCGCCTACTCGATCGAGTCGAACTACATCGCGGTCGACCCGGGCATGGTCGAGGGCGACCCGGCGGAGCTGGCCGCGCTGCTCGCGCCGCTCCTGGGCCGCAAGGCGTCGGAGATCGAGCCGATCATCGCGACGAAGGAGTCCGCGCAGGGCGACGCGATCCGGTTCGCGTACCTCCAGCGCGGCGTCGACATCGCGGTCGGCAACCAGATCGAGGACCTGAAGAACCCCGGGCTGATCGTCGGCGACGACGAGCGGCGCGTGGTCCCCGGCCACGACCTGGCCGCGAACCTCCTCGGCTTCACCGGCGGCGACCAGGGCGAGGGCCTCACCGGCATGGAGGCCGAGTACGACGAGTGGCTGCGGGGCACCGACGGCGAGGTCTCGTACGAGCGCAGCCAGTCCGGGCAGCCGATCCCGGGCGCGTTCTACCGGGAGGAGCCGCCGGAGCCGGGCAACGACCTCCAGCTGACGATCGACGCCGACCTCCAGTTCCAGGTGCAGAAGATCCTGGAGCAGACGGTGACCGACCACGACGCGACGTTCGGCTCGGCGATGGTCATGGACGTCCACTCCGGCGAGATGCTGGCGATGGCCTCGACGCCGACGTACGACGCGGCCAACCCGTTCGAGGTCGACAGCGACGAGGCGTACCGCGACTACGGCACGCAGGCCACTGTGGACCCCGGTTCGATCCACAAGGCGATCGTGTTCGCCGCGGCGCTCGAAGAGGGCTGCATCACGCCCGACGGGACGATGCAGGTGGACCAGACGATCACCAAGGGCGACCAGGAGTACCACGACACGTACCAGCACGGCGACGCCGTGCTGAGCCTGGCCGGGATCATCGCGCAGTCCTCGAACGTGGGCACGATCGAGCTCGCCGACTGCATCGGCAAGGAGAAGCTGTACGAGTACCAGCGGGCGTTCGGCCTCGGCGAGACCACCGGCGTGGGCGTCGCGGGCGAGGCCACGGGCATCCTCCAGGAGCCGGAGAACTGGTCGGGCACGTCGTACGGCTCGGTCCCGATCGGCCACGAGGGCACGGCGACGATCATCCAGATGGCGGCCCTGTACGCGGCCATCGCGAACGACGGCGTGTACGTGCAGCCGACGGTCATCGACCACAAGATCGAGGCCGACGGCACCGTGGTGGAGCAGGAGGAGCCGGAGACGCGGCGGGTCATCTCGACCGAGACCGCGCAGCAGCTCCAGTACCTCCTCCAGGCGCCCATCGCGGCCGAGACGGGCACGGGCCGCAACGCGGAGCTGGAGAATTACCACCTGGCCGGGAAGACCGGCACGGGCGGGCTCGTGGTCGACGGCGAGTACGCGCCGGGCAACGTGGCCTCGTTCGTGGGGTTCGCGCCGGCCGAGGACCCGCAGTACGTGGTGGCCGTGAGCGTCTACGTCCCCGGCGGGGGCGGCGGCGGTTCGACCACCGGCGAGGCGTTCAAGGAGATCAACGAGTTCGCCTTGGGCTACTTCGGGGTTCGTCCCGCGACGACCCCGCCTCCGGTGTTCGACGTCTGGGGCTGACGGAAGAATTCAGTGCGGCGCAGCCGCTCCGGTCCGGGATGCGGGCGGGGCGACGGGTGCGGGGTGATGCTCGCCGGAAACCTCCCCGAGGGGGAATCGGGGGTCGGCGTCCGGCGTTAGCATCGAAGGCGTCAAGGAAGAAGGAGCCGATTGTTTTGAACGATGACCCTTGGGCACTGTGTGAAGTCCTCGCCGAGCCGCCGGAGGCCCGGGGCGCGGTGCTGCTGCACTTCCTGGACGGGTTCATGGACGCGGGCCAGGCGGGACGCGGGGTCGTGGACCACCTGTTCAAGACCTGCGAGCACACGCCGATCGCCTCATTCGACGTCGACCAGCTCATCGACTACCGCTCCCGGCGGCCGAACCTGACGTTCTCGATCGACCGCTGGTCGGACTTCGAGGCGCCGCAGCTGGTCGTCTACCTCATGCGCGACGCCTCGGACCGCCCGTTCCTGCTCATGACCGGCCCCGAGCCGGACTTCGCCTGGGAGCGGTTCGTGGACTCCGTGGAGGACCTCGTCGAGCACTGGCACGTGCCCCTCACCCTGGGGTTCCAGGGCATCCCCATGGGGGTCCCGCACACCCGCGCGCTCGGCATGACCGTCCACGCGACCCGCCCCGAACTGGTCTTCGACAACCGCCCCGTGTTCAACGAGGTCACGGTCCCCGGGAACGCCGCGGGCCTGCTGGAGTACCGCCTCGGGGAGTCCGGCCGCGACGCGATCGGCCTGTCGGTGCACGTGCCCCACTACGTCATGCAGATGACCTACCCGGCCGCGACGATGCGGCTGCTGGAGGGCATCCGCGAGGCCACCGGCCTCGACCTGCCCGCCGACGCGGAGCTGGAGACCGAACGCGCCCAAGTGGACACGGACATCGCCGAGCAGGTCGCCGAGTCCGACGAGGTCGCCGACGTCGTGAAGACCCTTGAGGAGCAGTACGACTCGTTCACCGAGGCCGCCGACGCCGACGAGATGCTCCAGGAGGGCCGCATCCCCACCGCCGACGAGATCGGCGCGGCGTTCGAGCACTTCCTCGCGCAGCGCGACAAGAAGGACGACGACTGAAACGCATACGACGACGGGGCCCGACCGGAAAGGTCGGGCCCCGTTTCGCGTTGCGGCGCTCGCCTACTTGTGCTTGTTCTTCGAGGCGGTGCGCCCGCGCTCCTTCTGGTCCAGGACGACCTTGCGGATGCGGACGGTCTCGGGCGTGATCTCCACGCACTCGTCCTCGCGGCAGAACTCCAGGGACTGCTCCAGCGACAGCGCCCGCGGCGGGACCACGTTCTCGGTCGAGTCCGCGGCGGCCGCGCGCATGTTGGTGAGCTTCTTCTCCTTGGTGATGTTCACGTCCATGTCGTCGGAGCGCGAGTTCTCGCCGACGATCATGCCCTCGTACACCTCGGTGGTCGGGCCCACGAACAGCGTGCCGCGCTCCTGGAGGTTGATCATCGCGAACGCGGTGACCGCCCCGGCCCGGTCGGCCACCAGGGAGCCGTTGTTGCGGGTCTGGAGCTTCCCGAACCACGGCTCGTGCTTCTCGTAGATCGAGTGCGCGATGCCCGTGCCGCGGGTCTGCGTCAGGAACTCCGTGCGGAAGCCGATGAGGCCGCGCGAGGGCACCAGCCACTCCATGCGGATCCAGCCCGAACCGTGGTTCGTCATGGTCTCCATGCGGCCCTTGCGGGTCGCCATGAGCTGCGTGATCGCGCCCAGGTGCTCCTCGGGGGAGTCGATCGTCAGGCGCTCGACGGGCTCGTGGGTCTTCCCGTCGATCTCCTTCGTGACCACCTCGGGCTTGCCGACGGTCAGCTCGAAGCCCTCGCGACGCATCTGCTCGACCAGGATCGCCAGGGCCAGCTCGCCGCGGCCCTGCACCTCCCACGCGTCCGGGCGCTCGGTCGGGAGCACGCGGAGCGACACGTTGCCGACCAGCTCGCGGTCGAGGCGGTCCTTCACCAGGCGCGCGGTCACCTTGTGGCCCTTGCCGCCCTTGCCGACCAGCGGCGAGGTGTTCGTGCCGATCGTCATCGAGATCGCCGGCTCGTCCACGGTGATGAGCGGCAGCGCCACCGGGTTCTCCGGGTCGGCCAGGGTCTCGCCGATCATGATGTCGGGGATGCCCGCGATCGCGCAGATGTCGCCCGGCCCGGCCTTCTCGGCGGGCTTGCGGGTGAGCGCCTCGGTCATCATCAGCTCGGTGATGCGCACGTTCGACATGGTGCCGTCGCGCTTGATCCACGTGACGGTCTGGCCCTTGCGCAGCTCGCCCTCCTCCACGCGGCACAGCGCGATGCGGCCGAGGAAGTTGTCCGCGTCGAGGTTCGTCACGTGCGCCTGGAGCGGCGCGCCCTCGGTGTACTCCGGGGCCGGCACGTGCTCGATGATCGTGTCGAAGAACGGCTTCAGGCTGTCGGAGTCCTCCGGGACCGTCCCGTCCTTCGGCTTGTTCAGCGAGGCCACACCGTCGCGCGCGCACGCGTAGACGATCGGGAACTCGATCTGGTCCTCGTCGGCGTCCAGGTCCAGGAACAGGTCGTACGTCTCGTTGACGACCTCGTCGATGCGCGCGTCGGGACGGTCGGTCTTGTTGATGCACAGGATGACCGGCAGGCGGGCGGTCAGGGCCTTGCGCAGCACGAAGCGGGTCTGGGGCAGCGGGCCCTCGGAGGCGTCGACCAGCAGCACCACCGCGTCCACCATGGACAGGCCGCGCTCGACCTCGCCGCCGAAGTCGGCGTGGCCGGGCGTGTCGATGATGTTGATGATCATCTCGGAGCCGTCGGCGGGATTGGCGTAGTGGACCGCGGTGTTCTTCGCGAGGATCGTGATGCCCTTCTCGCGTTCCAGGTCACCGGAGTCCATGACGCGGTCGTCGACGGCGGCGCCCTCGCGGAAGGCGCCGGCCTGCTTGAGCATGGCGTCGACGAGGGTGGTCTTGCCGTGGTCGACGTGGGCGACGATGGCGATGTTTCGCAGATCAGAGCGTGTAGACACGACGACAATTGTCGCTCAGTGAGCCCGTCCACCTCGCGTCAACCCAGGTGATCGCGGACACCCCGCCCCCACCACGCCCGAGAGTACTGCTCACATTGTTGCTTTCCATGACAGATCGTCCGCACTTTCATACACTGCCGTGCTATGGGCGTATTCCATATATCCATCCGATTCGTTATGGTTCTCGCGCTCGCCGCCGGAGCGATCCTCGTCGGCGCGCTCCCCGGCTACGCCAAGATCACCGGCGCGGTCGTCTCGACCACCTCCGGCACGATCAACGTGCGCTCCGGACCCGCCACCGACCAGAAGGCCGTCGGCACCCTCGCCAAGGGCGCCAACCCCGAGGTCTACTGCAAGGCCCGCGGCGAGCAGATCGCCGGGCACGTGCGCACCTCCTCCACCTGGCTGCGCATCGGCACCGACCGCTGGATCTCCAACGGCTACGTCGCCTGGTCGCCCTCGCAAGACGTCCCCTGGTGCGCCGCCAAGACCAAGGCCCCCACCGGCTCCAGCGTCACCACCGGCGGCGGCGAGCTCAACGTCCGCGCCGCCGCCTCCTCCACCGCCGGACGCCAAGGAGGCCTCGCCAACGGCGCCGGCGTCCTCGTCCAATGCCAGGTCTGGGGCCAGCAGGTCGACGGCACCGCCGGGAAGTCCGGCGTCTGGTACAAGGTCGGCGACAAGCGCTACGTCTCCGCCGCCTACATCAAATGGAGCGCCGGCCTCCCCTGGCTCCCCTGGTGCGGCCAGGACCCGCCGACGATCCCGCGCGGCGGCAACCAGGGCTTCATCGACGCCCACGCCGCCGCCGCCCAGGCCAGCGACCGCGACACCGGCGTCCCCGCCTCCGTCACCCTCGCCCAGGCCATCCTGGAGACCGGCTGGGGCAAGGGCGCGCTGGCCCGCGAGGACCACAACCTGTTCGGCATGAAGTGCTTCGGCTCGCCCGGCGACCACGCGCTCGGCTGCCGCGACTACGCCACGTTCGAGTGCAGCCCCACCGGCGGCTGCTTCGACATGGACGCCACGTTCCGGGCCTACGCCTCGGTCGAGGACTCGTTCCAGGACCACGGCGACCTGCTCTCGAACTGGTCCCGGTACGCCACCGCGATGGACCACGCCGACGACGCCAAGCGCTTCGCCACCGAGATCCACAAGGCCGGGTACGCCACCGACCCGAAGTACGCGGAGAAGCTCATCGGGATCATGGACGACTACGACCTGTACCAGTACGACTGAACGGGTGATCTGGAACGGGCCGGGGCTGGCGCCCCGGCCCGTTTTTCCGTGCGATGAAGGATGAGTGAAAGCTCACAGTCGGGGCGGAATCCGCAGCTCCGAGCGAGGTAACCTCGACGAGCGGCCCGCCGCGGGCGCGACTCCGGCGCCTTTTCGAACAGCGGGCCTCCCAGAACTGTCGGACCCGAACGTTAGATTCCCACCGTGGCCAACGAGCACTCATCGACCGAACCGAAGAACCAGCACTCCGCGGGGACGATCGTCGTCCGCGGCGCGCGCGAGCACAACCTCAAGGACGTCGACCTCGACCTGCCCCGCGACTCCCTGATCGTCTTCACCGGCCTCTCCGGCTCCGGGAAGTCGTCCCTCGCGTTCGACACGATCTTCGCGGAGGGCCAGCGCCGCTACGTCGAATCGCTCTCGGCCTACGCCCGCCAGTTCCTCGGCCAGATGGACAAGCCCGACGTCGACTTCATCGAGGGCCTCTCCCCGGCCGTCTCGATCGACCAGAAGTCCACCTCGCGCAACCCGCGCTCCACCGTCGGCACCATCACCGAGATCTACGACTACCTGCGCCTCCTGTACGCGCGCGTCGGCGTCCCCCACTGCCCGCAGTGCGGCGAGGAGATCGGCCGCCAGTCGCCGCAGCAGATCACCGACCAGATCATGGCGATGGACGAGGGCACCCGCTTCCAGGTGCTCGCCCCCGTGGTCCGCAAGCGCAAGGGCGAGTTCGTCGACCTGTTCGCCGACCTCCAGCAACAGGGCTACGCCCGCGCCCGCGTCGACGGCGAGGTGTACGCGCTCACCGACGTGCCCAAGCTCAAGAAGCAGGAGAAGCACGACATCGACGTGGTCATCGACCGCCTCGTCGTCAAGCCCTCCTCCGTGCAGCGCGTCACCGACTCCGTGGAGTCCGCGCTCGGCCTCGCCGACGGCGTCGTCGAGCTCGACTTCGTCGACGTCGCGGAGGACGACCCGGCGCGCACGAGACGCTTCTCCGAGAAGCTCGCGTGCCCCAACGACCACCCGCTCCAGCTCGATGAGCTGGAGCCGCGCACGTTCTCGTTCAACGCGCCGTTCGGCGCGTGCCCGGTCTGCCACGGCCTCGGCGTGCGCAAGGAGGTCGACCCGGAACTGGTCATCCGCGACCAGGAGGCCACCATCCGGGACGGCGCGCTCGCGCCGTGGTCCTCGGTCGGCATGGGCGACTACTTCCTGTACCAGATCGTGTCCCTCGGCGAGGCCGTCGGCTTCGACGTCGACACCCCCTGGGCCGACCTGCCCAGCCGCGCCCAGAAGGCGGTCCTGTACGGCTACGACGAGACCCTCCAGGTCGCCTACCGCAACAAGCGCGGGCAGCGCCGCTCCTACGAGACGCGCTTCGAGGGCGTCGTGCCGTGGGTCGAGCGGCGCCACCACGAGACCGACTCGGAGTGGACGCGCGAGAAGTACGAGCAGTTCATGCGGGAGATCCCGTGCTCGACCTGCGAGGGCACGCGCCTGAAGCCCGAGGTCCTGGCGGTCACCGTCGAGGGCCTGTCGATCCACGAGGTCTGCACCCTCTCGGTCAACGACTGCTCCTCGTTCTTCAACGCGCTCAAGCTCTCCGACCGCGACACGATGATCGCCGCGCCGATCGTCAAGGAGGTCACGGCCCGCCTTCGCTTCCTGCTCGACGTCGGCCTCGACTACCTGACCCTCGCCCGCGCCGCCGGGAGCCTCTCGGGCGGCGAGGCCCAGCGCATCCGCCTCGCCACGCAGATCGGCGCGGGCCTCGTGGGCGTCCTGTACGTGCTCGACGAGCCCTCGATCGGCCTGCACCAGCGCGACAACAACCGGCTCATCGCGACTCTGGAGCGCCTGCGCGACCTGGGGAACACGCTCATCGTCGTCGAGCACGACGAGGACACCATCCGCATCGCCGACCACATCGTCGACATCGGCCCCGGCGCTGGCGAGCACGGCGGCGCGGTGATCTACTCCGGGCCCGTCGCGGGCCTCACCGACGCCGAGGGCTCCATCACCGGCGACTACGTCTCGGGCCGCCGCCACATCCCGGTCCCGGAGCAGCGCCGCAAGCTCGAACCGGGCCGCGAGCTCGTCGTCAAGGGCGCCAGGGAGAACAACCTCAAGGGCATCGACGTCGCGTTCCCGATGGGCTGCATGGTCTCGGTGACCGGCGTGTCCGGCTCGGGCAAGTCGACGCTCGTCAACGAGATCCTCTACAACACGCTCGCCTCGGAGATCAACGGCGCCAAGCTGGTCGCGGGCAAGCACCGCACCATCACCGGCCTCGACGGGGTCGACAAGGTCGTGGGCGTCGACCAGTCCCCGATCGGGCGCACGCCGCGCTCGAACCCGGCGACCTACACGGGCGTGTTCGACAAGGTCCGCAAGCTCTTCGCGGGCACCCCGGAGGCGAAGGTCCGCGGCTGGGGCCCGGGCCGGTTCTCCTTCAACGTCAAGGGCGGGCGCTGCGAGGCGTGCGGCGGCGACGGCACGCTGAAGATCGAGATGAACTTCCTGCCCGACGTGTACGTGCCGTGCGAGGAGTGCGGCGGGGCCCGGTACAACCGGGACACGCTCAAGGTCCACTACCGCGGCAAGACCATCTCCGACGTCCTCGACATGCCGATCGAGGAGGCCGCCGACTTCTTCGAGCCGATCCAGTCGATCCACCGGCACCTGAAGACCCTGGTGGACGTCGGCCTCGGCTACGTCCGCCTCGGCCAGCCCGCCCCGACCCTGTCGGGCGGCGAGGCCCAGCGCGTGAAGCTCGCCTCCGAGCTCCAGAAGCGCTCGACCGGCAAGACCGTGTACATCCTCGACGAGCCGACCACCGGCCTGCACTTCGAGGACGTGCGCAAGCTCCTCGGCGTGCTCGACGGCCTCGTCGACAAGGGCAACACGGTCATCACCATCGAGCACAACCTCGAAGTCATCAAGTGCTCCGACTGGGTCATCGACCTCGGCCCCGAGGGCGGCGACAAGGGCGGCACCCTCGTCGCCACCGGCACTCCGGAGGAGATCGCCGACATCGCCGCCAGCCACACCGGCGAGTACCTCCGCCCGCTCCTCGGCCTAGAAGGCAAGGCCAACGGCACCGGAGCGGCCGCGAAGCGCGCCCGCTCCGGCAACGGCCGCACCAGGAAATAGCAACACCACGACACGAGGGGCGCGGCCGCCAGGCCGCGCCCCTCGTGCATTGGGCCGTCGGGAGGTTGGTCCCAATCCGGGGCTCGGGCGTGTCGCATCGCCGTCGCCCCCGGCTTCAACGATGCCAGCGGGGTACGACAACATTCCGCCGCCGAGCCGCGGCGGCGCGTCGTAGGGGGTTGGGGGGCTTGGGGAGTGCGAGCATCTGTAGATGCTGTACGCCGGGGCGGTCGTGGTCGCGATGGTCGTGGTGCCGGGGCTGCGGCGGGCGGTGTCGGTGGCGACCGATCGGCGGCCGGCGCCGTGGCTCGTCGCGGCGGTCTCCGTCGGGGCGGCGCTGCTGATCGTCTGGCGCGGTGAGGGTCTGCTGCACCTGGCCGCGCTGTCCCTCGTGGCCGCCTCCGGGATCGCCGCCGGGTGGATCGACGCTTACGAGCGGCGGTTGCCCGATGTGCTCATCCTGCCGCTGTTCCCCGCGGTCGCCGCCCTCCTCGTCGCCGCGGGCGACGAGGACCGGCTGCTGCGGGCCGCGGCGGTCGCCGCCGCCGCGATGGTCCTGTTCGGCATCGCCTGCGCCGCAGGGCAGGTCGGGTACGGCGATGTGAAACTCGCCGGGCTTCTCGGGATGGTGCTCGCGTGGAGCGACTGGGAGACCGCCGCGGTCGCCCTCGCCGCCACCGCGTTCATCGGCGGGGGACAAGCCATTGCGGCGATTGCCATGGGCCGCAAGGACTTTCCCTACGGCCCCGCGATCCTCCTCGGGGCCGCGACCGCGCTCGCGCTCGGGCCGCTCGACGGTTCCTGAATGCGAGTTAGGTTCGGGCGGAGAAACTGTCGTACCCGTGGGGCAGGATTGTAAATGGGGGTCCCCAGGGGTCCGATTTGTGGAGACGCTCCCGAATTCAGGTGTCACTCGATCGGTTCGCGGTTTTCGCGATTTCGCCTTGCTCGGGCGGTGGCGTAGTTATATTCATGGCCGACCTGGCATCAAAGGGTCACAAGAGACACCCGAGCACTGAGAGGTGACAGTGATTCGTTTCATCGCCAAATCCGCCGTTGCGGCGGCAGCAGCCGGAATGCTCGCCGTGGGGATGGCCGCGCCGGCGCTGGCCGCGGAGACCACCGCCCCGACCACGGAGTCGAGCTACGAGTACGACCCGCAGGACTTCGGCGGCGTCAACTTCCTGTCGAACCTCTGCATCGGCAACTGGAGCGGCGACGTCATCAGCCTGCTCAACGTCGCCAAGAGCGACGTGACCGACCTGTGCAACGGGTGGGACCAGAACCCGAAGGGCGTCAACGTGGCGTCGAACATCTGCGCTCTCAACTGGGACTGGAGCAACGCCGCCAGCCTCGGTCTGCTCGGGACCTCGGACGTGGACAAGGTCTGCAACTGGTCGAAGCACCAGAAGCCGGCGAACCACTAGTCGCGGCGGCGCTCTCCGCACCGGGAGCGCGCGTCGAGGGGCGGCCATCGATCGATGGCCGCCCCTTTCGCCGTCCCCGGGCTCACCCTTCCCGGTCGCGGCGCGGTGAAGCGCTAAGGATCTGCAGTTATCCGGCGGTGCAGCCGACCCATGACGGCGCGATCGCGGGCCGCCCGTCCTTGGCGCCGATGAACCCGAACGTGAACGTCCGGCCCGGTTTCAGCGCGAGGCCGCCGGCCACGTCGGTGGCCGTGACCACCTGGCCCTCCTGGTCGAGCTGGACGCTCCACGAGTTCACGATCGACTGCCCGGTCGGGAGCGTCCACGTGAGGGTGATGTCCTCCAGCGGCACGGTCCCGGTGTTGGTCACCAGGATCTGCGCGTTGAACCCGCTCGGCCACTGGCCGTTGATCCTGTACTCGACGTCGCAGCTCGGCGCGGTGCGGACCCCGCCGGACTGGTCGGCCGCGAAGTTCGCGACCTGCGCCAGCGACGCGTTCCAGTTCACCGTGAGCTCGTTCGTCGACCACGACCCGATGTCGTCGATGTAGCACCGCTGCGGCGCGCAGTCGGTGAGCCACCGCTGCGCCACCGGGTCCCACGTGGACGCGACCGAGTTCGGGCCGCCCGAGAGCGTCCCGGCGGGCGGGTTCGGCAGCGACGGGTCGAGCTGGTGCGCGTACCAGCGGCTGTGCTGGTTCTCGGAGAAGTGCGAGCCGTACCCGGTCACATAGGAGTTCCCGAGCGCGTTGCGGCCCAGGATGTAGTCGAGGCCGGAGAGCACGCCGTCGCGGTACTGCGACTCGCCCGTGAGGTCGAACGCGGTGCCGATGACCACGAGGCGGTTGAGCACCACGCTGTTCGAGCCCCAGTCGAAGACGCCGTTCGCGCCGTTCCCGAGGTCCCACGGGTTCGCGTCCTGCTCGGCCAGGTAGTGGTCCGCACCGGCCACGACCTGCGCCACGACCTCGTCGCGGCCCGGGAGCGCGTTCGGCACGAGCGCCAGGTCGAGCTTTGCGAGCTGCGCGACCTCGCCCCACCAGAAGCCGCCCGCGGTGAACACGTCGGCGTCGTGGAGCTTCGAGTCGAGCACGAAGTCCTCATAGGTCTTCTCGCCCGTGGTCAGGAACAGCTCCGCGGCCGCCCAGTAGAACTCGTCCTCGACCTTGGAGTCCCCGTAGGGGCCGCCGCCGTCGGGGCTCGTGTCCGGCGCGTAGACGTCCGGGTGCGCGAGGGCCGCGGCCCACGCGGTCTCGGCCGCCTCCAGGGCCCGGGCCGCGAAGTCGGGGTCGTACGGCTCGAACAGGCGGGAGGCCTGCGCGGCCGCGGCGGCGAGGTTCAGCGTGGCGGCGGTCGAAGGCGGGTAGAGGTAGCGGGCCTGCGGGTCGTCGGCGGGCAGGAGCGGCAGGCCGGTCCAGTGCTCGTCGTGGATCTTGTGGTGCGCCATGCCGGCGAGTTCCTCACCGGCCGGGACCTGCATGGACATGAGGAACTCGACCTCCCAGCGGGCCTCGTCGAGGACGTCGGGGACGCCGTCGCCGTGCTCGGGGATGCGCATCGAGCCGTCGGCGAGCCGCCCGGTGTCGCCGGTGGGCGCGTGGAGGGCCCGCTCGTAGACCGAGAGGAGCTGCGCGGCGGAGATGCCGCCGTTGACGACGTACTTGCCGTGGTCGCCCGCGTCGTACCAGCCGCCGGTCACGTCCAGCGTGTAGTCGCAGGCGTCGGCGTAGCAAGGGACGGCGCCGTCGCCCTGGTTCGGCGCGGTGTCCGTGTGGCCCGCTTCGCGGCCGTACCCGGGCGCGACGGCGTCGTCGATGGCGATGCCGGAGCGCTGCGGGTAGTAGAACGAGATCGCGTCGACCGCGAGGTCGCGGTAGGCGTCGCCGCCGATCGCGAACGGGTAGGACGTCTCGCCGTCGGCGGTGATCGTGAAGCCCTCGCCCGCGGCGGTCACGCCCGAGAAGTCGATGACGTGGACCGACTCGCCCGACGTGGACTCGGCGCCGAACGGCGCGGTGTCGCCCTCGGCGACGAGCGTCCCTTCGGCGTCGTGGAGCTGCCAGGGGAGCGCGTCCTCGGCCTCGGTCACCAGCGTGGCCCGCTTGGGCCCGTCCTGGAGGTAGGCGACCTGGTTGACCCGCACGCGCGGGCCGGTGTCCGGTTCGTACACGGGCGGTTCGGCGCCGGTGAGCAACTTGACCTCCGATAGGCAGAGCTGCCACGGGTCGGCGTGGCGGCCGATCTGGAACGCGAGCTGCGCGTCCGTCCAGTCGGCCCCGGCCGTGAAGGTGTAGCTGAAGTCCTGGGACTCCGCGCCCAGGAGCGGGAACTCCTCCAGGGCGGTCGGCCACGGGTCGACGGGGCGCTGGACGAGGGCCCGGACGCTCACGTCCGTCGAGGCCCGCGCGGTGAACTGGAGCTCGTACGACTCGCCCGAGACGAGCGGCAGGCCGTCCTGGCCGACGATGGCGTCCCAGGCGTTGGCGGTGCCGCCGGGGACGTCGATGCACCACTCGCCGGCGTCGACGGCGCCGGTGAGGTTCGCGGTGGTCCACCACCCGGCGGTGCCGTTCGCGAAGTCGCCGTTGGTGATGAGGTCGGTCGGCTCGTCCTGGGCCTGCGCGGCGGGAGCGGCCGCGGCCGCCCCCAGCGCGAAGGCGGTCGCGGCGACGAGTGCCAGGTGTCGGCGCCGGGATCGGATCGGTCGTGCGGGTCGCGGCATGGGGGGCTCTCCTCGCGGGGTTGGGAGCGATTCCACGCACATCCTGTCATTGAAATTCGTGAATGTCAAGGCGGAGCGGTCAGCGCTGGGTCGGCGGCCCGCTCGTGCCGCGCACGACCAGCTTCGACTCCAGCTTCAAGGTCGCGCCCGGCTCGCGCACGCCCCTGAGCTGCTCGTCCGCGGCCTCGACGGCGAGGCGCGCGAGCCGCGGCACGTCCTGGCGGACCGTGGTCAGGTCGATGTGGCTGAGCCCGGCGATGTGCGAGTCGTCGTAGCCGACGATCGAGACCTGCTCGGGGATCTTCACCCCGGCCCGGGTGAACACGTCGAGCAGGCCGATCGCGCACTGGTCGTTCGAGGCGAACACCGCGGTCGGCAGCTCCGCGTCGTCGGCTAGCATCCCGCGCGCGGCGTCCTGGCCGCCCTCCTCGGTGTGGTTGCCGGGGATGATCCTGATCCGGTCGGCGAGGCCGTGGGCGCGCATCGCGTCGCGGTAGGCGCGGCGCCGCTCGGGCGCGCCGGGCTTCGAGCCGCCGTCGACGTGCGCGATGTCCCTGTGCCCCAGGCCGACGAGGTGGTCGACGACCTCGCGGGCGCCGGGCCGGTCGTACGAGGTCACGATGTCCACGGGCGCGCTCTTGAGGTGGCGCCCGAGGACGACGACCGGGAGTCGCGCTCCCAGATCGGCGATGTCCTCCTCGCTGATCGTCGGCCCGCACAGCAGCAGCGCCTCGCTGCGGTGGCCCACGAGCGCCTCGATGGCCTTCTGCTCGTCGCGGCTGGGGACCGCGGCGCTGAGCACCAGGTCGTAGCCGAGCTCCTCGGCCGTGGGGTAGATGGCCTCGACGAGGTCGACGTGGTGGGGGTTGCGCGCGGTGAACAGCACGCCGAGCACCTTGCTGCGGCCGCGCGCGAGGAGCCGCGCGGCCATGTCGGGCTTGTAGCCGAGGCGGGCGGCGGCCTCGAAGACGCGCTCGCGCGTCTCGGGGCTCGCGCCGGGCTGGTCCCTGAAGACGAGGGACACGAGGGCGCGGGAGACGCCGAGCTCGGCGGCGACGTCCGCCATGGTGGGCTTGCGCGACCGCGGTGCCGGGGAGCGGTCGGCGCCTCTGCGCGGGTTCGGGGGGGTCATCGGGTCGTGGTCCTTCCGATCTACTCGTAATGAAGTTTTTCATACGCGACCCCTTGACCGGGCGACGTGGCGCATGCCATTCTAACGGTACTAGCGCGCTCTAGTAGCGCGCGCTAACCAGACATTCTCGTACCAAACGGCGACCGCCCTTCCCGGTGGTCGCCCCACCATGCCCCCGAGGAGGCAATGTTGACTCCGCAGCGGCGAACCGGCCCAGGCCCTTTCGCGGTCGTCACCATGGGCCGCATCGGCGTCGACCTGTACCCGGCGCAGACCGGCGTCGCCCTCCCCGAGGTCGAGTCCTTCAACAAGTACCTGGGCGGCTCCCCGACGAACGTGGCCGTCGCCGCCGCCAGGTACGGGCGCCGCGCCGCGGTCATCGCGAAGGTCGGCGACGACCCGTTCGGCGCCTATGTGCGCAAAGCGCTGGGGGAGTTCGGGGTCGACGACCGGTTCGTGGGCACCGACCCGCACAACCCCACGCCGATCACGTTCTGCGAGGTCTTCCCGCCCGACGACTTCCCGCTGTACTTCTACCGCTTCCCCAAGGCCCCCGACCTGAACGTGACCGCCGAGGACCTCGACCTCGCGGCCGTCGCCGCCGCCGACGTCTTCTGGGCCACCGTCACCGGCCTGTGCGCCGAGCCGAGCCGCACCGCCACCCTCGCGGCCCTCGAAGCGAGCCGCCCCTGCCGCTTCACCGTGCTCGACCTCGACTGGCGCCCGATGTTCTGGGACAGCCCCGACGAAGGGCGGCAGTGGGTCGAGCGTGCGCTCGCGTTCGCCGACGTCGCGGTCGGCAACCTCGACGAAGTGGAGGTCGCCGTCGGCGTCCGCGACCCGCGGGAGGCTGCGAAGCGCCTGCGCGACAAGGGGGTCCGGCTCGCCGTCGTCAAGCAGGGGCCGAAGGGCGTGCTGGCCGTGGACGACTCCGGCGAGGTCGAGCTCCCGCCCGCGCCCGTCGAGGTCGTCAACGGCCTCGGCGCGGGCGACGCGTTCGGCGGGGCCCTTGTGGACGGGCTCCTCGCCGGGCTCCCCCTCGAAACCGTGATCGCCCGCGCCAACGCCGCCGGAGCGATCGTCGCGGGCCGCCTCGCCTGCTCCTCGGCGATGCCCACGGCCGCCGAAGTCGACGCGAAGCTCGCGGAGGCCGCCGATGCGCGCTGACGAACTCGCGCTCCTCACCCGCACCCGCGTCCTGCACCCCGAAGCGGTCGCCGAGGCCGCCGCCGCCCGCACCCGCGCCGCGAGCCCCGTCGGTCCCACCGGCAAGTGCTTCGTCATCGCCGCCGACCACCCCGCCCGCGGGGCCCTCGGCACCGGCGGCGACCCGCTCGCCATGGCCGACCGCGCCGACCTCCTCGACCGCCTCCGCACCGCACTCGACAACCCCGGCTGCACGGGCGTCCTCGGCAACGCCGACATCCTCGAAGACCTGCTCCTGCTCGGCGCTCTCGAAGGCAAGACCGTCTTCGGGTCCATGAACCGCGGCGGCCTCGCCGGGGCCGCCTGGGAGATCGACGACCGGTTCACCGGCATGACCGCCGCCGGGATCGAGCGCCTCGGCTTCGACGGCGGCAAGACCCTCACCCGCATCGACTACGCCGACCCGGCCACGCCGTCGATCCTCGAAGCCACCGCGCACGCCGTCGACGACCTCGCCTCGCGCGGCCTCATCGCCATGGTCGAGCCCTTCATCTCCACCCGCCGCGACGGCACAGTGGTCAACGACCTCTCCACCGAAGCCGTCATCCGGTCCGTCGCGATCGCCTCCGGGCTCGGCGCCACCACCGCCCGCACCTGGCTCAAGCTCCCCACCGCCCCCGACCCCGCCCGTGTCGCCGCCGCGACCACCCTCCCCGTGGTCCTCCTCGGCGGCGAGGTCGCCGACCTCGACGCCCAGCGCGACAAATGGGGCCAAGCGCTCGAAGCGCCGAACGCGATCGGCCTGACCGTGGGACGATCCCTCCTCTACCCGGCCGACGGCGACGTGGCCGCGGCCGTCCAGAAAGTGGTGGACCTGCTGTGAACCGATACCACCTGCCCGCCCGCTCGACCGAGGACGGCCTCTACGACACGGTCGTCACCCCCGAATCCGCCGGATGGACCTACTCCGGCCTCAAGATCCTCGACCTTGAACCCGGTGCGTCCCATGCCTTCCCGACCAGGGACGCCGAGCACCTGGTGCTCCCGCTCTCCGGGTCCTGCGAGGTCGCCTGCGACGGGTCCGTCCTCGCGCTCAGCGGCCGCCCCGACGTCTTCGCCGCCGCCACCGACTTCGCGTACCTCCCCAGGGACGCCGACGCCGCCGTCACCACCCCCACCGGCGGCCGCTTCGCCCTCGCCTCCGCGGTCTGCGACCGGAGCCTCCCGTTCCGGTACGGCACCGCCGACGCCGTCCCCGTCGAGGACCGCGGCGCCGGGACCTGCGCCCGCCAGGTCCGCAACTACTGCCTCCCGGACACCTTCGACGCCGACCGGCTCCTGGTCTGCGAGGTCGTCACCCCCGGCGGGAACTGGTCCTCCTACCCGCCCCACAAGCACGACGAGGACCGCGACGGCGAATCCGTGCTCGAAGAGATCTACTACTTCGAGATCGACCGCCCCGAAGGCTTCGCGTTCCACCGCGTCTACGGCACCCCCGATCGCCCCATCGACGTCAACGCCGAGGTCCGCTCTGGCGACGTGGTCCTGGTCCCGCACGGCTGGCACGGCCCCAGCGCCGCCGCCCCCGGCTACGACCTCTTCTACCTCAACGTCATGGCCGGCCCCGGCGACGAGCGCGCCTGGCGCATCACCGACGACCCCGCCCACGCCTGGATCCGCTCGACCTGGGAGACCGTCTGATGAGCACCGTTCGCCTCACCACCGCCCAAGCGCTCGTCCGCTTCCTCGCGAACCAGTGGACCGAGCGCGACGGCGAACGCCGCCGACTCGTCAACGGCACCTTCGGCATCTTCGGCCACGGCAACGTCGCCGGACTCGGACAGGCACTCCTCCAAGCCGCCCGCACCGGTGAAGCGGACATGCCCTACCTGCTCGCCCGGAACGAGCAGGCCATGGTCCACGCGGCCGCCGCGTACGCGAAGTCCGCCGACCGCCTTTCCACTTACGCCTGCACCGCCTCCATCGGTCCAGGCTCCACCAACATGGTCACCGGCGCCGCGCTCGCCACGATCAACCGGCTCCCAGTACTACTCCTGCCCTCCGACATCTTCGCCTCCCGTGCGCCCGACCCGGTCCTCCAGCAGCTGGAGGACACGAGAGCAGGCGACGTGTCCGTCAACGACGCGTTCCGGCCCGTCTCCAAGTACTTCGACCGCGTCTGGCGGCCCGAGCAGCTGATCCCGTCCGCGCTGGCGGCGATGCGGGTCCTCACCGACCCGGTCGAGACCGGCGCCGTCACGCTCTGCCTCCCGCAGGACGTGCAGGCCGAAGCGCACGACTGGCCGGTCGAGTTCTTCCGCGAACGCGTCTGGACCGTGCGGCGCCCCGGGCCCGACGCCGCCGAACTCGAAGCGGCCCTTGCGGTCCTGCGCTCGGCGCAGCGGCCGCTCATCGTCGCCGGAGGCGGCGTCGTCTACTCGCGCGCCACCGAGGAGCTGCGGGCCTTCGCCGCCGCGCACGGCGTCCCCGTCGCCGAGACCCACGCGGGGCGCGGCTCGGTCCAGTGGGACCACCCGCAGGCCGTGGGCGCCCTCGGCTCGACCGGGTCGCGGGCCGCGAACCTCCTTGCGGCCGAAGCGGACGTGGTGCTCGGCATCGGGACCCGGTACTCCGACTTCACGACCGCCTCCCACACCGTGTTCGGGGACGCGCGGTTCGTGAACCTGAACGTCGCGGCCCTCGACGCCGCCAAGCACAGCGCGGCGATGCTCGTCGCCGACGCCCGCGCAGGGATAGCCGCCCTCGGCCGCGGCCTGGGGGAGTGGCGGGCCGACGAGGCGTGGACCGCCCGCGCCAGCGTCCTGGCCGCCGAGTGGCAGGGGGTCATCGACCGGGCGAAGGACCTCGGGCACGCACCGCTCCCGGCGCAGACCGAGGTCCTCGGAGCCCTGAACGACGCGATGGGCGAGCGGGACGTCGTCATCAACGCCGCCGGGTCGATGCCCGGCGACCTCCAGATGATGTGGCGCTCAAGGGATCCGAAGCAGTACCACGTCGAGTACGGCTACTCGTGCATGGGCTACGAGATTGCGGCCGGGCTCGGCTGCAAGCTCGCCGACCCGGACCGGGACGTGTACGTGCTCGTCGGCGACGGCTCCTACCTGATGCTCGCCTCCGAGATCCCGACGCTCGTCTCCGAGGGCCTGAAGGTCGTCGTCGTGATCGTCCAGAACCACGGCTTCGCCTCGATCGGCGCACTCTCCGAATCGCTGGGCTCCCAGCGGTTCGGTACGAAGTACCGCTACCGGGACGAGCAGTCGGGCCTGCTCGACGGCGACGTGCTCCCGGTCGACCTGGCCGCCAACGCCGCCAGCCTGGGCGCGAACGTCCTCACCGCGTCCACCGTCGCGGAGTTCAAGGCCGCCTTGGCGACCGCGAAGGCCGCCACCAGAACCACTGTGGTCCACGTCGAGACCGACCTCCACTCGCCGGGCCTGCCGCAGAGCGCCTGGTGGGACGTGCCCGTCAGCGAAGTGTCCGAACTGGACTCGACGCGCGCGGCCTTCGACGCCTACACCGACAGCAGGCGCGCCCAGCGCCACTACCTCTGAGGAACCTGCGATGACGACCATCGAACACTGGATCGGCGGGGCCTTCACCCGCGGCGCCGCGACCCGCACCGGCACCGTCCGCAACCCCGCCACGGGCGCGGCCACCGGGGAAGTGCTCCTCGCCGAGCCCGCCGATGTGGACGCGGCCGCGGCCGCCGCCGCGAAGGCGTTCGACACCTGGGGCGACTCGTCGCTGTCGCAGCGCACCAAGGTCATGTTCCGCTTCCGGGAACTGCTGGTGCGCCACGAGGACGAGCTGGCGCGGCTCATCTCCGCCGAGCACGGCAAGGTCGTCGACGACGCCCGCGGGGAGATCGTGCGCGGCCGCGAGGTCGTGGAGTACGCGTGCGGGATCGCCGACGCGCTCAAGGGCTCCTACTCCGACCAGGTCTCCGGCGGCGTGGACGTCTTCAACTTCCGCCAGCCGCTCGGGGTGTGCGCGGGGATCACCCCGTTCAACTTCCCGATCATGGTCCCGATGTGGATGCACCCCATGGCGATCGCCACCGGGAACACCTTCATCCTCAAGCCCAGCGAGCGCGACCCGTCGGTCTCCAACCGGATCGCCGAGCTGTACGCCGACGCCGGGCTGCCCGACGGCGTGTTCAACGTCGTCCACGGCGACAAGGCCGCCGTGGACGCGATCCTCGACCACCCGGGCATCGCGGCGGTCTCGTTCGTCGGCTCCACGCCGATCGCGAAGTACGTGCACGAGCGGGCCACCGCCGCCGGGAAGCGCGTCCAGGCCCTCGGCGGCGCGAAGAACCACGCCGTGGTCCTCCCCGATGCGGACATCGAGTTCGCCGCCGACCACCTGACGGCCGCCGCGTTCGGCTCCGCGGGCCAGCGCTGCATGGCCGTCTCCGTCGGCGTCGCCGTCGGCGAAGCGGGCGACGCGCTCGTGGAAGTCCTGCGCCGCAAGGCCGAGGCGGTCAAGGTCGGCCCCGGCGACGACCCGGCCTCCGAGATGGGCCCGGTCGTCACCGCCGCCTCCCGCGACCGGATCACCGCGCTCGTGGGCGCCGGGATAGACCAGGGCGCGGTGCCCGTGGTGGACGGCCGCGGCCTCACCGTGCCCGGCCACGAGGAGGGGTTCTTCGTGGGCCCCACCGTCCTCGACCGGGTCGCGCCCGGCATGGCCGCCTACGACGAGGAGATCTTCGGGCCGGTCCTCGCCGTCGCCCGCGCCGCCGACGTGGACGAGGCGATCGCGCTCATCAACGCCAACCCGTACGGCAACGGCACCGCGATCTTCACCTCTTCCGGTGCCGCCGCCAGGCGGTTCCAGCGGGAGGTGAAAGTGGGGATGATCGGCGTGAACGTCCCCATCCCGGTCCCCATGTCCTACTACTCCTTCGGCGGCTGGAAGGACTCCCTCATCGGCGACTCGCCGATCCACGGCCCCGAAGGCGTCCGCTTCTACACCCGCGCCAAGACCGTCACGTCCCGCTGGCCCGAAGTGCGCCAGTCGGTCGAGGCCGCGTTCCACTTCCCGACCGCCAGCTGAACGGAGCACGTCAATGCCGACATCCGCCGCCCCGAACCTGCGCCTCGGCTCGGCCCCCGACTCGTGGGGGGTCTGGTTCCCCGAGGACGACCGCCAGCTCCCCTACGCGCAGTTCCTCGACGAGCTCGCCTCCTCCGGCTACGAGTGGCTCGAACTGGGCCCCTACGGCTACCTGCCGACCGACCCGGCCGTCCTCGCCGACGAACTCGCCAAGCGTGGGCTGAAGGTCTCCGGCGGCACCGTCTTCGGGAACCTCCACCGCCCCGAGCAGTACGAGGCCACAGTGGACCTCGTCGGGAAGGTCGCCGCGCTCACCGCCTCCCAGGGCGCGCAGCACGTGGTGTTCATCCCGCCGCTGTTCCGGGACGAGAAGACCGACGCGGTCAACGACGTCGTCGAGTGGGACGCCGACCAGTGGAAGACCGTGCACGCCACCGCGAACCGCATCGGGAAGCGGATGTTCGAGGAGCACGGCGTCCAGATCGCCGTCCACCCGCACGCGGACACGCAGATCTGCACGCAGGCGCAGATCGAGACGTTCCTCGACGGCACCGACTCCCGATACGTCTCCCTGTGCCTGGACACCGGCCACGTCGCGTACGGCGGCGGCGACAACCTCGACCTGATCGCCCGCTACGCGGAGCGCATCGGCTACGTCCACATCAAGCAGATGGACCCCGAGATCCTCCGCCAGGTCCGCGACGAGCGGCTGGGCTTCGGCGAGGCCGTCAAGCGCGGCGTCTGCGTCGAACCGCCCCAAGGGGTCCCGAACCCCGCCGACATCGTGGCCGCCCTCTCCGGGCTCGACGCCGAGCTGTTCGTGATCGTCGAGCAGGACCTGTACCCGTGCGAGCCCGACGTGCCCCTCCCGATCGCGCGCCGCACCCGCGAGTACCTGAACGGCTGCGGCCTCGGCGCCCGGCACCAGCAGCGCTGACAAATACCACATAGGAAAGGACCGGGACCCATGAAGATCGGCTTGATCGGCACCGGCTGGATCGGCGAAGAGCACGTCAGGCGCCTCGCCGGGTCCGTCGCGGGCGCGGAGGTGACCGCCGTGTCCGACATCGAACCCGAGCGCGCCGCCGCGGTCGCCTCGCTCGCCGGGGCCCGCGTGATCGGCACCGCCGAGGAGCTCATCGCGGACCCGGAAGTCCAGGCGGTCGTCGTGACCTCCTGGGGCCCAGCCCACGCCGAACAGGTGCTCGCCTGCATCGCCGCGGGCAAGCCCGTGTTCTGCGAGAAGCCGCTCACCACCGAGGCCGCCGACGGCCTGCGCATCCTCGAAGCCGAACAGGCCCACGGGAAGCGCCTCGTCCAGGTCGGGTTCATGCGCCGCTACGACGCCGGGTACCGCGCCATCAAGGCGGTGCTCGACGAGGGCGGCATCGGCGCCCCGCTCATGGCCCACTGCGCGCACCGCAACCCGACGCAGCCCGAGTCGTACCACTCCGACAAGCCGATGGTCGACACCGCCGTCCACGAGGTGGACGTGCTGCGCTGGCTCCTCGGCGAGGAGTTCGCGAGCGTCCAGGTCGTGGTGCCCCGCTCGACCTCGAAGCGGTTCCCGCACCTGGTCGACCCGCAGATCCTGCTGCTGGAGACGGCGTCCGGCGCGCGCGTCGACGTCGAGGTGTTCGTGAACTGCCAGTACGGCTACGACATCCAGTGCGAGATCGTCGGCGAGACCGGCGCCGTGCGCCTCCCCGACCCGGCCGCGCCGCTGGTCCGCGCCGCCGGGCGCGCCTCGTACGGGATCGTGCAGGACTTCCCGAGCCGCTTCGCCGACGCCTTCGACACCGAGCTCCAGGAGTGGGTCGACTCGCTGCGCTCGGGCGAGCCCGCCGGGCCCAGCGCCTGGGACGGCTACGCGGCCACCGTGGTCACCAACGCGGCCGTCGAGGCCCGCCGCACCGGGGCGGTCGTCCCGGTCGACCTGCCGGAGCGACCGGCTTTCTACAAGTAGGACAACGACTTTGCTCTGGGGTTAAGAAGGACGGGCCCGGCCGCGCGGCCGGGCCCGTTCCCGCTCACCCGGTCGGGATGCCGCCGTTCACCAGCGGCACCGGGTCCGCCTCGACCTCGCTGACCTGCCCGACCTCGACCTGGTACGTCGTGCCGTTGTAGTCCTGCACGCCGTCCTCGACGGTCATGATCCCCACGGTGCCGTACCCGCCGTGGTTCGACGCGCTGAACGCCAGCGGCACGATCCCGTTGCCCAGCACCGCACCCGACTCGACCGCCGCGATCAGCGACTCGCGGGTCGGGTCGTCCCCGGCCTTCGCGAGCGCCTCGGCGAACAGGTACCCGACGCTCATGCCGAGGACCGTGTTCGCCGTGAACGGCGCGCCGCCGTTGTACTCCTCGTTGATCTGCCGGAACAGCGCCGTCCACTCGCTGCCGGACCCGAACGGCAGGAAGTTCACGCACACCATGCCCTCCAGCAGCTGCGCGGCGGCCTCCTCGCCGAGGTGCCCCACCAGCGTCGGGTAGTCCGCGCCCGAGGACGACACGTACCACTGCGGGAACCAGTCCATCTGTGCGGCCGTGCCGACCGCCAGGGCCGTGTAGCCGTTGATCGTGGCGAGGATGTTCACCTCGCACCCGGCGGCCTTGAGGGTCCCGATCTGGTCGGTCAGGTCCTGCGAGGCCGTCGTGTACGTCTGGATCTCGGTGATCTCGTTGCTGCCCATGACCGCCTCGACGCCTTCGAGGAGGCCTTCGCCGTAGTCGTCGTTCTGGCCCAGGACGCACACCGTCGCGCCCGGCTCCTGCTCGACCGCGTACTGCGCGAGCGCCGCGCCCTCCGTCGTGTACTCCGCGTTATACCCGAACGCGTTGGGGTACAAGGCCGGCTGGTTCCACATCCGCGAGCCCGACGCGATGAACAGGTCCGGCACGCCCTCGTCGGCGAGGTAGTCCAGCACCACCGAGTGCGTCGGGGTGCCCAGGCCGTTGACGACGGCCAGCACGTCGTCGCGCTCGACCAGCTCGGTCACCACCTCGTTGGTCCGCTGCGGCTCGTACGCGTCGTCCTTCACCAGGTACTCGATGGTCCGGCCGTTCACGCCGCCCTGGTCGTTGACGTACGCGAAGTACGCCGAGGTCGCCGCCGACACCGCCGAGTACCCGGCCGCCGCCGGGCCCGACAGCGGCTGGTGCGTCCCGATGGTCACCGTCGTGTCCGTGACGCCGGGGGTCGCCTCCGGCTCCTCCTCCTGACCCGTGCAGGCCGTCAAACCGAGGGCCGCCGCGACCGCCAGGGCCGCCGCAGTCCTCGACGTCTTCGCGGGGGTCCGCATGTCGATCACCTCTTCGTGGTCGTGCGGGCGCCGCGATGGGAGAACAGCGATGGGGACGGCGGCCCGTACCCAGGGATACTAGGCGGTAACTTGCGTTCCCGCAGCCCCCGAAACCGCGCCGACCGGCCAGAACGGCCTCACCCTTCCGGTCGGATCCCGTGCGCGGGAATGCGAATGCGACTCGCGAAACGGTCATAGACTCGATAAGGGGGTGACCATCATGAACCATCTGACGGTCAAGAATTTCGGGAAGCCCGACGAGCACGTCGACCTCAGCGGCCACGGCCACCGCGACATGGTCATGCTCGACGGCATGCCGATCGAACTCGCCGAGTTCGAGCGCGGCTGGCGCTGGTCCACCGACGTCAAGCCGATGGCCGGGACCGACACCTGCCAGGTCCACCATCTCGGCTACTGCCTCGAAGGGCACCTGCGCGTCCACATGGACGACGGCACCGACCAGGACATCCACGCGGGCGACGCGTTCGAGATCCCGGCCGGGCACGACGCCGAGGTCGTCGGCGGCGGCAAGGTCGTCCTGCTCGACTTCGGCAAGGCCTTCGACAACCGCTGACTGCGCGGCACCGGGCCGCCTCCGCGACGGGGGCGGCCCCGCGCGCGTCCGGACCCTGGGACGCGATTCCCACCAGGGGCGGGGTCACACCGGCACAGGTGGCAGACTTGACGCGTGTTGCGATGGATGACAGCTGGAGAGTCCCACGGCCCCGAACTCGTGGTCACGATCGACGGCCTGCCCGCCGGTATCGAACTGACCAGTGAGGCGGTCGCCGCCGAACTGGCCCGCCGCCGCCTCGGCTACGGCCGCGGCGCCCGCATGAAGTTCGAGGCCGACGTCGTCAACTTCATCGGCGGCCTCCGCCACGGCCGCACCCTCGGCTCGCCCGTCGCCATCCGCGTCGGCAACTCCGAGTGGCCCAAGTGGGAGACCGTCATGGCCCCCGACCCCGTCGACCCCGCCGAACTCGACGGCGTCGCCCGCAACGCCCCCCTCACCCGGCCCCGGCCCGGCCACGCCGACCTCGCCGGCATGCAGAAGTACGACCACGTCGACGCCCGCCCGATCCTGGAGCGCGCCTCCGCCCGCGAGACCGCCGCCCGCGTCGCCGGCGGCACCGCCGCCAAGGCCTTCCTCAAGCAGGCCTTCGGCATCGACATCGTCTCCCACGTCAAGGCCCTCGGCCCCGTCCGCGCCAAGGACGGCCTCGTGCCCACCCCCGCCGACTTCGAGGCCGTCGACGCCGACCCGCTGCGCTGCATGGACCCCGAGGCGTCCGCCCGCATGGTCGCCGAGGTCGACGCCGCCAAGAAGGACGCCGACACCCTCGGCGGCGTCGTCGAGGTCCTCGCCTACGGCCTCCCGCCCGGGCTCGGCTCCCACGTCCAGTGGGACCGCAAGCTCGACGCGCGCCTCGCCACCGCCCTCATGTCGATCCAGTCCGTCAAGGCCGTCGAGATCGGCGACGGCCTCATGCAGGCCGCCGTCCGCGGCTCCTCCGCCCACGACGAGATCGTCCCCGGACCCGACGGCGTCGAGCGCCTCACCGACCGCGCCGGGGGCCTCGAAGGCGGCATCACCACCGGCCAGCCGCTCCGCGTCTCCGCGATGCTCAAGCCCATCTCGTCCCTGACGCGGCCCCTGCGCACCATCGACACGGAGACCGGCGAAGCCGCCGAGGCCATCAACCAGCGCTCCGACGTCTGCGCGGTCCCCGCCGGGGCCGTCGTCGCCGAGCACATGGTCGCCTACGTCCTCGCCGAGGCCGCGCTGGAGAAGTTCGGCGGCGACTCCGTCGGCGAATCCCGTCGCAACTACGAGAACTACCTCCAGCACCTGCGGGTGAAATGACCATGGCGCTCGTCGTGATCGTCGGGCCGCCCGGGTCCGGCAAGACCACCGTCGGCCGCGCGCTGGCCGAGGCGCTCGGCGCGGACTTCCGCGACGCCGATGCCGACATCGTCGCCACCGCCGGGAAGCCGATCGCGGACATCTTCGTCGACGACGGCGAGGAGCACTTCCGCGCGCTCGAACGCGAAGCGGTCCGCCGGGCCGTGGCCGAGCACGACGGGGTCCTGGCCCTCGGCGGCGGCGCCGTCCTCGCCGAGTCCACCCGCAAGCTCCTCGCCGACGTGCCGGTGGTCCACCTCCGCGTGGACCTCGCCGAAGCCGTGCGCCGCAACGAGATCGACAAGGGCCGACCGCTGCTCGCCGTCAACCCGCGGGCCACGCTGCGCCGCCTCCTGGAGGAGCGGCTGCCGCTCTACCGCGAGGTCGCCGACATCGAGGTCGACACCACCGGAAGGGACGTGGCCGACCTGACCGCCGAGATCGCCGCGAAGCTCGCCGTCCGCACCGTCGTCGTGGGCGACGCCGAGACCCCCTACCCGGTCCTCATCGGCCGTGGCACGGTCGACCGGCTCCCCGAGTTCCTCGGGAAGGCCGCGCGCGTCGCCGTGCTCCACACCGAGAGCACCGCTCTGCTCGCGGAGCGGGTGGGCGCCCTGCTGCCCGACGGCGTCGAGGCCACGCTCATGGAGCTGCCCGACGCCGAGGACGGCAAGACCGTCGCCGTCGCCGAGCAGTGCTGGGACGCGCTCGGCGCCGAGGGCTTCACCCGCACCGACCTCGTTGTCGGCGTCGGCGGGGGCGCGGTCACCGACCTCGCCGGGTTCGTCGCCGCCTGCTGGCTCCGCGGCGTCGCCGTCGTCCACGTCCCGACCTCGCTGCTCGGCGCGGTCGACGCGGCCGTCGGCGGCAAGACCGGCGTCAACACCGCCGCCGGGAAGAACCTCGTCGGCGCCTTCCACCCGCCGCGCGCCGTCCTCGTGGACCTCGACAACTTCGCGACCCTCCCGCGCCGCGACCTCGCCGCGGGCCTCGCCGAGGTCGTCAAGGCCGGGTTCATCGCCGACCCGGTCATCCTCGACCTCGTCGAACGCGACCCCGAGGCCGCGCTCGACGCCGCGAACCCCGTGGTCGCCGAACTCGTCGAGCGCGCCATCGCCGTCAAGGCCGAAGTGGTCGCCTCCGACCTCAAGGAGGGCGGCCTGCGCGCGATCCTCAACTACGGCCACACCTTCGCGCACGCCATCGAGAAGTTGGAAAAGTACCGCTGGCGCCACGGCGACGCGGTCGCCGTCGGCATGGTCTACGCCGCGCACCTGAACGCGATCACCGGCCGCGTCGACCTCGTCGACCGCACCAAGGCGGTCCTCGAATCGCTCGGCCTGCCCACGACCTACGAGGGCGGCCGCTGGGACGACCTCCTCCAGGTCATGAAGATCGACAAGAAGAACACCGGCGCCACCCAGCGCTTCGTGCTCCTCGACGCCCTCGCCGCGCCGGTCGTCGTCGACGACGTGACCGCCGCGCAGCAGCGCGAGGCCTATGAGAGGCTCACCGCATGACGACCGCTCTGGTGCTCAACGGCCCCAACCTGAACCGGCTCGGCAAGCGCGAACCGGCGATCTACGGCTCCCAGACCCTCGCCGACCTCGAAGCGCTCTGCGTGAAGACGGGGGAGGAGCTGGGTCTGGAGGTGTCCTTCCGCCAGACCAACCACGAGGGCGAGATGCTGGAGTGGCTCCACGAGGCCGCCGACAACGGCTACCCCGTGGTCCTCAATGCCGCCGCCTGGACCCACTACTCGGTCGCCGTCGGCGACGCGTGCGCCCAGCTCACGGCCCCGCTCATCGAGGTGCACCTCTCCAACGTGCACCAGCGCGAGGAGTTCCGGCACCACTCGTTCGTGTCGGCCCACGCGAAGGGCGTCATCGCCGGCCTCGGCTTCGACGGCTACACCGCGGCCCTGCGCCACATCGCCGCTCTCACCGCGTAGCCGCGCCGCTGGTCACAGCCGAAGCGGCCTGACCCGAGGGCGGTCCGACCGCCCGCTACCATTGACGGTCGGCCCAGTCAGACCTTAACGAAAGAGACGAACGCCCGTGGCATCCACGAACGACCTCAAGAACGGCATGGTGCTCAACCTGGAGGGCCAGCTCTGGCAGGTCCAGGAATTCCAGCACGTCAAGCCCGGCAAGGGCCCGGCGTTCGTGCGCACGACCCTCCGGCAGATCCCCTCCGGCAAGGTCGTCGACAAGACGTTCAACGCCGGCATCAAGGTCGAGACCGCGAACGTCGACCGCCGCACGATGACCTACCTCTACAAGGAGGGCGAGGACTTCGTGTTCATGGACAAGGACACTTACGACCAGATCCCGGTCGGCCCCGGCGTGGTCGGCGACGCCGCGAAGTTCCTCCTGGAGAACTCCGACGCCACCGTCGCCATGCACGACGGCAGCGTCCTCTACATCGAGCTGCCCGCCGCGGTCGAGCTCGTCGTCACCTACACCGAGCCGGGCCTCCAGGGCGACCGCTCCTCCGGCGGCACCAAGCCCGCCACCGTCGAGACGGGCGCCCAGGTCCTCGTGCCGCTGTTCATCGACAACGGCGAGAAGATCAAGGTCGACACCCGCGACGGCAAGTACCTCAGCCGGGCATAGGCGTGGGGAACCAGCAGAGCGGACCTGAGCGGCTCACCGCCCGCACCAAATGGCGGATGCGGGCCGTCGAGATCCTGTACGAGGCCGAGTCCCGCGGGGAGGGCGTCAAGCGCGTCCTGGCCGAGCGGGCCGACCGCGCGTTCACCGACCCCGAGGCGCCCCGGCTCCCGAAGTACGCCGAGGAGCTGGCGCGCGGCGTCGACGAGTACCGGTACGAGCTGGACGAGGCCATCGGCCGCGCCGCCGAGGGCTGGGCCGTCGAGCGCATGCCCGCGGTCGACCGGAACGTGCTGCGCGTGGCCCTGTACGAGATCATCTACGTCGAGGACGTCGACACGCCCGTGGCCATCAAGGAGGCCATGCGCGTGTGGGAGCAGATCGGCTCCACGGACGACACCAGGTTCGTGAACGCGGTACTCGACTCGGCGGCCAAGGCCGAGGAGTAGCTCAGACGCAGACGAAGAACGGCCGAGCCCTCGGGACTGGAAGCACAGTCCGGGCCCGGCCGTTCTTCGTCGCCGGAGGCGCAACGGGAAACGGCCGAGCCCTCCGATCCCGGGCCCGGCCGTTTCTCGTTGTCCTGCTTGGCTACTCGCCGTCCGAAGCGAAGAACGCCTGGAGGTCGTGGACGAGGACGCCGAAGTCCTCCAGCTTCTCGATCAGGCCGGACGGCGTGGTCGAGTACACCACCGCGAGGGTGTACAGGTCGTCGGCGCGGATCGAGAGGATCCGGCCGTTGTAGTCGCCGCGGCGCTGCTGGATGGAGCGCGCGAGCTTCGCGACGTGCTCCAGCTCGGGGTCCGGGTGGTCGTAGAGCGCCTCAAGGTTGAGGACGATCTTCTCGGCCTGCTCGACCGGGAGCGGGACGCCCTCCGGAAGCAGCTCCGAGACGGGGATCCGGTAGAAGTCGGCCAACTCGGCGAGGCGGCTGACCGTGATGGACCGGTCGCCCCGCTCGTAGGAACCGATGACGACGGCCTTCCACTTGCCGCCGGACTTGTCCTCGACGCCTTGCAGGGAAAGACCCTGCTGCATCCGAATGTCGCGCAGCCGGTTGCCGAGCGCCTTGGCGTAGTCAGATGTCGCCATGCTGGGATCAACTCCAATTTTCGGTACGAGAGGAATCCTATTGTTGACTACGGTCGGTGACCATCGGCCGTTGGGGTGCCCCCAAACAGTGTTCTTCGTCGCGTGGGGCCCGAAAGACTGACCGGCAAATCATGGCATACAAGTCAAATATGCAGCTAACGACGTCATAGTTTTGGGACTCGGGTTTACGCTCCGTCACCGGCGGCGTAGCATCGGCGGCGACGAAACCGTTCTTTAACAGACCGTCCAGTGAGGCGGAGAAGGAGGTTCGCGTGGTTTCCCCTGCCCTCAGGCAGACTGAGGAAGACCCGTCGGGCAAGCAGATCATCTCCGGCGACGACATCGGCCGGATCCTCGACCGGATCGCCCACCAGATCCTGGAGAAGACCAAGGGCGCCCCCGACACCATGCTCCTGGGCATCCCCACCCGCGGCGTCGCGCTCGCCGGACGGCTCGCCGACCGCATCCGCCGCTTCGCCGACCTCGACGTCCCCGCCGGCACCCTCGACATCACGCTCTACCGCGACGACCTGCGCCGCAACGCGCTCCGGGCCCTCGGCCCGACCGAGCTGCCGCCCGGCGGCGTCGACGACCAGCGCGTCATCCTCGTCGACGACGTCCTCTACTCCGGACGGACCGTCCGCGCCGCGCTCAACGCGCTCTACGACCTCGGCCGCCCCGCCAGCGTCCAGCTCGCGATCCTCGTCGACCGCGGCCACCGCGAACTGCCCATCCGCGCCGACTACGTCGGCAAGAACATCCCGACCGCCCGCGACGAGAACGTGGCCGTGCGCCTGACGGAGTACGACGGATTCGACGCGGTGGTCCTGACCGGAGGCCGGGAGCGATGAAGCACCTGCTCACCACCAAGGAACTGACCCGCGACGAGGCCGAGCTGATCCTCGACGTCACCGAGCAGATGGCCGAGGCCGTCACCGGCCGCGAGGTCCCCAAGCTCCCGGCGCTGCGCGGGCGCACCGTCGTGAACCTCTTCTACGAGGACTCCACGCGCACGCGCACCTCCTTCGAGACCGCCGCGAAGCGCCTCTCGGCCGACGTCGTGAACTTCGCGGCGAAGACCTCCAGCGTGAACAAGGGCGAGAGCCTGCGCGACACCGCACTCACGCTGCAGGCCATGGGCGCCGACGCGGTCGTCATCCGCCACCCCGCCGCGGGCGCCCCGCAGCGGCTCACCGAGTGGCTCGACGGCGCGGTCCTCAACGCCGGGGACGGCACCCACGCGCACCCGACGCAGGCGCTGCTCGACGCGTACACGATGAAGCGTCGCCTCGGCGGCATCGAGGGCCGCACCGTCGCGATCGTGGGGGACATCCTCCACTCGCGCGTGGCCCGCTCGAACGTGTGGCTGCTGTCGAAGCTCGGCGCGAACGTGCGCCTGGTCGGCCCGCCCACCCTGCTGCCCAAGGACATCGACGAGTGGCCGGTGGAGATCGGCTACGACCTCGACGCGTCCCTCAAGGGCGCCGACGCGGTCATGATGCTCCGCGTGCAGCGCGAGCGCATGCACGCCGCGTTCTTCCCGACCGCCAACGAGTACGCCCGCCTCTACGGCCTCGACGAACGGCGCATGACGCTCCTGCCCGACCACGCGATCGTCATGCACCCCGGCCCGATGAACCGCGGCATGGAGATCGCCGCGACCGTGGCCGACTCGCCCCGCGCCACCATCACCGAGCAGGTGACCAACGGCGTGTGGGTGCGCATGGCCGTCCTCTACCTGCTGCTGACGAACGGAGAAACCCGGTGACCGACCTCCTGATCAAGTCCGCCGACATCGTCGGGAAGGGACGGCAGGACGTCCTCGTCCGCGACGGCCGCGTCGCCGAGATCGGCTCCCTCACCGCCAAAGACGCGCAGATCGTGGACGCCGACGGCCTGGTGCTCCTGCCCGGCCTCGTCGACCTCCACACCCACCTGCGCGAGCCCGGCCGCGAGGACGCCGAGACCGTCTACTCCGGCACGCGCGCGGCCGCCAAGGGCGGGTACACCGCGGTGTGCGCCATGGCGAACTCCTACCCCGTCGCCGACACCGCCGGCGTCGTCGAGCAGGTCGCCGCGCTCGGCAAGGCCGCCGGGTACGCCGACGTGCAGCCCATCGGCGCCGTCTCCATCGGACTCGAAGGCAAGCAGCTCGCCGAGATCGGGGCGATGGCCCACTCGGCCGCCAAGGTCCGCATGTTCTCCGACGACGGCCACTGCGTCTCGGACCCGATCCTCATGCGCCGCGCCCTCGAATACGTGAAGACCTTCGGCGGGCTCATCGCCCAGCACGCCGAGGAGCCGCGCCTCACCGAAGGCGCCCAGATGAACGAGGGCGCCGTCTCGGCCGAACTCGGCCTGCCCGGCTGGCCCGCCGTCGCCGAAGAGGCGATCATCGCCCGCGACGTGCTCCTCGCCGAGTACACCGGCGCGCGCGTCCACTTCTGCCACGTCTCCACCGCGCGCAGCGTCGACATCATCCGCGAGGCGAAGGCCCGCGGCGCCAAGGTCACCGCCGAGGTCTGCCCGCACCACCTCCTCCTCACCGACGAGGCCGCGCGCACCTACGACCCGGTCTACAAGGTCAACCCGCCGCTGCGCCGCGAAGCCGACGTCGCGGTCCTGCGCGGCGCGCTCGCCGAAGGGGTCATCGACGCCGTCGCCACCGACCACGCGCCGCACGCCCCGCAGGACAAGGACTGCGAGTGGGCGGCCGCCCGCCCCGGGATGCTCGGCCTGGAGACCGCCCTGTCGATCACCGTCCTCGCTCTCGGCGGGCCCGCGGGCGCCGACTGGGACGCCGTCGCCGAGCGGACCTCCCGCACCCCCGCGCGCATCGCCGGGCTCGAAGCCCACGGCCGCGACCCGCAGCCGGGCACCGAAGCGAACTTCACGCTCGTCGACCCCGCCGCGACCTGGACCGTCGTCCCCGAAGGACTCGCGTCCCTGTCGCGCAACACCCCCTACGCCGGGATGGAACTCCCGGTCACCGTCCAGGCGACGTTCCTCAGAGGACGCGCCACCGTACTCAACGGCAAGATCGAAGAGGAGACGACCGAATGAGCAGCAGGGCACCCGCGATCCTCGTGCTTGAGGACGGCCGCGTCTTCCGCGGCGAGGCGTTCGGCTCCGTCGGCGAGACCTTCGGCGAGGCCGTCTTCAGCACCGGCATGACCGGCTACCAGGAGACCCTCACCGACCCGTCCTACTACGGCCAGGTCGTCGCCCAGACCGCGCCGCAGATCGGCAACACCGGCTGGAACGACGAGGACGACGAGTCCCGCCGCATCTGGGTCGCCGGGTACGTCGTCCGCGACGCCTCCCGCATCACCTCCAACTGGCGGGCCAAGCGCGGCCTCGAAGACGAGCTCGCCTCCCAGGGCGTCGTCGGCATCTGCGAGGTCGACACCCGCGCCCTCACCCGCCACCTGCGCGACAAGGGCGCCATGCGCGTCGGCATCTCCTCGCGCACCACCGACGCCGAGGAGCTCCTCGCGAAGGTCCGCAACACGCCGCAGATGGCCGGCGCCAACCACGTCGGCGCCGTCACCGCCTCCGAGCCGTACACCTACCAGGCCAAGGGCGCCGCGAAGTACACCGTCGCCGCCATCGACCTGGGCATCAAGCGGAACACGCCCCGCCGCCTCGCCGAGCGCGGCATCACCACCACCGTGTTCCCCGCGTACGCCGACGTCGACACGGTCCTCGCCGACGCCCCCGACGCCGTGTTCCTTTCCAACGGCCCCGGCGACCCGGCCACCGCCGACCACCAGGTCGCGCTCACCCGCGAGCTGCTGCGCCGCCGCGTCCCCGTCTTCGGCATCTGCTTCGGCAACCAGATCCTCGGCCGCGCCCTCGGCCTGGAGACCTACAAGCTGAAGTTCGGCCACCGCGGCATCAACCAGCCCGTCCTCGACCGGCACACGAACAAGATCGAGATCACCGCCCACAACCACGGGTTCGCCCTCAAGGCCCCCGAATCGGGCGAGTTCTTCGACACCGAGTTCGGGCGCGTCCAGGTCAGCCACGTGTGCCTCAACGACGACGTCGTCGAAGGGCTCACCTGCCTCGACACCCCCGCCTACTCCGTCCAGTACCACCCCGAAGCCGCCGGCGGCCCGCACGACGCCGACTACCTGTTCGACCGCCTCGTCGAACTCATCGAGACCACCAAGGGGGCCAAGGCAGATGCCTAAGCGCGACGACCTCAAGCACATCCTGGTCATCGGATCGGGCCCCATCCAGATCGGCCAGGCCTGCGAATTCGACTACTCCGGCACCCAGGCCTGCCGCGTCCTGCGCGAGGAGGGCCTGCGGGTCACCCTCGTCAACTCCAACCCGGCCACGATCATGACCGACCCCGAGTTCGCCGACGCCACCTACGTCGAGCCGATCACCACCGAGGTCATCGAGCAGATCATCGCCAAGGAGAAGCCCGACGCGATCCTCGCGACCCTCGGCGGCCAGACCGCCCTCAACGCCGCCGTCGGCCTCCACCAGGCCGGCATCCTCGACAAGTACGGCGTCGAGCTCATCGGCGCCGACATGGACGCCATCCAGCGCGGCGAGGACCGCCAGCAGTTCAAGGAGGTCGTCCTCAACGTCGGCGGCGAGGTCCCGCGCTCCGCGGTCTGCCACTCCATGGACGAAGTGCGCGACACCGTCAAGGACCTCGGCCTCCCCGTCGTCATCCGCCCCTCCTTCACCATGGGCGGCCTCGGCTCCGGCATGGCCCACACGTGGGAGGACGTCGACCGCATCGCCGGGAACGGCCTCGCCGAGTCCCCCACCACCGAGGTCCTCATCGAGGAGTCCGTGCTCGGCTGGAAGGAGTACGAGCTCGAACTCATGCGCGACCGCAACGACAACGTCGTCGTGGTCTGCTCCATCGAGAACGTCGACCCCATGGGCGTCCACACCGGCGACTCCGTCACCGTCGCCCCCGCGATGACCCTCACCGACCGCGAGTACCAGCACATGCGCGACGTCGGCATCGCCATCCTCCGCGAAGTCGGCGTCGACACCGGCGGCTGCAACATCCAGTTCGCCATCGACCCCGCCACCGGGCGCATGATCGTCATCGAGATGAACCCGCGCGTCTCCCGCTCCTCCGCGCTGGCGTCCAAGGCCACCGGCTTCCCGATCGCGAAGATCGCCGCGAAGCTCGCCATCGGCTACACGCTCGACGAGATCCCGAACGACATCACCAAGGCCACCCCGGCCGCGTTCGAACCGACCCTCGACTACGTCGTCGTCAAGGTCCCGCGCTTCACGTTCGAGAAGTTCCCCGGCGCCGACCCGACCCTCACCACCACCATGAAGTCCGTCGGCGAGGCCATGAGCCTCGGCCGCACCTTCCAGCAGGCCCTCCAGAAGGCCCTGCGCTCCACCGAGACCAAGGCCGCCGGGTTCTGGACCCGCCCCGACCCGGCCGACGCCACGCTGGAGAACACGCTCGAAGCGCTCCGCACCGCCCACGACGGCACCCTCTACACCGCCGAGCGGGCCCTGCGCCTGGGCGCGTCGGTCGCGGAGGTCCACGAGGCCTGCAAGATCGACCCGTGGTTCCTCGACCAGGTCGCCCAGCTCATCGAGCTGCGCGACGAGATCGAGGCCGCCGCCGTCGCCGACGCCGCGCTCCTGCGCCGCGCCAAGCGCGCCGGGTTCTCCGACGCCCAGATCGCGGCCCTGCGCCCCGAGCTCGCCGGCGAGGACGGCGTCCGCCGCCTCCGCCACCGGCTCGGCATGCGCCCGGTCTACAAGACCGTCGACACGTGCGCCGCCGAGTTCGAGGCCCACACGCCCTACCACTACTCGACCTACGAGGAGGAGACCGAGGTCGCGCCCTCGAACCGCCCGAAGGTCATGATCCTCGGCTCCGGGCCCAACCGCATCGGCCAGGGCATCGAGTTCGACTACTCCTGCGTCCACGCCGTCCAGGCCCTGCGCGCGGTCGGCTACGAGACCATCATGGTCAACTGCAACCCCGAGACCGTCTCCACCGACTACGACACCGCCGACCGGCTCTACTTCGAGCCGCTCACCTTCGAGGACGTCACCGAGGTCTACCACGCCGAGCACGAGTCCGGCACCGCCGCGGGCGGCCCCGGGGTCATCGGCGTCGTCGTCCAGCTCGGCGGCCAGACCCCCCTCGGCCTCGCCGAGCGCCTCCAGGACGCCGGGCTGCCCATCGTCGGCACCTCCCCGAAGGCCATCGACAACGCCGAGGACCGCGGCGTCTTCGGGCGCCTCCTCGACGACCTCGGCCTCGTCGCCCCCGACGGCGGCACCGCCACCTCCTACGAGGAGGCCCGCGAGGTCGCCGCCCAGATCGGCTACCCCGTGCTCGTGCGGCCCTCGTACGTCCTCGGCGGCCGCGGCATGGAGATCGTCTACGACGAGGCCACCCTCGCCGGGTACATCTCCCGCGCCACCGAGGCCAGCCCCGAGCACCCGGTCCTCATCGACCGGTTCCTCGACGACGCCGTCGAGATCGACGTCGACTGCCTCTGCGACGGCGAGGACTTCTACCTCGGCGGCATCATGGAGCACATCGAGGAGGCCGGCGTCCACTCCGGCGACTCCTCCTGCGCGCTCCCGCCGATCACCCTCGGCGCCGGCGTCATCGAGCAGATCCGCGACTACACCGCGAAGCTCGCCTTCGGCATCGGCGTGCGCGGCCTCATGAACGTCCAGTACGCCCTCAAGGACGAGCAGCTCTACGTCCTCGAAGCGAACCCCCGCGCCTCCCGCACGGTCCCGTTCGTCTCCAAGGCCACCGCTGTCCCGCTCGCCAAGGCCGCCGCCCGCATCGCGCTCGGCGCCAAGATCGGCGAACTGCGCGCCGAAGGGATGCTCCTGCCCGAAGGCGACGGCTCCGACGCCGGACCCGAGGTCCCCATCAGCGTCAAGGAGGTCCTCCTGCCCTTCAAGCGCTTCCGCACTGTCGAAGGCTCCGGCATCGACGCCGTCCTCGGCCCGGAGATGAAGTCCACCGGCGAGGTCATGGGCATCGACTCGTCCTTCGGCCTCGCCTTCGCCAAGGCCACGCTCGCCGTCTACGGCAAGCTCCCCACCTCGGGGAAGGTCTTCGTGTCGGTCGCCGACCGCGACAAGCGCGCCATCGTCTTCCCGGTGCGCCGCCTCGTCGACCTCGGCTTCACCGTCTACGCCACCGAAGGCACCGGCCTGGTCCTCAAGCGCCACGGCATCGACTTCACGCCCGTCGCCCGCCACTCCTCCGGCGAGGCCGTCGACGCCGTCAGCCTCATCGCCTCCGGCGACGTCGACCTGGTCATCACCACGCCCTCGGCCTCCCCGGGCCCGCGCACCGACGGCTGGGAGATCCGCTCCGCCGCCGTCGTCGCCGACGTGAGCTGCGTGACCACCATCCAGGGCGCCGCCGCCGCCACGCAGGCCATCGAATCGGCCTCGCGCGGCGAGATCCGCGTCGCCTCCCTCCAGGAGCTCCACCGGCGCCTGCGCGGCGCCGAGCGGGCCGCGGCCTGACAGCGATCACCGGGTGGGCGGACGGCCTGTAGCCGTTCCGCTCACCCGGTGAATTGACGTATACAGGAAAGAACATGCTGTACCAGAATCTCGCCCGCCCCGTCCTGTTCCGGATCGGCCGCGGGGACGCCGAGCGGGCGCACGACTTCACGATGCGCTGGCTGACGCGCCTGTCCGAGCAGCGGCAGGTGCGCAACGCGCTCATCAAGGCCAACCGCCTGAGCGCGCCCGTCACCGTCTGCGGCATCCCCTTCCCCAACCCCATCGGCCTCGCCGCGGGCCTCGACAAGAACGGCGTCGCCGTCGGCGCCTGGCCCGCCCTCGGCTTCGGCTTCGCCGAGATCGGCACCGTCACCGCCCTGCCCCAGCCCGGGAACCCCCAGCCGCGCATGTTCCGCGCCAAGCAGTCCCAGGCCATCGTCAACCGCATGGGCTTCAACAACGAGGGCGCCCAGGCCCTCGCCGCGCGCCTCCAGGCCAGCCCCGCCGTCGACTGCCCCCTCGGCATCAGCATCGGCAAGTCCAAGGCCGTGCCCCTCGAAGGCGCGATCGACGACTACCTGACCTCGCTGCGGTTCCTCTACCCGTTCGCCGACTACATCGCCATCAACGTGTCCTCGCCGAACACGCCCGGCCTGCGCCAGCTCCAGGACGCCGGCGCCCTCCGCGCCCTCCTCGGGGCCCTGCACACCGAGGGGGTGCGCCTGGCCGCCGGGCGCCCGACCCGCCCGATCCTCGTCAAGATCGCCCCCGACCTCACCGAGCCCGCGCTGGCGCAGCTCCTGGAGGTGTGCCTCGAATCAGGGGTCGCCGGGGTCATCGCCACGAACACCACGCTCGGGCGCGACGGGATCATCCCCGCGGAGGACGCCGTCGCCGCCGAGCCCGGCGGCATGTCCGGCAAGCCGCTCACCCTCGTCTCGCGGGAGATCGTCCGGTTCGTCCACCGCGAGACGAACGGGCGCCTGCCCATCATCGGCTCGGGCGGCATCATGACGCCCGACGACGCCCAGGCCATGTTCGACGCCGGGGCCAGCCTCGTCCAGATCTACTCGGGGCTCATCTACAACGGCCCCGGCGTGGTGCGCGGCAGCGCGCGCCGCTACCGCAAGACCGTCCGACGCCACCAGTCCGCAGCCCACTCCTGATACGAGGAACCATGTCTACCAAGGAATTCGGCGCCCGCGCCTTCCGTCTCGCCCAGGAGCGGGGCCCGCTGTGCGCCGGGATCGACCCGCACGGGTCGCAGCTGCTCCAGTGGGGCCTCGACGACGACCTGGCCGGGGCCGAGCGGTTCGCCATGACGCTCACCGAGGCCGTCGCCGAGCGGTGCGCGTTCGTCAAGCCGCAGTCGGCGTTCTTCGAGCGCTTCGGCTCGGGCGGCGTCGCCCTCCTCGAACGCGTCATCGCCGCGGCCCGCCGCGCCGGGGCACTCGTCATCCTCGACGTCAAGCGCGGCGACATCGGCTCCACGATGGCCGCGTACGCGCAGGCGTACCTCGACCCGGCCTCGCCGCTCGCGGCCGACGCGATCACCGTCAGCCCCTACTTGGGGACCGGCTCGCTCCAGCCCGCGTTCGACACGGCCGCCGCGCACGGCAAGGGCGTGTTCGTCCTCGCCCGCACCTCCAACCCGGAGGGCAAGTACGTCCAGATGGCGAAGCGCCGCGACGGCCGCTCGGTCGCCCAGAGCGTCATCGACGAGGTCGGCGAGCGCAACGGCGAGGCCGACCCGATGGGGTCCTTCGGGATCGTCATGGGCGCCACGATCGGCGCGTGCGCGAGCGAGGGGGAGGCCCGCCTGCGTGAGTCGACTTACGGAATCACCCACACCACCGTGAGCCAACGTGACTCCGCTCACGACCTCTCCCAGTTCAACGGGCCCATCCTGGTCCCGGGCATGGGCGCCCAGGGCGGGCGCCCCAGTGATCTTCCGCGCGTCCTCGGGCCCGCTACGAAGTTCGCAATACCGTCCTATTCCCGACAAATCGCGCAGCCGGGCCCTGCCGCGGCGAGCATTCGCACCGCCGTCGAGGCGTTGCAGGAGGAATGCCGCGCCGCGATGGGGGAATGAACCGCCGCTTTTCCGGCCCGAAATTTGCCCGACCCCCGGTCGCAGGCGTGTCGGTAGGTGGGGTTACCGTCTCCGAGCTGGGTATGCTTTGGCGATACCCGCACGTCAAGGTCCACAGGGACGAAACCATCGACTGCAAGGAGACCCCGTGCCGCTCCCTAAACTGACTCCGGAACAGCGCGCAGCCGCCCTTGAGAAGGCGGCGGCGGCCCGCAAGGCCCGCGCCGAGCTCAAGGAGAAGCTGAAGTCGGGCGAGACCACCCTGGAAGCGGTCCTCAAGTCCGCTGCCACCGACGACATCTCCGGGAAGATGAAGGTCTCGGCCGTGCTCAAGGCCCTCCCGGGCATCGGCGACAAGCGCGCCACCCAGATCATGGAGAAGCTCAAGATCGCCGACTCGCGTCGGCTGCGCGGCCTGGGCGAGCACCAGCGCGCCGCGCTTCTGGATGAATTCAAGGGCGACCAGGCCTAAGTTCGGGTAGTAGTAGTCGCGTGAGCATCGATCACCACCACGCCGCCCTCGCCCAGCGACTGACGGTCCTCTCCGGCCCGTCCGGCGTTGGCAAGGGCAGCGTCAAGGCACTCATCCAGGAGTACTACCCGTGGGTCTGGCTCTCCGTGAGCTGCACGACCCGCAAGCCGCGTCCTGGTGAGGTCGACGGCGCCGACTACCACTTCGTGTCGACCGAGCAGTTCGAGTCGATGATCGCCGCGGGGGAGTTCCTTGAATGGGCCTCCTACGCGGGGAACCTCTACGGAACCCCCCGCGGCCCGGTCGAGGAGCGCCTGCGCGCCGGACTCCCGGCGCTGCTGGAGATCGAACTGCAAGGGGCCCGCCAGGTCCGCCGGGCGATGCCCGACGCGCAGCTGGTGTTCCTGGCCCCGCCGTCGTGGGACGAGCTCGTCCGCCGCCTCACCGGGCGCGGGACCGAGGACGCCGCGACCATCGCGCGCCGCCTGGACGCCGCGCGCGAAGAGCTCGACGCCGAATCCGAGTTCGATCACACAGTCACGAACGTGTCGATCGAGCAGGCGGCCTCCGAGCTGGTAGAGTTGCTCAGTTCTCCGGCCATCGTAAAGTCCGGAAGCTTCTGAGCATCCAAGTCGTACACGAAGGACAACACGTGTCAGGGACTGTCGCCGACCCCGTCGGCATCACCAACCCGCCGATCGACGACCTGCTGAAGAAGAGCCAGTCGAAGTACCAGCTGGTCATCTACTCGGCCAAGCGGGCCCGTCAGATCAACGCCTACTACTCGCAGCTCGGCGAGGGCCTGCTGGAGTACGTCGGTCCGCTCGTCGAGACCACGCCCGAGGAGAAGCCGCTGTCGATCGCCATGCGCGAGCTCGACAAGGGCCTCCTTGAGACGAAGGCGTTCGACGACACCGAGAATTAGGCGGCGACGTTGAGCAGTGGTCCCCGCCCGCGCGGGGGTAGCTCGATCGTCCTGGGCGTGTCGGGCGGCATCGCCGCCTTCAAGGCGTGCATCCTGCTCCGCCTCCTCAAGGAGTCCGGCCACGACGTGACCGTGATCCCGACCGAGGCGGCGCTCAAGTTCGTCGGTGAAGCCACCTGGGAGGCCCTGTCGGGCCGCCCGGTGGCTTCCGGCGTGTTCTCGGACGTCTCCGAGGTCAAGCACGTCAGGCTCGGCCGCGAGGCCGACCTCGTCGCCGTCGTCCCGGCCACCGCCGACCTGCTCGCGCGGGCCGCGCAGGGCCGCGCCGACGACCTGCTCACCTCGACGCTGCTCACCGCGACCTGCCCGGTGGTGTTCGCCCCGGCGATGCACACCGAGATGTGGCTGCACCCCGCGACCCGCGCGAACGTCGCGACGCTGCGCGAGCGCGGCGTCCACGTCGTCGAGCCCGACTCGGGCCGCCTCACCGGCGCCGACACCGGCCCCGGGCGCCTGCCCGAGCCGGAGTCGCTGTTCGCGCTCCTCAAGGGCTTCCTGACTTCCCCGGCCCGCGACCTGGTGGGCCGCAAGGTCCTCGTCACCGCCGGGGGCACCCGCGAGCCGATCGACCCGGTCCGCTTCATCGGCAACCACTCGTCGGGCCGCCAGGGCATCGCCCTCGCCGCGGCGGCCGCCGCGCGCGGCGCCGACGTCACGCTCATCGCGGCGCACATCGACGCGCCGCTGCCCGCCGGCGTCCGCGTCGAGCGCGTCGGCACCACCGCGGAGCTCCACGACGCGACGGTCAAGGCCGCCGCGGAGGCGGACGCGGCGGTCCTCGCCGCGGCCCCGGCGGACTTCACGCCGAAGGAGGCCTCGGACCGCAAGCTCAAGCGCAAGGGCGACCTCGACCTGGCGCTGACGTCCACGCCGGACATCGCCGCGGCCGTCGGCCGGGCCAAGCGCCCCGGGCAGGTCCTCGTCGTGTTCGCCGCGGAGACCCACGACGGCCCCGAGCACGCGAAGGCCAAGCGCGAGGCGAAGGGCGCCGACCTGGTGGTGCTCAACGACGTGTCGGGCGGGGCCGTGTTCGGGAAGGCGGAGAACTCCGTCACGGTGTTCGACGCGGCCGGGCCCGTCGCCGCCCTCGACGAGGCGTCGAAAGAACTGGTTGCGGACGCGATCTGGGACGCGGTGGCCGCCCGGCTCCCGCTGGATGGACGCGACTGATACCACCGCCGCCCAGCGCGGCGACTTGGTGGGAAGATCGTGAGCGCATAGACTTGTGAGCTGCGAAGTCGGTAGTAGTGCGCTGCCGGAAGGCTTGGCAGTGTATTGAGTATTGGTTATGAGGAGTGCCGTGGCGCGTCGCCTGTTCACCTCCGAGTCGGTCACCGAAGGCCACCCGGACAAGATCGCGGACCAGATCTCGGACGGGATCCTGGACGCCCTGCTGTCCGAGGACCCCGCGAGCCGCGTCGCGGTCGAGACCCTCATCACCACCGGGCAGGTGCATGTCGCGGGCGAGGTGACGACCCACTCGTACGCGGACATCCCGCGGATCGTGCGCGACACGATCCTGCGCATCGGCTACGACTCGTCCAAGAAGGGCTTCGACGGCGCCTCGTGCGGCGTGAACGTCTCCATCGGCGGGCAGAGCCCCGACATCGCGCAGGGCGTCGACAAGGCGTGGGAGTCCCGTGTGGACTCCGCCGCGAACGACGAGCTCGACCTCCAGGGCGCGGGCGACCAGGGCCTCATGTTCGGCTTCGCGTGCCGCGAGACCCCCGAGCTGATGCCGCTGCCGATCGCCTTGGCGCACCGGCTGTCCCAGCGCCTCACCGAGGTCCGCAAGGACGGCACCGTCCCGTACCTGCGCCCCGACGGCAAGACCCAGGTCACCATCGAGTACCACAAGAACAAGCCGGTGCGCCTCGACACGGTCGTCGTCTCCAGCCAGCACGCGCCCGACATCTCGCTGGACTCGCTCCTCGCGCCCGACGTCGCCGAGCACGTGATCGCCCCGGTCGTGTCCGGGCTCGACCTCGACATCGACGACTACAAGCTCCTGGTCAACCCGACCGGCCGCTTCGAGATCGGCGGCCCCATGGGCGACGCGGGCCTGACCGGCCGCAAGATCATCGTCGACACGTACGGCGGCTACGCCCGCCACGGCGGCGGCGCGTTCTCCGGCAAGGACCCGTCGAAGGTCGACCGCTCCGCCGCGTACGCCGCCCGCTGGGTCGCCAAGAACGTCGTGGCCGCCGGCCTCGCCGAGCGCTGCGAGGTCCAGGTCGCCTACGCCATCGGCAAGGCCAAGCCCGTCAGCGTCGCCGTCGACGCCCAGGGCACCGAGACCGTGGACCCGGCGCTGATCGAGAAGGCCGTCCTGGAGGTCTTCGACCTCCGCCCGGCCGCGATCATCCGCGACCTCGACCTCATCCGGCCGATCTACTCCAAGACCGCCGCCTACGGCCACTTCGGCCGCGAACTCCCCGAGTTCACCTGGGAGGCCACCGACCGGGCCGCGGCCCTGAAGGAAGCCGTCTCCTAGCGGCCATCGGCTTCGCGCCGGGTGCCTCCGACGTCGGAGGCACCCGGTACTTTTATCGGATGGACGAGTCCCCGGCTATCGCAGCGGTCTGCATCGACCAGCCGCTGCCGCAGCTGGACCGGCTCTTCGACTACCTGGTGCCCGCGGACATGGACGTGCGGCCCGGGTGCCGTGTGCGGGTGCGGTTCGGGCGGCGGAAGGTCGCCGGGTTCGTCATCGCGCTCAAGCCCTCGACCGACTTCACGGGGAAGCTCCTGTGGATCTCGGAGCTAGTCTCGCCCGAGCCGGTCGTCACCGAGGAGGTCGCCGTCCTGGCGCGGGCGGTCGCCGACCGGTACGCCGGGACGATGTCCGACGTACTGCGGCTCGCCGTCCCCGAGCGGCGCGTCAAGGTCGAGTCCGAGGCGCGCGGCGAGGTCCTCGACGTGGCCGCGCCGAGTCCGGACCACTGGAAGAGATACAACGCGGGCGAGGCATTCCTGCGCGCGCTGCGCGAGCAGAAGTCGCCGAGGGCGGTGTGGAACGCGGTGCCCGGCGAGGACTGGCCCGCCCGGTTCGCCGAGGCCGCCGCGGCGACCGCCTCGGCGGGGCGCGGGGCCGTGCTGGTCGTGCCCGACCAGACCGACCTCGACCGCCTGGACGCCGCCCTGGAGGCCGTGCTCGGCCCCGACCGGCACGTGGTCCTCTCGGCCCAGGCCGGGCCCACGAAGCGCTACCGGGCGTTCCTGAAGGCCGCGCGCGGCGACGTACGGATCGTGGCCGGGACCCGCGCGGCCGCGTTCGCGCCCGTCGCCGACCTCGGGCTCACCGCGATCTGGGACGACGGCGACGGCTCCCACATCGACCGTCACGCCCCCTACCCGCACGCGCGCGAAGTCCTCCTCACCCGCGCGAACCTCGCCAAGGCCGCCTGCCTCGTCGGCGGCAACGCCCGCACCCCGCAGGCGCAGCTGCTCGTCGAGACCGACTGGGCGAAGTCCATCGTCGCGCCGCGCGGCGAGATCCGCTCGGCCGCACCGCGGATCGTCCCCGTCGGCGACGAGTCCGACCTCGAACGCGACCCCTCCGGCGGCACCGCCCGGCTCCCCACGATCGCCTGGGAGGCCGCCCGCGCGGCCCTCGCGAAGCAGCGGCCGGTCCTCGTCCAGGTCCCGCGCCGCGGCTACATCCCCGCCGTCTCCTGCCAGCGCTGCCGCACCCGCGCGGCCTGCCTGAACTGCTCCGGCCCGCTGCGGCTCCTGGGCCCGCGGCGCGACCCGGTGTGCGGCTGGTGCGGCACGGTCGCCCGCGACTTCCGCTGCGCCGAATGCGGATCGAACCGCGTCCGCGCGATCGTCATCGGCGCGGAGCGCACGGTGGAAGAGCTGGCGCAGGCGTTCCCGGACACGACAGTCGTGGAGTCGACGGGCGCGAACCGGCTCGACGCGGCCCCGCCGGGCGCGGCCGTCGTAGTGGCGACGCCGGGCGTGGAACCCCTTGCGGCCGAAGGGTACGGTGCGGTCCTGCTGCTCGACACGTGGGCATTGCTCACGCGCGCCGAGCTGACCGCGAGCGAGGAGGCCCTGCGCCGCTGGATGAACGCGGTCGCGCTCGCCCGCCACGACGGCACCGCCGTCGTGGTCGCCGACGGGGGACTGGCGGTCGTCCAGGCGCTCATGCGCTGGGACCCCGCGTGGTTCGCGGTGCGCGAACTCGAAGACCGCGCCGAACTCGGCTTCCCCCCGGTCATGAGGTTCGCGGCCCTCACCGGCCCGAACGGCGAACCGGAGAAGCTCGCCACCGACCTGCCGATTCACGCCGAGGCCATCGGCCCCATCCCCGTGGACGAGCACACTGAGCGCCTGCTCCTGCGCGTGCGCCGCCGCGACGGCGCGGCCCTCGCCGCGGTCCTCGCCAAGGCCACCGCGGAGCGCGCGGGCGCGAAGTCCGAACCCGTCCGCGTCCAGATCGACCCCCGCGAGATCGCGTGAGGCTCAGGCGCGCTTCAGCTTCGCCCTGATGAAGGCCCAGGCCGTCTTGAGGCGTTCGCGGAAGAAGTACGCGAACGCGACGGCGATGAGGACGAAGGGGATCGCGATCGGGAGGACCGTGGTGAAGCCGAGGAGGACCACGAGGGCCTCGACGCCGAGCAATGAGATGACGCCCATGTAGCCGAAGACGGTGACGGTCTGGGCCTTGACGACGAGGGCGATGACCGCGGTGCGGATTCGGTTCACGCAGTGGTTCCGCTCACCCGGTCGAGGTAGGCGGCGATGGCGTCGCGGTTCTTCAGGACGCATTCGGCCTTGCGGGTCATGCGGTCGCGCTGCTCGGCGAGCTGGGCGAGCATCTCGGGGTCGGGGACCGGGAAGTAGATCTGGCCGGGGCCGTCGAGGCAGGGGAGGATCTGCTTGATGATCTTGACGGGGACGCCCGCGTCGAGGAGGCCGCGGATCTGGCCGACGCGCTCGACGGTGGCCTCGGGGAAGTCGCGGTAGCCGTTGGGGGAGCGGTCGGCGGCGATGAGGCCGTGCTGCTCGTAGTAGCGGAGCATCCGGGCGGGGGCGCCGGTGCGCTCCGCCAGCTCGCCGATCCTCATATGGCCCGCCTCACTCCCGCTGGACTCTGACACTAGTGTCAAGGTTAGACGCTTGCTGCCATGAGCGAAACGACCCTCTCCCGGCCCGCGGCGCCACGGCGGGGGCGGCTGCCCCTGTCGGGGCTGCTGGCCCTGTCCACGGCCGTGTTCATCACCGTCATCACCGAGTCGCTGCCCGCGGGCCTGCTGCCCGGGATGCGCGCGGGTCTCGGCGTGAGCGAGGCCGCGATGGGCCAGGCCGTCACCGTGTACGCGATCGGCACGGCCCTCACGGTGATCCCGCTGTCGTCCCTCACCGCCGGCTGGGGCCGCAAGCCGGTGCTGCTGACGGCGATGGCCGGGTTCGTCGCCGCGAACACCGTCACGGCGCTCTCCGACGACTACGCCCTGACGATGGCCGCCCGCTTCGTGGCGGGCATGGCCGCGGGCCTGTCGTGGGCGCTCATGGTCGGGTACGCGCGGCGCCTGGCCCCGAAGGGCATGGAGGGCAGGGCGATCGCGATCGTCATGTCGGGCATCCCGCTGGCGCTGGCGCTCGGGGTCCCGGTGGGGACGTTCATCGGCGGGGTCCTCGGGTGGCGCGAGTCGTTCGGCGTCATGTCGGCGCTGGCGGTGCTGTCGATCGTGTGGATCGCCCTGGCGGTCCCGGACTTCCCGGGCCAGCGCGCCGAGTCGCGGACGCCGGTGCTCAGGGCCGCGGTGATCCCGGGCGTCCCGGCGATCATGGCGGTCATCGCGGTGTACGTGATCGCGTTCAACGTCCTGTACACGTACATCGCGGCGTTCCTGGAGCGGTTCGGGATGGGCGGCTCGGTCGACCGGGTGCTGCTCGTGTTCGGCCTCGCGTCGATCGCGAGCATCTGGATCACCGGCGCGCACATCGACCGGCGGCTGCGGCACCTGACGATCGCCGCGGCGGTCCTCACCGGCGCGGCGGCGGCTGCGCTCGCGGTGTTCGCGGAGGCCCCGGCGCTCGTGTACGTCGCGGTCGCGCTGTGGGGCCTCGGGCACGGCGGCGTGCCGACCCTGCTCCAGACCGCGGCCGGGCAGGCGGGCGCGAAAGCCGCGGACACCGTGCAGGCGCTGGTCGTGACGCTGTGGAACGCGGCGACCGCCGCGGGCGGGGCCCTCGGCGGCCTGATGCTGGTCCGGTTCGGGCCGCTGTCGCTGGCGTGGACCGTGGTCGCGGCGGGCGTGCTGATCCTGCTCGTCGTGGTGTCCGGGCGCAGACACGCGTTCCCGGCCCGCAGCGCGGTTGCGGAGCGGGGGCCGGTCCCGGCTTCGGACCTGCCGGACCGGGCCGACCTGCGGGACCTCGCCTAGGCGAGCCGCTCGGCGAGCTCCGCTCTGCCGTACGTTCCCAGCTTCTCGTGGAGGCGCAGGGCCCGGGTCCACTCGGCCCGGGCCGCGTCGTCCTCGCCGCGGGCGGCGAGCGCGTCGCCGATGCCGTGGCGGGCGCGGGCCTGCTCGTACAGGTCCGGGAGGGCCTCGGCGAGGTCGAGTGCTTCCCGGTGGGCCCGTTCGGCGGCGGTGGCGTCCCCGACGGCGCCGAACGCGAACCCGGCGTTGTTGAGGACCTCCAGCGCCAGTTCGGGGCTGGAGGTGGCGACGCCGGCTTCGGCGGTGCCGCCCGCGAGGCGGGCGGCGGTCTCGCGGTCGCCGAGCCGGGCGTGCGCGAGGGCCTGGAGCGACTGCACGTAGATCTCGCCGAGCGGGTCGCCGCTCTGGCGGTACGCGTCGAGGGCGTCGGCGAGCAGGGCGGCGGCGCCGTCGGCGTCGTCGTCGCGCAGGCGCAGGCGCGCGAGGCCCGCGAGCGCGGAGGCGAGGTTCTGGGTCCAGCCGCGGTCGGTGAAGGTCTTGACGGCGCGGTCGAACCCGGCGCGGGCCTCGTCGTCGTTGCCCACGAGCATGTCGACGTGGGCGACGTCGTCGAGGGCGTTGACCTCCCGGTCGGCGTCGCCGAGGTCGCGGAAGACCCGCGCGGCCTCGGTCGCGCAGGTGCGGGCCTCGTCGAGGCGCCACTGCTGGATGTGCAGCTGCGCCAGGGCCATGAGGGTGAGCGCGGCGGCCTCGACGTCGTCGAGCCCGGTCGCGAGCCGCAGTGACCGGTCGAGCGCGCCTTCGGCCTCGTCGAAGCGGCCGAGGGCCTTGAGGGTGTTGCCGAGCTGGCGCTGGAGCTTGACCTCGTGGGCGCGGTCGCCGGTCCGGCGGTCGGCGTCGAGGGCGACGCGCAGGCACGCCTCGGCCTCGCCGCGGACGCCGCGGATGTACTGGTAGCGCCAGAGGGCGTGGGCGAGGCGGCCCGCGTGCCAGTCGCGGTGCCCGGCGGCGGCGTGGCGGATCATCTCGCAGAGGGCGCTGTGGCGCGGGTCGAGCCAGGCGAGCGCGGCCTCCGGGCCGTCGAAGACCGGCACGGGAACGTCGGAGGCGGGGACGACCTCGGGTTCGAGGCCGAAGATCGCCTGCCAGGTCCCGGCGACCGCGGCGAGGTGCCAGTCGTAGAGGCGGCCCAGGGCCGCTTCGCGCTCCTCGCGCGGGTGCCCGTCGGCGTGCTCGCGGGCGTAGGCGCGCACGAGGTCGTGGACGCTCCAGCGGCCGTCGCCGTTCGCCGCGGCCAGGTGGACGCCCGCGAGGCGGTGCAGGGCCGCGTCGGCGTCGCGGACGGAGGTCCCGGTGAGGGCGGCGATCCCGGCGGCCTCGAACTCGGTCGCGGGATGGAGGCCGATCGCGTCGAGGGCGTCCCGGTCGGCCGCGTCCAAGCGGTCGCGGGTGAGGTCGAGGCAGGCGCGCAGGCCCGCGGCCTCGTCGCCGGGGAGGTCGAGGTTCGCCAAGGGCGCCTCGGCGATGCGGTCGCGCAGTTCGCCGATGGTCTGCTCGGGGTGGGCGAGGGTCTGGCACGCGGCCAGGCGGAGCGCGAGCGGCAGGTCGCCGCAGGCGGCGGCGAGGCCGCGGGCCGCCTCGGGGTCGGTGGCGACGCGGCCGCGGCCGATCATCGCGTCGAGGAGGTCCATCGACTCCTCGCGGGTCAGCGGCGCGAGGCGCAGGTGCGGGACGCCGTGCGTCGCCGTGAGCCCGAACAGGTCGGTGCGGGCGGTGATGAGCGCCGTGGAACCTCCGGTGCCGGGGAGGAGGTCGCGCAGCTGCTCGGGGCTGCGGGCGTTGTCGAGGACGACGAGGACCCGCCGGTGCCCCAGGAGCGAGCGGAACATCGCGGCCCGCTCGTCGCCGTCCGCGGGCACCTCCTCGGGGCCGGTGCCGAGCGCGGTCAGGAACCGGTGCAGGACCGGGCCGGGCGCGAGCGGGTCGGTGCCGGAGAAGCCCCGCAGGTCCACGTACAGCTGCCCGTCGGGGAACGCGTCGAGCGACCGGTGCGCCCAGTGCAGGGCCAGCGCGGTCTTGCCGATCCCGGCCGGGCCCGCGAGGACGACCGAGCGCGGGGATGCGGACTGGAGGTGCTCGTCGATGAGGTGCAGTTCGCGCTCGCGGCCGGTGAACGCGTGCGGGGCGCCGGGGAGCTGGCGGGGGACCTGCCCGGTGTCGGCGACGTCGGCGGCGCTGATGCGCGCGCACTGGGCGAGCCAGGTCTCGACGGCGGCCTCGTCGCCGCCGCAGGCGCGCACGAGCGCGGCCACGACCTCGGCGCGGGGGACCGCGTCGCGGTTGAGGACCGCCGCGAGGGTGCTCGTGGGGAGCCAGTCGCCGCGGTCGCGGGCGCGGCGGCTCACCTCCCGGATGCTCAGGCCGGAGGCCGCCCGCAGCTCCCGCAGCAGCGCGACGAGCTGCGGCGCCGAGCCGGCCGAGGAGGGGTCGAGGCCGTCGAGGGATTGACGCACGTCACGATTCTACCGAGAGGCCACTGCCCCGTCCGTCCCCGTCCCGGACGGACCGGGACACCCGGCCCCCTTGCCGCGCACCGGGATCGGTGATGCACTCGATGCGGATCCCCTGTGCTGTGAAAGGCGGTGCGCCGTGGCCGCGTACATTCCCGGGCCGAACCACATGGCGGCGAACGTGAAGCCCGCGCTGGACCGCTTCTGGTCGGCGCTCATCAAGCGGTGGCAGAAGGAGGCCGCGGAGTCGTTCCTCCGCCAGCAGGCCATCCGCACCGGCATCGTCGAGAACGCCGGCGCGACGCTGGACTGGCCGTACCTGAAGCGGCCCGAGGTCGACCTCCACCGCGGCGAATGCGACTACCTCGCCTGGGCGCAGGGCGGCGACGGCGCCGCGACCCCGACCTTCTGCGAGGGCCGCATGCCCGCGAGCGCCCCGCCGACGATGCCCGCGCGGATCACCTGCCCGCTGCCGCAGGTCATGACGGCCGTCCACGGCTGGGCCAAGACCGAGCGCGACGCGATCGAGAAGAAGGTCCCGAAGTTCGACGCCCAGGAGCTGCCCGCGCTCGACGCGGCGTACGGCGCCCTCAAGGGGCTCTACGAGGTCATCGCGGCGGCGGGCCCGGCTCCGGACGGGAGCCGAACCGCCGGGGCCGGCAGCCTGTCGGGGAGGGTCGCCGACCTGTCCGACGGGGACGGCACCTCCCAGAACTGGTGGGTCGAATGGACCGGGCTCGCCGCCGACGGGTTCAGGAGCGGATTCCTCCAGTCGGCCCTGCCCACCCTGGACAACCACCGCGTCCTCGCGGTCGAGCTCGCGAAACTCGTCAACTACCGGTCGGGGATCATCCAGATGGGGCGCGGCGACACCCTCCACCTCATCGATCAGGCCGCGACCGCCCTGGGCGCGACCGGGACCGTGCAGGAGGGCAACCCCTGGGTGGTCCTGGAGGGCCTGGGGAAGGTCCTCGCGTTCACCAAAGGGCCCGCCGAGGTGGTCGGCAAGGTCTTCGACTTCATCGCGTTCCTCGGCGAGGAGCTGCTCCCGACCCACGACGCGGTCAGGTACACCGGGGACCACCGCGCGATCGTCACAGCGCTCTCGCAGCACATGGACCAGCTCCGGGACCTCATCGACGCCAAGGAGATCGCCTACAAGACCGGCACCGGCGACCTCCGCTCGAAGCTCGACGCCGTGGGCTCGTTCGACCTGGAGCTGTACGACCTGACCGAGAACCGCGCCACCGGCACGCCCGCGGGGGACCGCAAGGGTTTCGGCGCGAACACCACGAAGCTCATCGAGCTCGCCGAGAAGATCGGCCTCGTCGCGGGCGCCTACGAGGAGCTGCCCGGGCGGCTCGCGCCCGTCCAGGCCGCCGCCGCCCACTTCGCCGACCGGGAAGGGCACGCCACGCCCCCGGATGAGGACGTACTCGCGATGGTCGAGGAGTTCCGCGGCTTCCTCAGCACGACCGCGGCGCGGTACTACACCGCCCGCGACCAGGTCGCCAAGGCCGCCGAGGACTACGAGGAGAGCGACAAGCAGGTCTCCAAGGCCTTCACCGACGTCCTGGAGCGCTTCCGCAGCAGCGAGGGCGGCACCAGGCGGCCCGCCGAGGGCTTCGACATCAAGGACGAGGCCGCGGACACCCGCCGGGCCGCGACCGCCGACGACGACCCCTACGCGAACGCCGAAGGCCAGGTGTACGAGACCACCGAGCACCTCGGCAGCGCCGCCTGAGGCGGGCGCTCAGTCGCAGACCGGGCCCGGGGCGGCGGCCGTTGCGCGGGCCAGGTCCCTGACGAGGTCGAGGTCGACCTTGGCGGGGGTGGAGAAGCGGAGGCAGCCTTTGCCCATGTCGTGGGCGGCGAGGCGGGCCGTGAAGGCGTCCTTGACGTCGGTGCGCATGAGGTAGAACGCGATGTGGCGCTTCTGGGAGGCGATGGCGACCTCGGCTTCGCCGCCGCGCAGGTAGCAGGGCATGCCGTAGGCCATGGCCTCGGTGAACCCGGCGAGCTCGGCGCGGCAGACGTCCCGGATCGCGGCCATGACGGGGCGGCGGTCGTCGGGGAGGGCCGCGAGGTACTCGTCCACGGTCGCGGCGCTGCTGGTCACCATGCGCCCAATGTAGCCGCCGGAACCGATGAATTCGGCCTCGCCGCCTCGTCTCAACTGGTGCAATCGGCTGTAGGCCTACAGCCACGGACCCGTTCTGGAGGACGCGACCATGCAGAAGATCGTCACCAACATCTGGTACGCCGACGGCGCCGCGCAGGAGGCCGCCGAATTCTACGTCTCCCTCTTCGACGACGCGAAGATCACCGGGAGCATCCCCTTCGTCGAGGACGCGCACGGCAAGACCGGGGAGGCCATGGTCGTCAACTGGGAGCTGGCGGGCCAGCAGTTCACCGGCATCAACGGCGACGCCTCCGCCAAGCACGACCACGCCATGTCCCTGCTCGTCAACTGCGACGACCAGGCCGAGATCGACCGCCTCTGGGACGCGTTCCTGTCCAACGGCGGCAGGGAGATCGAATGCGGCTGGATCGCCGACAAGTGGGGCGTCAACTGGCAGGTCTGGTCGACCGAGGCCGAGAAGTACGTCGGCGGGCCCGACAAGGCCGGCGCCGAGCGGGCCGTCAAGGCCATGTACGGCATGAAGAAGATCGACCTCCAGGGCCTCAAGGACGCCTACGAGGGCGAGTAGCGGCGGCCGCCCCGGTCCCCCGCGCGGGGGACCGGGCCCGCGCCCGCGAGGGAGGCGCCCGGCCCCGGCCCCTACCAGGATGGTCCCGTGAACGCCCGCTGGCACAATGGCCCCATGCGCCTCCTCGCCCCGCTCCGGTCCGGGGCCACCTACCGCGGGTGGGTCTGGCTCATCCTCGGCGGCGCCCTCATGATGCCGTTCATGATCGTCGGCGCCCTCGGCTACAACTGGCGCCACCCCGACGCCGGGTTCCAGGGCGTCATCGACCCGGGCGTGTTCGCCGCGGTCGTGCCCCTCGTCGCCGCCGTCTCGCTCCTGCTGCCCGACCGCGAGGTCGAGCGCACCGCCGCCCGCCGCCTCCTCGGCGCCGAGTTCGCCCCGCCCGCCGACGACGCCACCTGGAACGCGCGCTGGCGCACCGGCTGCTGGTTCACCCTCCACGCGGTCGTCGGCGGCCTCCTCTCGGGCGCCACGCTCGCACTCGTGCCCTTCACCGTCTACCTGGCGGCCAACGGCGCCCGCGCCGTGGTCGGCCTCGACACCTCCGGCGTGTACGGCGGCTGGCTCACCGACTGGGGCCTGCTCACCGGCCCGGCGTTCCTCGTCGCGCTCGCCTACCTCGCGGCCGCCGTCGCCGCGGGGATGCGGGCCCTCGCGCCGCACCTGCTCGGCCAGGGCGCGGCCGACCGGCTCGCCGCCTCCCGCGCCGAGACCGCGCGCCTCGCGGCCCGCAACCGGATCGCCCGCGAACTCCACGACTCCGTCGGGCACGCCCTGTCGGTGGTCGTGGTCCAGTCCGAGGCCGCCTCCCGGCTCATCGGCACCGACCCCGCGTTCGCCGCGACCGCCATGGCCGCGGTCGGCGAGACCGCGCGCGACGCGCTCGCCGAGCTCGACGCCGTCATCGGCGCGCTCCGCGAGGACCGCGACGGCGCCCGCGGCCCGCAGAAGGACCTCGCCGACCTCGAAGCGCTCGCCGCCGAGTCCGGCGTGCGCACCGAGCTCCGCGTTACGGGCGACCGCGAATCCTTGGGCCGCTTGACCTCCCGCGAGGCGTACCGGATCGTCCAGGAGGCCCTCACCAACGTGCTGCGCCACGCCGACGAGCCGCGCGCCGCCGTGGACCTCGACATCGACGACGCGGGCGTCGCGGTCGCCGTCGCGAGCTCCGCCGCGCGCAGGCCCCGGCCCCGCCCCGGCGGGCGCGGCCTCATCGGCATGGCCGAGCGCGCCGCCGTCCTCGGCGGCACCGCCGCGGCCGATTGGGACGCCGGGACCTGGACCGTCCGCGTCGAACTGCCGAAAGGGACCGCATGACCGCGCCGCTGCGCATCGCGCTCGTCGACGACGAGGCCCTTATCCGCTCCGGGTTCGCCGCCGTCATCGGCGCCGAACCCGACCTCGACGTGGTCGCCGAAGGCGCCGACGGGATCGACGCGGTCGCCATCGCGCGTTCGGGGAAAGCCGACGTCATGCTCATGGACGTGCGCATGCCCAAGGTCGACGGCATCGAGGCGACGGCCCGCATCACCGCCGAACTCGCCGCCCCGCCGAAGATCCTCGTCGTCACCACCTTCGACAACGACGACTACGTGTGGCAGGCCCTGCGCGCGGGAGCCGACGGGTTCCTGCTCAAGCGCACCCGTCTCGAAGACCTCCTCGCGGCCGTCCGCCTCGTCGCCCGCACCGACGCGCTCCTGTTCCCCGAAGCCGTGCGCCGCCTCGCCGCGAACATTCCGGACCGCAAGGTCCCCAAGGGCTTCGGCGACCTCAGCGACCGCGAGCGCGAAGTCCTCGTCCTCGCCGCCCGCGGCCTGTCCAACGCCGAGATCGCCGCCGAGCTGTTCCTCGGCCGCGAGACCGTCAAGACCCACCTGAGCAGCGTCTACACCAAGCTCGGGGTGCGCGACCGCACCCAGGCCGTCATCGCCGCCTACGAAGGCGGCCTCGTCTAGCTCCCGCACGCGGACCCGGGGCCTCGCGCCCCGGGTCGCTTCGTGCTATGGTTCATTAGTCAAGTAATGAACCTCTGAACCAACGAACCCTAAGGAGGCGAGATGTTCGATGACGGCTCACCGATCTACCGGCAGATCGCCGACCAGATCAAGGCCGAGATCATGAACGGATCGCTCGAACCGGGAGGCAAGGTCATGTCGACCAACCAGTACGCCGCGTTCTACCAGATCAACCCGGCCACGGCGCAGAAGGCGTTCCGGGAGCTGGTCGACGAGGGCGTCCTCTACAAGCAGCGCGGCGTCGGCATGTTCGTCGCCGAGGACGCCCGCGACAAGCTGGCCGCCGACTTCCGCGAGCGCTTCTTCGAGCGCGTCCTGGCCCCCCTGGTCCGCGAGGCCCGCCAGGCCGGCATCCCCCTGACCGACATCATCGACTACCTCAAAGCTCAGGAAGGCGTGCTGAAATGAGCCTGTCCGTCACCCTCCGCGACGTGTCCCTGCGGTACGGCGCCGAAGCCGCCCTCACCGGGATCGACCTCGACCTGGAGGCCGGGAAGATCTACGGCCTCCTCGGCCGCAACGGCGCGGGCAAGACGAGCCTGCTCAGCCTCGTCGCCGCGTTCCGCAAGCCCTCCACCGGCCGGATCCTCGTCGGCGGCGAGCCGGTGTGGGAGAACGCGTCGGTCGTCTCCCGCGTGGCCCTCATCCGCGAAGGCGGCGACTTCGACGACACCGAGACCGTCAAGGCCACCATCGAGTCCGGCTCGATCCGGCCCTCCTTCGACACGGAGTACGCCTACAAGCTCGCCGACCGCTTCGAACTGCCGCTGAAGAAGCGCGTCTCCGCCCTCTCGCGCGGCAAGCGCTCCGTCCTCGCCGCGGTCTGCGGACTCGCCGCCCGCGCCGATCTCACCATGTTCGACGAGGTCCACCTCGGCATGGACGCGCCCACCCGCGACGCGTTCTACAAGGAGCTCCTCGCCGAGTACCTGGAGCGGCCCCACACCGTGGTCCTCTCCACCCACCTCATCGACGAGGTCGCCAACTACCTCGAAGAGGTCGTCATCGTCGACCGCGGCCGCATCCTGCAGCATGCCGACATCGAGGCGTTCCAGGGCATGGGCGCCACCCTCACCGGCCCCGCCGCGGCCGTCGACGCCCTCGGCCTCGACGCCCTCGCCGAGCAGCGCCTCGGCGGCACCAAGAGCATCACCGTGGCTTCGGCGCTCGACGCCGACACCCGCGAGCGCGCCGCCGCGGCCGGGATCGAGATCGGCCCCGTCGGGCTCCAGGACCTCTTCATCCACCTCACCGACCCGAACCGGAAGGAAGCCTGACGCGATGACCGCCCCCGCACTCGCCACGCGCCGCTACGGGCTCGGCGCCGGGCTCGCCGGCGCCGCGCTCAACTACTTCAAGTACTGGATGCTCGCCGCGGCCGTCCTCTGCTTCGCCGTGCCGCTGCTCATCGCCCAGTACGCCGGCATCGAGCTCTCCGCCTGGTACTACGCCGTCAACGCGGGCAAGTGGTTCACCGCGTTCGTCGGCGGCGGCTTCGTGTTCACCCTGCTGCCCCAGATGATCGCCGCCGGGCTCACCAGGCGCGAACTCGCCGCCGCCATGGGCGTCTTCGGCGTCCTGTGGTCCCTCGCCCTCGGCGCCGTCGGCTTCGCGGGCCTGTTCGCCGAGCGCGCCTACTACGGCGCGTTCGGCTGGTCCCAGGGCATCGACGCCACGAGCGGCATCGCGCCGATCGGCTCCGCCGCCGACACCGCCGCGTTCGCCGCGTACCTCCCGCTGCTGTTCCTCGCCTACTTCGCCGCGGGCACCGTCATCGGCGTCGCCTCCTACCGGTGGGAGCACGCCGGATGGCTCCTGGTCGTGCCGGTCCTCCCGGTCGTGTTCGGCCTCGACGTCGCCCTCTACAGCACCGAGCCGGTCGGCCCCGGCTGGATCGGGTTCCTCGGCAGGTTCATCGACGAGTGGGGCCGCGGCCCGCTCGCCGCCGCGATCGTCCTCGCCACCGCCGTCCTCGCGGTCGCCGCCCGCCGGCTCCTCATCGACGTCCCGCTGCGCTCGAAGCAGGCCTGATCATGACCGCCGTCCACCACGCCGCGCACCCCGGGCGCCGCCTGCGCCTCGGCCTGGGCATCGCGATCGGCACCGCCCGCGGGATCCGCTGGCTCGCCCTCGCCTGGATCGTCCTCACCCCGTTCCTGTCGATCCTGCTCATCGGCGCGATCGAGACCGGCCTGTGGGCGATCACCGCCACGGTCTTCCAGTGGTTCGTGGCCGCCGCCGCGGGCCGCTGGCTGTACGCGAACCTGCCCGCGACGATCGGCCGCGGCGTCACCCGCCGCGAGCTGACGGCCGCGTTCCTCATGTTCGGCGCGCTCGCCTCGGTCGCCACGGCGGCCGTCGTCACCGCCGGGTTCGCCGCCGAGCACGCCCTCCTCGCCGCGTCGGGGAACGCCTTCGGCACCTGGGGCGAGACGCTCGCGAACGGCGCCAGGTACCTGCTCATCACCCCGATCTACTGCTTCACCGGCGCCCTCATCGCCGCCGGGGCGCTCCGCTTCGCGGGCCGCGCCTGGTTCACCCTCACCGTCCTCGTCGCGGCCGCCGGGCAGTACGCCGGCGTCCTCGTCCTGGAGTTCGCGGCCCACCGCGGCGGCGCCGACCTCGCCGCGTGGGCCGGGACCTGCCTCGCCGTCACCGCCGTCCTCGTCGCGGCCCTGACCGCGACGCTCCGCACCGTTCCCGTCCGATCGAAATGAGCCGCACCATGACCGTCATCGACCATCCGGCCGCCGCACTCGGCCGACGCCGCTACCGGCTCGGCGCGCGCATGTTCACCACCGCCGTCCGCTGGCTCCGCTGGTGGCTCATCGCGGCCCTCGCGCTCGCCGTCATCGGCGGACCCGTCATCCACGCCGTCTGGGGCGCGAACGCGGGCGCGTGGACCGCCACCATCTCGGTCCTCCAGTGGTTCGCCGCGATCACCGGCGGCATGTACCTCCACACCTCCCTGCCCGGCCTCATCTCCCGCGGCGTCACCCGCCGCGAGATCACCGCCGCGTTCCTCGTCTTCGGGGCGCTCGCCTCCGCCGGGCTCGCCGCCCTCGCGCTCACCGGATTCGCCGCCGAGCACCTCATGCTCGGCCTCGTCGGCCAACCCGCCGACACCTGGGGCGAAGTCCTCGAAAAGGGCGCCAGGTACCTCCTCATCGCCCCCGCGTACTTCTTCGCCGGGGCCCTCGTCACCGCCTCGGCCGCCCGGATCGGCAAGGAGGGCGCGTTCGTCGTCGTCATGTTCCTGCTGTTCCCGGCCCTGCTCATCGCGGGCACCCTGTCGCTGGAGATGTTCGGGTACACCGTGGACGCGTTCACCTGGCGGGCCGCCGCCTGGGCCGGGTCCGGCATCGCGTTCGTCGCCGCCCTCGTGGCCGCGCTCGTGCTGGTCCTGCGGTCCGTGCCCGTGCCCAAGCGGGGCGGCTGAGCCATGGGCCTCCTCCTCGCCGACGTCCCGTTCCCGGTGCTCGTGGTCGCCGCGTGCATCGCGGCGGGCGTCGTCGCGGGGCTGCTCCTCGCCACCGGCACCCCGCCGGTCCCGCCGAGACGCGCCACACGGCCGCCCGACCCCTCACGTGCGGCCCCGGGCGGGTGGGACACTGGTGACCGGCCAGTACACGCTCCGGAAGGTCAGCACATTGTCGATCCAGCCCATCCGCATCTTCGGCGACCCGGTCCTGCGCACCGCTGCGGAGGAAGTCGACACCTTTGACAAGGAACTGCGGAACCTCGTCAAGGACCTGCTCGACACCATGCGCGACGAGGGCGGCGCCGGCCTCGCCGCCCCGCAGCTGGGCGTCGGCAAGCGCGTGTTCTCCTTCGACGTCGACGACGTCATCGGCCACATCGTCAACCCCGTCCTCGAATTCCCCGACGAGGAGGAGCAGGACGGCCCCGAGGGCTGCCTGTCCCTGCCCGGCCTCTACTTCGACACGATCCGCCGCCAGAACGTCGTCGCCAAGGGCTTCAACGAGTACGGCGACCCCCTCCAGATCGTCGGCACCGGCCTCATGGCCCGCTGCCTCCAGCACGAGACCGACCACCTCGACGGCATCATCTTCATCGACCGCCTCGACTCGGAGCGCCGCAAGGCCGCGATGACCGAGATCCAGGCCCAGGACTGGTACAACGAAGACGTCAAAGTCAAAGTCACCCCCCACGACTCCAAGGGTGTGTTCTTCAAGCGATGAGGATCGTCTTCGCCGGGACCCCGGAGGTCGCCCTGCCGACCCTGGAGGCCCTCCACGCGTCCGCCCACGACGTCGTGGCCGTCCTGACCCGTCCCGACGCCCCCACCGGCCGCGGCCGCAGGCTCCACCGCTCGCCCGTCGCCGCCTGGGCCGACGAGCACGGCATCGAAGTCCTCACCCCCGCCAAGCCCCGTGAGCCCGAGTTCCTGGAGCGCCTCGCCGACCTCGCCGCCGACGTCGTCCCGGTCGTCGCCTACGGCGCGCTCGTCCCGCCCGCGGCCCTCGCGATCCCGCGCCTCGGCTGGATCAACCTGCACTTCTCGCTCCTGCCCGCGTGGCGCGGCGCCGCCCCCGTCCAGCACGCGGTCCTCAACGGCGACGCCATGACCGGCGCCTGCGTCTTCCAGCTCGAACCGGGCCTCGACACCGGCCCCGTCTACGGCCGCCTCACCGAGCCCATCGGCCCCCGCGACACCTCCGGCGACCTCCTCGGCCGCCTCGCCGTCGCGGGCGCCCGCCTCACCGTCGACGTCGTGGACGGCATCGGCGCCGGGGCGCTCATCGCCGTCCCCCAGGACGAGGACGGCGTCTCCCACGCCCCCAAGATCACCGTCGACGACGCCCGCGTCCGCTGGAGCGACCCCGCGTTCGCCGTCGACCGCCGCGTCCGCGCCGTCACCCCCGCCCCCGGCGCCTGGACCGACCTCGACGGCCAGCGCCTGCGCCTCGGTCCCGTCGTCCCCGATCCTGAAGGGCCGCAACTGGAACCGGGAGAGGTCGCCATCGCCAAGAAGACCGTCCACGTCGGCACCGCCACCGAGCCCGTCCGGCTCGGCCAGGTCCAGCCCGCCGGGAAGAAGCCCATGGACGCCGCAGCATGGGGCCGCGGCCTCCAGACCGCCCCGAGGTTCGCATGAGCGACGACCGCAGCCGCCGCAGGCGCCGCGACGAGGACGCCCCGCGCCCCACCGTCAACCCGCGCCGCATCGCCTTCGACGCGATCCGCGCCGTCACCGCAGACAACGCCTACGCCAACATCGTGCTGCCCCGCATGATCCACGAGACCGGCCACACCGGCCGCGACGCCGGGCTCATCACCGAGCTCACCTACGGGACCCTCCGCAGCCTCGGCACCCTGGAGCAGATCCTCGCCGCCGCCTCCGGACGCGACGTGCGCGAACTCCAGCAGGACCTCCTCGACGCGCTCTGCCTGGGCGCCTACCAGCTCCTGTACATGCGAATCCCCGCGCACGCGGCCGTCGCCACCACCGTCAGCCTCGTCAAGGCCGCCGTCAGCCCCCGCGTCTCCGGTCTCGCCAACGCCGTTCTGCGCAAGGTCGCCGCCAAGGACCTCGACCAGTGGTGCGAGCAGCTCGCCACCGGCGACCGCCTCCGCGACCTCTCGCTGCGCCACGCCCACCCCGAGTGGATCGCCCGCGAATTCGAAGCCGTCCTGGGGCCGGACGAACTCGCCCCGGCGCTCGCCGCCGACAACGTCGCGCCCCCGGTCCACCTGTGCGCCAAGCCCGGCCGCATCACCAAGGGCGACCTGTCCCGCGAGACCCGCGGCGGCCTCCACGGGCAGTTCTCGCCGTACGCGGTGTACCTGCCCGGCGGCGACCCCGGCCGCGTCAAGTCCGTCGCCACCGGCCTCGCGCACGTCCAGGACGAGGGCTCGCAGCTCGTCGCCGTCGCGCTCGCCGAAGCGCCGCTGGACGGCCCGGACAAGGCCTGGATCGACCTGTGCGCCGGGCCCGGCGGCAAGACCGGGCTGCTCGGCGCGCTCGCGGCGCAGCGCGGCGCGCACCTCGACGCCGTCGAGGTCCAGCCCCACCGGGCCGAACTGGTCGCCAAGGCCGCCAAGGGACTCCCGGTCACCGTCCACACCGGCGACGGCCGCCTCTTCGGCGAGCCGAACACCGCCGACCGCGTCCTGGTGGACGCCCCGTGCTCGGGGCTCGGCGCGCTGCGCCGCCGCCCGGAGGCGCGCTGGCGCAAGCAGCGGTCCGACCTGGACGCCCTGGTGCCGCTTCAGCGGGAGCTGCTGGCGGCGGGACTCCGGTTGGCGCGCAAGGGGGGCCTGGTCGCGTACGTGACCTGCTCGCCGGTGCTCGACGAGACCTCGGAGGCCGTGGAGTCGGTGCTCAAGGCCGGGGGAGCGGAGCTGGTGCGGCCCGAGTGGCTCACCGGCCGCGTCCCGGATTCGACGCGCGGCGATTTCGTGCAGCTGTGGCCGCACCGGCACGGCACCGACGCGATGTTCATGGCGCTGCTGCGCAAGACCGGCAACCGGTAACTTCCCAGTTCGACCGCTCCCGGGGCTCCGCCCTGCCCTTTTGACGGGTGGGGTGACAGAAGTCCGATGATTGGTAGCGCTACCATACATTGACATCAGTGAATGTACTCCGGGCTACCGGCATCTAGACCCCAAGGAGCACCAGATGAACCGACGAAACCGCCTCGCGGCGATCGTCGCGGGAGCGGCCACCGCCGTGGTCGCCGCGCTCAGCGCGGGCTTCCTCCTCAGCCCCAACGCGGGCGCGCAGGACGTCTCCGCACAGGCGCAAGCACTGTGGACGAACCCGAACACGGCGGCGGCCCGCTGGGTCGCCCAGAACCCGAACGACTCGCGCGCCAACATGATCCGCGACCGGATCGCCGAGACCCCCGCGGGCACCTGGTTCACCCAGACCAACCCCACGGGCGGGATCGCCGCCCAGGTCTCGGCCGTCGTCGACGGCGCGGCCGCGGCGGGCGCGGCCCCGATCATGGTCGTCTACAACATCCCCAACCGCGACTGCGGCGGCGCCTCCGGCGGCGGCGCGTCCAGCCACGAGGTCTACCGCGGGTGGATCGACCAGATCGCCGCCCAGATCGACGGCCCCGCGTACATCATCCTCGAACCCGACGTGATCGCGCACGACTGCTACAACTCCACCGAGCGGGCCCAGATCAACGCCTCGCTCTCGTACGCGGCCCAGAAGCTCAACGCCGCCGACCCCGCCGTCAAGGTCTACATCGACGCCGGGAACTCGGCCTGGCTCACGCCCAGCGTCGCGGGCTCGCGCCTCCAGGCCGCGGGCATCCAGAACGCGGACGGCTTCTCGCTCAACGTCTCCAACTACCGCACCACCGAGGAGTCCACCGCCTGGGCCAACCAGGTCCGCGGCATCGTCGGCTCCGGCAAGACCGCCGTGATCGACACCAGCCGCAACGGCAACGGCCCGCTCAACCCGCCGAACCCCAACGACTGGTGCGACCCGCCCGGGCGCGCCATCGGCAAGTTCCCGACCACCGCCACGGGCGTCGCGGGCATCGACGCGTACCTGTGGGTCAAGCTCCCCGGCGAGGCCGACGGCTGCGCGGGCGCCGCGGGCCAGTTCATCCCCGACCTCGCCTACCAGCTCGCGAACAACGCCGGCTCCGGCTGGCCCGGCCAGGTCGAGCCGACCGACCCGATCACCTCCGACGACCCGACCAGCGACGACCCGACCTCGGACGACCCGACCACCGGCGGGCCCTCCGGGGACTGCACCGTCCACATCGACACGGTCTCCTCCTGGAACGGCGGCTGGCAGGGCAAGGTCTCGATGACCGCGGACGAGGCCGTCAACGGCTGGACCGTCTCGTGGACCTGGCCGGGCGGGCAGTCGATCCAGTCGAGCTGGAACGCGCAGGTCACGACCTCGGGCTCCACGGTCACGGCCAAGGACGTCGGCTGGAACGCCGCCGTGGGCGCGGGCCAGACGAAGGAGCTGTTCGGCTTCGTCGCCTCCGGCTCGGCGGCGGACTTCGACGTCTCCTGCTGAGCAGAAAGCTGACCTGAGCCACAGAAGGCACCAGGTGTCCGGCCTGCGTCGCGGTTTCGCGACCTACACTGTCCGTGTGGCACAGTTCCAAGCGGCGCAGGCCGACACCGTCATCGCACCGAGCCTCCTGGCGGCGGACTTCGCCCGCCTCGCGGAGGCGGCCGACGCGGTCGAGGGCGCCGTGGACTGGCTCCACGTGGACGTCATGGACAACCACTTCGTCCCCAACCTCACGCTCGGCCCCCCGATCGTCAAGTCCCTCAAGGCCGCCACCGACATCCCGCTCGACTGCCACCTCATGATCGAGGACCCCGCGCGGTGGGCCGTCGGCTACGCCGAACTGGGCGCCTACAACGTCACCTTCCACGCCGAGGCCAGCGACGACCCCGTCGCGCTCGCGAAGGACTTGCGCGCAGCAGGCGCCAAGGCCGGCCTCGCCATCGACCGCGACACCCCGGTCGAGGACTACCTGGACCTCCTGCCCGAGTTCGACACCCTCCTGATCATGACGATCAAGGCCGGATTCGGCGGCCAGCAGTTCATCCCCGCCATGCTCGACAAAGTCCGCACCGCCCGCGCCCGCGCCGCCTCCGGCCACCTGGAGCTGCGCATCGAAGTCGACGGCGGCATCGCCGACGACACGATCGCGGCCGCCGCCGAGGCCGGGGCCGACGCGTTCGTCGCCGGGACCGCCGTCTACGGCGCGGACGATCCAGCCGCTGCGGCCGGGCGCCTGCGCGCCTGCGCCGACGCGGCGCGCTCCCCCCATTGAGCCGCGCATGGCCCCTTCCACCCCCGACCTGGTCCTGATCGCCGACGCCGACCCCGAGATCGCCGAGTTCCTGGCCTCGCGCCTGCGCGCCGACGGCTTCGACACGGCCCTCGCCCGCGACGGCTACCAGGCGCTCGCCGGGATCGCGCTGCGCCGCCCCGGCATCGTCCTGCTCGAAGCCGACCTGCCGTTCATCGACGGCCTCGCGCTCACCCGCCAGCTCCGCGCCGACCCGGCCACCGCGAGCCTGCCGATCATCCTGCTCGGCGCCCAGCCGTCCTCGGCCGACAAGATCGCCGGGCTCAAGGCCGGGGCCGACGACTACATCGCCAAGCCCTTCGACCCCGCCGAGGTCTCCGCGCGCATCGACTCCGCGATCCGCCGCCACCGCGAGGTCCGCGAGTCCTCCCCGCTCACCGGCATGCCCGGCAACGACCGCATCCTCCGCGAGCTCCAGTCCTGGATCAAGCGCGGCGACCCGTTCGCCTTGTGCTACATCGACATCGACCAGTTCAAAGCGGTCAACGACGTGTACGGGTTCGTGCGCGGCGACGAGTTCATCAAGGGCCTCGCCGAATGCGTCTACTCCGCGGCGGGCGACGCGGGCGCCGCCCCGGTGTTCCTCGGGCACGTCGGCGGCGACGACTTCACGATCCTGTGCGTCCCCGAGCACGTGGAGGCCGTCACCGGCTTCCTCAACGACCACTTCGCGCGCCGCGTCCGCCAGCTGTGCGACCCCGAGGACGCCGAGCGCGGCTACATCGAGCACGCCGACCGCGTCTCGCGCCGCATGACCCGCTCGCGCCTGCCCACCCTCTCCATCGGCGTCGCCCTCTCCACGCAGCGGCGCTTCGCCGACGCCTACGAGGCCGTCGCCGAGGCCACCGCCCTCAAGAGCGTCGCCAAGTCCCACTCCGGGACCTACGTCGCCTACCCCGAGGGCCGCGCCCCCGGCCGCGGCGGGCGCCGCCCCGTGTTCTGGACGAACGAGCACTGACCGGCCTGCCGGCAAGTAGGGTGCGTCACAGTGCGGACCGCCGCGGAATAACTCCGTGGCACAATTCCTTGTAGCAAACGCGCGTCAGCGGGGTCGGTGCAATTCCGAGCCGGCGGTGAGCGGCAACAGCCGCGAGTCCGCGACCCGTCCGCAACCAGCGGACGGTTGACCTGGTGAGAATCCAGGACCGACGGTCAAAGTCCGGATGGGAGCAGACGCAACGCGGGCGGCCATTGGTGGCCCCTGCGAGCTATTCTCTTGCCCCCGCCTGCGCGCCGCAGATTACGCAGCAGGTAGGGAGTTCCCATCGTGTTCACCGGAATCGTCGAAGAACTCGGCGAGGTCGTCAAGGCCAGTGAAGCGTTCCTGGCCGTCCGCGGCCCGCTCGTCACCTCCGACGCCGCCCTCGGCGACTCGATCAGCGTCAACGGCGTCTGCCTCACCGTCGTCCAAGTGGACGGCGACGTCTTCACCGCCGACGTCATGGCCGAGACCTACCGCCGCACCGCGATCGGCGACCTCCGCGAAGGCGACCGCGTCAACCTCGAACGCGCCGCCACCCTCACCACCCGCCTCGGCGGGCACCTCGTGCAGGGCCACGTGGACGGCGTCGCGCACATCGTCAAGCGCACCCCCGCCGCCGAGTGGGAGGAAGTCACCTTCCGCCTCCCGGCCGGACTCGCGAAGTACGTGGTCGAGAAGGGGTCCATCACCGTCGACGGCACCTCCCTCACCGTCGCATGGATCGAGGGCGACGAGTTCAGCGTCGGCCTGATCCCCACCACCCTGGAAGCGACCACCTTGGGCCGCAAGCAGGTCGGCGACCCGGTCCACATCGAGACCGACGTCGTCGCCAAGCACGTCGAGAAGCTGCTGGAAGCCGCTGGAGGCACCCGATGAACGACATCCGCCTGGACACCGTCGACGACGCCATCGCCGCGATCAAGGCCGGCCGGCCCGTGATCGTGGCCGACGACGAGGGCCGCGAGAACGAGGGCGACATCATCTTCGCCGCCGAGGACGCCACCCCCGAGCTCGTCGCGTTCACGATCCGCCACACCGGCGGCTACCTGTGCGTGCCCATGCTCGCCGATCGCGCCGACCTGCTCCAGCTGCCGCCCCAGGCCGCCGAGAACCAGGACCCGCGCGGCACCGCGTACACCGTCACCGTGGACGCCCGCCGCGGCATCTCCACCGGCATCTCCGCGGCCGACCGCGCGCACACCATCGGCACGCTCGCGAACCCGGCCACCGTCGCGGGCGACCTCAACCGCCCCGGTCATGTCGTCCCCCTGCGCGCCAAGGACGGCGGCGTGCTCGTGCGCACCGGCCACACCGAGGCCGCCGTGGACCTGGCCCGCCTCGCGGGCAAGCAGCCCGTCGGGGTCCTCTCCGAGATGATGAACGACGACGGCACCATGATGCGCCTGCCGGACCTGCGCGGGTTCGGCGACGCCCACGGCATCCCCGTCATCACCGTCGCCCAGCTCGTGGAGTGGCGCCAGCGCAACGAGGTCCACGTCAAGCGCCTCGCCGAGGCCCGCCTGCCGCTCGAAGCGGGGGAGTTCACCGCCGTGGGCTACCGGGCCGTGTTCGACGGCAACGAGCACGTCGCACTCGTCAAGGGCGACATCGGGGACGGCGAGGACGTGCTCGTGCGCGTCCACTCCGAGTGCCTCACCGGCGACGCGTTCGGCTCGCTGCGCTGCGACTGCGGCCCGCAGCTCCAGGCCGCGCTGCGCGCGGTCGAGGCCGAGGGCCGCGGCGTCGTGCTCTACATGCGCGGCCACGAGGGCCGGGGCATCGGCCTGGTGCACAAGCTCCAGGCGTACCAGCTCCAGGACCAGGGCCGCGACACCGTGGACGCGAACCTCGAACTCGGCCTGCCCGCCGACGCCCGCGACTGGGGCATCGGCGCGCAGATCCTCGAAGACCTCGGCATCAAGTCGATGCGGCTGCTGACCAACAACCCGGACAAGCGCGCCGGGATCGAGGGCCACGGCCTCAAGGTCGTCGACCGGGTGGCGCTGCCGACGTACGCCACGCCCGACAACCTCGCCTACCTGACCACCAAGCGCGACCGGATGGGGCACCTCCTCGCGGACCTGCCCGTCCTGTCGCCCGTCACCGCAATGGAAGCCGCATAACATGGCCGGACACGGAGCACCCGCAGTCAAGGTCCCCGACGCCGCCGGGCTGACGCTCGGCGTCGTCGCCACGGACTGGAACGCGAGCGTGGTGGAGCAGATGCTCAAGCGCGCGCTCGACGCCGCCGAGGACGCGAAGGTCGCGGAGGTCAAGGTCCTGCACGTCGCGGGCGCCGTCGAGCTCCCGATCGCCGCGCAGGCCCTGGCCCGGAAGTACGACGCCGTGGTCGCCCTCGGCACCGTCATCCGCGGCGGCACCGCCCACTTCGACTACGTCTGCAAGTCGGTCACCGAGGGCCTGACCCGGGTCGCGCTCGACGAGTCGACCCCCGTCGCCCACGGCGTCCTCACCGTCGACAACCAGGAGCAGGCCGTGGCCCGCGCCGGGTTCGCCGACTCCACCGAGGACAAGGGCTACGAGGCGGTCGTGGCCGCACTCGGTGCGGCCCTTGCGATCCGCTCGCTCGACTAGCTGTAGTGCCGGAACTCCGGCCACAGCTCCGACCAGTTCAGGGCCGGACCGCGGCAGACGCCGACGGTCCGGCCCTGCTCCTCGTTCTCGACCCCGACGTGGTTGTCCAGCACGGCCACCGCCGTGCACTCCTCGAAGTAGTCGTCGACGCGTTCCAGCGGCAGGCCCACGGTGACCACGGTCGTCGCCGACTCCGGCGGCGGGCCGTATTCGAAGAGCGCGTTGTGGCCGCTGTAGACCGGGCCCGCCTGCGCGGCGTACCGGTCCAGCGCGCCCGCCTCGCCGTAGTTGGACGTGATGACGACCGTCCGCGCCGCCTCCTCGGGTGACAGGGACATGACGACCGACTCGACCTGGCGGGCATAGGCCCGCCAGCCGATCTGGTCGGGCACCGTCCCGTTCATGGCCGGGATCGGCGTGTCGTCAACGGCCTCAACGGGAATGAGCGGCAGTGCGACCACCGCCGAGACGGCCGCGTTCAGGGCGACCGCTGTGGTGAGGAGCGCCCGTCGCCCTCGCGAGGCCGCCCAGGCGGCGACCGGGACGCACCCAGCCGCGTAGACGGCGGCGAGGAGCCCGATCGGGTAGTAGAACTGCCCGCCGGTGACCAGCACGATCACCAGCAGCACTGGATAGGCGACGGCCAGCGCCCGGACCGGCCGCCACTCGGGCCGCCGGAAGAGCGCCCAGAGCCCCGCGGCCCAGACCGGCACGAGGAAGACTCCGAGCAGCAGGAACTGGAACGGCAGCAGAAGGACGCGGTTCTCCGCGCCGTCCCCGTCGCGGATCGCCGCGGCCATCTCCAGCTGCGGCCAGCCGTTCAGAGCCTGGTAGACGAGGTTCGGCGAGCCGATCACGAGCATGAGCGCGACGCCGATCCAGAGCCACTTCGACCGCAGCCCGTTGGGTGAGCGGACTTCGAGGAGCCCCGCGGCGAGGCCGATGAGCAGCAGGACGATCAGGTGCTTGTTGTACAAGCCGATCCCGGCGGTCGCGCCGGCCGCGAGCCACCAGCGCGGATCGCGGGTGAGGGCACGGATCGCGAACAGCAGCACCGCGACCCACACGAGGAGGTCCACGGTCGCGGTCGACAGCAGATGCCCGAACCCGAGCGCGACCCCGGCGAAGGCGAGCCCCCAGACGCAGAGCGCCTGCGCGGCCTTCCCGCCGCCGAGCTCGCGGGTGATGAGGGCGGCGAGCCACAGCACGCCGACCATGCACAGGATCGACGGGAACCGGAGTGCCCAGACGGTGTTCCCGAGGGCCGCGATCGACAGGTGGCCGAGCAGGGGCGTCAGCGGCCCCTGGTCGGCATAGCCCCAGGCGGGCTTGAGCATCAGGAAGTACAGCTCGTCGCGGTGGTAGTCGTACCGGCCGTTGGTGATCGCGAGGACGGCGGCGAGCGCGAGGCTCGCCAAGGCCGGGTGGAGCTTGAAGAGAGGACGCATGGCGGCCTTTCGGGGAGAGGGGGTCCCGGACCGAGCGTACCGTGCGGACTCCCCACCGGCCCTTCGGCATCGGCTGCGCCGGAGAGGTGCGCGGGCCGACCTGCACTGCGCCGGCCCGGCGCATCCGGGGCTAGGCCGCGTCGATCCGTGCGAAATACGCGTCGACGAGGGGCTTGCCGACGCCGGTCATCCACTGCTCGAAGGTCAGCAGGCCGGGGTGGATCGCTTTGAGGGCCGGGATGTCGACCTCGATCCGGTGCTCGTTGATGAGCCCCAGGGTCTTCGCGGTCGACGGGCTCTGCTCGGCCACCGCGGTGGCGTCGATCGGCACGTACGGCACTTCGCGGCCGGTGACCCGGGAGATGATCGCGACCTTCTCCAGCTGCGTGATGTCGTCCCCGGCGAGCTCGTACGCCTTCCCGGCGTGCGTCTCGGGGTCGGCGAAGGCGATCGCGGCGAAGGCCGCGATGTCGTCGGCGGCGATGTGCGGCTCGTAGGTGTCGGCGTGGAGGAGCGAGACCAGGGCGCCGTCCTGGAGCTCCCGGAAGGAGTCGAAGGTGTTCTCCATGAACGAGGTCGGCCGCAGGATCGTGTACGGCAGCCCGCTTTCCCTGACCGCGGCCTCCGCCTCGGCCTTGCGCTGGAGCATGTCCATGTGGGGCTCCAGCGGCCCGCCCACGCCGACCGAGGAGGAGTGGACGAGGAACGCCGCCCCCGCCGCTTTCGCGGCCGCGGCGAGGTTCGCCGCCGAGCGCGCCTCGTGCCCGAGGTCGTGGCCGTAGGGCCCGCCCTCGTAGGCGCCCGCGTGGACGCTGAAGGCGCCCCAGGCGCCCTCGGCCGCCGCGGCGAGCGAGGCCGGGTCGTCCAGGTCGCCGCGCGCGACCTCCGCTCCGGCCTCCTTGAGCGCCTTCGCCTTGGCGCTCGCCGGGTCCCGGGTGAGGGCCCGGACGCCCCAGCCGTCGGCGAGGAGCCGGGCGGCGACGGCCCCGCCTTGACGGCCGGTCGCGCCGGTCACGAGAATGGTCCTGTTCGCAGGCATACTGCGGTCCTTTCCGTTCCTGGAGTCGCCGACTAGTATCGGAGGCGGCGACCCGGTTACTGAAACGGAACAGTACACCCGTTTATCGGCGGGCGCGAGAGGGGGCACCGTTGCAGACGGCAGTGAAGCGAGTCGAACGCGCTGACGCGCAGCGCAACCGGCGGAAGGTCCTGGAGACCGCCGACCGGCTCTTCGGCGAGCGCGGCACCGCGGTCTCCCTCGGGGAGATCGCCGCCGCCGCGGGCGTCGGCGCGGGCACCGTCTACCGGCACTTCCCCACGAAGGACGCCCTGCTCGCGACGGTCCTGGACCACCGCCTGTCGCAGATCGCCGAGTACGGCGAACGGGCGCTCGGCGAGCGCGACCCCGACGCCGCGTTCTTCGGCTACCTGCGGTTCGTCACCGGCCGGGCCCTGGAGAACCGCGCCATCTGCGAGGCCCTGACCGCCCGCGGCGACTGGATCGAGCCCGAGAAGGCCGGCGGCCGCTGCGTCATCGACAATCCGCTGGCCCAGCTCCTGCGGCGGGCCCAGCAGGCGGGCGCCGTCCGGTCCGACCTCGACCCGGGCGACGTGCGCGCCCTCATGTCGGGCTGCACCGGCATCGCCGGGTCCGCCTCCTCCCGCGAGCAGGCCCAGCGGCTCGCCGAGATCGTCTGGGACGGCCTCCGCCCGCAACGAAACCCCGAAACGAGTAACGAAACTCCGGCCTCGGTCGAGACTCGTAACGAAACCGCCGTAACGGAAGGCGCCTGCCCGGTCTGCGGCACCCCCGTCGCCCATGCCGGAACCGGCCGCCCCGCCAAGTACTGCTCCCCGGCCTGCCGCCAGAAGGCCTTCCGCGACAAGCGGAAAGGGGCCTAGTCAGGCCCCTGGCAACCGGTTGGCAAACGCTCGCCTAGGATCGTGCGGAGCCGACCGCGAAGGAGGCCGCCATGGCCCGCCGATTCCCCCCGCACGTCCTCCGACCCGTGACCGACCTCGACGGCGTCTGGGACTTCGCCTACCTCGGCGACGTCGAGCCCGACGACGTCGACCCCGCGACCCTCGTCTTCGACGACGTCATGGCCGTCCCCGGCTGCTTCGACGCCACCCCCGCCTACGCCGGCCGCCGCGGCCTCGCCGCCTACCGCACCCGCGTCGCCGCGCAGCCGGGCCTCCAGCGCCTCGTCTTCGAAGGCGTGCAGCACTGGTGCCGCGTCCTGTGGAACGGCGAGCCGATCCGCGACCACGCGGGCGGCTTCACGCGCTTCACCGCAGAGACCCGCTCCGACGGCGGCGAAGCGGAAGTGATCGTCCTGGTGGACAACCGCTTCGGCGAGCGCTCGCCGCTGCACATGGAGCACTTCGACTGGTACCACTTCGGCGGCATCAGCCGCTCCGTGGCCCTCCACCGCCTCGGCTCGGTCCGCATCGACGCGCTCGCGATCGACACGCGCTCCGTCGAAGACCGCCGCGTCGAGGTCCGCATCGACTACACCGCCGACGCCCCGGCCACCGTGCCGCTCGCGCTCTCCTGCGACGGCCGCGCGCTCCTCGCCGAGGACGTCGACCTCGACACCGCCGGGACCCTCGTCCGCACCGTCGAGATCCCCTGGGCCGCACCGTGGACCACCGCCGAGCCGAACCTCTCGGTCCTCGCCGCCGAACTCGGCGGCGACGACCTCCGCGAGCGCTTCGGCCTGCGCCGCATCGCGGTCGAGGACGCGCGCCTCACCCTCAACGGCGAGCCGCTGACCCTCCTCGGCGTCAACCGCCACGAGCTCCACCCGCAGTTCGGCCACGCCCAGCCCGCCGGGCTGCTCATCGCCGACGTGCAGCAGCTCAAGGACCTCGGCGCGAACTTCGTGCGCGGCAGCCACTACCCGCTCGACCCGCTGTTCCTCGATCTGTGCGACGAGGCGGGCCTGCTCGTGTGGGAGGAGTCGATCGGCTGGCAGTACCCCGTCGAGCACCTCACCGACCCGGCGTTCGTCGAGGCGCAGCTCGCGCACATCGCCGAGATGGTGGCCGCCGCGCGCAACCACCCCTCGGTGATCCTGTGGGGCGTCCTCAATGAGTGCCCGAGCTGGTCGGAGGCCGGATACCCGGTCTACGAGCGGCTGCTGGGCCGCCTGCGCGAGCTCGACGCGACCCGTCCGGTCACGTACGCGAGCCTGAACGCACACGACGACAAGTGCTTCGACCTCGTCGACGTCGTCAGCGCCAACACCTACCCGGGCTGGTACTGGGGCGACGTGCCGGGCATCCCGGCCGAACTCGACCGCATCGCCGCGCACGTGGACGCCCTGGGGCACAAGGACAAGCCGCTCATCATCTCCGAGATCGGCGCGGGCGCGGTGCCCGGCTGGAACGACGCCAACCGCTCACTGTGGACCGAGGACTACCAGACCGACCTGCTCACCACCGTCGTGGACCACGTGATCGGCCACGACCGCATCTCCGGCCTCGCCATCTGGGTCTTCGGCGACTTCCGCACCACCGAGCACCGCGACATGCTCCTCAAGCGCCCCCGCGGCGTCAACGACAAGGGCGTCGTGGACGAGTACCGCCGCCCGAAGCAGTCCTACAAGGCCGTGCGCGAACGCTTCCGCAAGCTCTGAGCCGCAACGTGAAAGGGGCCTCCCGCCGCTCGGCGGGAGGCCCCTTCGCTCACGTGCTGAGCGAGTAGCTGTTGACCCGGAAGTCCTTGCCGCCCGAGGACGAGGTGATCTCCCAGCCGAGCTGGATCTGGTCGATCCTGACGTTCGGCATGCGCCCGGTGTTCACCAGCCACTGGCAGATCGCGGTGATGTTCACCGACCCGCTGGTGAACTGGCTGTCCGCCAGGAAGCTGTACACGGGGTTCGACCCGTTGGAGCCCTGGTGGTAGCGCCAGTTGCGGCCGCCGAGGTTGACCGTGGTCTGCTGGCCGCCGATCGGCCCGACCGGGCCGTACCACTGCGTCCAGATCATGATCTCGTGCGCGTGGCCGTTGCCCCACACGTCGTACGTCGTGTTGTAGGCCAGGCCCGACCCGGTGGGCACCGTGACGTTGAAGTTGCTGGAGACGTTCCCCATGCTGGAGACGGTGCGCCCCAGCGTGTACGACACGTTCGGGTAGGACTTGATGCCGCCGGTGTTCGGGTGGTTCGCCCACACGCCCCAGTTGCTATAGGAGTTCGCCCAGATCGACTGCGGCCCGTAGCCGGAGCCCCAGACGTTGTTGTAGAGCGTGTAGGCCCCGTTCTGCCAGGTGCCCCAGCGGTCCGAGGAGGACCAGGTGGCGGCCTGCGCCGGGGATTGGAGGGCGCCGACGGCGCCGGCGGTGGCCAGGGGAGCGGCCATCGCGGCGGTGAGGAGCGATCTGCGTCGCATGGGCGGAGCGCCTTTCTCGTGAAGCACGGTTCCAGTCGCGACATTCATTCGACGAATGTCGATGTTTAAATTAGATCATACGACCAAATTAATGTCTAGGCCCGAATCCTCCGGATCTGCCCCCGCCGTGATCTCGGTCTCGGGCGTCCCGCACTCCGGTCGCCGCGCCGCGTCGGCGGCGGTCCGCGCCGCCGCGGCGCGTAGCATTCACGGATGTGAAGACCTTCGAGCAGCTCTACGCCGAACTTTCCGAGAAAGCAGTCACCCGACCCGAGGGCTCCGGCACCGTCGCCGCCCTCGACGCCGGCGTCCATGCCATCGGCAAGAAGATCGTCGAAGAGGCGGCCGAGGTCTGGATGGCCGCCGAGTACGAGTCGGACGAGGCCGCGGCCGAGGAGATCTCCCAGCTCCTCTACCACCTCCAGGTGATGATGGTCGCCCGCGGCATCAGCGTCGAAGACGTCTACCGGTACCTCTAGAAAGGCCCATCCGCATGCTCCGCATCGCCGTGCCCAACAAGGGCGCGCTCTCACAGGGCGCCACCGACATGCTCGCCGAGGCCGGCTACCGGCAGCGCCGCTCCAGCCGCGACCTCCAGTCCGTCGACGCCGACAACGGCGTCGAGTTCTTCTACCTGCGCCCCGGCGACATCGCCACGTACGTCGCCTCCGGCGACCTCGACCTGGGCATCACCGGACGCGACCTCGCCGTCAACTCCGGCGCCGAGGTCGAAGAGGTCCTCGCGCTCGGCTTCGGCCGCTCCACGTTCCGCTACGCGGGCCGCCCCGGCGTCATCGACTCCGTCGCCGGGCTCGACGGAAAGCGCATCGCGACCTCCTACCCGGGCGTCGTCCAGCGCGACCTGGACGCCCACGGCGTCAAGACTGCCATCGTCGAGCTCGCGGGCGCCGTGGAGAACGCGATCGCCCTCGGCGTCGCCGACGCCATCGCCGACGTCGTCGAGACCGGCACGACCCTCAAGCAGGCCGGGCTCGCCGTCTTCGGCGACCCGATCATGCACTCCGAGGCCGTGCTCGTCCGAAAGAGCGGCAACGGCGCCGGCGCGGCCGTCGAGCAGCTCCTGCGGCGCCTGCGCGGCGTCCTCGTCGCCCGCTCGTACGTGATGCTCGCCTACGACGTGCGCGCCGAGCTCCTCGAAGCCGCGGTTGAGCTGACCCCGGGCATCGAGTCGCCGACGGTCTCGCCGCTGCATCGGGAAGGGTGGGTCGCCGTCCAGTCGATGACCGAGCGCGCCGACCTGCACCGCGTCATGGACGCCCTCTATGAGCTGGGCGCCCGCGGCATCCTCGCCTCGAACATCGACGCCTGCCGACTCTGATCACGACAGCCGCGGCCGCTCCAGTGCGGCCGCGGCGTCCGCGCGGTCCCGCAGCTCGGCGGCCATCGCGACCGCCTCGCGCGCGTCCCGGTTGACGGCCACGGCGTCGTGCCCGAGCCCGCCCGCGGCCATCGCCCGCACCGTCGCCAGGCCCTGCATCCGCTGAACGCGTCCCTGCGTCACCTTCACCGACTGGATCCGCGCGTACGGCAGCGCCACATGCGTGTTCACCCACAGGCCGTGGCGCACCACGAACGCCCGCTCGGTGAGCGCCGCACCGGTCCGCTTCCACCGCAACGGCATCCGCCACCGCGCCCGCCGCGGCGGCAGCGCCGTCGCGAACACGCTCGGCAGGTCCGGGACCGCCGCCGCGGCCACCGCGGCGACCTCGCCGGGCGCGCCCACCGGCAGCGCCGTCGTCGACCGCACCGCGGTCGCGCTCTGCTGCGCCACCGCGGCCGTCCACACCTCCACGCGCTTCCACTGCCGCGAGCGCCACAGGACCGGTTCCGCGAAGCTCACGCCCGTCACCCGGTCCACCGGGACGGTCTCGTGGCTCGTGTCCGTCAATCCCCGCTGGATGAGCAGGTTCGTGCCGTCCCGCGCGATCCGGAACCGCCCGTTGCGCAGGAACCGGTTCACCGCCGCGATCGTGCTCTGGACGTAGCCCACCAGCGCCGGGGCCAGGAACCCCACCCACACGACCGTGGCGACGCGCGTGAACCCGAAGATCGACCCGGCCACCGCGAACGCCGTCCCGAACACCGCCAGGAACGTGATCTGCACCGGCAGCGCCTCCAGGAACGAGGCCAGCGCGAGGCGCCGCACCGTCAGCTGCGGCACCAGCAGCCCCGCGTCCCGGTCCGGCACCGCCTCCGGCGCCTCCTCGTCCTCGGCGGGCTCGGCGACCGGCGCGGCCGGGCGGCCCGCTATCGCCAGCAGCTCAGCGCGCAGCGCCAGGGCCCGGTCGGCCTTCAGGTACGCCAGCCGCGCGTCCGTGCCGTCGCCCCCGGCGACCTCGATGTTCAACTGCGCCAGGCCGAACAGCCGGGCCCGGATCGGCCGCACCAGGTCCACGGACTGGAGCCGCTCCAGCGGGACCGTGCGGTGGCTGCGCGTGAACACGCCGCCGTAGATGTGCAGCTCGCGGCCCCAGATGACGAAGCCGCGGTACTGGAGCGCGATGAGGCTCGCGATCCCGCCGATCACGGCCGCCGCGAGCGCGATGTAGATCGCGAACAGGAAGTTCCGCGACGTGAACGCCTGGATGCCAGCGGCCGCGGCCGCCGCGGTCAGGAACCGGAAGCTCTCCAGCAGCGGCGTGAGCGGGTGCAGGCGCTGGCGCTGGACGCCCTCCGGCGGGGCGCTCGGCGCCGCGACGGGCGCCTCGGGCCCGAGCGGCGCCGCCGCCAGCGGGGGAGCGGGCTCGTCGCTCACAGGCCCTCCCGGACCTCGGCGGCCCGGAGGGCGAGCCGGTCGCGCAGCGCGGAGGCGACCGCCGGTTCGAGGCCCGGCACTTCGGACGTGGAGCCGAGGGCCGCGGTGCGGACCTGGACCGTGGTCAGGCCGAACATGCGCTCGATGGGCCCCGCGGAGAGGTCGATGAGCTGGATGCGGCCGTAGGGGACGATGTTCAGCCGGCGCGTCAGGAGCCCGTGGCGCACCAGCAGGTCCTCCTCGCGCTCGGCGTAGCCCCAGGTCGCGACGGTGCGGGCCACGGCCCAGGCCCGCAGCCCCGCGAGCACGACGTACCCGCAGAGGGCCCACAGGACGCCGCGCCAGCCGAGCCAGATGCCCAGCGGCACGGCCGCCACGACGGCGAGGAGGAACAGGTTCAGCAGGCTCCGCAGCACCCACACGGTGCGCAGCTTCGGCGACATCGGCTGCCAGGTGACCTCGCCGGGCCACAGATCCCACACCGGGACCGTCTTCGCGCTCATGCCTTGATCATTCCACTCGCCGCGTCTCGCACGGGAATCCGCGCGCAGTGAGGAAGTCGCGCAGCACCGGCAGGTGCTCCTCGCACGCGGCCCAGCGCTTGACGCGCTCGGCGCCGTGGATGCGCGGGTTGCGCCACAGCAGCATCCACGCGGCCTCGGCGCGGCAGCCGCGGGAGGAGCACACAGGGTTCTCGTCGGACACAGTGCGATTGTGCGTCATGCGCATCAGCCGTGGCGAGGCCAAACGGCTGTGTCGATGAACGCCTCGACCGCCTCGATGACGTCGGCGAGGGCGTGCGCGGAGTCCACGAGCGGGCGCCCGCGCAGGAACATGCCGTGGTCGGCGCCGCGGATCTCGCACACCTCGCCGGGCAGCTCGCGCGCGAGCGCCCCGTTCCAGGCCGGGTCGGCGGTGCCGCCGATGAGCAGGAACGGCGCGGTGGCGCGGCGCAGGGCCTGGACGATCGGGTAGTCCTTGAGCAGCGGCGTGAACCAGACCGCCGGGAGCCCGTGGTGGGCGGCGAGGACGGCCGCGGCGGTGCCGAGGGACTTGCCGACGAGCAGCGGCGGGTCGTCGTTGTGGACGCGGTCGAGGACCGCCTCGGTCTGCTCGCAGACCCCTTCGATCATGGTCTGCTCGTCGGCGGCGAGCCGGTCGACGTCCGTCCACTGGATCGGGTACGTGCGCGCCCCGCGCGACTGGAGCGCGACGTGGGTGTACATCAGCAGGGGCCCCTGGACGCTGTAGTTGCGTCCAGGAAGGAGGAGGGCCTGGCGACGACGGGGCATGAGAGTGATTCTAGTTCGGTCGGAGGTGCCGGTCCGGTCCTTGAAACGCGCCCTGCCCGGAGACGAGAAGGCCCGCACGACCACGGGGGAAGTCGTGCGGGCAAGAGAAGCATAGCGCTCCGACATTTCGCAGCAACGGATTGAATCCGCGCGGCGTGTCACTCCGCGGGGCAAAAACCCCCTGGGGGTTTGCCGAATCACGGCGTGCGCAGTCTAGACCTGCTGCGCCCCAAGGGGTTCGGCGAGAACTGTCGGGTTCCCGACAAAAGGCGGTGCGATGTCCCGAAACGGGTCCCTCCGGGCCCCTGCGCCTCTGAGGAGCGCGCATTACCATCGACAGCACCGGACCACTTGACAGCCACGTCGCCGAACATGAGAGCTGGAGCCGATATGGGATCACCCGAGGGATCGGGAGCGAACGGCCTGCCGACGCCGGCGGAGAACGCCGCGCTGCTGGAAAAGGCCCTGTTCGAGATCAAGAAGGTCATCGTCGGCCAGGACGCCCTGGTGGAGCGCATGTTCGCGGCCCTCCTCGCCCGCGGCCACTGCCTCATCGAAGGCGTGCCCGGCGTCGCGAAGACCCTCGCGGTCGAGACCATGGCGAAGGTCGTCGGCGCCGAGTTCAACCGCATCCAGTTCACCCCCGACCTGGTGCCCGCCGACATCGTCGGCACCCGCATCTACCGCCAGTCCTCGGAGTCCTTCGACGTCGAGCTCGGCCCGGTCAACACCAACTTCGTGCTCGCCGACGAGATCAACCGCGCCCCCGCCAAGGTCCAGTCCGCGATGCTCGAAGTCATGGCCGAGCAGCGCATCTCCATCGGCGGCCAGACCCACGTCCTCCCCAAGCCGTTCCTGGTCATGGCCACCCAGAACCCCATCGAGCAGGAGGGCGTCTACCCCCTGCCCGAGGCCCAGCGCGACCGGTTCCTGTTCAAGGTCAACGTCGGCTACCCCACCGACGCCGAAGAGCGCGAGATCGTCTTCCGCATGGGCGTCGACTCGCCCATCCCCGAACGCGTCCTCGACACCGACGACCTCCTGCGCCTCCAGCAGGCCGCCGACGGCGTGTTCATCCACAACGCGCTCGTCGACTACGCCGTGCGCATCGTCATGGCCACCCGCAACCCGACCGCCGCGGGCCTGGGCGCCATCGCCCGCCACATCCAGTACGGCGCCAGCCCCCGCGCGTCCCTCGGCCTCATCCGCGCCACCCGCGCCATCGCGCTCCTGCGCGGCCGCGACTACGCGCTCCCGCAGGACCTCGACGACATCGCGCCCGACGTGCTGCGCCACCGCCTCGTCCTCTCCTACGACGCCATGGCCGACGGCATCACCGCCGACCGCCTCGTCGGCCAGCTCCTCGCCGCAGTCCCCGCCCCCACGGTGACGCCCCGCCAGGACGCCGCCCCGCGCCCCGCCGAACCGGCCTACCAGCAGCCGCCGCAGCCGGGGGCCTGGTAGCCGCGTGAACGCCGCCGACCTGCGCGCCCTCGACCGCCTCCAGCTCATGGTCACCCGCCGCCTCGACGGGCTCCTGCACGGCGATTACCTGGGCCTGCTCCCCGGCGCCGGGTCCGAGCCCGGCGAGGCCCGCGAGTACCGGGCCGGGGACGACGTGCGCCGCATGGACTGGCCCGTCACCGCCCGCACCACCGTGCCGCACGTGCGCACCACCATCGCCGACCGCGAACTGGAGACGTGGCTCGCGATCGACCTGTCGCCGAGCCTCGACTTCGGCACCGTCGGCATGCTCAAGCGCGAGCTCGCCGAAGGCGCCGTCGCCGCCTTCTCCTACCTCGCCGGACGCGGCGGCAACCGCATCGGCGCCGTCGTCACCGAAGGCGGCCCCGCGAAGGCCATCCCGCCGCGCCCCGGCCGCGGCGGCGCGCGCTCGCTCCTGCGCGCCGTCACGAGCCTGCCGCGCGGCGAAGGCGCGGGCAACCTCGCCGAGCTCATCGACAAGACCCGCCGCCACGCCCGCCGCCGCGGCCTCGCCATCGTCGTCTCCGACTTCCTCGAAGACGAGGACGACCCGAGCGACTGGCCCCGGGAACTCCGCCGCCTCGCCGTGCGCCAGCAGGTCCTCTGCGTCGAAGTCCTCGACCCCGCCGAACTCGCCCTCCCCGACGTCGGCGTCCTCGACCTCATCGACCCCGAGACCGGCGCCGTCGTCGAAGTCCAGACCGGCAACGCGCGCTTCCGCGCCCGCTACGCCGAGGCCGCCGCCGAGCAGCGCGCCCGCATCGCCGCCGGCATCCGCTCCGGCGGCGCCGCGCACCTGCGCCTGTCCACCGGCTCCGACTGGCTGCGCGACATCGCCGCGTTCGTCGCCGAACGCCGCCACCTCGCCGCCTACCGCTAACGCCTACAACGCCAAGGAGAACCGTTGATCCGCCTGCTCGAACCCGCGTGGCTGCTGGCGCTCATCCCCGTCGCGATCCTCGCGGCGGTGTACGTCTGGGCCCAGTTCGCCCGCAAGCGGATCGCCGTCAGGTTCGCCAACGCCTCGCTCCTCGCCAAGCTCGTGCCGAAGCTCCCCGGCTGGCGCCGCCACCTCCCCGCGGGCCTGCTCGTCATCGCGCTGGCGGTCCTCGTCGGCGGCATGACCCGCCCCGCGGTCGACGTCGAGGAGCCGCAGGAGCGCGCCACGATCATCCTCGCGATCGACGTGTCCCTGTCGATGATGGCGACCGACGTCGACCCGACCCGCATCGACGCCGCGAAGTCCGCGGCCTCCGACTTCGTCGCCGAGCTGCCCGAGCAGTACAACGTCGGCCTCGTGTCCTTCGCCGGGTACGCCTCGGTCGTCGTGCCCCCCACCAAGAACCGCGCCGAAGTGACCTCCGCGATCAACGGCCTCACCCTCGCCGAGGCCACCGCCACCGGCGACGCCGTGTTCGCGTCCCTCCAGGCCGTGCAGCAGGTCATGCCCGACGAGTCGGGGCAGCTCGCGCCCGCCCGCATCCTTCTGCTCTCCGACGGCTACCGCACCGCCGGGCGCACCGTCGATGAGGCCGGGGAGGCCGCCGCCGCGGCCGAGATCCCCGTCTCGACCGTCGCGTTCGGCACCGACGAGGGCGTCATCGAACTCGACCAGGAGCTCGTCTCCGTGCCCGTCGACCGCGAGGCCCTCGCCGGGCTCGCCGAGGAGACCGGCGGCGAGTACTACGAGGCCGTCACCGCCGAGCAGCTGCGCGCCGTCTACGAGGACATGGGCTCGTCCCTGGGCTACCGCACCATCGCCGAGGACGTCTCGCAGTGGTTCATCGGCACCGCGATGATCCTCCTGTTCGCCGCCGCCGGGCTAAGCCTGGCGTGGACCTCCCGCCTCACCTGAGTCTGTCCGGCGCCACACGGTCCGTGAAGGCCCCTTCGCCCCTGAAGTGGCCCGTCGCTACGATCGTCGGTGGCTTCGTACAAAGAACATGAGGGAGTTCGGACAATGGCGCGCACGGTCCTGGTCACCGGAGGCAACCGCGGAATCGGCCTGGCGATCGCCAAGGCCTTCGCGGCCCAGGGCGACAACGTCGCCGTCACCCACCGCGGCTCCGGCGCCCCCGACGGCCTCTTCGGCGTCCAGTGCGACATCACCGACACCGCGTCCGTCGACGCCGCGTTCACCGAGGTCGAGGACAAGTTCGGCCCCGTCGAGATCCTCGTCGCCAACGCCGGGATCACCGACGACACGCTGCTGCTGCGCATGAGCGACGAGCAGTTCGAGCGCGTGGTCGACACCAACCTCAAGGGCGCCTGGCGCGTCGCCAAGCGCGCCTCTTCGAAGATGCTCCGCGCGAAGTTCGGCCGCATGATCTTCATCTCCTCGGTCGTGGGCCTCTACGGGAACGCCGGGCAGACCAACTACGCCGCGTCCAAGGCCGGGCTCGTCGGCCTCGCCCGCTCCGTCACGCGCGAACTCGGCTCGCGCAACATCACCGCGAACGTCGTCGCCCCCGGCTTCGTGCAGACCGACATGACCGATGCGCTCCCCGAAGCCCAGCGCAAGGCCTACCTCGACTCGATCCCCGCGAAGCGCTTCGGGGCCGTCGAGGAGATCGCCGGAGCCGTCACCTGGCTCGCGGGCGACAGCGCCGCCTACGTCAACGGCGCGGTCATCCCCGTCGACGGCGGCCTGGGCATGGGCCACTAGGCCCGGATAGTTTTCAAGCACTGATCACGCACGGAGGAACACACATGTCTGGAATCTTGGACGGCAAACGGCTGCTCGTCACCGGTGTCATCACCGAGCAGTCCCTCGGCTTCGGCGTCGCCAAGTACGCGCAGGAGCAGGGCGCCGAAGTGGTCCTCACCGGTTTCGGGCGCCTCTCCCTGGTCGAGCGCATCGCCAAGAAGCTCCCGAAGCCCGCGCCGGTCGTCGAGCTCGACGCGACCGACCCCGAGCAGCTCGCCGGGCTCGCCGACAAGGTCCGCGAGCACGTCGACGGCCTCGACGGCGTCCTCCACGCCATCGCCTTCGCCCCGCCCGGCGCCCTCGGCGGGAACTTCCTGAACACCGAGTGGGCCGACGTCGCCAAGGCCGTCGAGGTCTCCACGTTCTCCTACAAGTCCCTCGCCGTCGCCTGCCTCCCGCTCATGGAGCACGGCGGCGCCGTCGTCGGCCTCGACTTCGACGCGCAGCAGGCCTGGCCCGTGTACGACTGGATGGGCGTCGCCAAGGCCGGCCTGGAGTCGGTCAACCGCTACCTCGCCCGCGACCTGGGCCCCAAGGGCATCCGCGTCAACCTCATCTCCGCGGGCCCGCAGCGGACCATGGCCGCGAAGTCCATCCCCGGCTTCGAGGCGTTCGAGGAGGCGTGGACCAAGCGCGCCCCGCTCGGCTGGTCCCTCACCGACTCCGAGCCCGTCGCCAAGGCCTGCGCGGCCCTCCTGTCCGACCTGTTCCCGGCCACCAGCGGCGAGATCATCCACGTCGACGGCGGGTTCCACGCCGTCGGAGTCGAGCGCACACAGCAGTAGCGGAGCCGCCTCATGACAGCCATCGACACTGACGGCTACGACGCCGTCCTGCTCGTCTCCTTCGGCGGACCCGAGGGCCCCGGCGACGTGCTGCCCTTCCTGCGCAACGTCACCCGCGGCCGCGGCATCCCCGACGAGCGCCTCACCGAGGTCGCCGAGCACTACTACCACTTCGGCGGCATCTCGCCCATCAACCAGTGGTGCCGCGAGGTCATCGAAGCACTCCGCCAGGAGTTCCGCAAGAGCGGCATCGACCTGCCGATCTACTGGGGCAACCGCAACTGGCCGCCCATGCTCGTCGACGCCGTCACCCAGATGACCGGCGACGGCGTCAAGAAGGCCCTCGCCCTGTGCACCAGCGCGTACGGCTCCTACTCCTCGTGCCGCCAGTACGTCGAGGACATCAACGCCGCCCGCGCCGCCGTCGGCGAGACCGCGCCGCAGATCGACAAGATCCGCCACTTCTTCGACCACCCCGGCTTCGTCGGCGGCTTCGCCCGCCAGCTCAAGGCCTCCCTCGACCAGATCGAGGACCAGTCGCAGACCCGCGTCGTCTTCACCGCGCACTCCATCCCCGACGTCATGGAGGAGTGCTCCGGCCCTGAAGGCGCCCGCTACTCCGACCAGGTCGCCGAGGCCGCCGCGCTCGTCGCCGAGCGCGCCGGATGGACCGGGCCCTTCGACGTCGTCTGGCAGTCCCGCTCGGGCCCGCCCGCGATGCCGTGGCTCGAACCCGACATCAACGACCACCTGAAGGTCCTCGCCTCCGAAGGCGTCGACACCGTCGTCGTCAGCCCCGTCGGGTTCCTCTCGGACCACATCGAGGTCCTCTGGGACCTCGACAACGAGGCCAAGGACACCGCCGCCGACCTGGGCCTGCGCTACCTGCGGGCCGGGACGCCGACCGTCGACGCCGACCTCGTCGGCATGTTCCGCGACCTCGTCGCCGAACGCGTCCAGGGCGCGCCCCTGCGCCGCCTCGGCAAGCTCCCCGTCTGGGACCCGACCGTCGAGGGCTGCTGCCCCGCGCGCCGGCCCCCGGCCCCGGAGAAGCGCGGCCGCTAGACCGCCCGGGCCCGCGCACGGAGCCGCTTGCACCTAGGGCCTGGCCCGCGGATCAGAGCGGTCGTTATCCGGCCCGTTCGCCCGCTCGCTGCGTTGTCGGGGCCTCCCAATACAACCCCGGTATTGGGAGGCCCCTCCGCCTTGCGAGCGAACGAACGGACTCGGATACCGCCACGCCCTGATCCGCGGGCCAGGCCCTAGCGAGCCGCGCCGAGCGCGGGCCCGGACCGTAGTCCCCGCAGGTCCTCCGCTCGTGACATGCTTGTGGTGTGGACGACGTATTCATCTGGATCATCGTCGCCGTTATCCTCGGCGCGGTCGAACTCTTCACCGGCACCCTGGTCCTCGCCATGGTCGCCGTCGGCGCCGTGCTCGCGGGCATCGGGGCGGCCGTCGGCGCCCCCCTCTGGCTCCAGGCCGTGCTCTTCGGCGTCGGCTCCATCGCCTCGATCTTCGGCCTGCGGCCCTTCCTCAAGCAGGCGCTCGAATCCGACACGAAGGAGCAGGCGCACCGCCCGTTCGGCACCCGCGCGATCGAAGGCGCCGACGCCCGCGTCATCGAGACCGTCGACCTCTCCGGCGGCCTCGTCGAGATCGCCGGGGACAACTGGACCGCCTACCCCCTCGAACCCGACCAGCTCCTCGAACCCGGCGACACCGTCACCGTCGTCGAGATCAAAGGCGCCACGGTCATCGTCTGGAAGCAGTCGTTACCGATAGGCGGCCGTTCAGTACCCTCGTGCCCATAGCCCGCCCGATCCGCCAGACCACTGGAGGCTGAGAAACCATGGAACCCGTAGGCATACTGCTCCTGATCGTCGCGATCTTCCTGATCATCGTGCTGTTCCGCTCGATCAAGATCGTGCCCCAGCAGTGGAACTACATCATCGAGCGCCTGGGCCGCTACCGCCGCACGCTCGAACCCGGGCCGCGCCTCCTCGTCCCCTTCGTGGACTCCGTCCGCGCCAAAGTGGACCTCCGCGAGCGCGTCGTCAACTTCCCGCCCCAGCCGGTGATCACCGCCGACAACCTCGGCGTGCAGATCGACACCGTGCTGTACTACATCATCACGCAGCCCACCGCGGCCGTGTACAACATCGACGACTACCTCGCGGGCGTCGAGCAGCTCACCACCACCACGCTCCGCAACGTCGTCGGCTCCATGGACCTGGAGAAGACCCTCACCAGCCGCGAGGAGATCAACGCCCGCCTCGCCGCCGAGCTCGACAAGGCCACCGACAAGTGGGGCCTCAAGGTCACCCGCGTCGAGCTGCGCTCCATCGAGCCGCCGCTGAGCATCCGCGACGCCATGGAGAAGCAGATGCGCGCCGAGCGCGACCGCCGCGCCGCGATCCTCAACGCCGAGGGCACCAAGCGCTCCTCGATCCTCATGGCCGAAGGCGAGCAGCAGTCCGCCGTCCTCCGCGCCAAGGGCGAGCGCGACGCCGCCGTGCTCCGCGCCGACGGCGAGGCCAAGGCCATCCAGACGGTCTTCGCGGCCATCCACAACGCCAAGCCCACCGACCGCCTCCTGACCTACCAGTACCTCCAGACGCTGCCCTCGATCGCCCAGGGCACCGCCAACAAGGTCTGGGTCGTCCCCGCCGAGCTCACCAAGGCCCTCGGCGGCATCGGCAACGCGTTCGGCGGCGGCGACAAGTCCGGCCCGAGCGAGGAGGAAGAGGTCGAGGTCGACACCAGCGCCCTCGAACTCGACGACTCGGCCCTCCAGGCCCTCGAAGCGGCCCAGCAGGCCGCCCGCGAGGTCCAGGACATCGGCGAAGGCAAGGAGCCCGGCCAGCTCCCGCCCGCTCCCGCGTAAGCGCACGTGACAGCCGGGACCTCCCTCACGGGCGGTCCCGGCCGTTCCGCTTCCCATGGGGCAGAATCACCACGTGCCCGCTATCGACATCTCCGACCCCGAAGACGAGCGCCTCGCCGACTACCGGGCCCTCACCGACCTGGCCCTGCGCACCCGCTTCGAGCAGCCCCACGGCCTGTTCATCGCCGAAGGCCACCAGGTCATCGGCCGCGCCCTGCGCGCCGGATACCGCATGCGCTCCATGCTCATCGACGCCAAGCGCGTCGACCAGCTCTCCCACCTCGCCGAGGACGCCCCCTGCTACGCCGCCGGGCCCGACGTCCTCGAATCGGTGACCGGCTTCCATGTCCACCGGGGCGCGCTGGCGTCGTTCCATAGGAAGCCGCTGCCCGAGCCGGGGGAGTTGCTGACCTCCGTGAAGCGCCTCGTGGTCCTCGAAGGCATCAACAACCACACCAACATCGGCGCGATCTTCAGGGTCGCCGCGGGCCTCGGCTTTGACGGCGTGCTCCTCGCCCCCGACTGCGCCGACCCGCTGTACCGGCGGAGCGTGCGCGTCTCGATGGGGGAGGTGTTCGCGGTCCCGTACGCCTACCTCGACGAATGGCCCGCCGGCCTCGCCCAGGTCCGCGAGGCCGGGTTCACGCTCCACGGCCTGAGCCCCTCGCGCGGCGCGATCGACATCGGCCGGGTCACCGCCGAGGAACGCGAGCGCCCCGCGCTCCTCTTCGGCGCCGAAGGCCCCGGCCTCACCGCGGCCGCGCTCGACGCCTGCGACCGCACCGTCGTCATCCCGATGCACGCGGGCGTCGACTCCCTCAACGTCGCGGCCGCCACGGCCGTGGCCTGCTGGGAGCTCTCGCAGCCGACCCCGCGCTAGAGCGAGACCGTGGTGAACTCCGACTCGCAGGGCGGGCCCCACGTGTAGGAGAACTTCAGCGCGTCGAGCTCCAGGTGCGCGGCGAGCGCGGTGTGCGTGCGCAGCTCCTCCGGGTCGGTCATGACGGGGTGGCGGCACAGGGCCAGCGGCCCGCCGTCGTGGTCCCGCATGGCCGCGTACAGGTGCTCGGCCGTCACGGGGGACTCCTTGGCCAGCAGGTGCTCCATGCGGTCGCACCGGTGGTACGTGGAGACGCGGCCGGTCTCCAGCCAGCTCTGGTACACCCCGAGCGCCTCGGGGTCGCGGAAGTGGTTGGCGTGCACCAGGGGAGCGGCGCCGTCCTGGTAGATCACGCGCGACCCGAGCGGCGACGTCTCCACCGTCACGACACCCGACGACGCGCTCCCGACGAAGAAGTTCGCCGAACAAGCGGGCCGGGGAGCCACCGCATGTCCGACAGCCTCAGCGAGCGTGCTCGACTGCAAGATCCGCCACGTCCGGAGGTGGAACGGCACCGAGTCGATCTTCCAGTCGTCGACACTCGCCCCGAGTCCGTTGACGCACAAGCCGATCCCGGCCGAGTTGATCCCGATCTTGGTCCCTGCGACGCCCGCCTCGGTGAACCCGACCACGGTCGTCTCGCCGTGCCGCCACTGGAGCAGCGCGCCTTCGACCCCGGTGAACCAGTCCCAGTTCTGCCCGATCTGCGTGCCGCCCGCGGCGAAGACCCCGTCCGATCCGCCGAACGACGTGCACTCCGACCGAATGCTGTCGACCGACGGCCGCCCGAACTCGCTCCAAGCACTGTAAAGAAGCTCATACCGAGCGTTGAGCAGCGCGATGTCGAGGATGTTCTGCCCGGACCCGTCGGCGATGCCGTCCATGATCGCCCGGTACTGCGAGTCCTCCTTGGTGAAGATCCCGAGGTACCGCTGCGACCGCTCGGCGAGCGAGTCCTCCGGCAGCCCGGAGGTGAGCATCCGCGACCGGTACACGGCCACGTTCGTCGCGATCTGCTCCCTGAGCTGCTCGCCTTGCTGGACGCCTTGGCGGTAGGGACTTCCCTGGAGGTGGATGAGGGGCAGTTCAGTCATGCGAGCCATTGTGACAGAAGCGATATTGCCCCGCCACTGCGAATCTCAGCGGCCCATGAGCGACTGCTCGACCTGCGAGTAGTGGATGGTCCACCACTTCACGAGCCCGGTCTGGCCGGGCAGCAGGTGGTCGCAGGCGGAGTTGTGGCGCACGTAATGCCACTCGATGACCCAGTTGTCGGTCAGCCGGTCCCACCAGAGCTGATGGGTCGCCAACCCGATCTCAGGCTCGCCGACATCAAAGACAGACCGATACCCTCCGGCGAAGGCCCGGATCCGATCGCAGTCCAGACCCCGCTCATCGCCATAGGTGAAGTAGAACACCGCGGCCCGCGCCATCTCCCGCGCGTACGACGAAACCGTGAGGCGGTCCCAGTCAAGAATGGCCGAAATCCGATCGTCGGGCCCGTGCAGCACGTTGTGCGGATGCAGGTCCCCGTGCGTGTACCCCGTGTACTGCGGCGCCAGATCCGGCGGCCGCCGGTCCCCGAGCCGCACCAGCAGCCCCCGCTTCAACCGCAGCGTCTGCTCCGCAGTCGCCTCGAACCCGGTCTTGTCCCCGCGCCCGGCGGCGACCAGCTCCAACAGCCGGTCGACCTTCTGCAAAGCAGCTTCCGTCGTCGGAGGATTCTCGACCTTGGGCGCCCGATCAGCAGGAATGGAAGCATGCAGGGTCCGGTGAAGCCGCCCGATGACGGACCCGAGATCCCGGCAGGCGTCCCGCGACATGGACAGCCCGCTCCGGTGCCGCCCGCCGACCCAAGGGAAGACACCGAACTCCTCGCCCTCCAGGAAGATGGTGGTCCGCCCGTCCCTGCTCAGGACAGGCAGCACCACCGGGACACCGTTGCCCCCCAGGGTCTGCAGCACATGGAACTGGAACTGGAGCTCAGGCCCCGTGACGTCCCTGAACAGCTTCAGCAGGTACGAACCGCTCGACGCGTCCACGCGCCAAGACCGGTTCATCAACCCGGTCTGCACCCGCTGCATCTGGTAGATCTGCCCCAGATCCCAATGCGCCAGCGCCGCGTCGGGGAGTCTTGGCGCGGTCACGGTCATACCCCCAAGCGTAGCCGCCGCCCGCCCCTCCCCCCGACCGCGAACCCCCCTTGCGCAACCCTCAAATCCGTCGTGTAAAGTTTCGTCTCGTGCCGGGGCAAGCCAAAAGGCCCAACTGGCAGCCAAAACAAACTCCATATACACTCTCAGTGTGCACGCGCGGGTGGCGGAATGGCAGACGCGCTAGCTTGAGGTGCTAGTGTCCTTTAACGGACGTGGGGGTTCAAGTCCCCCCTCGCGCACATTGGGTTTCATGTTTGAACCCGTAGGTTTGTGAAAACCGTTTTCAGGAACGGCGTTGCTTTTCGGAGCAGCGCCGTTTTTGGTTCTCCGGGACCGTACATGGTCCAGCAGCGGCTCGGCCGCACCCGCCTCGGTCCGGGCGGTTTGGATGCCGTGCTGGTCACGGTCGAGATAGAGGACCTTAAAGCAGATCTGGTTGAGCACCTTGCGGTCGGCGTCGGAGGCGGCGCGGTAGACCGTCCGTGGTGAGGCCAGGAATTCCAGGAGTGTCTCGACGGTCTGACGGGCCTCGGTCGCTTCAGTGGCGTCGGCGTGTTCGAGCTGCTCGTCGATGGCGGCCTTCTTGGTCCGCAGGTCGCGGATGCGCTCGGTGAGTTTCGCTGCGGGCCAGTCCGGGTCGCCGACCAACTCGACGCACTGGTTCTCAGCGGATTCGAGGCGGGCCCTCTCGCGGCCGAGCTGCTCCCGAACCGCTTTCGTGGTCCGCTCCTGGGAGCCGAGCACGTCGTCGAGGTGCGACCGGACCTCCTCGGCCTCAGCCGGGGCGATCGTGAAGGTCGCCCAGTGCGAGGCGACGTGCTCCTCGACGGCTTCGACGGCCATGCGCGGCAGGTCGCACTCGCCGCGCGTCCGTCCCAAGCACAGGTAGTAGAAGTAGAACCGGCCGGTCTTGGACTTGCCGCGCTCAAGTGTCAGCCGCGACTTGCAGCGGGCGCACGCGACGGTGCCTTTGAGGAAGTGGTCCCACTTGCGCTCGCGGACCCCGGCCTGGCGCTGGCTGAACAGCACCTCCTGGACGCGGTCGAACACTTCCGCCGACACCAGCGGCTCATGTCGCCCCTCGTATTCGCGGTCCTTGTATGGAAGCTTGCCGAGGTAGTACCGGTCCTTGAGGATGCGCCCGATCGCGTGGATCGACAGCGGTGTCCCGCCCGGGAAGCGCTTGGTCGGACGAGTGCGCAGCCCCGCGGCGGTGGCCGAGTCGCGAAGCTGCCGGAAGCCGTGCAGGCCGGTCGCGTACTGCTCGAACAGCATCCGCACCAAGGGCGCCCGCTTCGGATCGAGGACGACGGTGCGGACCGTGCGCCCATCGACAGTCTCGGCGGTGTTGAGGTAGCCGAGGCGGGTCCTGGTGGGCGTCCCGCCCCGCTGCGCCTTCGCCTCCATCTTGTAGGCGATGTCGTCCCCGGCCGCGCGCGACTGGTACTCGTTGACGACGTCGAGAATGCCCGCGAGCATGTCCCCGGAAATCGAGTCCGCAGTCGGGTCCTTGACCGAGACCAGTGAGACGCCGAGCTGCTTCAGCTCCCGGCGGGTGAGCGCGGCATCGGCGGCGTTGCGGAAGATCCGCGACCGCATGTAGATCACGATCGCGTCCACATCCCCGCGCTCCTTGACCCGCCGCATCATGGCCAGGAACTTCGGCCGCCGGTCGATGCTCTTGGCTGACCTCCCCGGTTCGACGTACTCCTCGACCACGGTCAGGCCGAGTTCGCCGGCCAGTTGCGTGCACGCCTTCCGCTGGGCCGGGATCGAGTTCCCCTCGGGGTCGTAGTCGGTGTTGACCTGCTTGGGGTCCGAGACCCGCAGGTACAGCACCGCCTTCCCGCCCCGCACCTTCACAGCCTCTGCTGCGGTACTGGTGGATGTTCTGCGCTTGGTCATGGCTGGCGCCTCGTCTCCTGCTCGTCTGAACGGTCGATGACGCCCCGCACCCCGCCGCCGGAGTCGGCACTGCCTGAGCGGATCGTGATCCGCACCAGCACCTCCGCCAGGCGGCGGGTGTCGATGCGCTTGCGGCGCTGGCCGCTGACGCGGATCGGACCGCCCGCGCCCCTCATGCGAACCACCCGCCGGTATCGGCCCAGGTCAGGGCGTCGCATGCGACGGTAGGGCGACTCCCGCGGAAGATCAAGCCGCGCTCAGCGGGCCGTAGGCGCGCTGATGCGCGAGTGGTGGTGAAGTCGAAATGGCCGCCAGGGCGAACCTGGGCGGCATCAAGTGATGTGGTGGGCAAGACGGAGCGTCTCACCGGGCACAGCGATCCAGGCGGCCACCCACTATACTCGTCTAATTACTCTCTGTCAATGGATGTGTACGGATTATGTCCGACGCGCTTACTGCCGTTGCCGGAGGCCGGGGTGCGTGCACCCACCCCGATTACTGGCGCGCACCCTCCAACACCCTTTGGAGGGTGCGCGCCAGTAACCGCCCTCTGAACTCCGGGGATTCGAGCCTGTCCGTGCCGGTTCGGGTGAGTAATCGGGACCGGTAACCGCCAGTAGTCACCAGGCGGTGTTCGCCCGGCGACTGCTCGATGTTCTTACCAATTAGGGAGCGCACACGCCGTGAGACTGTGAACCTTCGCAACACCGATCCGGTGTCGGCTCGCTCCGGAAACATCACGGCTGGCCGCCTGGACCGCCGCCAACACATGGTCTACATGCAGGGGTCCAGATCAAGGGATCCAACAGGCTCGCCGAGGCCCCGTCCACCCACACGACCCCGCGCACCCAGGGCCCGCGCAGCTCAAGGCCGCAGTTCTCGGCTGTCAGCCAGGGTGAATGTATATGTTCATTCATATACCCGCAGGCGCCCATCTACCGGACCGCGACCGCCAGCTCGCTGGTCCTCCTCATTTCCAGCGTTCCCTCTCTGCCAGTGCGGCTCCGTCGGCCGGAGGGTCCGGCCAACCCCTCCATGGCGGTGTTGGCGAGCGCCGGGGCCACAGCGGGCCGCTGGCGGGCCCATCCGGGCTCCACGTCGCCAGCGGATGGAGCTGCACCGTTCAGAACGACTGAGGATCGGATGGCGGCAGTTCGACGCCCGTTTTCTTGCCAGCCGTTGGAGACATGACTATGTCGTCGGGTTCAGAGTGCGAGCCAGGGATGGCTCACACACTGCATGAACGCCCCGCTCGGATCAAAGGAGAGGGCGTGGGTCATGGAGTGGGGTGTGGGAGGGGTTGATCAGGATGGGGTGATCAGGATGGGGCACAAACATCCCGTTATCAATCTGACTGAGAAGGATGCGCACCCGCGAGTCCAATGCCCGGTCGCAGGCTTTGCGAGTGGGCTGCTCGGCGCTGGTTCGCGCCGACTTGGCCCCGCTGCGGCGCGGACCCGACCTGTCCGGCGGCTGCCCGTACCTGGGTGGGTACGGCTTTCATGAAGCCGCACAAGGGCACACAGCGGGGGCGGGCGAAGAAGGGTCTTAGCTGGTGTTGGGGCGGACTTGTACCCGTTCTGATATGCCGCCCCGGGGGAGTATGTATATACGTCTGACTGGCGGTCGTATGGATTCACCCGCCGTGTCCTGCGGCTTTCGAACAGGAACCGCTCAACGGGGTGTCGGGAGCAGCAGCGGGGAACGTTGCGGATACGGCAGCGGGAGCCATTGCGCCGGTTACTTGAGCAATCCCGGTGGCTCCGTCGGGATCTCCGCGAACCTGCGGAACTGGCCCGCAGGATCGCCGACCACCCACCAGACGGCTCCGAGTGGATGGGTGCTCCGTTCGACCGTGCAGGTGACGATGACGAGTCTGTCGGTCAGATGGACGATCGCCGGATGAAGATTGGCTTCGCGGCCGGGACGGGTCAGTTCGATGACGAGGCATTGCGGGTCCGCCTTGTCTCCGAAGTGGGAGAGGGTGGTGGCTCGATGGCTGAGCGTCGCTCGGTAGGTGCGGGCCTTCGCGGTCAGCGTTGTCAGGGGTTCGGTCCCGGTGTCGTGCTCGAACCAGCAACGCCAGAACTCGGCGTGCACCTCCACGTCGAAGGCGCCGTCGGGTCGCAGCATCTGCTCACCCATCAGGGCGGTCGCCTCAGCCTCGCTGTGCCAGCGGACCAGTTCGACCGTCGGATCGGGACGGCTCGCCGCCGCGAGTCGGGTGTAGAAGTCGTTCACCGACTCCAAGTGGGCCCGCATCGGGTTGGCGATGAGCCGGCCGATGAGCGCTTCGGCAGCCGGGCGGCTCGGCGCCGCGCGGGGCTTGTCGCTGCCCTCGCGGTAGAACTCCGGCTTCGAGAGCCGCTCCTCCTCGACCGCGGCTTGGTGGAACCGCAGCCCGGTCCACGCCAGGACGTACCGGTACGCTGCTCTCGTCGAAGGACGGAACCGGTCCACGACCCCGAGCTCCCGCAACGTGTCCAGCCGGTCCCGCGCCGACGACCGGGAAGTGAAATGCGCCCGCGCGACCTGCTCCAACGTCAACACCCGCAGCCGCCCCAGGTCGGAGATAATCGCCCGATCACGGTCCGTCAGACGATGCGCAAGCGCCACCAGACTCTCGACCCGCTCCGAAGGAGCCCGCCACGAACCCACAGCCCACCTTCTCGGAATTGGGTGTCTTCAGGACCCGAATTATCTCGAAGGCCCCTGCGTAGTGCCGAGTTCTAGCAGTAAATGCTCGGTTCTGCTGAGTCTGTGCTGAGTCGGCACCGAGAGTTCGCGATGTTGGGATACTGGCGGCGTTCGTGCTGCTGAGGACACCGGAGGCGCTGTGATCACCGAGGACAATCTGCTGGTCGAGCAGGGCGAGGGCGACTACCTCTCGGTGCGGGAGCTCACCGTCGCGGGCAGCGACCGCGAGATCGGCCGCGACCTCGCCTCATACGCGAGAGCGCACTTCGGAACCCGGCTCGCCCGATACGCCGACCCGGTCTACGGCACCGCCCGCCGCGCCTACCTCGAACGGAACTGGCCCGCCTTCGCCGAACGCGCCGAAGCGTTCGGGCTCGACGCGGACAGTGACGGGTTCGACCCGACCGGCCTGGGCTACGACGTGCCGGTCCCGCCCGGCTGCTCGGCGGTGTGGGTGCCGCCCGCGCTCACCGACACCGGCCGCCCCCTGATCGGACGCAACCTCGACTGGTACACGATGACGTTCTCGGCGATGCTCGGCCGCGAACCGGCCTCCGGCGAGCACGGGTCCTACTCCCGGAACGTCGCCATCCGGTTCCGCCCCGACGGCGGCCGGGCCACGCTCCAGATCGGCAGCCACGACCTGCTGTGCCCCAATATCGACGGCATCAACGAGGACGGCCTGTTCGCCTGCATCCTGGTCGGCTCCACCGGCCGCGGCGACCTCGGCGCCGCGCCCGCTGGCGGGTTCGACTCGGGACTGTCGACCAACCAAGTCCTCGGCTTTATCCTCGACCGTGCCGCCACCGTCGCCGAGGCCAAGCTCGCCCTGCTGGGGCAGCACGTCTTCACGCCCATGGACAACGGCGAGCACTGGCTCATCGCCGACGCCCATGGTGCGGCCACGGTCTTCGAGATCGACGCCGACACCCGCCAGTACCGCTTCACCGACGCCGGGCCCGACGAGGTGTTCATCGTCGCCAACCACACCCTCCACCGCTACCCCGACCCCGGAACGTTCCCCAAGGTCGACATGGACGCCGAGCACAACACCTTCGTGCGCCACCTCCTGCTCCAGCGAGCCATCGACACCCACACCGGCCCCTGGACCGGCGAGGACGTCACCGCGTTGATCGACACGGTCAACTGCGCGTTCGCCGACAACAACAAGGCCGGCACCGCCAACGGCTGGCCCGAGCGGACCCTGTGGACCTACCTCGCCGACCCGGTTGAACGCAGCTTGACGGCCCGCTTCTACCGACGCGACGGCGACCCGATCCCGGGCACCAACCACCTCCAGACCTTCTACACCGAACCGCTCACCCTGCAACTCAAAGACACCCTTTGAACGCCACCGAGCTTGCGGAACTCGGCGGTCAACCTCAGCAAGGAGCTGACTGACTCGCGCCGCGGTTCAATCGCAGCAGGTGTCTTCGGTGGGGGTGGAGAGTCCGGCGAGGGCGAGGAGCGGTTCGGCGAAGGCGTCGCAGCAGAGGGAGTAGATGTTGCTGCGGCCTTTGGGGGTGACGGAGATGAGGCCGAGGTCCCGCAGGGGCGCGAGTCTCGGAGGTGTGCATCACCATGGGCTGCAGCGACGCCTGCCCAATCTTCCCGGGCAAGCGGTACCTCGACTGGAAACTCGACGACCCCGTAGGCCAAGGCGTCGAAGCCGTCCGCCCCATCCGCGACGAGATCAGAATCCGCATTGAGGGCCTGCTCGCCGAACTCTTCCCCGAGGACCAGAAGGCACGAGCACAAGGGAGGTTCGCGACGTACCAGCAAGCGCTCATCAGAGGTTGTTGTGCAGCGGGCGCTGACCATTTGCAACGACCTCGTTGATGGCGGCGACCTTCCAGACAATCCCTAGATCGCTGTCACGATGTATGCGGCCCGAGTAGATTCCCAGAAGAGTTGCCTGTTCGCCTGCTCCGATGATCGTTCCTTCCAAAGTCTGAAGTGGGCCACCGTCTGAGTAGTGAATGACGGGCGACCCTGACTGACCCGGCCGTGTTCTGCTGTCTATGAGGAAGCAGGGTTTTCCATCGAACTGAACCGCCATCTCGGACGCCACGGTTCCGCGCATCCAAACGCCGAAGTAACCGCCGGCCTTGATCGAGAACGGAAAGCCAATGATGCTGAGATCACTCGCAACCGAGACTCGCGGAGTGTACCGACCGTTCTCAAGGCTGTAAGGCCGGATCTCCACCTCATCGAGTTCAGTCAGCGGTAGAGCGACAACATCGACGCCTCTCCCAAGAAGCGGATGCTCAAGCCACAGCGGCCGCTCTTCCGCGTCGTAGAGAGGCTCGACGGTGGCTGCCCAGGCGACGTGGATTCCTGGCCTGCTGTGCCAAATCCGAACGGAATCCGGACAGGCTCCGGTCTGGTCGCTCAGAAGCTCGTTCGTGTCTGAGCGACGGCCGCTTAGATTATGGCGATTTGTAATGAGGTAGGGGGCTCCGTCATGCATCACTGCGAACCCGGTCCCGGTCGAGAGGATCTCGCCGCGAACGGTCATCTCCAGGAAGAGCGACATCACCGACTGCTCGGTCACAGGCATCTTTGAAGATTAGTTGCGCGTGCCGACGTCCAGATGAGGCGGTGCCCCGTTCGAGTTACGCGTTCCGGTTTGAATCACGTGACCGGTCGGCTGATGCTCGGTGCTCCTGCGATGGGCCACAATGGATCTCTTGTCCGCGCCCACCCGATGACACCCTGGGGAGTTCACTTGCGCATCAGGAGCGTTCGGATTCAGAACTACCGCTGCATCGAGGATCTGACCGTCGAGTTCGACACCGTCACGAGCCTCATCGGCCCGAACGACACAGGCAAGTCCACGGTCCTGGAGGCGCTGCACTGGTTCTTCAATGGTGTCGCGAAGGACCTCTCCTCAGACGACGTGAGCGGCTACGGAGCCAAGAGCGCCGCAATCGAGATCGAGGTGAACTTCGATTCCCTAAAGGCTGTCCCGTAAGCCTGTAAGGGTGAGGTTGTAGAGCCGGGCGATGCCTGACATCGCTTCAGCGACACCCTCGCCGCGCAGGCGGCAGTCGCGGAGCACATTCCAGCGCTTCATCTTCGCGAAGGTGTGCTCGATCTGAGCACGGATGTGCCGGTGAGAGGCGTTATGCGCTTCTTTCCAGTCGATCAGCGGTTCGTCCTTGGCGATGCGGCGGCGACGCCGCGAAACTTTCGAGTTCTGCCTCGAAATTTATTGACTGGAATCGGCGGATCTCGTACGCTACGGACAAGACATCGATGTGTCTCGATTCATACGTCTTAGTGATCGCTTGGGTGGGCGGGTCGCCCTTCGGGACGCTCTGCAGCGCACGGGACTTGATTCGCGTCGGGAGTTTACCGAGAACACGGGCGCCCCCGACGTTCAACTCCAGCTCGAAAGGCAAAGCTGTGCATACTCGACGGCGGATCCGAACCCGGATCACAGCAGTGTTGGCGGCCCTCGCGGCCGTCGCGGCGGCGGCCGTACTCACGCATACCGCTCACGCTCAGGAACCGTCAGTGAACCCCGGCATCGCCGCGGCGACCGCAGGATGCGGCTCGGCCCCGGCGCTCACCGACGGCACCCACACCCTTCAAAGCGGCGGGCAGTCCCGTTCGTTCATCCTCGACGTGCCCGACGGCTACGACCCCAACCGTCCGTACCGCGTGGTTCTGGGCTTTCACTGGTGGGGCGGCTCCTCGACCGACGTCGCCACCGGCCGGACCGTGGAGACCGGCACCTGGGCCTACTACGGCCTTAAGCGGCTCGCGAACGAGAGCACGATCTTCATCGCCCCGCAGGGGATCGACAACGGCTGGGCCAACACGGGGGGCCGGGACGTCCGCTTCACCGACGACCTGCTCGCCGTCGTCGAGAACGCCCTCTGCATCGACACCGAGCAGCGCTTCGCGCTCGGATTCAGCTGGGGCGGGGCGATGAGCTACTCGCTCGCCTGCGCCCGTCCCGACGTCTTCCGCGCGGTCGCGGTCTATGGATCGCCGGGCCTCATCAGCGGCTGCGACGGCGGCACACAACCGGTCGCCTATTTCGGTGCGCACGGCATCAGCGACAACTACAGCGGAGGAGAGTCCCAGCGCAACCGGTTCGTGCAGAACAACGGCTGCACCGCGCGCGACGTCCCTGAACCCGCCCAGGGCAGCCTGACCCATGTCACCACCGCGTTCTCGGGCTGTTCCGCTGACCATCCGGTGGTCTGGGCTGCCTTCGACGGCGGCCACATCGCCGCCCCGCAGGACGGCGCCCCCGGCGACAGCGGCTCTCGGACCTGGCTCCCTGGGGAGACCTGGACCTTCTTCCAGCAGTTCCAGGCGAGCGAGCCGTACGGGACCGCCGGCGCCGATTCGCCCCGGAACGCTCTGGCCGACGGGGAAAGGACGAACTCGTGACCTCCCGAAACGACGAGACCCGAGGGCGGCAGGCGGGAAACCTGAGCCGCCGATCGCTCATTGCCTTGGGCGCTCTCCCGGTGCTGGCGGTCGCCACGCCGGGTGCAGCGCAGTCGAGTGTGACCATCGACCCGTCGGCGGCACGCCAGACCATTCGCGGCTTCGGCGGCATGAACCACACGCCGTGGATCGGCGACCTGACCGCCGCTCAGCGGGAGACCGCCTTCGGGAACGGGGCCGGGCAGCTCGGCTTCTCCCTGCTGCGCATCCCGATCGACGAGACTAGGTCGAACTGGGCTCGCGAGGTCGCCACGGCCCGTCGCGCCATCGAACTCGGTGCGGCGGTTTTCGCCTCCCCATGGAACCCGCCCATGAGCATGACCGAGTCCTTCTCCGGCGGCAAGCGCCTGCGCTACGACCAGTACGGCGCGTACGCGCAGTACCTCAACGAGTTCGACGCGTTCATGGGGTCCAACGGTGTCGACCTCCACGCCGTCTCGGTGCAGAACGAGCCCGACTACGCACACGACTGGACGGCCTGGACCCCGGCCGAGATGCTCCGGTTCACGCGGGAGAACGCCGGGTCGATCAACACCAGGGTGATCGCGCCCGAATCCTTCCAGTACCGCAAGGTCCTCTCCGACCCGATCCTCAACGACGCCCAAGCGCTGGCCAACATGGACATCCTCGGCGCCCACCTGTACGGCACCCAGGTCCGGGACTTCCCCTACCCGCTCTACCAGCAGAAGAGCGCGGGTAAAGAGCTGTGGATGACCGAGGTGTACTACCCCAACAGCACCGACTCGGCCGACCTGTGGCCCGGCGCGCTCGACGTGGGACAGCACCTCCACCACGCCATGGTCGACGGGCAGTTCCAGGCGTACGTGTGGTGGTACATCCGGCGGTCCTACGGCCCGATGCGCGAGGACGGGCAGATGAGCAAGCGGGGCGCGAACATGGCGCACTTCTCCAAGTTCGTCCGCCCCGGGCATGTACGGATCGACGCGACCCCCAACCCGCAGGCGAACGTCTACGTCTCGGCGTACCGGGGCGCCGATGCGCAGATCGCCATCGTCGCCATCAACAAGGGGGCCTCGTCGGTGAACCTGCCGTTCACGATCCGGAACAGCACCGCCTCCAGCGTGTCCTCATGGGTGACAGACGGCAGCCGGAGCCTTCAAGCCCAGAATGCAATCGGTGTCTCCGCCGGCTCCTTCACCGCCCCGCTCCCCGCCCGGAGCATCACGACCTTCGTCACCGCAATCGGCGGTGGCGGCGGTGGCGGCACCTGCCAGGGACGCATCGAAGTGGTGAGCGATTGGGGGTCGGGTTGGCAAGGCAGGGTCACCCTCACCGCGGGCAGCCAGCCCGTTGACGGCTGGAGCCTGAGCTGGAACTGGCCCGGCGGCCAGCAGATCGCCAGTGCCTGGAACGCCGAGTGGTCCCAGTCCGGATCACGGGTGACCGCTTCGGACCTGGGCTGGAACGCCCGCATCGAGGCGGGGCAGAGCCGGGAGGTCTTCGGTTTCACCGCTTCTGGCTCGGCGGTCGAGCTCGATCTCGACTGCTAGAAATGGCTTGCGGCGGTGGGTCATCGCACCAATGACGACACCGTGGCGAGACCGAACGGGCGGCCCGACGGGCCGCCCGTTCGGATTCTCTTGGAGCGGATCTCGCCGAGGTCTACAGCCTGGGCGCTGTCCGGCGCCTCATGTGGCGAACCGCCACCAATTGACATTGAAGAGGTAGCCACCGCCGCCGGTGAATCGGAGGTACAGGTCCTGGGTTCCGGCGGCGCCGCTGACTGGACAGGTTGCAGTGGTCCAGGTCTGCCAGCCGCCGGTGACCGGCACCGCGCAGGTGCCCACGAGCGTGCCGTTCGGGCCGCCCAGACGGAGTTCGATGCTGCCGCCCGCGCCGGCTGAGGCGACGCGTGCGGTGAACGAGGAGGCGCCTGAGCCGAACGCGACGCCCTTGACCTTGATGTAGTCGCCGTTCTGGATCCAGCCGACGTTCATGCCGCCCTCGCTCGCGGGCTCGGTCTCGATGCCCGATCCCCAGGCGATCGTCTCGGCCTCCTGTCGGGTGTACGGGTTGAGGGTCCCGACCTGCGGCGCCCCGGCTGTGGTCATGTTGATGGTCGGGATGGTGCCGTTGGCGTTGTAGGAGAACCGTTCGACGGCCACGGAGCGAGCGAAGCCGCCACCGCCAGGGAGCGCTCCGTTGTGGTAGAAGAAGTAGGAGCTCCCGTTGAAGTCGACGATGCCCGGGTGGTTGGTGAAGGAGCTGCCCTGTCTGGGCATGACGGTGCCGCGGTAGGTCCAGGGCCCGGTGGGGGAGGGTGCGGTGGAGTAGGCGATGAACTCTGAGCAGCACTCGGCCGCGAAGATCATGTAATACTGCCCGTTGCGCTTGTAGACCCACGGCGCCTCTTCGTACAGCGTCGGCCTGCTGGGATTCCCCGTCCGCGTGCCGAATCCGGCGGTGGTGAGCGGAATCTGGGTGGGAGCGCCCGAGAAGCTGATCATGTCGGTGTTGAGCCGCACGTACCAGAGGTTGGGGTTTCCCCAGTACATATAGGCCTGGCCGTTGTCGTCGATGAAGATCGCGGGGTCGATCTCCCCGTTCTCGACCAAGGGCCGTCCGAGCGCGTCACGGAACGGTCCGGTAGGACTGTCGGCGACCGCGACGCCGATGGCCATCCTGCCGGTCGCGGCGTTGCGGACCGGCACGTACCAGTAGAACTTGCCGCCGCGCTGGGCCACGTGTCCGGCCCAGGCGTTCTCGTCGGCCCACGCGAACGTGTCGAGGTTCATCGGGGTGCCGTGGTCGGTCCAGTTGACCATGTCGGACGAGGAGAACACGCGCCATTCACGCATGTCGAAATAGGTCGCCCCGTCCTCGTCGTGGCCGGTGTAGAGGTAGACGCGGCCGTTGTACACCAGCGGTGCCGGGTCGGCGGTGTAGAGGTGTTGGACGATGGGGTTGTCGGCCCGGGCCGTGCCGGGGACCAGCGCTGCGATGCAGACGAGGATCGCGGACCAGCAGACGGCGGCGAGGCGCCGCCGGAGGTGCGTCGACATGGATGCCTCCTAGAAGGTCACTTGGAAGGTCGCGTCCTGGCGGGACGCCGAGTCGGAGCCGATCGGGTCGATGCGCAGGGCGTAGTCGGCGTGGCGCAGGTGGCGCTCGGGGAAGTTGTGGGAACGGAATGAGGACCAGGACGTGTCGGCCAGACCGGCGACGCGGTGGAAGGTCGCGTCCTGCGCGAACAGGGACGTGTTGTCGTTCGTGTCGAGCCGGAGCACGTAGTTCGCGTGCCTGAGGTAGCGGCCGGGGGCGTTCGCCGACTCGAAGGAGACCCCTGCCGCGTCGGCCAGTCCGGGACGCAGCCGCCACTGCTGGTCGGCGGGCGGTTCCATGGGGTACGGGTCAAGCCGGACGGTCTGGTCGATGTGGCGCAGGAACCGGTTCGGCGCGTTGTAGGACTTGAGCCGGTTCCACTGCGGGCGGCCCCATCGGTTGACGAGTCCGTTGAACTCGCTGCTCGTGATCGGCTTGATGGTCGCGTGCTTGACGCTCAACGGCGGGTTGTACTGGCGCTGGCTGAGCACGGTCCATGTGTTCCCGGCGAGGTTCGAGGACTGCCAGGCGTATTGCACCGCGTTGTCGGGCGAGAAGGAGTCGCCCCACAGCCAGTACGTGCCGCCGGAGACCGAAGCGGCGAGGATGGGCCCCTCGATGGCGCTGCCCTGGCGCAGCCCGCTCGTGATGGTGGTGAAGGAGTTCGCCGCACCCGTGGTCGATCGGGACACGTAGAGGTTGCCGTTGCCGAGGTTCTTGTACGCCAGGTAGAAAGCACCGCCATGGGCGAGGACGTCGCCGTCGAGGACGCTGAAGCCGGGATCGAAGAACGTCTGCGCTGCGCCCATGTTGACGAAGTCGCTCGTGTAGTTGACCATGAGCACGTCACGGACGCCGTTGTGGGCCGAGTAGACGACACCGTACTGGCCTCGGCCCGGGTCCCAGAACGCCGTCGGAGCCCATGAATGCGTCGCCATGGTGTGCAGTTGCACCCGCCGGTACCCGGTGAAGCTGGTGAGGTCGGCCGAGTCCCACACATGGATGTACTGGTTGTTGAGGTTGAAGATCCGGCCCTTGAGGTCGGTGGCGAGGACCACGAAGCCCCCGCTCTGCTTCCGGAGGATGAACGGGTCGCGCAGACCACCGGTACCGGCGGTGGGGGTCGCGACGGGGTTGTTCTGGTTGAGCGGCATCCAGTCCAGGCCGTCGGTGCTGACGGCGAGGTGGAGCGCGTAGCTGTCGTCGGTCATGGTCGGCGACTCCTTGAAGTAGCCCATGACGTACGACGAGAGGGCCTGCCCGAAGGCCGGCCCGGTCGGCATGAATGCTGTAGCGGCTGCGCTGGCAGCGGCGGCGAGGATGAGTCGGCGTGAGGGCATCACGACACTCCAATTCAGGGGAAATTGCAGTCGGATCAGCGCAGAGGCCGCGTGCAGCGCCGACACCGACGACTGGATGTGATCAGTAACATCCTATCGATGACTTTCATGAGCGTCAATATATCGATTCATTGTTTTCGGGCGCGGCTCCGAAAGTTGCGCGCCACTCGGGTCGGGAGCTTCGCTGCCGGAGCCGGATCGATGCTCAGCGCGGCAAGGGCGGGGCGACCGATTCGCGCCATATGACTTGCTGCAAGTTGGTCTCGCGCTCGGGCGCCTCCTCGCCCCGCACGGCGGCGACGAGGCGGCGCATCGAGTAGGCGCCGAGTCGGTGACGGTCCTGGAACACGGTCGTGAGGGAGGGAATGAAGTGGGCGCTCAGAACGGCATCGTCCCAGCCGGTCACGCTCACGTCGCCGGGGACCGACCAGCCGCGCTGGACTGATCCGCGCACCGCGCCCGCCGCGATGACGTCGTTCGCGGCGATGATCGCGAGCGGGGGAGTATCGTCTGGCAGCGCGAGCACGCACTCTTTGGCGGTAATGCCGCTCCACAGGCCGCCCACCACGCCGAGGGACTCCAGTCCGAGCCGGTCGACGGTCGCGAGGTAGGCGTCGCGGCGCGCGACGGCTGAGGGGTAGTCGGACGGGCCCGCGATGTGCAGGAACCGCCGGTGCCCGAGTTCGACGAGGTGTTCCATCATCTCCACCACCGGCTGCGCGTCGCTGAACGCGCCCGTCGCGTGCATCTCCGCGTCGAACTCGGAGAGCGCGAGAAACGGGGTGGCCGGCCCTTCGGCCGAATCCCGTGGCACCGGTGCCGGGGAGAAGGAGAGCACGCCCTCGTACTCGTCCGAATCGAGGAGCGCGTTGATCTCACGCGCATGCTCCTCGTTCTCCTGCGGGAGGCTGAAGACCTCGACGGCGTAACCGGCTTCGCGGGCGGTGGTGAACGCTCCTTCGAGGATGGGCACGAAATTCAACCCGGCGAGGGGGATGACGACCGCCAACCGGCCCGTCCGGCGCGTGCGCATCGAGCGGGCGGCGAGGTTGGGGCGGTAGTTGATCTCGGCGGCGGCCTGGAGGACTCGCTCCCGGGTCGCGGCGGAGATGCCACTGCGCCCGGTGAACACCAGTGAGACGGTCGACTGCGAGACCCCCGCGAGCCGTGCGACGTCGTGGCTGGTCGGTCGTTTCCCCATACCTTGCATCCTCCATCGTGAGAATCCCGCTCGAAGATCTTGACCTGGCGAGTGTCGTGTGCTCATACTACCTACTACGTTCTAGTAATACGTAGTAGAGGGTCGTGAGGAAGCATGCTCAGGATT